>NZ_JBQFRE010000002.1:0-627275 GCF_056537245.1 Ruegeria sp. CG11
GGTCAGCCAGAAAAGATCGCTCATGTTACCGCTCCGTTTGTGGAGCCGTGAATCACGCGGCGCGGCGGAATTCAATGCATCCTGACCCTAGACTTCTTGCGCTGAGTTGCCTTTGCAATCGCATCATCCAACTCACCAGCTTCCGTCGCTGCTTTCAACGTTTTCAGCGCGCCAGCGACATCTTTCAACGCTTTCACAAAGACTGCGTTTCCGCTGCCAATCGTCAGCGCCTTGTTTCCGTATTTGCACTGCACGTACCAGTCTAAAGAAACGATTTGCTGTAGCGGTTGCTGATGCGAAGCAGCAGCAAAGTACGGTGCAAAGAGGTCATCGTATTTAGGCTTTCAAGCACCACTGTCTGCCCGTGGCGCTTGAACCAGCCCCAACTTGCGCAGGGCTATCGCCTGCACTCGCTGTTACAGGCTGTGGCCTCCACCAATGCTGGCACAGGCTCTGGGCTTTTCTAAGATAAGGTTAATTGCGCTTGGGGTTGGAAAAACCCATGCGCGAACTTAAACAAAGCTGTTTAATTTCCTGTTCAAATGCAATGTCATCATGAATCGTGCCGCGAAATGCGCGTGACGCTGCCATCAGAAGATTCGACCTACTAATTTCATCTATTCTTGTATTTCTATTCCACATATCAAAGTTGTAAAGGTATTGTTCTTGTAGTCGCGCTGGGTCATTGACTAGGAGATTATTTTGTCGAGCCATTCCAGCAGCCCAATCACCTAGCTCTACGCAATCAACAATTAATATTCCTGATGATTGTCGCTTGCGCTCAGGCTGCGCAACCTCGAACCGTTTGCGTTCCGCCCGCTTCTCAGCAAGACGTTCCAGTTCCAAATATGCGCCCTCAAATCGCTCGAGATCCATTTTCCCTGATTTCAAACCAGAAAGGCAAAGTATCAGCGTGCGTTTGACTGCGCCAGGATCGCGCATCATCAGTTCCTTCAATTCTGAATTCACAAGGGGTGTAAAGCCGTCAAAGCCAGACTCGGCTACTTGGGAGTTGATGTGAACAAACAACGCTTTTGTGTCGATCTTCTTTTTTCCCAAAGCCTGCAACGCTTCGTTTGCTAGAGGCACCGCTGTCGGACACGTGTAAACCATTGTGAAGACTTTGGAATTTTTCGCAGCCAATTTACCACACGCAGAATTTTTTTGATCCTCGCAGCTACCTTTCAAATCTACGTCGCGCGGGAGTAGTTTCTCATGTTTCCTAACCAGATTCTCAAGTTCTGCCTGCTCAGCAGCCAACCATTCGTTTTCCGCTTCCTCCGCTGCAACTCGCTGTCCATCCGTTAATTCACTTTGGGAACCGCTGCACTCCCGCCAGCTTTCTTCAAACGAGGCGCTGCTATCTTGGCCGTGACACCAGCTCATTCCCTCCAACACCTGCCCTATCGAGCTACGAATTTCACACCAATCCAATGTCGCTTGCGCATTTCCGCTGTCACCACGACAACGCCCATTCGCTTGATGCCACTGAGCAACCAATTCTAACGCACCTGCATCACCTGGAGAAACTTCTGGCTCATTCCGTTCGTTAGAGAACTTTTTTTGAAGGTTGTCAGGCGCTGCGCAACTCTGCCACTCTGCTGAAAACCCGTCACCGCTGAAGACAACACCAAAGTTAGTTTTTCTAAACGAATATTTGGCGTTGTACTCACTTCCCTCAATCGCGCACTGCGCGTCAAATGCCACCTCTGAAGTGCCTTTATTTTCAGTTGGATTACTCAGAGTGCAGGCTTCCTCAATCAGAGTGAGCTTATTTCCGCGAATGCCAAGAGCACCACCGTCTTGGCCAACACTCTCACAATCCCAATGAGAAAATTCCGCTCCGCGCGGTCTATAGAGACCGTCAAAAATATTAGCCGCTGCCTCAACGGAGTTTCCATTTGCCGTCTGGCCCACCTCATCATTGAGCGAAGCGTCTATTGCACACGGCGGTAGGAAATATGCGATATGCTCCAAAGCCTCAGATGAGCCTAGAAGCGATATTGGCGGCAGATCAACACCATTGACTGTAATAACGACACTGTCGTTTTCCATGAAACGCTCAGCGAGCCAAACCCAACTTCCTGTCGCAGCGCGATGTGTGCCGAACGACAAACGAGCAGCGTACCCCTGTGCATTTGCAGTACCATAAGGATCTTCCAGTGTGCCTACGTACAGTTCAGCACCATAGCTTTCATCCCATTCTAAAGTCTGCCCCTCGTCGAAGGAAAAGGATAGCTCCTGCTTACCCTGCAAGGGAACAGGTGTGTCAAAGAACACTTCTAAGGTAGGTCCCAGAAAACCAACTTCTGGAGAAGCGCAGGTAAATGCAACGCTCTTGTCTGCAGACAGCGCGACCTGACCATCGAAATCGTTAAACCATGCAGCAGCAAGTTTCGGAGCTATAGCTTCTCGCTGTGCGAGGCGCTTCTGCTCTACTGTTTCCGCCTCAAGTTTTTCACGTTTTGTTTTCTCAATCACCACCTGCTTCAGCGCCTTGGGCTGTTCTGCCGCTGGATCAACATCTGTATTCGAATGTAGCTGCTGCTTTAGGTTCGCAATTTGTTGGCGCAGTTTAGCGTTTTCTAGTTCAAGCCTTAACCGTTCATTTTCTGCTGCAAGTTTTTCAAGAGGTTTGGCGTCTTCGCTGTCAGTTGGCTGTTTCGCTGCGGATATTCCCAAAGTTTCTCGTAGAGCGTTCGCTTGCGCTAGTTGTTGCTCTTGAATTTGCGACGCCAGTTTTTCTGTTTCACTTTGAGTCGATGTATCAGCGGCTGATTTATAAGCTCTGTTTCGCTTCGCCTCCGCTTGGGCGACGAGCTTTGCTAGCTCCTTGTCGTCCAAGATACCGTTATCTGGTCCAACAGTTACTCTCTCGAACGCTTTGATCGCTCGCCTAGTTTGAGGACCTGACAGACCGTCAATATCGCCATTGTAGTACCCAAGCTCTGAAAGCAGTGGTTGGATCACTGTTCTTAGTTTTTCGTTGCCGCCACTAGAAGCAACTCGCTGTGGTTTGGCTTTTGATGCCAGCTTGGGATTTGGGTTTGCGAACAACTCAAGCGTTTTGACAGAAATGTGGGCTTGGAAAGCTTCGTCAAAGCCTTTGGGTTTCACGGTAGCGATATTCCCAACTTTTGGCCGTGCGCTAAGTTGGACAGACGGACGGACGGTAAACGGAGAGTTTTTACCTGCTCCAAGTAGTTTGTTCACCGTGACACTGAACCTAAAGACCCCATCCTTATTGACGCGACCTTTGAAGTTAGAAAATACAGGACCAGCTAGAGCGTTATTGGCCTCCAGCTTCAAAAAACGAGCCTTGTTGTTTCGAACTTCTATCATTGCAGCTTGAATTAGGTTCGTTTTCCCAGGCCTGTAAGCTGGGTCATTTCGACCGCTCCAATAACTATCTATCCAAATACGGCTGATACGGACCTCGTAAATCCCATCAAATTGCGCTTCACTTGTCGCATTTTGGGCCAAAGCGACGGACAACTGAGCGAAGAGAAATAGCAAGGGTAGAACCAAGAGCTTTAAAACAGAATTCATCCTATAGTCCTAAAATACCAATGCATGGTCTTGTGCCCATCAAAGTCACCAAGAGGCCAAAGGCAACTGCGCCAATGTTGTTCCTGACACCTGCACGACTCGCACGCATCCGTGTTCCTTATGTTCATTTTCCACTCGCCAGCAATAAGCCGCGAATGCGAATGCATATAAGTGCCAAATTGGAACTTGCTAACACGAATAGTCAAGCCATAATATCCTGTACTCAATCCATAACCTCTTGGCTTAAATATGGCAGGCATTGAAAAATTAGCGCGTCTGAAGCAACTGCTCCTTGGTATGGAACGCGACATAGGCATAGATGATTTAAGTGCCGTGCAGAGAAACATCGTGTACGCAGCAGCGCTGCTGAGCGAAACTTCAAAAACGGTTGAGACGGAAGAACTGCGGCAACATGAATTGCTGAGTGGCGTATCGCGCAGCGCTTTTTTTCGAGCCTTACGGGAGCTTGTAGAGGCAGGGTATTTGCAACACACGCAGGGGCGACAACGATCATCGTATGTCGTGTCGAAAGAGCTAGGTAGCTGAGCAATTGAAAGCACTTAACACCCAAATCCTGCTGACACCGTTCCTTATTATTTCGCTTGCGCACTTACTCGCATTTGGAATCTCAATTTACATTCTACTCCCCCTACAAGCCCAGTACACGCCAGAGCTAGCACCCTATGCCAGTTTACTTTTCCTTCCACATGGCGTCCGCATATTGTCAGCATGGATGATGGGCTGGAAAGCTATTCCGTTATTCGCACCAACTGCCTTGCTAACGCACTGGATAAACTTTGGGGCCGCGGGTTTCACACTCGCGGGACTTGCAGGTGTATTCTCTGGAATAGTGTGTGCCGCGGTAACTTTTTGGGGGCTAGCAAAGTTTGGGTTGGACTTTCGAATAACGGCAAATCGTGCAGCAAATTGGCGAGATGTGATGGCCGCAGGTGCAATTGCCTCGGCAATCAATACCTTTGGAATGGGTTGGGCTTTTAGCCACAACACAGATACGTTGATTGGTTATTTCATTGGCGACGTAAGTGGATTGTTCGCATGTATGTTTGTCCTCATGCTGGCTTTTAAGATCGCGCGCGAAGCGGAAGAAAAAGCCAGCTAAATCAGTTATATGCGGAAAAACTTAATCGTACACAAAACGGAACACAAGCGAACTTGATCAACATATAACATTGAATTTCTTTAGTTATTTTGGGTGTCGATCTCTTGCAAATCCGTGTATACTGACTCGATTGCGGCACTCGCCTCCACTCCACCACATTGGCAACTGAATACTATGCGCCACTTGGCGTGTCATTCTGCTCGTCGGCCTTGCGGGATGACTTCGTAGCCCGGCTCTTCAGGTTCGTCGTCCAGCATCTCGGGCGGGAAGCCGGGGGCGGTGATGTCCAGGCCAGTGGCCTCTTCCAACCGCTTGATAATGTTCGGGGACAGCTCACGCTCGCCGAAACGAGCGATGCCGTCGTTAAATATCTTGATCATCACCGGGTTGATTTCCAGCGGCACTCCGGCACGGTCGGCGACGTCCTGAAACAGACCAATATCCTTTTTCACAAGATCCATCGTGAAAGAGATATCGCGCGATCCGTTCAGGATGACCTGACTCTCGGTTTCATGCACGAAGGACGTGCCGGATGAAATCTTGATCGCCTCATAGGTGGTGTTGAGGTCCATGCCGGCGGCTTTGGCAGTCACCAACGCCTCAGCGCAGGTGATCAGGTTGGCGGTGGCCAGATAGTTGGTCAGCACCTTCAGAACCGAGGCTGTGCCCAGTTCCCCGGTATGCAGCACACGGCGGCCCATCGTGGTCAGAAACGGCAAAATCCGCTCGAAGGTTGCACGGTCGCAGCCGGCAAAGATCGAAATATTGCCGGTCGCCGCCCGGTGGCACCCACCGGACACGGGGCAATCGACGGCGGCGCCGCCGCGTTCGATCACCATCGCACCCAGACGTTTGACCTCGGCCTCGTCGGTGGTCGACATCTCCATCCAGATTTTGCCCGGGCCGACCTCAGGCAGCATCTGCTGCATCACGGCATTCGAGGCGGCGGGGGACGGCAGACAAGTGATGACCGCATCGCAATCCCGCATCATCTGCGCCGGGTTTTCGGCTGCTTTGGCGCCTTGGGCCACAAATTCTGCCACCAGATCGGGGTTGAGGTCATGAACAGTCAGATCAATTCCGTTGCGCAGCAGCGAGCCGGACAGCTTCCCACCGACATTTCCCAATCCGATAAATCCGACTTTCATATTACCCTCCCGAAGGTCGCTGTTTGCGCCGAGTAAACCTGTTGCCTGCCGGAAACAAAAATGAATAATAAAGCTAGTTATGGGCAAAATTTTTTGGTGATAGATGGATCGCCTTCCAAACCCCGCATGGCTACGCAGTTTTGAATCCGCCGCGCGCCATCTGAATTTCACCACAACCGCGCAAGAGCTTGGCCTGACGCAGACAGCGGTTTCGCTGCATATTCGGTCCCTCGAGGCCGAGCTGGGGCAAAAGCTGTTCACCCGAAATGCACGGCGACTGGAGTTGACCGAGCTGGGGCAGTCCTATTCGCTGACGGTGCGGCGAGCGTTGTCAGATATCGCGCTGTCTACCAACAGCCTGTTTGGCCCGGCCTCACGTCAGACCCTGACGATCCGGGCTGCGATTTCGACGGCGACCTACTGGGTGGCCGCTGAACTGCCAGACTTCTCTGCCCGGCATCCGGATATCCCTGTCCGTCTGGTCTCGCACATCTGGAACGACAGTGGGACGCCCGGCGATGTGGATGTGGAAATCCGGTTGGGTTATGGCGACTGGCCGGGGGTGCGGTCCGAAAAACTTACCGATGAAAGGCTGGTTCCAGTCTGCCGCGCCGGGGACGGCTCGCCAATACTGAACAACGGTCCGCTGATTCACATCCTCGGGTACGAGGACAACTGGGCGCGGTATTTTCAGGCCAACGGCACTGCGCCCCCCGACCAGCCACCTCGACATTCGGTGGATACGACAGTGGCGGCGCTGCAACTCGTGATGGCCGGTGCGGGATATGCAACGATCCTGGAGCGGTTCGCAGTAAACGCAATCCGGCAGGGCGCGCCGATTGCGATTGCAGGTCCGGCGATTCCCTTTGCCCAATCCCATTACCTGGTCAGCGCCCAGAGGGCTGCGCAGCCAACGGCGGCAGCGGGATTGTTTTGCGCCTGGTTGCGGGATCGGCTGGCAACCGATGCCGCTGATTGACATAGGCTGGTCGCTTTTCCGTCCTTGGGCGTTTCCTTCCATGTCTCACGCTTGACAACCCCCCTGCCCGTGCCGCATGTCGCTTGCGTTGGTGTCCATCCCCGGATGGATGAAAAGGGAATGCGTCAGCGGTTATCCGTCAAACGCAGCCGCCCCCGCGACCGTGACCGGAGAGGGTGCCCAAAGCCACTGGCCCAAAAGGCCGGGAAGGCGGGACATCCGACAGAGGCCCGCCTCTGACATCCGCAAGCCGGGAGACCTGCCAGCACCCGAAGATGAAACCGGGCGGGGTGTTCCGGTGTCGGGTCCATGTCGCAACACGTGGCCCGCATGAAACCCCGTCCCCCGCAATGAGGATTTGGGGGGATGAGAGACATGACCGTGACCGCACCAGTCGAGCTGCTGGTCTGTACCACGTGCCGCCGCGGCCTGCCCGTCGAGGACGACGCGCAACGGCCCGGAACCTTGCTTCACAAAGCATTGGAACAGGCGGATCTGCCCGAGGGCATCACGCTGAAAGCCGTGGAATGCCTGTCGAACTGTGACGAAGGCTGTTCCATCGTGCTGCGCGGTGGTCCGGGTCGTTGGACCTTTGTCTACGAACACCTCAACGAAAACGACCATGTCGAAACCATTGTCGAAGGTGCCACCAAGTACCTCGCGACTGAGGACGGCTTGGTCAAATGGCGCGAGCGCCCCGAACATTTCCGCAAAAACTGTGCGGCCCGTATTCCCCCGATTGGAGCCCTGAAATGAGCAACCTCGAGAAACTCCCCGTTACTGTGATCACCGGCTTTCTGGGTTCGGGCAAGACCACTCTGGTCAAGCACCTGATGCAGAACCCGCAGGGCAAGCGTCTGGCCGTGGTCGTCAACGAATTTGGCGATGTGGGCGTAGACGGCGACATCCTGAAATCCTGCGCCATCCCGGATTGCCCGGCAGAAAACATCATGGAGCTGGCAAACGGCTGCATATGCTGCACCGTGGCAGATGATTTCATTCCGACCATCGAGGCACTGATGGCGCTGGAGCCGCGCCCGGATCACATCCTGATCGAAACCTCCGGCCTCGCCCTGCCCAAGCCGCTGCTGAAAGCGTTCGACTGGCCGGATATCCGGTCAAAGATCACCGTGGATGGCGTGATCGCTCTGGCCGATGCCGAGGCCGTCGCCGCAGGTCGTTTTGCCCCCAATGTCGAGGCCGTTGACGCCCAGCGCCTGGCCGATGACTCGATCGACCACGAAACACCCCTGTCCGAGGTGTTCGAAGACCAGATCTCCTGCGCCGACATCATCCTGCTGACCAAGCCCGATCTGGCTGGTCCCGAAGGTGTGGCCAAAGCCAAGGAAATCATCGCCGCCGAGGCCCCACGCCCCCTGCCCATGGTCGAGGTTGCTGAAGGCGCCGTGGACGTGCGGGTCGTTCTGGGTCTGGAAGCCGCAGCCGAGGATGACATGGATGCGCGCCCCTCGCATCACGACGGCCACCACGATCACGAGCATGACGATTTCGAAAGCATCATCGTCGAGCTGCCGGAACAGACCGATCCCGCCGATCTAGTCGCCAAGATCGAACGTCTGGCCAATGAGCTGAACATCCTGCGCGTCAAAGGCTATGCCGCCGTCGAAGGCAAACCGATGCGTCTGCTCGTGCAGGCTGTTGGCGCCCGTGTCCGTCACCAATATGACCGTCCGTGGGAGCCCGGTGAAGAGCGCCGCTCGCGTCTGGTGGTCATCGCCGAGCATGACGACATCAAAGAAGCCGCAATCCGCGATATCCTCGTGGGTGTGACCGAGGCTGCCGAGTAAGCCATGCACGTCGTCTTCCGCGAAAGCCACGGGTTAGAAGAAACCGAAACCCCGACCGATCTGGGCCAGAGCCCGGCGGATCTGGTGGTGCTGTCCTTTTCCGACAGCGACCTTGGCGCTTTCGCGGCGGGCTGGCATCGCGGTGGCGGCCCCGAGGGGCGGATGCCGACGATGCGGCTGGCCAATCTGACGGCGCTGAAACATCCTCTGTCCGTCGACACCTATGTCGAGCAGACGCTGGAGGGCGCCAAAGGCATCCTGATCCGCCTGATCGGTGGTGTGCCTTACTGGTCCTATGGGTTGCAGCAAGTTCTGTCGCTGGCGCAGGCCAAGGGCATTGCGCTGGCCGTTCTGCCCGCGGATGGACGCGAGGACACGCGGCTGGATGACTATTCCACCCTGCCCGTCTCGACCCTGCGGCGGCTGGCGCATCTGTGCGACACCGGCGGAGAGGTTGCCGCACAAGCCGCGCTGGCGCAAATGGCGCTGGCAGCGGGTCTTTATGCTGGCCCGGTGATGGGGGCCAAAACCCTGCCCGAGTGTGGTGCATGGTGCCCGGATCGTGGCGTGATCCCAGCGGAGGCCGCCTTCTCAGGCGACGCGAAACGTATCCTCGTGACCTTCTATCGCGCCTATCTGACCTCGGCGGATACCGCCCCAGTCGCGGCCCTGATCCGCAGCTTGCGAGACCGCGGGTTCGAGGCTGTCGGCATGTTCGCCCCCTCTCTCAAAACGCCCGCAGCCGCCGAGTGGCTGCGCGAGAACATCGTCGCGTTGGAGCCCTCGGCGATCATCAACGCCACTTCTTTCTCGGGCAAAGGGGCGTCGGGCACCTCGCCACTGGACGCGGCCAATGTACCGGTGTTCCAGGTCGCCCTCGCCACCTCGCGCCGCAAAGCGTGGGCCGAGGCGGAACGTGGTCTCTCGCCCGCCGACCTCGCCATGCATGTGGTGTTGCCCGAGGTGGACGGGCGCATTTCGGCAGGCATCGCATCCTTCAAAGAACCCGGCAAGCGCGACCCGCATCTGGAATATTCCCGCTTTGCCCATCGAGCCGAACCCGAACGGATCGAAGCCATCATCGACCGCGTCACCGGCTGGCTGAGCCTGAACGACAAACCCAAGGCGGATCAGGTTCCCGCACTGGTTCTGTCCACCTACCCCGGCAAGGACTGGCAGATGGCCCATGCGGTGGGCCTGGACGCTTTGGCCTCGGCCGAGGCGATGCTGTCGGACCTGCAAGGCGAAGGCTATGACACTACGCCGGCAGAACCGATTGCTGAATCCCTGCTGAACGCGCGCCTTTCGTGGTCGCTGCAGGATTATCAGACCGCGTTGGCGGATTTGCCGGAGCAACTGCGCGCGGACCTGCACACGGTCTGGGGCAACGCCGAGGACGACCCAAACTTTTCGGATGGTGCATTCCACTTCACCGCGCTGCGCCGTGGCAAGGCCCTGATCGCCTTGCAGCCCGAGCGCGGAACGCCCGAGCTGCGCGATGACGACTATCACGACCTGTCGCGCACCCCGCGTCACAGCTATGTCGCCTTCTATCTGTGGCTCCGCAAAGGGCTGGGCGCGGATGCGCTGATCCATACCGGCGCACACGGAACTCTGGAATGGCTGCCGGGCAAATCGGTCGCCCTGTCCGCTGACTGCTGGCCTGAGGCGTTGATCCGCGATCTGCCGGTGATCTACCCCTTCATCGTCAACGACCCCGGCGAGGCCGCGCAGGCAAAGCGCCGGATCGGAGCCGTCACGCTGGGCCATATCCCGCCCGCGCTGAAGGAAAGCGGTACGCCGGATCGGATGGTGCGGTTGGAATCGCTGCTGGATGAGTTCTCGAACGCCGATGGGCTGGACCCCAAACGCCGCGACCGGCTGCAGGAAGACATCCGCGACGAGGCGCAAGCTATCGGGCTGGAAAGCGACCTTGGCCTAGATCAGGCCACCTGCACCGCCGAGGCGATCACCCGCATCGACCGTTTTGTCTGTGACATCAAGGAAAGCCAATTCGGCGACGGATTGCATGTCTATGGTCGCGTGCCCGAGGTAACGGGCAATTTTGACCCCGCGCCCTCGGCCCATGCCGAACGCAACGCCCTGATCGACGCGCTGGCCGGTAAACGGATCGAGGCCGGGCCGTCCGGCTCGCCCTATCGTGGGCGCTCGGATGTGCTGCCGACCGGGCGAAATCTCTACACCACCGACCCGCGTTCCGTGCCAACGCGTGCGGCCTATACCCAAGGCGTCAAGCTAGCCGAGGAACTGGTGCGCCGCCACCTGCAGGAAGAAGGCGATTACCCCAAAGGCCTGATCGTCGATCTGTGGGGCTCGGCCACCATGCGGACCGCTGGCGAAGAATTTGCCATGGCGCTGCACCTGTTGGGCGTAAAACCGGTTTGGGACAAAGGGTCCGAGCGGGTCTCGGGCATCGAAGTGCTGCCCATTACCGACCTCAGCCGCCCACGTCTGGACGTGACACTGCGCGTCTCGGGCCTGTTCCGCGACGTATTCCCGACGCTTTCGGCGCTGTTTGGTCAGGCCGTACGGGCGCTGTCCCAGCGCGATGAGGCCCCGGACTGGAACCCCTATGCCGGTCAGGTCCCCGCCGCCCGCGTCTATGGGCCGGCCCCCAGCAGCTATGGCCTGAACATGACCCATCTGTCCGAGACCTATACGGACGAGGCGCGCACGCAGGCCGGTGAGGCGTGGCTTGAGGCCAGCTCTTTCGCGTTGGAAGGCGAGCACATCGCTCAGGACAAAGACGGCATCACCCAGCGTGTCGCCAGTGCCGACAGTTTCGTGCACCTGCAGGACCTGACCGAGACCGACCTGCTGCTGGCCAATGACTATGCCACGCATGAGGCCGGGTTCGCCGCCGCAAAGAAGATTACAGGCGGCAGCGCGCAGCTGTATCATCTGGACAATACCAACCCGGAGAACCCGCGCGCCCGCACCTTGCCCGAAGAGATCAGCCGCGTCGTCCACGCCCGTGCTGCCAATCCCGGCTGGATCGCGGGTATGCAACGTCACGGATTCCGTGGCGCGGCCGAGATCGCGGCCACGCTGGATCACATGGCCTCGTTCGCGCATCTGTCCGGCACTGTCGCACCGCATCTGTTCGACCTCTACCACGATGCCACGCTGGGCAACGAAGAGGTCGATGCCTTCCTGCAAGAGGCCAACCCGCAGGCGCATCAGGCCATGCAGGACCGGTTCCGCGCGCTGTTGGAAGCCGGGCTTTGGAATACGCGCCGCAATTCGATCCGCGCCGATCTGGAGGGTCTGTGATGAGCGCCCCCGTTGTCCAGGGATGGTGCCCCGGCGCACATCGCCCGATGATGTCCGGAGACGGATTGGTTGTACGAGTACGGCCACGGCTGGCCCGGCTGAGCGCAGAGCAAGCGCTCGGTCTGTGTGAGCTAGCTGAACGGTTCGGCAACGGTACAATCGACCTGACCAACCGCGCCAACCTGCAATTGCGGGGGGTGAACGAGGCCGACCATCAACCCCTGCTGGCGGAACTCGCGGCACTGGACCTGTTGGATGCCGAACCCGGCATCGAAGTGCGGCGCAATACCCTTGTTTCGCCCCTGTACGAAACAGGCGATCTGACCGCGCGATTGGCACAAGAGCTTATCAATCGGCTGGGTGACCTGCCCGCCCTGCCAGCCAAATTCGGCTTTGCCATAGATACTGGTCCCGAACGTTTGCTGGCTGGTGACTCGGCAGATATCCGGCTTGAGACCGATGCCGCGGGTCTGATCCTGCGCGCCGACGGATGTGAAACAGGATGCCGCGTGTCGGAAGAGGACGCCGTCGACCGGGTGATCGCTCTGGCCGAGTGGTTCGCTGAACACTTCACACCCGAAACACGCCGCATGGCGCGGGTGGTTGCGGCGCAGGGCTTGCCGCAGAACTGGCTGGGCAGCACCCCGGGTCCCATCGGCACGCCATTGCAACCCGGCGCCTATGATCTGGGAGCCCTGTACGGCGCGGTCTTCGGCCAACTGCCTGCGCGGCGTCTGCACTCCCTGATCAAGGACTCGGGTGCCGCCGCCCTGCGCGTGACCCCGTGGCGGCTGATCCTGTTGGAAGGCGGGACAGCGATTCCTGCTTCGGCCTTTGTCACAGATGGTGCTGACCCGCTGATGACCACCGACGCCTGCCCCGGAGCGCCGTTCTGCCCTCAGGCGCAAGCGGAAACACGTAACATTGCCCGCGCATTGGCGCCGCGTGTCGCTGGCAGCCTGCACGTTTCCGGCTGCGCCAAGGGCTGCGCCCGGATGGGCGTGGCGGATGTCACTTTAGTCGGCCGTAACGGACGATTTGATCTTGTCAAACAAGGCCGCGCGGGGGATGAGCCCTGCCAGCACGGCCTGACCGAAGAAACACTTATGACCATGGACTTCACCTGATGCCCTATGAATACGAAACCGACGGCGCGGCGATCTATAAAGAGAGCTTTGCCACCATCCGGTCCGAGGCCGATCTGGCCCGGTTCGACGCCGACGAAGAGCAGGTCGCCGTCCGCATGATTCACGCCGCCGGGATGGTCGGGCTGGAAGAGTTCGTGCATTTCTCGCCGGGATTCGTGGCAACCGCCCGCACTGCGCTGGAAAACGGTGCGCCGATCCTGTGCGACGCGCGCATGGTCAGCGAAGGCGTAACCCGCTTTCGCCTGCCTTCCGACAACGAGGTGATCTGCACCCTGCATGACGAACGCGTGCGCCCGCTGGCCGCCGAGATGAGCAACACCCGCTCCGCTGCCGCGCTGGAACTGTGGCGCCCGCATCTGGAAGGCGCGCTGGTCGCCATCGGCAACGCGCCCACTGCCCTGTTCCACCTGTTGAACATGCTGGAAGATCCTGATTGCCCGCGCCCCGCCGCCATCATCGGCTGCCCGGTGGGCTTTGTCGGTGCGGTCGAATCCAAAGACGCCCTGTGGGAGGCGCAACCGGTGCCGTCCTGCATCGTCAAAGGCCGCCTGGGTGGCAGCGCCATCACCGTGGCCGCCGTCAACGCCATCGCGAGCCGCGCCGAATGAGCGCGGGCAAGATATACGGCGTCGGCCTCGGCCCCGGTGACCCGGACCTGATGAGCGTCCGCGCCGACCGCCTGCTGCGCAATGCGCGTCATGTGGCGTTCTTTCGCAAGCCGGGCCGCAGCGGTCAGGCGCGCAAAATCGTCAACGGCATGATCCCCGGTGACGCGGTTGAATTCCCGATGGAATACCCCGTCACCACAGAAATTCCGGTGACCGATCCGCGCTATAACGAGCTGCTTTCGGCCTTTTACAAGGACTGCGCCGCACATCTGAAAACCTTGTCTGATCAGGGTGAAGACGTTGTGGTTTTGTGTGAAGGCGACCCGTTCTTCTACGGCTCTTTCATGCATCTTTACAGCCGTTTGCGCGACGAAACTGATGTTGAGGTTGTACCCGCCATCACCGGCATGTCCGGCGCTTGGACAGCAACCGGCGACCCTATCACATGGGGCGACGATGTACTGACTGTGTTGGTCGGCACCCTGCCCGAGGAAACGTTGGCCGAGCGCATGGCGCAGACCGACGCTCTGGTCGTGATGAAGATCGGACGCAATATCGACAAGGTGAAACGGGCGCTGAAAACGGCCGGTCTTTATGATCGCGCCTGGATCGTGGAGTTCGCGCAAATGCCGAACCAGACCGTGACGAAACTGTCCGAGGCCTGTGAGAAGGTTACCCCCTATTTCTCGATCATCATCGTGCATGGTCAGGGGCGGCGGCCATGAGCGGCTGGGTCAAGATCGCGGGCCTCGGGCCCGGAAACGAAGACTTGGTGACGCCCGAAGTATCCGCTGCGCTGGCCGAGGCCACGGACCTCGTTGGCTACATCCCCTATGTCGCACGTGTTGCGGAACGCCCCGGCCTGACGCTGCACGCCAGTGACAACCGGGTCGAGATTGACCGCTCGCAGCACGCGCTGCAAATGGCCGCCGAGGGGAAACGGGTTGTTGTCGTTTCGTCCGGTGATCCCGGAGTGTTTGCGATGGCGGCGGCGGTATTCGAGGCGCTGGAGAACGGCCCCTCCGAGTGGCGTGACATTCCCATCGACGTCCTGCCTGGCATTACCGCGATGCTGGCGGCCTCGGCCCGGGCAGGCGCGCCTCTGGGGCATGATTTCTGCGCCATCAACCTCAGCGATAATCTGAAGCCCTGGTCGTTGATCGAGAAACGCCTGCGCCTTGCCGCACAGGGGGATTTCGCGATGGCGTTCTACAACCCGCGCTCGAAATCCCGCCCGGAAGGCTTCGTGAAGACGCTGGAAATTCTGCGTGAAGAATGCGAGCCCGAGCGCCTGATCCTGTTCGCCCGCGCCGTATCCCGAGCGGATGAAGCGATCCGGATTTCAACGCTGGCCGAAGCCACGCCGGACATGGCCGACATGCAGACCGTGGTCATTGTAGGTTCATCCCTGACCCGCGTGATCGAGCGGGACAGCACCCCGATCGTCTACACCCCGAGGTTCACGCCCGAATGAGCCAGCCAGTCCAGAACCTGTGCGACACTCGACAGCTCGGTCCGCTGCGGCAGATCCGGACGGTCGATCATCAGCACGGGCACGCCAAGCGCCCGTGCGGCGTCCAGCTTGGCGCGCGCGCCGGTGCCGCCCGCGTTCTTGGACACCACCAGCTCAATGCCGTGCTGCCGCATCAGCGCCTGGTCATCCGCAAAGGTGAACGGCCCGCGCGAGACAACAACATCGCAGTTCGGCAAAGGCAGCGCGCCCGGTTCATCGACAAGCCGCAGCAGATAATGGTGCTGGGGTTGGGCAGAAAAGTCCTCAAGATGCATCCGACCAACAGCCAGAAAGACGCGCTGCGGCGCACCGGACATCGCGGCGACCGCGCCGTCGATATCGGGGACGTGGTGCCATCGGTCGCCCTCTTGCGCCGTCCATGCCGGGCGGGTCAGCGCGGCCAATGTCACTCCGGCTTCGCGACACGCTGCGACGGCATTCCCGCTCATCTGCGCGGCAAAGGGGTGGGTGGCATCAACCACGTGGGTCACAGCTTGGTCGCGCAGGTAACGCGCCAACCCTTCAGCTCCGCCAAACCCGCCGACGCGTACCGGCAAAGGTTGCGGGCGTGGGTTTTCAACGCGACCTGCATAGGAATAAGTGGCTGGAATGCCCTGTTCGGCCACGGCTTTGGCCAGCGCGTTGGCCTCGGTCGTGCCACCAAGAATCAGGAGGTGTGTCATGCGTGAAGCTCCGTGGCTGACCGTTCTGGGCTTGGGCGAAGATGGACTGGATGGCCTGCCGCCCGCAAGCCGTCAAGTGCTGGAACGAGCTGAAATCATCATGGGCCCGCCACGCCACCTGTCGCTGGTGCCCGAGACCGGCGCACAACGCGTCGAATGGCCCGTCCCGTTTGCAGATGGCCTGCCGATTCTGACCGAATTTCGCGGGCGACCGACCGTTGTATTGGCGTCCGGCGACCCGTTCTGGTTCGGCGCAGGCTCGGTCATCGCACGCAATTTCGAGGCCGGGGAATGGGCAGCCCTGCCCGGTCAGTCGACCTTTTCTCTGGCCGCCGCTCGGCTGGGCTGGCCGCTGGAAAGCACGTTGACCTTTGGCCTGCACGCCGCGCCTTTGACCCGGCTGCGGCCACATCTGTCACCCGGCCTGCGTGCCATCCTGCTATTACGCAACGGCGCAGCGGTGGCGGAACTGGCGACTTATCTGACCGAGACCGGATTTGCAGACAGCGCTCTGCACGTGATGGAGGCCCTTGGCGGCCCCCGCGAACGCGCACGGACCGTGTCACTGACCGAGGCTCTGCTGAGCAGCTTTGACCATCCTGTCTGTGTCGGGCTTGAGGTCGCGGGCGAAGGGCGCGCTTTCCCGAAAGCCTCGGGCAAACCGGACGAGATTTTTGAAACCGACGGCCAGATCACCAAACGCCCGGTGCGCGCGCTGACGCTGTCGGCTCTGGCACCTCAGCGGGGCGAGCATCTGTGGGATATCGGCGGCGGTACTGGCTCGATTAGCATCGAATGGCTGATGTGCGACCCGACCTTGACCGCCACGACAATCGAACCCCGCGCAGATCGCGCCGAACGTATTCGCCGCAACGCCGATGCGCTGGGACAGGACCGTCTGAACGTGGTCCATGGTATCGCGCCTGATGCGCTGACCGGGCTCACCCCGCCGGATGTCGTCTTTATCGGCGGCGGGCTTAGCGCCAATCTGCTGGCATGGCTCCGCGACGCGCTGCCCGAAGGTACCCGGCTGGTCGCCAATGCGGTGACGCTGGAAAGCGAAGCGCTGCTTGCGCAATGGCACGAGCAATTGGGCGGTGAGCTGTTGCGGATTGAACTGGCACAGTCTGCGGCCCTAGGGCCCCGACGCGGCTGGAAGTCCGCCTACCCCGTCGTGCAATGGAGCGTCACCCTATGATCGTCGCGGGATTGGGATTTTCATCTAAGGCCACGGTGGACAGCCTGCAGGCGGCCTTCGATCGCGCCAGCGCGGGTCAGACCATCGACGCGCTGGCCACTGTCGCTGACAAAGAAGGCCACGCCGCACTGACCCAATTCGCAGCATCCACGGCCCTGCCCCTGCATTTCATTGCGCCCGCCGATCTGGCCGGGCAGCGCACCCTTACCTGCTCGAACCGCAGCCGCGCCACCTATGGCACCGGCAGTGTGGCCGAAGCATCCGCCCTTGCCGCCGCCGGCCCCGGCGCGCGGCTGACCTCACTCAGACATATCTCGGACGACCGGCTAGCAACCTGCGCCGTCGCCATCGGAGGACAATCATGACCGTTCATTTCATCGGTGCCGGACCGGGCGCTGCCGACCTGCTAACCCTGCGTGGGCGCGATATCATCGCCTCGTGCCCCGTGTGCCTGTACGCCGGATCGCTGGTGCCCGAGGAAATCCTGGGCCACTGCCCCGAGGGCGCAAAGATCATCAACACGGCGCCGATGGATCTGGACCAGATCATGGCCGAGATCGAGACCGCACATAAGGCCGGTCAGGATGTGGCCCGGCTGCATTCCGGTGATCTGTCGGTCTGGTCGGCGATGGGCGAGCAGATCCACCGTCTTAAAGAGATGGGCATCCCGGTCAGCGTAACACCGGGCGTGCCGTCATTCGCGGCTGCCGCGGCCTCGCTGGGAACCGAACTGACCCTGCCCGGGCTGGCGCAATCGGTGGTTCTGACCCGGACGCCGGGACGTGCGTCGTCAATGCCCGAGGGCGAAACGCTGGAAAACTTCGCCCGCACCGGGGCGACGCTGGCCATTCACCTGTCGATCGGCAATCTGGACAAGGTCATCGCCGACCTGACCCCGGCCTATGGCGCAGACTGTCCGGTTGCCGTCGTGTACCGTGCAAGCTGGCCGGATGAGCGGATCATCCGCGCCACATTGGCCACGCTGAAAGAATCGCTGGACGAGAGCATCTCGCGTACCGCACTGATCATGGTCGGGCCTGCGCTGGCCGGTGAAGGCTTTGACGAAAGCTGCCTGTATTCCAAGGATTACGACCGCCGCTATCGCCCGCAGAGCGCCGACAGCCCGTGGTCGAGCTGGAGCCACGGCGATGACTAACCCTCCGGGTCTTTTGATTTCCGCGCCCTCTTCGGGCACGGGTAAAACCACCGTCATGCTGGGCCTGTTGCGAGCGCTGGCCGAGGACGGGCTGGCCGTACAGCCGTTCAAGAGCGGACCGGACTATATCGATCCGGCCTTCCATCACGCGGCAGCGGGGCGGGCCTCGTTCAACCTCGACAGTTGGGCGATGGGTGATCCTTTGCTTGGTGCCATTTCAGCGCAGGCCGAAGGGGCTGATATCGTGGTCGCCGAAGGCTCGATGGGGCTGTTTGACGGCGTCGCCAAGCCTGGGGAACTAGGCCACGGATCGAGTGCTGAGACCGCGTTGCGGATGGGCTGGCCCGTGGTGCTGGTGCTGGATGTTGGTGGTCAGGCGCAATCGGCTGCGGCCACGGCGCTGGGGTTCCGGATGTATAACCCGGATCTGCCGTTCGCAGGTGTGATCCTGAACCGCTGTGCCAGCCCTCGGCACGAGCGCCTGACGCGGTTGGGGATGGAGCGTGCGGGCCTGCCGGTTCTGGGTGTGTTGCCCCGCCGTGGAGACCTGACCCTGCCCGAACGGCATTTGGGTCTGATCCAAGCGGTCGAGCACCCCGATCTGGAAAGCGCGATAGCCGGTTATGCGGCGTTTCTGCGCGAACATGTGGATCTGGAGGCGATCAAGGCGGCGGCTTCCTCAGGCCCTAAAGGGCCATCGTCAGCCGCGCTGCCGCGCCCTCCGGCGCAACGGATCGCGCTGGCTCGGGATGCCGCATTTTCCTTTACCTACCCGCATCTGCTGGAAGGCTGGCGCGCGGCGGGGGCAGAAATTCTGCCGTTTTCTCCGTTGGCGAATGAGGCCCCGGCAGCGGATGCCGATCTGGTCTGGTTGCCCGGTGGATACCCCGAATTGCACGCCGGGACGTTGGCTGCAGCCGAAACCTTTCTGACCGGATTGCGCGAGCACGCTGAAACCAAACCTGTTCATGGAGAGTGCGGCGGATACATGGCGCTGGGTCAGGCGCTGATCGACAAGGAAGGTGTTCAGCACCAAATGGCCGGTCTGTTGGGGCTGGTGACCTCGTATGAGAAGCGCAAATTCAACCTAGGTTATCGCAAGGCGGAACTGTTGGCGCCGATGCCCGGCTTTGCGTCCGGAGCGGCTCTGCGCGGGCATGAGTTCCACTATTCCTCGATTGTCGAACAACCTGATGCGCCGTTGGCGCGGGTCTTTGACGCCGAAGGGGCCGAGGGCCCGCAGACCGGATCGGTGCGTGGCAACGTCACCGGCACATTCTTTCACCTGATTGCGGAGGCCACGGCATGAGCGGTTTCGTTTCCTTTATCGGCTCTGGCCCCGGTGATCCGGAACTTCTGACACTGAAAGCGGTCGACCGGATGCAAAAGGCCGATGCGGTGCTATTTGACGACCTCAGCAGTGGCCCGATCTTGGGCCACGCGCGCGACGACACCGATCTGGTAGGCGTGGGCAAACGCGCCGGGCGCCCCTCGCCCAAGCAGGACCATGTCAGCCGCCTGTTGGTGGATTATGCCAAAACCGGTGCCCGCGTGGTGCGCTTGAAATCCGGCGATGGCGGGCTGTTCGGTCGGCTTGAAGAAGAGCTCGTCGCCCTGCGCGAAGCCGGTATCGAATACGAGATCATTCCCGGCATCCCCTCGGCCGTGGCGGCAGCGGCGGCGGCAGGTATCCCTCTGACGCGACGCTTGACCGCCCGTCGGGTGCAATTCGTCACTGGCCACGATGTCAGCGGCCAACTGCCCGATGACCTGAACCTGCCCGCTCTGGCCGATCCGGATGCGACAACAGTTGTATTCATGGGCAAGCGGACGTTCCCCCTCCTGGTCGAGACCCTGCACGCGCACGGCCTGCCGCTGGATACTCCCGCGCTGATGGCCGAGTCGGTTTCGACCCCTGACCAGAACCTGCGTCGCGCCACCATCGGCGCATTGTCGGAGCAACTGGCAACCGAGATTGGCACCGCACCGGCGCTGATCCTCTATGGCCCGCTGGCAGAGTTCGACGATGTATGACCTGACCCTGATTGGTATCGGCACCGGCAATCCGGATCACGTGACCTTTCAGGGCGCGCAGGCAATCCGCGATGCGGACCTGATCCTGATCCCCCGCAAGGGCGAGAACAAGGCCGATCTGGCCGGGCTGCGCGAAGAGATTATCGCGGCCGTAACAGACACACCGCCGCAGATTGCTTACTTTGACATCCCCAAGCGCCGCTCGGATGACGGTTACCTGCGTGGCGTGGATGAATGGCACGACGCAATTGCCCTGCGCTGGCACGAGGCGATCCAAGCCCACCCGGATGCGCAGCATGTGGCTTTGTTGATCTGGGGCGACCCATCGCTGTATGACAGCTCGCTGCGGATCGCCTCGCGGTTGGACCCGCAGCCGGAAACCCGAGTGATCCCTGGCATCACCGCGCTGCAGGCGCTGACGGCAGCCCATGCGATTCCGATCAACGATCTGGGCGCGCCTTATGTCGTCACCACCGGGCGTCGTATCCGGGATGAAGGCTGGCCTTTAAATGCCTCGAAAGTGGCGGTTATGCTGGACGGCGAATGCTCGTTCCAAAGCCTTGAGATGCAGGGCTATGACATCTGGTGGGGCGCCTATGTGGGCATGAAAGAGGAACTGCTGATCAAGGGACCTCTGACCGGCGTGGCGCAACAGATTCTGGACACGCGCGCCCGCGCGCGGGCCGATCATGGCTGGATCATGGATATTTATCTGCTGCAGAAACGCACAGAATTGTGAGTGCGCCGTATCCGGTTCTCTGTCATCAATAAGACCAGTTTTGGTGCTGGAGGTGACAAGAATGCGTGTTCTATGGGCGTTGCTTTGCTGTCTGACGCTGCCTGCCTGGGCCGAAGAACCCCTATCGGGCTGGGCGGTTTATCCAACTGACAAAAGCTACGAGGATCTCGTGGCCGACACCAAGGCTGCGGTGAAAGAAAACGGGTTGATCGTGGTCACACAGGCCGGGCCAACCAAGGCAGCGGCGGCGCGGGGCATCATCATTCCCGGCAATCTGGTGATTGGGGCCTTTAACAACGACTACGCGGTCCGCGTTCTGGAAACCTCGGTCCGGGCGATGATCGAGGCTCCGATCCGGTTCTATGTCACCGAAAACGAGGACGGCACCGCCACCCTGTCCTACAAAACGCCCAGCTTTGTGTTTGCGCCTTACGTCTATGAGGGTGGCGAACCGCTGAGCGACATTGCCTCTGAACTTGACACAAAGTTTCAGGCGGTTGCGGAATCCGCAGTCAAATAGTCACACTGACGTGAACCCGCTTGCGTCCGGGCGTGTCCTCCGCAATCTGCAATGCAGCAAAGAATTCGGAGTTTGACTGATGCAGGACCTGTCCCCCCGCGCGGCTGACCTTTTGGCACAACGTCTCTACGAGGCCGGGTGCCGCCACGCCTTTGGTATGCCCGGAGGTGAGGTTCTGACGCTGGTGGATGCGTTGACGCAGGCGGGGATCACCTTTCACCTGACCAAACACGAAAACGCCGCCGGGTTCATGGCCGAGGCCGTGCATCACCGCGACGGTGCGCCCGCGATTCTGGTGGCCACCCTAGGCCCCGGTGCGATGAATGGTATCAACGTAGTGGCCAATGCGTTGCAGGACCGTGTGCCGATGATCGTGCTGACCGGCTGCGTCGATGCGGATGAGGCGCTGACCTATACCCATCAGGTTATGGATCACGCGCAGGTCTATCGTTCGATCACCAAGGGCACGTTCACCCTGACCGCGCAGGGTGCGGATATCGTGGCGGATAAGGCCGTATCGCTGGCCAATCAGCCGCGCCCCGGTCCGGTGCATATCGACGTGCCGATCTCGGTCGCGGATACGCGTGTATCCGGAGTGAAGCGTCGCCGTCTGACCAAACCTGCAGCCGTCGCGCCCGAAGGAAATTGCGTTGAAAAAGCTCGCCGCTGGGTGGCCGAGGCCGAGCGTCCCATCGCGATTGTGGGTCTGGACGTGCTCTATGACGACTCGCGCAACGTGGTGCAGGCGTTTCTGGAACATTTCAACATTCCCTTCGTGACCACCTATAAAGCAAAGGGCGTGGTCCCCGAGGATCATCCCCTGTGCCTTGGCGGCGCGGGTCTGTCGCCACTGGCCGACAAACATCTGGTGCCCTTAGTTGAACAATCCGATCTGGTGCTTTGCCTAGGCTATGACCCGATCGAAATGCGCCCCGGCTGGCGCGAGATCTGGGACCCCGAGGAAAAGCGCGTCATCGATATCTCTGCCGTGGTCAACGATCACTATATGCATCAGGCCGGGCTGAATCTGGTGGCCCATACCGGTGCCACGCTGGAGGCCATTGCTAAGGGCAACCCTGCCCGCGCGACATGGTCGAGTGGTGAGCCCGCGCGAGTCAAGGCCTCGCTGGCGCAGGCCTTCCCTACCGATGACGAGTGGGGTCCTGCCGCTGTGATCGCCGAAACCCGCGCCGTCCTGCCGCCTGAAACACTGGCGACCGCTGATAGCGGTGCGCATCGCATCCTGCTGAGCCAGATGTGGGACTGCCACGAAGAACGCGGGCTGATCCAGTCCTCGGCTCTGTGCACCATGGGCTGCGCCGTTCCGATGGCAATCGGTCTGAAACTGGCTGAACCGGAACGTCTGGTGATCAGCTTTTCAGGCGATGCCGGGTTTCTGATGGTCGCCGGAGAGCTGTCGACCGCCGCTGAAATGGGCGGCAACCCGATCTTTCTGGTCTTTGTCGACGCCAGCCTTGCGCTGATCGAGTTGAAACAACGGCAGCGCCAGATGGGCAATATGGGCGTCGATTTCGACCGCCACGATTTTGCCGCCATGGGCCGGGCCTTTGGCGGCAACGGTCACACGGTCCGCAACCGCGCCGAACTGCGCGCCGCACTGGACGCCGCTGTTAAGGCCGATACATTCACCGTGATCGCCGCCGAGATTGACCGTGGAGGCTATGATGGCCGGATCTGAAGGACCGCTGAAGGGTATCAAAGTACTGGACCTCAGCCGCATTCTGGCCGGGCCGACCTGTACGCAGTTGCTCGGTGATCTGGGCGCAACTGTCATCAAGATCGAAAACCCAGCGACGGGCGGGGACGACACCCGGCAATGGGGCCCTCCGTATGTCGAGGACGCAGACGGCAACCGCTCGGACCTAAGCGCTTATTTCATGTCGACCAACCGGAACAAGAAATCGGTGGCCATCGACATCACCACGGCCGAGGGTCAGGCACAGATCAAACGACTGGCCTCGCACGCGGATATCCTGATCGAGAATTTCAAACCCGGCGGGCTGGCGAAATATGGGCTGGACTACGCGACCCTGTCGCCAGAGTTTCCCAGCCTCGTCTATTGCTCGATCTCGGGATATGGCCAGACCGGGCCGAACGCGTCCAAACCCGGATATGACCTGATGGCACAGGGCTATGGTGGGATCATGTCGCTGACCGGTGACGCTGACGGGGCCCCGATGAAGGTGGGCGTCGGCATCTCTGACGTGATGTGCGGGATGTACGCGACTGTCGGTATTCTGGCAGCGCTGCGCCACCGCGATCAGACCGGCGAAGGCCAGCAGATCGATCTTGCACTGGTCGATACGCAAGTGTCATGGCTGATCAACGAGGGTGTGAATTACCTGACCTCGGGCGAAGTCCCCCAACGGCGCGGCAACGGTCATCCCAATATCGTGCCCTATGACGTCTATGAAACCGCCGATGGTCACGTCATTCTGGCCGTAGGCAACGATGGCCAGTTCCGCCGTTTTTGTGAGTTCATCGGCCATCCGGAACTTGCCGACGACCCGCGCTTTGCCACCAATCCCGCGCGGCTGGAAAACCGCGACGCCCTAAACGCTGTGCTGCGCCCGGCGGTACAGACCTACGCCACAGCTACTGTCATCGCCGAGTTGGAGACCCGCAAAGTACCCGTCGGACCGGTGCAGACGCTGGACCAGGTTTTTGCCACAAACCAGGTCGCGGCTCGGCAAATGCAGATCGCCATGCAGGCCGCCCCGGGCGAGGTGAAATTGATCGGCAACCCGCTGAAACTATCCCGTACACCTGTAACATATCGCAGTGCGCCGCCCGTATTTGGGGCGGACACTCAGAGCGTTCTGAACGCTGAAAATCCATTCGAAGATTGAAACACAGCACCCATTTCGGCGGCATGTTGCTGAAACATGCCGTTGAATCGGCGGTTTTTTTCACGTTTTCCCCACACGGCATTTCACCAATTCGAGAGCAGCGGCGATACTGATACGACGCCGCCAAAGTCTCTGCTAAATCAGATATTGTACAAATTCATAATTGGATCGGATCGCTCCCATGAAACAAGATGTGTTCGGACAGATGAACACCCTCAACCAGCCCGCAAGCGTCGAGGCGTGGAATGGTGTTCTGCTTGGCTTCATGGCGCATTCGGCCAGCACGCCGCAGCATCTGGGCAAAGTGCTTGAGCTTGAGCCCGACTTTGCCCTGGGCCATGCGATCAAAGGTCTGTTCATGGTCCTGCTGGGTCGGCGTGAGATGACAGCAGTCGCGGTTGAGGCGTTGTCAGCCGCCAACGCAGCGGCAGAACAGCAGCCGGTTTCCGCGCGCGAGCAACTGTATATCGACGCGCTGGGTCTGTATCTGGCCGACCTGCCCTCGCAGGCAATTCAGAAGTTCGAAGAAATCCTGCGCGCCCATCCGCAGGATACGCTGGCAATGAAGCTCAGCCATGCGACACGGTTTGTTCTGGGTGACTCGGCCGGGATGCGCCGGTCGATCGAACGGGTCATGCCCGCCTATGCGCCCGATCACCCCGGTCGCGGCTATCTGCTGGGCTGTCATTCCTTCGCGCTGGAGGAAACCGGCGCTTAT
Organism: Ruegeria sp. CG11; assembly: GCF_056537245.1. Classification (NCBI taxonomy): domain Bacteria; kingdom Pseudomonadati; phylum Pseudomonadota; class Alphaproteobacteria; order Rhodobacterales; family Roseobacteraceae; genus Ruegeria; species Ruegeria sp. CG11. The sequence goes on from NZ_JBQFRE010000002.1 coordinate 25,086, forward strand.
GAAAAGGCCGAGATCGCCGGACGCCAGGCCCTGTGGATGGTGTCGGACGACGCATGGGGCCTGCACGCAGTGGCCCACGTGCATGAGATGACGGGCAACGCACAGCTGGGTCTGGACTGGCTAGCCGGGCGCGAGGACGCTTGGACGCACTGTAACAATTTCCGCTATCACGTCTGGTGGCACAAAGCGCTGATGCATCTGGATCTGGGTCAGGTCGAACAGGTGATGGAGCTGTATGACAACTACATCCGTCAGGACAAAACCGACGACTACCGCGATATCTCGAACGCCACCTCGCTGCTGTCTCGGTTGGAGTTGGAAGGCATTGATGTCGGCAACCGTTGGGAAGAGTTGGCCGATCTCAGCGCAGCCCGGACCGAGGATGGTTGCCTGATTTTTGCCGATCTGCACTACCTTCTGGCCCTGACCGGGGACAACCGCACCGACGCGACAAACAAGATGCTGAAGCGTATCCAGAAGGACGCGCAGCGCAATCAGGGGGACACCCCGATCCGCATGTCCGATCCGGGCATTGCAGCCGCCAAAGGGCTTGAGGCCTTCGGTGAAGGCCTTTACGGTTCGGCATTCGACTTTTTATCGAGCGCCCGTAGTGGTATGCAGCTGGCAGGGGGCAGCCACGCCCAACGTGATGTATTCGAGCGCATCACAATTGATTCCGGCTTGCGCGCGGGCCGTCTGGATGCTGTAGAGCGCATCCTGGACGATCGCCGCGCCAAACGCGCCGGAGGCGAGGATAATTACGCTCTGGCGCGCCGCGCATTAATAGACGCGGCCCGCGATGACCGAGACGCACAAAGCGTTCCGGCTGAATAACAAAACAAAAAAGACCAAGAAGGACAGAATACGTATGGCGACAGCTTCGCCCGCTTCTGATTTTGCGCCTGTGGTGGCCTCGACGGCTGCCCCTGCGCGCACGCGTGACCCGCGGCTGGATTTCTATCGCGGCATCGCGATGTTCATCATTCTGATCGCGCATATCCCCAACGACCCGTGGGCCAAGTGGATACCGGCCCGCTTCGGGTTCTCGGACGCGACCGAAATTTTCGTGTTCTGCTCGGGCATGGCCTCGGCCATCGCATTTGGCGGTGCGTTTTTGCGCAAAGGCTGGTGGATGGGCACGGCCCGTGTCGCCTTCCGAATCTGGCAGGTCTACTGGGCGCATATTGCGCTGTTCTTCTTTGTCGCCATGACCATGGCGGCGCTGGATCAAAGCGGGCTGTTCGAGAAAAGCTACATCTCATCACTGAACCTTCAGCATTTCTTCAACGACCCGGCACCGCAAATCGTCGGGATGTTCACCCTGACCTATGTGCCGAACTACTTTGATATTCTGCCGATGTATCTGGTGGTTCTGGCGATGATGCCGCTGGTCATGGGCCTGTCTCGGATCGGGTTTTGGGCGGTTGCTTTGGCCTCAGTCACGTTGTGGCTGGTGGCGCAAACTGACGTTCTGGACTTGCCGGCCGAGCCGTGGTCGGACCGTCAGTGGTTCTTCAACCCCTTTGGCTGGCAGTTGCTGTTCTTCACCGGGTTCGCCTTCATGCGCGGCTGGATTCCTGCCCCTCCGGTATCGAAGACCCTGATCTGGGCGGCGACACTGTTTCTGATCTTCTCGATGCCATTTGGTTCGTGGAAAGTGTTCACCTGGATTAACGCGGCTGCCCCCGATCTGGCCGAGGAAATCCGCAAGGTCTGGCCGGTTACCAAGGAACTGCGTGACAAGACCGACTTTGGGCTGTTCCGTTACTTGCACTTCCTATCACTGGCCTATCTGGGCTGGGTCGTTGCCGGAGAGCACGGCCACCGCCTGATCGCCACCGGGCACGGAGCAGCCGCCAAGGTCTGGCAATTCCTGCTGACCGTGATCACCAAGGTCGGGCAGCAATCGCTGGCAGTGTTCGTGTTTTCCATGGCAGCAGCACGACTTATCGGCGTCGGACTGGATCTGAGTGGGCGGGATGTTGCCAGTGTGTTCGTCGCCAACATGATTGGATTTGCGATGATCATAGGCGTTGCTTACATGGCCGCTTGGTTCAAGTCACAACCTTGGAAGTCGAAAAAATGAATTTTACACGTCGCGCATTTCTGGCCTCGACTTCGGCGCTTGCCTTTGCGCCGGCCACGTTTGCCACCGGTGGGGAAACTCCGTTTGACCGCAACGACGTCATTGCAATGGCCCGGGAACTGGCCAGCCAGCCTTATGCTGAACGCGAGATGGTGCCGCAGGAATGGCAAGATCTGACGTATGAGCAATACCGCTCGATCCGGTTCCGTCTGGACCGCGCGCTTTGGTATGAGACCGAGACGCCTTTCAACGTCGATTTCTTCACCCCCGGCCTGTACTTCCCGCGTACGGTTAAGGTGATGACGGTCGAAAACGGGATGGCCTCGCCTGTCGCCTTTGACCTGAGCATGTTCGACAAATCCGAGGACGTGCCAGAATTGCCGATCGACGACACGCTGGGTTTTTCCGGCCTGCGCCTGCGCACCGAAATGCACCGACCCGGCAAGACCGACGAATTCTGCGTCTGGCAAGGAGCCAGCTATTTCCGCGCCATTGGCCTGCACGAAGTCTACGGCCTGTCCGCCCGCGGTCTGGCCCTGAAAACCGGCGACCCGGATGGCGAGGAATTTCCCGAATTCATCCGCTTTTGGCTGGAACGCCCGAAACCTGGTCAGCGTGAAATGGTGGTCCACGCGCTGATGGACAGCCCCAGCGTGACCGGTGCCTACCGGTTCAAAGTGACCGCCGGTGCAGATTGCGTGATGGATATCGAGGCCACTCTGTTCCCGCGCGAAGAGCTGACCCATGTCGGCATCGCGCCCGGCACCTCGATGTTCCTTTTCGATCAGACCAACCACAGCCGCTTCGACGATTTCCGCCCTGCTGTCCATGACAGCGACGGCCTGCTGATCCGCAACGGCGCCGGAGAGGTGCTGTGGCGTCCGCTTGCCAACCCCACGCAGTTGCAGTTTTCGTCCTTTGTCGACATGAACCCGCGCGGGTTTGGCCTGTTGCAGCGCAAGCGTGAGTTCTCGGACTACGCCGATCTTGAGGCGAATTACCACAAGCGCCCGGGCCTGTGGGTCGAACCCAACGGCGATTGGGGTAAAGGGGCCGTCACTCTGGTCGAGATTCCGGCCGATCAGGAAATCTATGACAACATCGTCGCCTATTGGCGCCCGATGGAACCCTATGCGGCAGGCAGTCAAGTCGATCTGTCCTATCGCCTGATCTGGGGCGAGGAACCCCAGCGCACGCCGATGCCGCGCGTGATCAATACCGCGATGGGCGACAACACCTTTGGCGAAGGCCGTCTGGCCGTCATCGACTTTGAGGAAAGCGAGTTGTTCGACGACCCCGAAGCGATGACGATCTTTGTCGACTCGCCCCATGCCGAAACATCCGAGGGCGTATTGCAACGCAACCCCGACACAGGCGGCCTGCGACTGGCATTTTCGTTCCAACCGGGCGACCGCAACCACGTGGAACTGCGCGCGCAGTTGCTGAAAGACAAACAACCGGCCTCTGAGGTCTGGCTTTATCGTTGGACCGCATGACCCAGGATTTGCACATCATGCCCCCCGAGGCACCCTTGGCCATGCCCGCGCAAGATTTCAGCGCTGATTTCCGGGATGCGCAGGTGCCATCGGGTCAGCGCCCCTCGGCCGGGTTCTGGCGTACATTGGCGTTTTCCCCGGCCATGGCGGCCACGCTGGGCCTGTTATGGGTCATGAGCGATTGGTTCGGCGCCGAAGGGATCAACCTGATCGAAGGCATCCTGCTGGCGCTGATCTCGTTCAACTTCTTCTGGATTTCCTTCACGGTCTGCACCGTGTTGCTGGGCATGGTGTCCCTGTCGCGGCAGGAGCAGCCGAAACGCGAAACTCGCCCGCAGCCGCTTCGCGTGGCACTGCTGACGCCGGTCTACAACGAAGTGCCGTGGAACGTGCTGGGCAACGCCCGCACGATGCTTGAAGATCTGCGTGCTCGGGGTGGTCAGCACCACTATGCCATGTTCATCCTGTCCGACACCCGCAATCCCGAAATTGCGGCGCAGGAGCAGGCCAGCGTCGAGGCCCTGCGCACCACCCTCGCCCCCGGTCTGGAGCTGTATTACCGTCGCCGAGCAGAAAACACCGACCGCAAGGTTGGCAATATCGCCGACTGGGTCAGCCGCTGGGGCGCTGATTGGGACGCAATGCTGGTACTGGATGCCGACAGCCTGATGACGGGTCGCGCGATCCTGCGCCTCACGGATTCGCTGGCGCGTGATCCCGGCGCCGGTCTGATCCAGAGCTACCCGCAACTGATCGGCGCACAATCGGTCTTTGCCCGGATGCAGCAGTTCGCCAATGGTGTTTACGGCATCGCCTTTGCCGAAGGTCTGGCCCGCTGGTGCGGTCAAGAAGGCAACTATTGGGGCCACAACGCTATCATCCGCACACGTGCCTTTGCCACAAGCGCAGGTCTGCCAAAGCTGCGGGCCTACAATGGTCAGGAAAAGCTGATCATGAGCCACGATTTTGTCGAAGCCGGTCTGTTGCGTCGCGCCGGTTGGGGCGTGCGGTTCCTGCCGCGTATTCGGGGCTCTTACGAAGAAACTCCGCCCACACTGATCGACCACGCCCTGCGCGACCGTCGCTGGTGCCAAGGCAACCTGCAGCACCTTAAACTGCTGGGCTCGACGGGTTTCCGCGCCGTGTCGCGCTTCCACATGTTCCATGGTGCGGTTGGATATCTGATGTCGCCGCTATGGTTCGCGCTGCTGGTGATGTGGGCACTGATCGGTCAGGGCGAGGATGCCTCGGTCCTGCATTATTTCAGCCCCGACAACCCGATGTTCCCGCAATGGCCTGAGATGTCGGAAACCCGCCACGTGCTGATCATTCTGGTGATGTACGCGATGTTGCTGGCCCCCAAGGTTCTGGGCGTTCTGGCCCTGCCCCTGAGCGGTGTGCGTTATGCCGAGTTCGGCGGCGGGTCCAAGTTCGTGACATCCTTCCTGGCCGAGGTGCTCCTGTCGATCCTCTACGCCCCGATCCTGATGGTACAGCAGATGATCGCTGTATTCCGCACAGCACTTGGCATTCAAAAGGGCTGGTCCCCGCAGGCCCGCGACGGTGGCACCTATAGCCTGCGCACCCTGATCCTTTGCCACACGCTGGAAACCATCAGCGGCGCCGCGCTGAGCGTCGGCATCCTGTCCGGTCTTGTCTCGGTCTGGCTGGCTCCGATCGCGATCAGCCTTGCGCTGGCGATACCACTGTCCGCGCTCAGCGGTGTCTCGGCTGGCGCGGCGCGGCTTATGGTCGGGATGCGTGAGGATTTCCGCGAGCCCGCAATCACCCGCTCGGCCCGGCGTCACCGGGATGAATTGAAGCGTCTGATCGAAGGTAAAGGCGTGATGACCCCTGCCGAATAATGCGCTTTGCGTTTCCTCTGAGGGTTGTCAAACGAATGCGCGGCCAATCTAAGTGAGAGGCCGCGCGCTTTTTAAGTCCAAACGCAAAGCGCCGGGATCAGCCGCCCGGCAAACCTTCGTACCAATCCACCATCATGTCAGCCCAGCCCTTGGGCACTCCATGACCACCGGGGAACAGCGCGAATTCCAGCGCGCTGCCTTCGGCGCATCCGGTCCAATAGCGGCGCATGAACTGGCCGGTGGTGGAAAACCCGCTGGGTTTGGTGTCAACGCACTCGTTGGCAACGCGCCAAATCTCCAGACCGGCAAAGATGTCGCCCTGATGGAACCGGCCACCGCCGAGCAGACGCCCCTCTAGCGGCACCACATTGTCGGTCCAGCCATGGGTGTGAAACAACCGCACAGGACCGTCGCAAGCCTCGGGATGCGGACGCCAGAATCCACCCGAGACGGGCACATAGGCTGAAAACGTATCCGGCGCGGCGCAGGCGAGGTAGTAGACCATGAACGCACCGGCAGAAAACCCGCCCAGAACAACCCTCTCGGAGTCGATCCCGAACCTTTCTTCCGCATCTTGAACGGTTTCGGTCAGAAACGCGGTCTCATCTCGCTCGCCAAATCCCGGATAGAAGTTCCAGCTTTTGATACCCTCGCGATTTGGTCGCTCAAGCCCTTCAGGTGCCATTACGGCATATCCGCGCGCCAGCAGGGGTTCGACCATACTGCGGTTTTTCATCGTCCCTGTACCGCTGCCGCCATAGCCGTGCAGGAACACGACCAGTGGTGGGTTTTCAACCTCGGGCAGTTCGATGTGGTAGCCACCCGATGCGGTTTCGCACATGCCTTCCTGATCGGCACAAGCGGCAAGACTTGCCTGCCCGGCCAGCACCAGCCCGGTTGCCAGCGTCAATTCACGGATCATCCAGTCTCTCCTGTATTGCGCTCAACCGGCAACCCGGCGCGCACCCATCCCGGCCCTGCGGCCGACCCCAACATACCCTCAGGCACATCTAAGATATTTGTAAACCCGGCCTCAGATAGCCGGTTGCTCAGACGGGCCGAACGCACCCCGCGGGCGCAGATCAGCGCAACCGGAATAGTACGGTCTCCGCCGGTCAGTTGCGCCAGCGTCTGCTCGAAATCATCGCGACGCATATCCAGCGGGTACGCTCCTTGGCCAACGCCCGTGACCTTCCATTCCCGCGGAGTTCGGATATCTACCAGCAAGACATCGCCCGACAGCGCCTGCTGATGGGCTTCCTCGACGCTCAGCTGGCCACCTGCATAATCCGGAGGGATCAGGCGATATTGCCGAATAGCGAAACCGGCGGTGACGACAGTGCCACCGCCCAACAAAACCCACCTTCGGGTTCGGTTCACCGTTTCTGCCATACAGCACCCTCCTGCGCAGACAGGCTGGTTTTATCACAATCGCGGGGCAGGCGCTGTGCAGAAAACCGGCCCGTAGATCAAGATCGCGTCATTATTTCGCACCTGAAACGCCACCTGTTCCATGGTCCTAGGGCGCAGTGAAATTCTTGCAATAGCTGGACAGTCGGAAAATTATCCTTACAAAATCAGGACTACTATTGACCGCTCAGACCGGAGTATCGCACTTGTCCCTATTCCTCATCGCGGCCCTTCCCTTCCTCGGAGCTGTATTCCCAGCCCTTCTGATCCGGGCAGGACGAAACGCAGCCGCCTCGGCAGCAGGCCTGACCACATTCCTGGCACTCATGGGACTGTTGATCCACATCCCCGCAGTCATGCGCGGCGAGGTCGTGACCGCCCGGTTCGAGTGGATACCTGCACTGGGTCTGAATGCGAATTTCATGCTGGACGGTCTGGGGTTCCTGTTTGCCCTGCTGATCCTGGGTATCGGGTTGCTGATCATCCTTTACGCGCGGTTCTACCTGTCGCGCGAAGATCCGATGGGGCAGTTCTATACCTACCTGCTGCTGTTTCAGGGCGCGATGGTCGGGATTGTTCTCTCCGACAACATCCTGCTTCTGCTTATTTTTTGGGAACTTACGTCGCTCAGCTCATTCCTTCTGATCGGCTATTGGAAACACCTGCCCGAGGGCCGCCAAGGCGCGCGGATGGCGCTGGCCGTGACCGGTTCCGGCGGGTTGGCGATGATTGCCGGGATGTTGATCCTTGGCAATATCGTGGGGTCCTATGACCTGAGCGTCATTCTGCAGAACAAGGAACTGATCCAGGCCTCGCCCTATTACATGCCGGCGCTGATCCTGATCCTTCTGGGCTGTTTCACCAAGTCGGCGCAATTCCCGTTCCACTTCTGGCTGCCGCACGCGATGGCCGCACCGACGCCGGTTTCGGCCTATCTGCACTCGGCCACGATGGTGAAGGCCGGGCTGTTCCTGATGGCGCGGATGTGGCCGGTTTTGGCAGGGACCGATGCGTGGTTCTATATCGTGGCAACCACCGGTCTGATGACCATGCTGATCGGCGCCTGCATCGCGCTGTTCAAGGACGACCTCAAGGCGCTGCTGGCGTTTTCGACCGTGTCGCATCTGGGTCTGGTCACGATGTTACTGGGCTTTGGCACCAAGATTGCCGCCGTGGCCGCGATCTTCCACATCATCAACCACGCGACCTTCAAGGCCGCGCTGTTCATGACCGCCGGGATCGTCGATCATGAGGCCGGAACCCGCGATATCAAACGGCTGGGCGGGCTGCGGCAACTGATGCCGATCACCTTTACCATTGGTACGATTGCCGCCCTGTCCATGGCGGGCCTGCCGCCGCTGAACGGCTTCCTGTCCAAGGAAATGATGCTGGAGGAGACGGTCCACACCACGTGGCTGAACTCGCATTATCTGGTGCCGGGACTGGCGCTGCTGGCGGCGCTGTTCTCGGCGGCTTATTCCTTCCGCTTTGTCAGCCATGTCTTCCTTGGCCCGCAACGCACCGATTACCCGCACCACCCGCATGACCCACCTGTCGGGCTTTGGCTGGCCCCGGCCCTCCTTGTGGTGCTGGTGGTTCTGATCGGTCTGTATTCGGCGGCCATCGTCGGACCTCTGGTTGCAGTGGTGTCCAGCGCGGTAATCGGTGGTGAGAAACTGCCCTATTACTCGCTGAAACTGTGGCATGGGTTCACGCCCGCGCTGTACATGTCCGCTGTGGCCACGCTGGGCGGTCTGTTCCTGCTGGCGCTGCACCGTCGGGGAGAGGCGCTTTGGAACGCCCTGCCCCGCCCCGAGGCCAAGACGATCTTTGAAGCCGTGATCGGCGCCTTGACCGCGTTCAGCCGCTGGGTCACCGACACGCTGCACAACGGCGTGATCAGCCGCTATGCGATCATCCTGATCGCCTTCACCGTCGGGCTCGGCTACTACGCCTATACGACCGGGACGATTGGTCCGGAAACGCGCGAGCCCTTGCCGATTCAGATCATCCCGTTCATCGGCTGGATCTGTCTGGTAGCGGCAACGCTGGCGATCATGTGGTTCCACCGCAACCGCCTGTTGTCACTGGTGCTGATCGGTGTAGTCGGCCTGATCGTCTCAATGGCGTTCAACTATCTCTCGGCCCCTGATCTGGCGTTGACGCAGATCTCGGTCGAGGTGGTGACGATGATCCTGTTGCTGCTGTCGCTGAACTTCCTGCCTACGGACACACCGTGGGACAGCAGCGCCGCACGCCGCTGGCGCGATGCGGCGATTTCGGTCGTGGCGGGCCTTGGCACCGGTGGGCTGATCTATGCGCTTATGCTGCGGGATTTTGCCTTCCCGACCATCTCAGAGTTCCATCTGGCGAACTCTTACAAAGGCGGTGGCGGCACCAACGTGGTCAACGTGATCCTGGTCGACTTCCGGGGCTTTGATACCTTTGGCGAGATCATCGTTCTGGGTATCGCCGCCCTGATCATCTTTGCCCTGACAGAAGCTGTTCTGGGCTCGAACGTCCGCGCCTATCTGCTGAACCGCAAGCCGCATTGGCCACAATCGGGGGACTCGCATCCGCTGATGATGGTGGTCGCGACCCGCGTAATGATGCCCATTGCCCTGATGGTTGGAGCCTACATCTTTTTCCGCGGACACAACCAACCGGGTGGCGGATTCATTGCCGGACTGGTCGTGGCCATTGCGTACCTGATGCAATACATGGCCAGCGGCTACACCTGGGCCATTGAACGGCAGCGGTTCTATTACCACGGCACAATCGGTTGGGGCGTCCTGATCGCCGCTGCGACCGGTTTGGGCGCATGGTTCAACGAACGCCCGTTCCTGACCAGCGACTTTGGCTACATCCACTGGCCACCGCTGGAAGAGTTCGAATGGGCCACCGCGATCCTGTTTGACACCGGCGTGTTCCTTGCCGTTCTGGGCGCGGTGATGCTGGCGCTGGACAGCCTGTCTCGGTTTGCGTGGCAGCCGGGCATGGCACAGGAATTCCCGATGGATATCAACCCGCTGCGGGATGACCTGAAAGAAGACGAAAAGAAGGAGCAGGCCTGATGGAAGCGCTCGTAGCCTCAGCCGTAGGCATTCTGACCGCTGCCGGGATTTTCCTGATCCTGCGCCGCCGGACATTCCCCGTGATCCTGGGCCTGTCACTGATCACCTATGCGGTGAACGTGTTCCTGTTCGCCACCGGGCGGCTGGCGCTGGATGCGCCCGCTGTTCTGAACAAATACGAAGACGTCCCCTATACCGATCCGCTGCCACAGGCGCTGGTGCTCACGGCCATCGTGATTTCGTTCGGAATGACGGCGGTGATCGTGATGATTGCACTTTCAGCCTATCTGTCCTCGAAGGATGACCATATCGACATGACCGCGCAGGACAGCGTGGACGCGCCGGGAGAAGACGCATGAACCATTGGATCGTAGCGCCGATCGTCCTGCCCGCGATCCTGGCCCCGTTCATCATCATGGTTCTGCGGTACCATCTGGACCTGCAGCGTATCTTCTCGGTCGCCGGTGTGGTGGGCCTGCTGGGGATTGCCCTGACCATCACCGCGCAGGCCTCTGGCGGCGATATTCAGGTCTATGAGCTGGGCAACTGGCCCGCGCCGTTCGGCATCGTGATGGTGCTGGATCGGCTGTCGGCCATGATGGTCCTGCTGACCGCCCTGCTGGCCTTGCCTATTGTGCTATATGCCATTGCCTCGGGCTGGGACGAGAGGGGCAAGCACTTTCACGCGCTGTTTCATTTCCAGCTCATGGGTGTCTGTGGTGCCTTTCTGACTGGCGACGCATTCAACCTGTTCGTGTTCTTCGAGGTCCTGTTGATCGCATCTTACGGCCTGATGACGCACGGCGGTGGCGCGGTGCGCCTGAAGGCAGGCGTTCAGTATGTTGCCTATAACCTTCTGGGCTCGACCCTGTTCTTGTTTGCGCTGGGGACGCTCTATGGCGTGACCGGGACGCTGAATATGGCGGACATGGCAGTGCGCGTGGCGGAACTGCCCGCCGACGATACGGCGCTGCTGCGTGTGGGGGCCGTGCTGCTGCTGCTGGTGTTCTGCATCAAAGCCGCCGTTTTGCCGCTGCACTTCTGGCTGCCCGCCAGCTATGCCAACGCGCCCCTGCCCGTGGCCGCGCTGTTTGCGATCATGACCAAGGTCGGCGCTTATTCGATCCTGCGGATGTACACGCTGGGCTTCGGCCCCGAGGTCGAAGCGACGCAGGGACTGGTCGGCGCATGGCTGCAACCGGCGGCACTGGTGACACTGGCCGTTGGGGTTATCGGCATTCTGGGAACGCGGCACATCGCGCGGATGGTCGCCTTTTGCGCCATCGCATCGATGGGGACGCTGCTGATTGCCATTTCACTGTTCACGGAGACCGCCACTGCCGCGGCGCTCTACTACATCTACCATTCAACCCTTGCGACGGCATTGCTGTTCCTTGTGGCTGACCTTGTGATGGAGCGTCAGGGCGGTTCCATCGAACCCAAGACACCCATGCCACAGAGCGGTCTGATCTCGGCCCTGTTCTTTGTCGGCGCCATCGCGCTGGCGGGGATGCCGCCGCTGTCGGGCTTCATTGGCAAACTGCTGGTTCTGGACGCGTCCCGCGACGCGCCGGATGCAAACGCGATCTGGGCCGTTGTTCTGATTGGGTCGTTTGTCACCATCGTCGGGCTGGCGCGAGCGGGTTCGCTGATTTTCTGGAAAAGCCACGACGCCCAACACAACCCAACGCCAGAAGCGGAAGAAGAAGCCCCCGCCCAACCTGCGCCCGAGCCGAACGCAGGGCTGGCCTTCACGTCCGTCTTTGGGCTGGTGCTGGGCCTTGTCATGCTAACCCTGTTCGCGGGTCCGGCTCTGAATTATGCTGGTAAAACAGCCGAGCAGCTGTTCACGCCTGAACACTACATCTCGGCCGTTCTGGGAGGAGAAGAATGATGAGACTTCTGCACCGGATTTTCCCGCACCCGCATCTGACCTTCCTATTGACGATTGTGTGGGTTCTGCTGGCCAACAAACCCTCGCTGAACTCGCTGGTCTTTGGCCTGATCCTGGGGATCATCATCCCGTTCATCACCCAGCCCTACTGGCCTGACCGGCCCAAGCTGCGCAACTGGCCGATGGTGGTGGAATATATGCTGGTGGTGCTGTGGGATATCGTGATTGCCAATATCACTGTCGCTCGGATCATCCTGTTCAAACGCGATGCCGACCGGCAACCCAACTGGATTTGCATCCCGCTGGAACTGCGCACGCCCGAGGCGATCACGGTTCTCGCCGGAACCATCACCATGACCCCCGGCACCGTCAGTTCAGACCTGTCGGCGCAGGGGCACAACCTGCTGGTTCACTGCCTGGATGCGCCCGATCCCGACGCGGTGCGGGATCAGATCAAACAGCGCTATGAGCGTCGCCTGAAGGAGATTTTCGAATGATCGAGGTTGCGATCTGGTTTGCCTTCGCCTGTTTTGGAACGGCTATCATGCTGTGCCTGTATAGGATTATCTCGGCCGAAGGTGTCGGCACCCGGGTTCTGGCGCTGGATACGATGGTGATCAACACCATCGCGCTGATGATCCTTTACGGCCTGGCTCTGGGAACCGAAATTTTCTTCGAGGCCGCCATGATAATTGCCATGCTCGGCTTTGTTTCAACCGTGGCCTATGCGCGCTTCATGCTGCGCGGCAATATCATCGAGTGAGGCGGGTATGGAGTTCATTTTCGAAATTCTGATCGCCTTCTTCCTGATCATCTCGGGCATCTTCGGCTTTGTCGGATCCTTCGGGATGATCAAGCTGAAAGACCCGATGTCCCGTCTTCACGCCCCCACCAAGGCGACGACGCTTGGCGTGGGCGGCGTGTTGCTGGCTTCGATCTGCCACTCGGTCCTGATCGAGCAGCACCTATCGCTTCACGAACTGCTGATCACCCTGTTCCTGTTCCTGACCGCGCCGATCACGGCTCTGTTCATTGCCAAATGGCACATTCACCGCCATGAAAAGCCCAGCGATCTGCCGGACGCGGGCGAGGATGAGCTTTGGGCCACCCACGCGGTCGAACAGGTCGAAGACGTCCCTGAACACACAGCGAACTAACACACATGCATCACCCTCCGCTGCCCTTGACCCGTGATCTGGTTCTGATTGGCGGAGGGCATACCCATGCGCTGGTGCTGCGGAAATGGGGGATGAACCCGCTGCCGGGCGCGCGGGTGACGGTAATCAACCCCGGCCCCACTGCGCCCTATTCCGGGATGTTGCCCGGCTTTGTCGCGGGACATTATGAGCGCGGTGAACTGGATATCGATCTGGTGCGCTTGGCCCGGTTCGCCGGTGCGCGCGTTATTCTCGGCCCGGTTGAAGGGATCGACGTTGATCGGCGTCTGGTTCACGTGCCTGATCGCCCACCGGTCGCGTTCGACGTGGCCTCGGTCAATGTAGGGATCACCTCGGACATGCCCGCCCTGCCCGGTTTTGCCGACCATGCGATCCCGGCCAAACCGCTGGGGCCTTTCGCGGCGCGGTGGGCGGAATATCAGCAGGGCACCGGCCCCGCCTCGGTCGCGGTAATCGGCGGCGGCGTGGCGGGGGTTGAACTGGTGATGGCTATGGCCCACGCCCTGCGCGCCAAAGGCCGCGCGGCGCGAGTGGCCCTGATCGACAACGCCCAAGCCCTGACCGCGACAAGGCCCAAGGCGAGCGCGACCATTCGCAAGGCAATGGCTGATCTGAACGTTGATCTGATCGAAAACACGCCCATTTCCCGCATCGAGGCTGATCATATTATTCTGGGTGATGGTCGCGAAATTCCAGCCGCTTTCGTGACCGGCGCCGCTGGTGCCCGCCCGTACGACTGGATCGCTCAAACGGGTCTTGATCTGCAGGACGGCTACGTTCGGGTGAACGGCTTCCTGCAATCCAGCGATCCAGAGATCTTTGCCGCCGGCGATTGTGCCCATCTGTCGGAAAACCCGCGCCCCAAGGCGGGAGTTTATGCAGTGCGAGAGGCTCCGGTTCTGTTCAACAACCTGCGTGCTGCACTCGGGGCGGGTCGGATGCGGCGGTATAAGCCGCAAAAGGATTACCTGAAACTGATCTCTCTTGGCGGAAAATCTGCCCTGGCCGAGCGGCTGGGCACCTCGTTCAGCGGGCCCTTGATGTGGCGCTGGAAGAACCACATCGACCAGACCTTCATGAACAAGTTCCGCGATCTGCCCGAAATGCCGCCCCCTTCCGTGCCGTGGCTTCACGCGGCGGGGCTGTCGGACGCACTGGGCGAAAAGCCCATGTGCGGTGGTTGCGGAGCAAAAGTTGGACGCGGCGCGCTGCAGGCTGCGCTGCTCAACCTGCCCGCGCCAGAGCGCTCTGACATCACCCCCCTGCCCGGCGACGACGCGGCCCTGCTGACAACCGGCGAGGCGCGGCAGGTCATGACTTCGGACCATCTGCGCAGCTTCACCAATGACCCGGCGCTCATGACCCGCATCGCCGCCGTTCACGCGCTGGGGGATATCTGGGCCATGGGCGCCAGCCCGCAGGCGGCAACTGCAACGATCATCCTGCCCCGCATGTCGCCGGACTTGCAGCACCGGACCATGGCCGAGATCATGACCACCGCAACCGCGGTCATACGCGATGCCGGGGCCGAGATTGTCGGCGGCCACAGCTCGATGGGTGATGAAATGACCATCGGTTTTACCCTGACCGGCCTGTGCGAGAAAGACCCGATTACTCTGTCGGGTGCACATTCAGGTGATGCGCTGATCCTGACCAAACCGTTGGGCAGCGGCGTGCTGATGGCTGCCGAGATGGCGGGCAAGGCCCGGGGCGAATGGGTCGTCGATGCCTTCCAGCAAATGATCCAACCACAAGGCGAAGCCTCAGGCCTTTTAGCAGGCGCCCATGCGATGACAGATGTGACAGGGTTTGGTCTGGCCGGGCATCTGCTGGGGATGTGCGAAGCCTCGGACTGCGGCGCGGAAATTGATCTGGACGCAATTCCGCTGATGGCTGGCGCGCTAGAGTTGAGCACCCAAGGCGTCCGGTCAACGATTTTCGGCGAGAACAGGTCCATCGTCCCGGACCTGCCGCTTGATGACAAGGCTGACCTGTTGTTCGACCCGCAAACCGCCGGAGGCCTGCTGGCCGCCGTCGCACCGGACCAGGCGCAGGAACTGTGCGAACAGCTGAGGCATGCGGGCTATCCGGCGGTCATCATCGGACACATGTCCGATCTACTGGGCCTGCGCCTTCAAAGCTGATCCAGAATCCGCGCGATACGCGCGGCAGTGTCTTTCAGGCCTGCATCGTCAAGTGCGGTCGCATGGACCCGCGCCACAACCTCGGCCCTGCGGGCCCGGCTGGACTTGGCATAGGACGGGTCATAATGCTGCTCCATCAACGCCTGCGTCAGCGCCTGTTTGTCACCGGCGTCGATCAGGGACAGCCAACCATCCACAACTTCATGGCCCCGATGGAATCGCAGCGGAGAAAGCCGGTCGCGCAACCGCTCTGCATCCGACAGAATGTCGTCATAGGCGCGGGCCAGATAGGCGGCGCGCGCCTCGATCGAGGCCTGAATCACAACGCGCGGCGCGTTGCGCAAAGCGGTCCAGACGCTTGGTGGCAAAATCAACGATCCGATCTTGGAGGACTCGGCCTCAACCACGACCGAGCGCGTTGGATCGAGCCTGCACAGCGCAGCGGCCAGAGCGGATTCGAACGCCTTCTGGCTGGGTTGCCCGCCGGGCATCTCGCCCAGCAATGAGCCGCGATGATTGGCCAGCCCTTCCAGGTCCAGAACCTGAACACCGCGCGTTTTCAGATGCGCCAGAAGGTCGGTCTTGGCGGTGCCCGTGTAACCGTCCAACGCGATCAGACGATGGGACAGAGAGTCCTCGTAAAGAAACCGGTTCACCAAGCGCCGATAGGTGCGATACCCGCCCTCGACCACCTCGGCCCGCCAGCCGATCTGTTGCAACATCCAAGTGAACGACCCTGACCGCTGCCCGCCCCGCCAGCAATAGACCAGAGGTTTCCAGCCCCCTTCGTGATGCGACAGGCTGTGTTCGATGTGATTGGCAGCGTTGCGAAACACCAGCGCCGCGCCCAGTTTGCGGGCCAGAAAGGGGCTTTCCTGCACATAGATCGTGCCCACCTGGGCCCGTTCTTCGTTATCCAGAACCGGCAGATTGATGGCGCCGGGCAGATGATCCTCGGCAAACTCTGACGGGCTGCGCACATCGATCACCGTATCGAAGTCATGCGCATAAAGGCTGGGCAGGTCGGTGAAGTTCAAAGCCATATCAACGGTCTATCCTGCAAGGGCTACATTGAAAAGACACACTGTCAGGCCGGAAGCGGTGCGATCAGCTCGGACCCGCTGGCGCGGTTCGAATTCACCGCCGGATCAACACGGTAAAAGTTCAGCACATCCTCGGCGCCGGGCTGCATCAGGCGCGCGGCCCCCTTCCCGGCCTCACCCAGCCAGAGCGGCCAGTCGTCAGGTTCTAGGATCAGCGGCATCCGGTGATGGATGGCACTGAGATTGTTGTTGGCGGGTGTCGTCACGATGGCACAGGTGCCTTGCCGGGCCTCATCAGCGCCCCAATCCTGCCAAACCCCGGCAAAGGCGATCGGCACACCATCCATGCGGTGGATATACCAAGGCAGGCGCGTGCCCTGTTCGGTCTTTGTCCATTCGTAGAATCCCGTCGCCACAATCAGGCACCGCCGTTCCCGGCAGGCAGCGCGAAACGCGGGCTTTTCGGCCAACGTTTCGGCCCGCGCATTTATCAGCAGGGGACCAGCCGATTTGGTCTTGTACCAATGCGGCAGGAACCCCCAACGCAGCGGGTCCAGCCTGCGCCCGCTTTCTCCGGCCCGGACCACGTGCACCTGATTTGTCGGGCAGACGTTGAAGTTTGGCACCGCTGGCAGGGTGTTCGCCGGTCGCGCAGAAAACAGCTGCGCCATTGCGTGATTGGGAAGGGTTATTGCAAACCGTCCACACATAGGTAATGAACCATCAACAGTCGTTTCAAACAGGCATAGGGTGTCACGGGGTCTCATGCAAAATCAAACAGCGAAAACCCTCAAAGGCAAGGCCGTGGCCGCTCTGGAGGCAGGCAAGCTGCAACAGGCGCTGAAAAAGGCACAGCTGGGTGTCAAGAAATTCCCGAAGGATTCAGATTTCCACGCCATCTCGGGCTTTGTTCTGACCGAGATGGAACAATACAAGAAATCGATCCCGCATTTCGTTGAAGCGTCCCGCATGAAACCGGACGATCCGCAATTCGTGGAAAACCTGGCCAATGCTCTGATGCAGACCGGGCAGATTTTCAAAGCGCTGGAATATACCGAGCAAAAACTGGAGCAGTTCCCGAACAACAAAGAACTGACCCGCGTCCTGGATGAGCTTCACCTCAAGGGCAACAATTGGCGCAGGATCATCGAATACGCGACCAAAAAGTTGGCAAACGAGCCCGACAATGTGGACCTTTTGGCCAAGCGAGGCCAAGCCTATGGGAAAATCGGGTTTGTCGAGGATAACTTGCGTGACATCGCCCGTGCATATGAGTTGGACCCCGAGAACGTCAAAGTCGCTTTCCAAAAATCCGCAAATCTGCACCAAAGCGGTGACAAAAGCGGCGCCAAAGAGGTTCTGCAGCACATTCTGGACAAAGAGCCCGAACAAATTTCGGCCCTGCTGCGAATGTCGACAATAGTCTCGAAGGAAGAAGCTTCGGAACTACTCGGGGCTGTTGAAACAGCCATTTCCAACAATGACGACGACCTGCTGGAGCTTGAATTCGCCAAGGCACATTTGGTCTCAAAGATCGATGGACTGAACGCGGCCATGCCGCAATTTGCGCGGGCCAACACGATACAGCATGGCGCCAACCCCTATGACTCGGCCAAGGAAGAAGAGAAATTTGGCCGGATAGTCAGCCTGTTTCCCGTCGGGGCCGAGTTGCCGGCCTCCGGGCTAAACGACACACCGGTTCCAATCTTTGTTATCGGGCAACCCCGTTCGGGTACCACCTTGATGGAAATGATGCTGAGTTCGGCCCCCGATATCGCGGGTTGCGGAGAATTGACGCTGGGGAACGATCTGTCGCGCGAATTCGAAAAGGACGGTCAGAGTTTCGACGCTTCAAACGCCACAGAATTTGCCCGGCAATTCCGTGAACTGATGCCGCCGATCCCAGAAGGTTCGGTCGCGTTTGTCGACAAGATGCCACATAACTATCAGCGCGTCGGGTTCCTGCTGGCCGCTTTCCCCAATTCAAAGATCATCAACATGCTGCGCGACCCCCGCGATGTCGGGTTGTCCAAATGGATCAGACGGTTCCCGGCAGGAGGGATGAGCTATGCCTCCAATCTCTCGGCCATTGCACATTCTGCGAATTTGTACCGCCGATACATGGCCCATTGGGATGCCGTGTTCGGAGACCGAGTTCTGACTGTTTCTTACGAAAAACTGGTGGCGGACCCGAAAACCTATAGCCAGCAAGTCGCCGCGTTCTGCGAAATCGAGTGGAACGAAATCATGATGAGTCCAGAGAAGAACACCAAGCAGGTAGCGACGGCCAGTATCGATCAGGTCCGCAACAAGATTTCGACCAAGTCGGTTGGCGGCTGGCAAAGTGTGTCTGAACATCTAAGCCCGATGCTGGATGGGTTCGACCCGGCGCTTTGGCCGGAATTCGACCTCGGCTGAACAGGCAGGAAAACAAAGAAGGCCGCATCACTGATGCGGCCTTCTTTGTTTCAGGGCGCAGGGTTATTTCTGCTTGATACGACCGTCCAGATAGGGCTGATACGGTGCGTTTTCGGCCAGGTACTCCGCTGTCACGTCGGCCAGGTCGGGCCCGAAATCATAGGCGTTCTTATCGTCACCTTCGAACATGGAATAGCCATCACCACCATTGCGGACATAGTTGTTGGTGACCACCAGGTAAGTGGCGGCGGGATCAATCGGAACGAACCCGTCCCCGTCGGCAACCATGACCTCGGCGACACGCCCTTCGTTCGGGGCAACCGAGGGGTCCCAGGTAAAGGTCAGCCCGGCAACCTGTGGAAAGCGACCTTTTACTTCCTCAACCTGGCTGACACCGTTTTCAAGCGCGTCGATCACACCTTGTCCGCTGATCTCGAAGGTCGACAGCGTGTTCTGGAAAGGCAACACGGTCAGCACCTCGCCCATAGTCACCTCACCTGGATCGATCGAGGCCCGCAGTCCACCCGAATTGGCAATCGCGATCTTAACGCCCTGATCGGCAACACGCGCCAGCATGGCATCGGCCACCAGATTGCCCATCTCGCATTCCTGCACACGACAGACCGAGCGGTCACCTTCGATCGAATCCGCGGCATTTGCCACCACCTTGTTGCGGATTTCCTCCAGCGGCACGGCCAGTTCCGCGATGCGGTCCAGCGCGGCCTGATCCTCGGTCACGGTGTTGTCCATGATCAGCGGCTCACCTACGGCCTCGACCACGTTGCCGTCATCATCGAAGGTCACATTCAACTCACCCAGAAACTTGCCATAGGCATAAGCTTGCACAATCTGAACACCATTGACGACGGTCGGATACGGACCAGCCGCCTTGTCGGACACATTCGACAAGTAAGTGTTCGAATGGCCGCCCACGATGACATCCACGCCGGTGGTTTCCTGCGCCACGCGCTGATCGACACCATAGCCCGAGTGGCTGAGCACGATAATCTTGTTCACCCCTTCACCGGTCAGTTTGTCGACTTCGGCCTGCACCGCCGGAACCGGGTTCGAGAAAGTGATGTTGGGCCCGGGCGAGGCAAGATCGTGGGTGTCTTCCGGGGTCAGGCCGATCAGGCCGATCTGTTCTCCGCCCACCTCGATAACCGTCGATTTCTTGATCTTGTCAGTCAGCAGTTCTTCGTCACGGATATCCGCGTTCGACATCAATACCGGGAAATCCACCGAGTCGATGAACCCACGCAGCACTTCGGGGCCATCATCGAATTCGTGGTTACCCACGGTCATCGCATCATAGCCCAGCTTGTTCATGAACTCGGCCGCGACCTTGCCCTTGTAGTAAGTGTAGAACAACGAGCCCTGAAACTGGTCCCCACCATCGACGAGGATCGAGTTTTCGGCCCGCCCCCGCGCTTCGTTTACGGCCGTAACCAGACGGGCAGAACCGCCGAAACACTTGCCTTCTGCGTTGTCTTCCGCATCGCATCCGCTGTCATATTTGTTGATCGGCTCAAAGCGCGCGTGGAAATCGTTGGTGTGCAGAATCGTCAGCTTGTATTCCGCCGCGGCCATGCCTGCGGTCAGGCCCAGAACGGCCACTGACGCCAGAAAACGGGTGAACATATTGATACTCCCTGTATTTGTTTGACGCGATGGTGCGCTCAGCGACAGGAAGAGTCAAAGGGGGAAATCCGGCTTGATTCTGCCCGTCACGCGGGGCATCACCACCTCATGCTGATTTACAAGATTTTCCGGGCCGACGAATGGGCCACGTTGCAGGATCACGGTGCCTCGGACGGCGCGCCGATTGATGTGTCGGACGGATTTGTCCATTTCTCGACCGCCGAACAGGCTGCCGAAACGGCTGCCAAACATTTTGCCGGGGTTGAGGGGTTGACCCTGCTGGCCTGCGACGCGGATGTAATGGGCGACGATCTGAAATGGGAAGTGTCGCGTGGCGGCGCCCTGTTCCCGCATCTCTACCGCCAGATCCGCATGACCGATGTTGTGTGGTCCCGCCCCCTACCCTTTGATGGGCAAGCGCACCAATTCCCGGCAGAGATGGTATGACCGTATTCATCGACCCAGACCGCGCCCAGTTCGAGGCGTTCAAGGCGCTGGACCGCAACCACCCGATCGAGATGCTGAATCTGGTGAAATTCCGCGCTAAAGCAGAATACCCTGCGGGACACGAACTGGCCGAAGCCGGGCTGACCGGTGCGCAGGCCTATCGCAATTATGGCGCGGAAACCGCTCCGATCATCGAACGGCTTGGGGCGTCGATCCTGTGGCGCGGCGCGTATCAGACCACTCTGATCGGTCCGCAGGATGAGGCCTGGGATGAGGTGTTCATCGCCCGATATCCAACAGCGCATGCGTTCCTTGAGATGGTGACGGACCCGGTTTACCGGGCCGCTGTCATTCACCGGCAGGCGGCGGTTGAAACCTCGCGCCTGATCCGCTGTGCACCCACCCAAAGCGGAGAGGCTTTCGGATGAAACTAACCGAGAAACTGGGGCTTGCCGTCCTGCACAAGATGGACCCCGAAGCCGCCCATGGCATGTCGATCAAGGCGCTGAAGGCCGGGCTGGCACCGATGCCCGGGCCGGTGACGTCGCCCCGACTGAAGACCCAGGTGGCTGGTCTGAACCTGCCTAACCCGGTCGGTTTGGCCGCAGGGTTCGACAAGAACGGAGAGGTTCTGACACCTCTGTCCCGTACTGGATTCGGCTTCATCGAAGTGGGTGCCGTCACCCCGCGCCCGCAGCCCGGCAACCCCAAACCCCGCCTGTTCCGCCTGTCCGAGGACAAGGCCGCCATCAACCGCTTTGGCTTCAACAACGAGGGCATGGAGGTGATGGCAGGCCGTCTGGCCAACCGCCCAAAAAACGCGGTGATCGGCCTGAACCTTGGAGCGAACAAGGACAGTGACGATCGGCCCGGCGATTTTGCCAAAGTGCTGGCCCATTGCGCCGCACATCTGGATTTCGCCACGGTCAACGTCTCGTCCCCCAACACCGAAAAGCTGAGGGATTTGCAAGGCAAGGCGGCGCTTGGCGCGCTACTGGGTGGCGTGATTGAAACGCGCAACACGCTGTCGCGCCCGATCCCGATTTTCCTGAAAATCGCCCCCGACCTGACCGAGGCGGAATTGCAGGACATCGCCGAAGTCGCAGTTGAGACCGGCGTGGACGCGGTTATCGCCACCAACACCACTCTGTCGCGCGACGGTTTGCGTAGCGCCTACAAGGGCGAGACCGGCGGGTTGTCCGGTGCCCCGCTGTTCGAGAAATCGACCCGCGTTCTGGCCCGTCTCAGCAACCTGACCGAGGGGAAAATCCCGTTGATCGGTGTGGGTGGCATCAGCAATGCGGAACAAGCCTATGCCAAGATCTGCGCCGGGGCCTCTGCCGTGCAGTTTTACACGGCGCTGGTTTATGGCGGGATATCTCTGGCCGCTGAGATTGCACAGGGCTTGGATGAATTGTTGGCGCGGGACGGGTTCAACTCTGTCGCGCAAGCCGTTGGAAGCAAACGAGAGGATTGGCTGTGATCGCATATTGGCACAACCCGCGCTGTTCGAAATCCCGCGCTGGTTTGGCGCTGTTGGAAGAGAATGGCGCGCAGGTCGAAGTGCGCAAATACCTTGAGGATGCGCCCTCGGCAGATGAAATCCGCGCGGTGCTGGGTCAGCTGGGTATCAACGCCATCGACCTGATGCGGACAGGTGAGAAACGGTTCAAGGAACTGGGCCTGACCAAGGACACGCCCGCGGTTGACCTGATCGCTGCAATGGCCGAGAACCCGATCCTGATCGAGCGCCCCTTGGCCATTGCCGGTAACAAGGCCGCCATAGGACGTCCGCCCGAGAACCTGCTGGCGCTGCTTTAAGCCACCTGCGCCTCAAGCCGGGGGTAACGCCAGCCCAGCGTGATGCCGCGCGCGATGTTCAGAACCATCAGCGCGGCCCACAGCCCGTGATTGCCCAGCGTCGGCACCAGAATGAACAGCGCGACGATATAGATCGCGACCGACTGGATCATCGCGTTGCGCATGGCGCGGGTCCATGTGGCCCCGATATAGATGCCGTCGAACATCCAGCTCGCCACTCCGATAGCGGGGGCCAGAGCCGCCCAGATCAGGTAGTCCCGCGCGGCCTCCCGCACCTCGGGAGAAGTGGTCATAAGGTCGATCAGGGCGGGACCAGACAGATAAAACACGGCGCCCAGCGCAAGGGCTCCGCCCACGCCCCATTGCGACGCCATGATCGACGCGCGGCGGACCTGATACCGGTCGCGCGCACCCACGGCGCTGCCGACCAGAGCCTCGGCAGAGAAGGCAAAGCCGTCCAGCGCAAAGGCGGTAATCTCAAGGAATTGCAACAGCACCTGATTGGCCGCGAGGTTCACGTCGCCCAGATCAGAGCCGACAAACAGAAAGGTGGTGAACGCTCCGGTCAGCAGGACCGAACGGATCATGATATCCGTGTTCACCTGCATCATCCGCCGCAGCCGGGCCGCATCGAAAATGCGCGGCCAGTCGCGCCACTGGTTTCCGCCAAACGCATCGTGGCATAGCCACAAACCCAGCGCCAGACCGGTCCATTCGGCGATCAGCGTGGCGATGGCGACACCTTCGACGCCCCAGCCAAGCCCAAGCACGAACCAAAGGTCCAACAGGATGTTCAGCCCGTTCATCCAGACCTGCAACAGGAACACGCCGCGTGTCCGCTCGACCGCGATCAGCCAACCTGTCACCGCAAAAAGGGCAATCGTCGCTGGCGCCCCCCAGATGCGGATTTGCAGGTAATCCCGCGTCAGCGACTCGACCTCGGGGCTGGCGGGTGACAGGGCAAACGCGCCCCAGAACACCCAGATTTGAGTCAGGATAAAGAACAGCCCCGCCGCGCCGCCCAACAGCAAACCGCGCATCAAGAGCGCACCGGTTTCAGCAGTGTCCCCAGCCCCGCGCGCCTGCGCTGCCAGCCCGGTGGTCCCCATGCGCAGGAAGCCAAAGATCCAATAGATCGTCGCCAGAATAACCGCACCCATGCCCACGGCACCGATGGGGGCTGCCTGCCCCATCTGCCCGACCACGCCTGTGTCCACGGCCCCCAATATGGGCACCGTGGCATTGGACAGCACGATCGGAAACGCGATCTTCAGCACCCGTTTATGGGTGAGAGGTGCCGAGGCGGTCTGCACGGTATGTTACCCCGCTTTGGGTCTGGACTGCGGCATCAGGAAATGCCCGGTTGCCTGTGCTATCGGACGCGCGTGATTGTCCTGCCATGCCTCGACCCGGACTGACGCATAGCGCCGACCGGACCTGCTGACAAAAGCGCGGGCATAGGCATCACGCGGCAGGCCCGAACGCAGGTAATCTACCGTGAAATCTACGGTCTTGGGAAAGCGCACTGAGTCGGCCTTGAACAGCTCTTCCGCCTCAATCTCTCCGCTTTCGATCATGGGAAAGAAATACTCCCAACTCAGCGTGATGACGGCGGTGACCTCAAGGAACGCCGCCGTGACCCCGCCATGAAGCGCCGGCAACAGAGGGTTACCGATCAGCTTATCATCGAAATTAAGCACTCCGGTCAGTTCATCGCCGCGCCGGTCAAATGTGATATTCAGGAACCGGATATACGGCACCCCTTCGACAATTGCGTTCAGCGCCGCGTCGCGGCGTTGCTTGACCACCTGCATTGGTTCGGGACGGGGACGCGCCATCACAGACCCTCCACCGTAAAGGAGCCCGCGGCGGTTGCGACCGGCAAGTCCTGATTCTCGTCCATCGCCGTAGCCCGGACAAAGGCGACATTGCGGGTGATGTGATAGCAGGTGGCATGTGCGGTGATACTCTGCCCTGGTGTCGCGGCGCGCATATAATCGATCCTCAAATCAATCGTGGCAGTTCCCCCGGGTGCCGACGGGTGGCACATGACAGCCGCACCGCAGCAGGTGTCCAACGCGGCAAACACGGCGCCGCCATGGATGACTCCGGTTCTGGGGTCTCCGACCAGATCGGCGTTGTACGGCATGGAGATCGCGGCCTCACCGTCGCTTATCGTGGTCAGCTTGAGCCCCAGCGCTTTGGCGTGCGGAATCGCTTCGATGAACCGGCGCGCAATTTCTACTTTATCGACCATGTCGTGGTGCCCCCCTTGATTTCCTTCTTTATGAGCCTGTGCTTTACAAAAGAGCAAGACCGCCTGTTGCGCTTGCCACGACGACGGCCTAGTTTGCAGCCTAGGAGGCCGAGAATGACCGACAACCGTTTGTCATTAAACGAGATGTGCGAAGAGTTCGACGTAACCAAGCGCACCTTGCGTTACTACGAGTATATCGAGCTGTTGCAGCCGGAACGCGAAGGCCGCAGCCGGTATTATGGCCCCCGTGAATGCGCGCGGATGAAGCTGATCATGCGCGGACGGCTGTTTGGATTCTCGCTGGAAGAAATTCGCCAGTGGCTGTTGATCTATGAAGATCAGGGCAATCAGGCACAGATGGCCGAGTTCGTGAAACTGGCTGACCGGCAGATGCCGGAACTGCAGAAGCAGCGACAGCAGCTGGATGAGGCGATGGACGAGCTTCAGCGCTTGCGTGACCAGACTGCCAAGTCCCTGCGTTAAACCTTCTCCTATCTTCATTCTAAGCTCTCTGAAGCCCGGGCAATGCAGCCTTGGGCCCTCGGGTTATGTTTCAGCATCGGATGCCCGGCGCCCTCTCGTGGCTGAAATTCCGTTACGTCAATTCTCAAAACCCGGGCATCAGGCACCTTGACGCGAAAGGATGCTACGTCAACTTTCAATGTGACGTAGCGTTTGCATTACGTGAACGTCATCTACGTGTTGTAACGTGCGCATCGACTGCGCACCTGACTTTTATAGACGCCAGTGACGAGAGTGCTGAAACCATGACCGAAGACCTGATGACCATCCGTGAAATGTGCGAGACCTACGAGGTCACGCCGCGCACCTTGCGTTTTTACGAGGCAAAGGAACTTTTGTTTCCGATCCGCGAGGGCCAGAAACGCCTGTTCACCAAACGGGACCGGGCGCGCCTGAAACTGATCCTGCGCGGTAAGCGTTTCGGCTTCAGCCTGGAAGAGATCCGGCAACTGCTGGACCTGTACCATGTGGGTGACCAACAAAAGACCCAGATGATCCGCACGATTGAAATCGCGCGGGAACGTCTGGCCGACATGGAAGCCCGCCGCGAAGAGCTGACCCAAGCCATTGACGATCTGAAAGAGCAGTTGCGCTGGGGCGAAAAAGTCATCGCCTCGATAAACCACGAGAAAAAAGCCGCCGGCTAACTCCAGCGGCTCAATCCCCGGACATCTGAATTTAAGGGAGCTTCAAATGCCCGTCTACAACGCGCCAACCAAAGACACTCAGTTCATTCTGCACGATGTGCTGAAAGTCTCGGAATCCGACATTCCAGGCTATAGCGAGCTGGAGGCCGAATTTACCGGCGCGGTTCTGGAAGAAGCCGGCAAAGTCGCCACCAACGTTCTGCATCCGTTGAACGTGGTCGGCGACACTGAAGGATGTCGTTTGGAAAATGGCATCGTCTACACCCCTACCGGGTTCAAGGACGCCTTCGAACAGATGAAGGAAGGCGGCTGGACTGGCCTCGACATGCCGGAAGAGTATGGCGGTCAGAACATGCCCTATGTGATCGGCACCGCCGTGGGCGAGATGTTCTCGGGCGCGAACCAAGCGTTTGTCATGTATCAGGGTCTGACCCACGGCGCGGCCTCGGCCATTCTGGCGCACGGCACCGAAGAGCAGAAGAACACCTATCTGCCCAACATGGTCAGCTGCGAATGGACCGGCACCATGAACCTGACCGAACCGCATTGCGGCACCGATCTGGGCCTGATGCGCACCAAGGCGGAACCGCAGGGCGACGGCAGCTATAAGATCTCCGGTCAGAAGATCTTTATCTCGTCCGGCGATCACGACATGGCTAACAACATCATCCATCTGGTACTCGCCAAGATCCCCGGCGGTCCCGAGGGCATCAAGGGCGTGTCGCTGTTCATCGTTCCCAAGTTCATCGTGAACGAAGACGGTAGCCTGGGTGAGCGCAACGGCGTGTCGGTCGGCAAGATCGAAGAAAAGATGGGCATCCACGGCAACTCGACCTGCGTCATGAACTATGACGAAGCAACCGGCTGGCTGCTGGGCGAAGAGCACAAAGGCATGCGCGCCATGTTCACCATGATGAACGAAGCGCGTCTGGGCGTGGGGATGCAGGGCCTGTCGCAGGCCGAGGCCGCGTTCCAGAACGCCTTGGAATATGCCAAGGACCGTCTGCAGGGCCGCGACGTCACCGGCGTGAAGAACCCGGACGGCCCCGCCGATCCGCTGATCGTGCATCCGGATATTCGCCGTAATCTGATGGATCAGAAAAGCTTCACCGAAGGCGCGCGCGCGTTCATCCTGTGGGGCGCGACCATGATCGACAAAGCGCACCGCTCGGGCGACAAGGACGCGGACGGGCTGATCTCATTGCTGACTCCGGTCATCAAGGGCTTCTTGACCGATCAGGGTTATGACATGACCGTTCAGGCGCAGCAGGTCTATGGCGGTCACGGCTACATCGAAGAATGGGGCATGTCGCAATACACCCGCGACGCCCGTATCGCGATGATCTACGAAGGTGCGAACGGCGTGCAGGCGCTGGACCTTGTCGGTCGCAAGCTGGCGCAGGATGGCGGCAAGCACGTCATGGCCTTCTTCGACATGGTCAAAACTTTCTGCAAGGAAAACAGCGGCAAGGACGAAGCCTATGACAAGGCCTTCATCGAACCGCTGAAAGCCGCGTCGAAAGACCTGCAGGCCGCTGGCATGTACTTCATGCAAGAAGGCATGAAGAACCCGAACAATGCCCTGTCCGGTTCCTATGACTTCATGCACATGTTCGGCCATGTCTGCCTGGGCCTGATGTGGGCGCAGATGGCCAAGGCCGCGCAAGACGCGCTGGACGGTGGGGCCTCGGATAAAGAGTTCTACGAGACCAAGATCAACACCGGTCGCTTCTACATGGCCCGCCGCCTGCCCGCCACGGCGCTGCATCTGTCGCGCATCCAGACCGGCGCGGATACGGTCATGGCGTTGGAGGCCGCGAACTTCTGATCAATCTCCGGTTCCGGGGTTCAACCCCGGAGCCGGTTTTCGGAGGAGACACTATGCCAAAACGTTTTCGCCTGACCCGACGCTTTCCCGTCGCCATGACCGAGGATGGCTACCGCAAGCTCAGGGCTTTTGCCCGTGAGGCCGGGTTGGACGAAGGTGAAGCGCTGTCTTTTTTGTTCGAGAACTTCAACAGCGTCACAGATGAGGGAAAGCTGACGCGCCGACTGCGCGAATTCAATTCCGAGCTTGAGGCCCGCAAACGCTGACGGGTTCATTCACACACGCTTTGGGCGTGCGTGTTTTCAGAAAGATGAACTGCAGATCGCAGCCAAAGGTTCACCTTTCTCGAAATACGCGAATTGCAGCACGGCACCATGCGCCACGGGAGGGGCGAACGTATGACCATCAAACTTCACTGTTTCGGCGAGAGTGGGAACTCGTACAAAGCCGCACTGGCATTGGAAATGTCCGGGCTGGATTGGGAGCCGGTCTTCGTCGATTTCTTCAATGGTGTTACGCGCAGCCCTGAGTTCCGCTCGGAAGTCAACGTGATGGGCGAAGCGCCCTTCTTGATCGATGGTGATTTTCAAACCTCCCAGTCCGGTGCCATTCAGGCCTACGTCACCGAGAAATCTGGCAAGTTTGGCGGCAAGACACGGGAAGAGAATTACGACATTTTGCGCTGGGTTCTGTGGGACAACCACAAGCTCAGCTCGATGGCGGGGTTGACCCGCTTTCTGATCAACTTCCTGCCTGAAAAGCACCGTAACCCGGATGTGATCGCCTTTAACCAAGGGCGCCTCAAGGCAGCATACGAGGTCCTCAACGCCCACCTGGATGGGCGTGACTGGATCGTCGGCGATGGCGTGACCAACGCCGATCTCAGCTGCTGCGGCTATCTTTATTACCCTGAACCATTCGGCTTTGACCGCGCCGACTGGCCCCATATCGACGCCTGGCTGACTCGCCTGTCCGAACAGCCCGGCTGGAAACACCCATATGACCTGATGCCCGGCAAACCGTCGGATCGAGCTTAAGGAGAAGACCCATGACCGAAGCTTATATTTATGACGCCCTGCGCACCCCGCGCGGCAAGGGCCGTAAGGATGGCAGCCTGCACGAGGTAACCTCGGTGCGCCTGTCCGCCCTGACCCTGAACGCGATGAAAGAGCGTAACAATCTGGAAGGTCACGCCGTTGAGGACGTGATCTGGGGCAACGTCACACAGGTGATGGAGCAAGGCGGCTGTCTGGCGCGTTCGGCGGTTCTGGCCTCGGATCTGGATCAGTCGATCCCCGGTCTGGCGATCAACCGTTTCTGCGCCTCGGGTATGGAGGCCGTGAACCTGGCGGCAAACCAAGTCAAGGGCGGGGCTGGCGAGGCCTACATCGCAGGCGGTGTCGAGATGATGGGTCGTGTGGCCATGGGCAGCGACGGTGCCGCGATCGCCGTTGATCCGACGCTGGCGATGGACACCTATTTCGTGCCGCAGGGTATCTCGGCCGATATCATCGCCACCGAGTATGGCTTCAGCCGTGACGACGCCGATGCGCTGGCGGTTGAATCGCAGAGACGCGCGGCAGAGGCATGGGAAGACAACCGGTTCGAAAAATCGGTCATCACCATCAAGGATCAGAATGGCCTGACCATTCTGGACCGCGACGAATACATGCGCCCCGGCACCGACATGCAGAGCCTTGGGTCGCTGAACCCGTCCTTCGCGATGATGGGCGAGCAGATGCCCGGCTTCGACAAGGTGGCAATGTTGAAATATCCGCATCTTGAGCGGATCAACCACATCCACCACGCGGGCAACAGCTCTGGCATTGTGGACGGTGCCGCCGCTGTTCTGATCGGCAACAAGGAATTTGGTGAGAAATACGGCCTGAAGCCGCGCGCCCGCATCAAGGCAACCGCCAAGATCGGCACCGACCCGACCATCATGCTGACCGGCCCGGTTCCGGTGACCGAGAAGATCCTTGCCGACAACGGCATGAAGATCAGCGATCTGGACTTGTTCGAAGTGAACGAAGCCTTTGCCTCGGTCGTGTTGCGGTTCCAGCAAGCGTTCGACGTCGATCCTGCGCTGGTAAACGTCAACGGCGGCTCGATCGCGATGGGTCACCCGCTGGGTGCGACCGGAGCGATGATCATCGGCACGCTGCTGGATGAGCTTGAGCGTCAGGACAAGGAAACCGGTCTGGCCACGCTTTGCATCGCGTCCGGCATGGGTGCCGCAACTATTATCGAGCGGGTCTGATGCCCAAGCTGGATCTCTCTCAGATCCCGTTCAAAGGGGGCTCGTCCTATCCCGGCAAGCTGGCCGAGGCGACTGCGGGTCGTTTCGTCCAGCGCGTGGGCGACGCAGGCGGGCTGACGCAGTACGGGGTCAATATCGTGCGGCTGGAACCGCAGGGCATGTCTTCGCTGCGCCACTACCACATGGAGCAGGACGAGTTTGCCATCATGTTGTCAGGCACATGCGTGCTGATCGATGACGATGGTGAGTATGAGATGCTGCCCGGTGACTGCGCCGCCTGGCCCGCAGGTGAGGCCAATGGCCACCACCTTGTGAACAAAACCGATGCGCCCGCGACCTTTCTGGTAGTGGGCACACGGACCCCGACCGAGACCGGCTATTACAGCGACATAGACATGATGGTGAAGGATGCCGAGAACGGATTCGCCTTCACCCGCAAGGATGGCAGCCCGCTGACGGCTGACCAGATTGGAGATGACAATGACTGATTTCACTCTGAGCAAAGACGCGGACGGCGTCGCCTTCGTGACCTGGGATGCCCAAGGCAAATCCATGAACGTCCTGACCCGCGAGGCCTTTCAGGAGGTCAGCCAACTGATCGATCAGGCCCTGAACGATGATGAGATCAAAGGCATCGTCATCACCTCGGGCAAAGAAGGCTCATTCGCTGGCGGTATGGACCTGAACACGCTGGCCACCATCCGTCAGGAGGCAGGAGACGAACCAGCGCAAGCGCTGTTTGATTTCGTCATGGGCGGCCACCACATCCTGCGCAAGATGGAATTGGCGGGCATGGACCCCAAGACCAAGAAGGGCGGCAAACCGATCGCCTGCGCCATCAACGGCACCTGCGCCGGGATCGGGACCGAGATCGCGCTGGCCTGTCACCACCGCGTCATGACTTCGAACCCCAAGGCCAAGATCGGTCTGCCCGAAATCATGCTGGGTATTTTCCCCGGCGGCGGTGGCACCATGCGTTTCAGCCGTATGGTTGGCGCGATGGCTGCGGCCCCGGTCCTGCTGGAAGGCAAGATGATGGACCCGGCCAAGGCCAAGGGCGCGCAGTTGATTGACGCTGTGTCGGACGATCCGGTCGCAGCAGCCAAAGAATGGGTTCTGAACGCCAAGGACGCTGATCTGGTCAAACCTTGGGACGCCAAGGGCTACAAGATGCCCGGCGGAGCCCCCTATCACCCTGCCGGTTTCATGACCTTCGTCGGCGCCAATGCGATGGTGAACGGCAAAACCCAAGGTGCCTTCCCCGCGGCTAAGGCTCTGCTGAGCTCGATCTACGAAGGGGCGCTGGTCGACTTTGACACCGCTCTGAAAATCGAAGCACGCTGGTTTACCAATGTTCTGATGAACCCATCCTCATCGGCGATGATCCGGTCGCTGTTCCTGAATAAGGAAGCGCTGGAGAAAGGTGCCGTCCGTCCGAAAGATGTGCCCGATCAGCGCGTCAAAAAGGTCGGCGTGCTGGGCGCAGGCATGATGGGTGCCGGTATCGCTCTGGTCTCAGCCCAGGCCGGGATGGAGGTTGTTCTGGTCGACCGTGATCAGGAAGCAGCCGACAAGGGTAAAGCCTATACCGAAAACTACATGGACAAGGGCATCAAGCGCGGCAAAGCCACGCCTGAGAAGAAAGAGGCCATTCTGGCCCGCATCACCGCAACCCCGGACCTGGATCACCTGAAGGGCTGCGATCTGATCATCGAGGCTGTATTCGAAGACCCCGGTGTCAAGGCCGAGATGACCAAGAAGGTCGAGGCGATCATCCCCGAGGATTGCATCTTTGCCTCGAACACCTCGACCCTGCCGATCACCGATCTGGCCAAAGCCTCGGCTCGGCCCGAACAGTTCATTGGCATCCACTTCTTCTCACCCGTTGAGAAGATGTTCCTGGTCGAAATCATCAAGGGCAAGGAAACCGGTGATCGTGCGGTCGCCAAGGCGTTGGACTATGTCCGTCAGATCCGCAAAACGCCGATTGTAGTCAACGATGCGCGCTTCTTCTACGCCAACCGCTGCATCATCCCGTACATCAACGAAGGTGTTCGGATGATCGCCGAAGGTGTGAACCCTGTGCTGATCGACAATGCCGCGCGCCAATTGGGCTTCCCGGTGGGGCCGATCCAGCTGACCGACGAGACCTCGATTGATCTGGGTGCCAAGATCGCACGTGCAACCAAGGCGGCGATGGGCGATGCCTACCCGGAAAGCCCCTCGGATGATCTGATCTTCTGGATGGAGGAACAGGGGCGTCTGGGTCGCAAGGCCAATGCGGGCTTCTTCGACTATGACGACAAGGGCAAGCGTGTCGAATATTGGAAAGGTCTGCAGGAGAAATACCCGCATGCCGAAGACCAACCTGACCTGATCGAGGTGCAGGAGCGTCTGATGTTCGCACAGGTTCTGGAAGCGGTCCGCGCACTGGAGGAAGGTGTGCTGGAAGACATCCGCGAAGGCGACGTGGGCGCGATCCTTGGCTGGGGCTTTGCGCCGTGGTCGGGTGGCCCGCTCAGCTGGCTGGACATCATCGGCACGCCCTATGCCGCCGAGCGTTGCGACCAACTGACCGAGGCCTATGGCGAACGCTTCGCCTGCCCGCTGCTGCTGCGTGAGATGGCCGAAAAGGGCCAGAGCTTCTACGGTCGCTTCGCACCCAAAGCCAAGGCTGCCTAAACAAAAAACGCTGGCGCATGCCCCCCATGCGCCAGCGTCACCTTGTAGTTTCAGATAGTTCCCCGTTCAGATCATCATCACAGGCCGACCCGGCCGCCCGGGCCGACGCGCGCCCCTGACCGGCCTAACCGGAACAATGGGATGATCAAAGACAGGTGCGGGAACCGAGCCCAGCGAATTTGCCAGAACTCCGATATCGCCACGTCTTGTCGTCAGATAAATCAAATCCGCAGCGGCCTCACCCGCGACGACCTCATACGACGCACCACCATTGATGCCGCCAGATCCAAATCGGCCCGCCGGGCAAAAGGCCCGAAATCCGCCTTCGATATAGATCACCTCATCCTGATCGAAAAACAGCGTGCTGATGTCGAAACAGGACGCTGGCACATCCGAGGTGATCCGGAACATACCGCTCAGCAATCTGGCGGAAACAATCGGCATACTGACGGGCAATGTGATCGGATCATGGTTCAACTTGGTGTTGTCCAGTGCGACGCCCTGCTCGGGCATTAACCAGACCGGACGGCCGTTGTAGGCCGCGTTTGATGGCACCCGGATCGGCATGTTTTCGGCATTGATTTCGCCGGGCGGCACCATGATGCAATCTGTCGCAACGCGACTTACCGGTCTGAAACCATTATCCAATGTTCGAACGAAATCACCGGCCCGCAACTCTTCGACCAGCTTCCATCCGGCCTTTGTTGCAACTTTAGTTCCATGTACCAGCCCACCGCGGCGCGCGTTCAGCGCAGCCTGTGGCTCTGCGCCCCCTTGGTATTCGGACCTTTCCGCAAAATCTATTATACTCTCTACCTTCAACAAGTACCCGCCCACCTATTACACACAACAACTAAGATTCATGCGTATCACAGGATTTAGCAGCGGGACTTATTTTTGACACATTGCGGCCCAATTTGGACCATTTCGGGCCCGCCAAGCATCCAAACCATAAACAACGTTAAAAATGTTAATGGCATTGAGCTCAATCTGGAAACTATGTTCCGCAAGGTGGATCAATAGCTTACCCGAATCTGGCGATGTCCTCGGCACAGGCATTGGCAAAGCCTGCGCGTGGTGATCACACGGTCTCTCCCAACGCGGCGGCGCGTCTTGATCGCCAACCCAGCAGCGCCCCAGCTGCGGCGATCAGCCCGATCCCGGCAATCTGCATGACACCGATCACCTGACCCAGCGCAACCCAGGCGAAAAGCGGGCCGAAAATCATCACCGAGTATTCGAACACCGCGACATATGAGGTTTCCCCAATCTGATAGGCCTTGATCAGCATAAAGACCGCAATCGTGGACCCAACCGCCTGCACAACGATCCATTTCAGCGCCGGTTGCATGTCCCAGACCATACCCCGCGTCACGAAACCATCGGGCAAGGAAAGCATCGAGAACACAGCCAGGCCAAGCGCCCCGGCCAGCCCAAGGGTCACGATCATGGCAGCCAACAGCGCTACGGTGCTTTCCTGTGCACAATGGCTGCGGGTGATGATGGAACTGAGCGCGTAGAAAAACCCTCCGGCCACCGGCAGCAGGGTTTGCGCGTCGAATTCATAGGGGTTTGGCTGCAGCACACAGAGGATGCCGGAAAACCCGATCAGAACGGCCAGAATGCGCCACGGGCCGATCCTCTGCCCCATCGCAATGGCCGAGATCAACAGTACAAAGATCGGCGAGGTGAACAGCCCCGCCAGCGCCTGCGCAATCGGCATCAAGGCCAGCGAGGCAAAATAGAACAGCATCGCCAGCGTGATCAGAACGCTACGCAGAATGACCGGCCCCAGCCGCAGCGGGCGCAAACTGCCCATCCCCAACAGGGACAGGCCACCGATCAGTGGCAACATCAGCAGGGCACGAGTTAGGTGGAACTGCCATAGGCCGATCGTCTCGGCCAGTAGGATCACCACGTTGTCGATCACCCCGATGATCGCCATCGCGCTGACCATCAGGACCGATGCCAAAATCGGTGAGGTCTGAGTGTCCGCCTGCATTCTGTGCCCCGGTTGCAATGCGACGTTGATTGCCGCGCATCGTGTTATCCAGCACATTTCACAATCCGGGCGCAACAGGTTTGCGCCTTTGGATTTTACCATGCTAAGCTAAGCCAAAATAAACACGAGCATACCTCACCTTGAAGACGGCACTCAAACAGTACCAACGGATCGAAGCCACCGGTCTGTGGCGCCCCTCGCCCGACGTGCAGCGGCGAGAGGTCGTGGTGTCGTTGGGTGAAGCCACGCTGACCATCTCGGATTTCAACGAACAGGCTCTGACCCATTGGTCTCTGGCCGCGTTAGAACGGCAGAATCCGGGCGTCTTCCCGGCGATTTTCAATCCTGATGGCGACCGGGACGAAACGCTGGAACTGGAGGACTCCGAGACCACGATGATCGAAGCCATCGACCGGCTGCAACGGGCTATCGACCGAGCGCGGCCCCATCCGGGCCGGTTACGCTGGTTCAGCGTCGCCGGTGTGGTGGCCGCCGTGGCGGCGCTGTTGCTGCTGTGGATGCCGTCGGCTTTACAAAACCACGTTGTCTCGGTCGTGCCCGAGATCAAGCGCCAGGATATCGGCAACGCGATTCTGCAGCGGATCGAGCGGGTGTCGGGACGGGCCTGCACATCTGAGGACGCAGAGGCGGCGCTGACCCAATTGGCCACGCGCACCGGGGTTCGAAAGGTCATCATTCTGCCTGCCGGGGTGCAAACCAGCCTCAGCCTGCCAGGTGGGATCGTGCTGCTGAACCGGGCCTTGGTCGAGGACCACGAAGACCCCTCGGTCGCTGCGGGCTACATCATCGCTGAACGCGCGAGGACCGAGGCACAAGATCCGCTGGACGATCTGCTGGACCGTACCGGCGCAACGACAGCCTTCCGCCTGCTGACGACCGGAGAGCTGACGCCCGAGAATGTGGACACTTACACCGAGCAGGTTCTTTCGGAACCTCGCCCCACCCTGCCCGATGATGATTTGCTTGAGGTCTTCGCCCAGGCCGCGCTGCCATCGACGCCTTATGCGTATGCGACGGATGTCACCGGCGAGACGGTGTTGGGCCTGATCGAGGCCGACCCGATGGCGGGTCGCCCCCTGCAACAGGTTTTGCCGGACCGCGATTGGGTCCGGCTGCAGAATATCTGCGGCGAATAACTTACTTGGTGCCGAACATCCGGTCCCCGGCATCGCCGAGACCGGGCATGATGTAACCCTTGGAATTCAACTCGCGGTCCAGGGACGCGGTGACGATTTTCACATCCGGGTGCGCCTCTTTCATGCGCGCGACACCTTCGGGCGCGGCCAGCAGGCAGAGGAACCGGATATCAGTCGCGCCCGCCTCTTTCAGCAGGTCAATTGCCGCGGCCGAGCTGTTGCCGGTGGCCAGCATCGGGTCAACGGCGATAACCAGACGATCCTTCAACCCTTCGGGTGCCTTGAAGTAATACTGCACCGGCTTCAGTGTCTCTTCGTCACGATAGAGCCCGACAAACCCGACGCGCGCCGAGGGGACCAGTTCCAGAACGCCGTCCAACATTCCGTTGCCCGCACGCAGGATCGACACCAACGCCAGTTTCTTACCGGCCAGAATTGGCGCGTCCATCTCCTCCATCGGGGTTTCGATATGGCGGGTGGTCAAAGGCATCTCACGCGTGACCTCATAGGCCAGCAACAGCGTGATCTCGCGCAGCAACTGCCGGAATTCGGCGGTCGAGGTGCCCTTGTCCCGCATGAGCGTCAGTTTGTGCTGGACCAGCGGGTGGTCAACGACGGTCAGGTGTTCGCTCATGATCTCTCCAGTCTTTTCTTGACCCGCGCGCGGGTGTCATCATCGCAGAAGGCCGCTTTCAGGGCCGTTTCGTTCAGGGCAGCAAAATCTTCGGCCTCCCAGCCGAAGGCTTGGCTCAACATCTCATATTCGCGCCGCATGGTGGTATGGAAAAACGGCGGGTCGTCGGTTGATACAGTGACGTTGACCCCGTGGTCGCGCAACCGGGCAATCGGATGCGCTGCGAAATCGGGGAACAGGCCCAGAACCACGTTCGAGCCCGGACACACTTCAAGCGTCACCTCACGGTCGACCAGTTCGCGGATCAGGTCGGGGTCTTCGATGGCGCGGACGCCGTGCCCAACACGCTCCACCCCCAGATCGCGTACCGCATCACGCACGCTTTCGGGGCCACCGAATTCACCGGCATGAGTGGTCAGGCGCAACCCGGCTTCGCGGGCGCAGTCAAAGGACCACTTATAGTCGCCCTGCGTGCCGACGGATTCGTTGCCACCCATGCCAAATCCGGTGATCCAATCTCCGGCCGTCTCGGCAGCGCAATGGGCGCTGTGTTTGGCCTGCTCGGGCCCGAAATGGCGCACGCAAGTCACAACGCCGCGAAGCGTGATATCGTATTTGCGCTCGGCCTCATCTGCCGCGTCCTGAATAGCATTCAGATAGTCGCGCCAGGCGTGCAGGTCGCCGCCGCCGCAGAAATCTGGGCTGAGGAAAGTCTCAGAATAAACCACACCGTTCGCCGCGCTTTCTTCCAGGATCGCCAGCGTCAGGCGACGGAAATCCTCGGGCGTTTTCAGCACTTCGCAGGCGGCCTCGTAGACGCTGAGGAAATGCGCGAAATCACGGAAGCCATAGCTGCCGTCGGGCTTGAATATCCCGCTCAGGTCGATGCGCTTTTCATGCGCCAGCTGACGGATAAAGGCGGGTGGAGCCGCGCCTTCGTGATGCAGGTGCAACTCGATTTTGGGCAAGTCTGCGACGGTCATAGAAAGCTCTTCCCCGGCCCTTGTGCCGGAATGTTGAGGTGATGTGCGATGCTGCCGGCGACGTCAGCGAAATTGACCGG
Source organism: Ruegeria sp. CG11 (assembly GCF_056537245.1). Taxonomy (NCBI): domain Bacteria; kingdom Pseudomonadati; phylum Pseudomonadota; class Alphaproteobacteria; order Rhodobacterales; family Roseobacteraceae; genus Ruegeria; species Ruegeria sp. CG11. Next base: position 62,655 of record NZ_JBQFRE010000002.1, read on the forward strand.
GCCGATCTGCCCGGCACCCTGCCCTGCGATAAGAACAGGAACCTGCTCGCGCGTGTGGTCTGTCCCGATCCAGCTGGGATCATTGCCGTGATCGGCGGTCAGCAGCATCAGATCGCCGGGGCGCAAACGCGACAGGATCGCACCGATCTCTCGGTCGAACCACTCCAGCGCGCGGGCATATCCGCTGATGTCGCGTCGGTGCCCATAGAGGCTGTCGAACTCAACAAAATTGGCGAAGGTCAGGCTGCCCTCTTCGGCTTCATCTACCAGATCGGACAGGTGGCCCATAAGCTCGGCGTCCGAGCCTTTGCGCAGCGTATCGATCCCCTGCATCGAGAAGATGTCGCCAATCTTGCCCACCGCGTGGACGCGCCGCCCGGCATCCTGCGCCCAGTTCGTCAGAACCGGCGCAGGCGGCAGGATGGCGAAATCCTTGCGGTTGGTGGTGCGGGTGAAACCCTCTTCCGGCGAGCCGTCAAAGGGTCGCGCGATGACACGACCCACTTTCATCTCATGTAGACGTGGCGCCAAGGCCCGGCACATGTTCAGCAGACGGTCGAGGCCAAAGCTTTCCTCATGAGCCGCGATCTGGAACACGCTATCAGCTGAGGTGTAGCAGATCGGCCAGCCGGTCCGCATATGCTCGGCCCCCAACTCGGCAATGATGGTGGTGCCTGAGGCGTGGCAGTCGCCCAGAATGCCATCAGTTCCGGCGGCTTCGGCAGCAGCGCGGCTCAAATCGGCGGGAAAGGAAGGCGTCGTGTCCGGAAAATAATGCCAGTCCCACGGCACCGGCAACCCGGCCAATTCCCAGTGCCCCGAGGGCGTATCCTTACCCGGCGAATGCTCGCGCGCGCAGCCCCATAGGCCCGTTGGCGTAGCATGTAATCCGGGTGTCTCTGCGCCCGAGGCCAGACGCGTCGCGGCGCCCAGTCCAAGCGCATCCAAATTAGGCAGGTGCAGCGGACCAGAACGACCGTCCTCAGCTCGCCCATCGGCGCAGGCCTGCGCGATATGCGCCAAGGTGTTGGCCCCGGTATCCGGGATTTCGCCGTTAAAGAACCGATCCGCATCTGGCGCACCGCCGATACCAACCGAATCCATCACAACAAGAAAAGCGCGTGTCACGGTGTGATCCTTTCGTGAACAAGCGTCGGCATCGGCCCTGCATCCGGGCCGATCGTTATGGCCTTCTTCACAGCGTCAGCGGCCTGCTGGGCGGCGTCTTCACGGGCCGCGTGGACCACTGCCAACGGCGCGCCCTTTTCGACCCTGTCACCCAGCCGGACGATCCCAGACAGACCAACCGCCGGGTCGATCACGTCATCCTCGACCTGCCGACCGCCGCCCAGCGCGACCACGGACAGGCCCAGCGCCTCACCATCTATTGCGGTGATGTAACCGCTGGTTTCGGCAGAAACCTCGAGGATCACGCTAGCTTCGGGTAGGTAGCGTGACCAGTTGTCGACAAACTGCAATGGCCCGCCCACGGCGGCCATCATGCGACCAAACCGTTCGGCCGCACGACCATCCCGGATGACATCGGTGATCTTGTCACGGCCTTCATCAGCGGTTGCGAACATACCCGCATCGGCTAGCAACACCCCGCCCAGCTCGGCCGAGATTTCGGCCAGCGGTTCGTAATGTGCTTTGGTCAGAACTTTCATCACCTCAGCCACTTCCAGCGCGTTGCCCAGCGCAGGCGCCAGAGGTTGGTGCATATCGGTGATCACGGCCGAGGTCCGGCACCCCGCCGCATTGGCCGTTTCCGTCAGGGCCTGCGCCAGACTACGAGCATCCTCAAGCGTCTTCATGAACGCGCCGGAACCGACCTTGACGTCCAGCACCAAAGCCTGCGGGCTAGCAGCTAGCTTCTTGGACAAGATCGAGGCGGTGATCAGGTCCAGACTTTCCACCGTCGCCGTCACATCGCGGATCGCATAAAGCCGCTTGTCCGCCGGCGCAATCTGCCCCGTCGCACCGACAATAGCCGCGCAGGTGTCGCGCAGGATCTGGGTCAGACGCTCCTGCCCGATTTGAGTGTTGACGCCTGGAATGGATTCCAGCTTGTCCAGCGTGCCACCGGTGTGGCCCAGCCCCCGGCCCGAAATCATCGGAACATAGGCCCCGAGTTCGGCCAACGCAGGTGCCAAAACCAGTGAAACGCAGTCGCCCACCCCACCGGTCGAGTGCTTGTCGATCACTGGGCCGTCGAAATCCCAGCTCAGCACGTCGCCGCTGTCGCGCATGGCGACTGTCAGATCGGCACGTCCCTGCGCACCCAGCCCGCCCATGCAAACGGCCATGGCAAAGGCCCCGGCTTGCGCGTCGCTGACGCCGCCATCGGCCAGCCCCTGCGCGAACCATGTCAGTTCCTCACCGGTGGGCACCTGCCCGCGGCGCAGCTTTGCGATGATCGAACGGGCGTCCATGGGCTCAGACGTCCTCCATATGCGAGGCGTCGAAGGCCCCTGGCAGCAGGTCGCCGATGGTGGTCTCGAGCTCGGCCCCGTCTACCGTGGCCAGCGTCACCTTGACGTCGCGTTTGCCGAATTCGGCCAGCTTCTGACGACATCCCCCGCAGGGTGGCACGGGTTGAGGTGAGGACGCGACCACGTAAACCTCGGTCAGGGTCTGCTCGCCCGCAGCAACCATGGCGGCGATGGCCCCGGCCTCGGCACAGGTGCCTTCTGGGTACGCCACATTTTCGACGTTGCAGCCGGAATAAACCTCACCCGAGGCCGACCGGACTGCTGCGCCAACCTTGAAGTTCGAATAGGGCGCATAGGCTTTTTCCCGGACGGACAGTGCGGCGTCTTTCAAAGTCATGGCGATTCCCCAATTTTTGATCATCTGGTCAGAAAGGCATACCCTAAATGAAACTGACCGGGGATTTGAAGCCCCGGGCAGCAGATTCCTTAGCTCAAAGTCGTGTTGAACGTCCCCGGAAGCGTAACCTCCAACAGCTCAACATCCTCTGACGGATCAGCCAGGCGGGTACGCATACCGGGCGGGATAACAAAAGCATCCCCCTGTTCAAGCCGGAACGGATCGCGGCCTTCACCTTCAAGCGTGACTTCCCCGTTCATGACAAAGGTAAAGTGGATATCCGTATCATGGGCCGCCCAGACCGGATCGCCCTGCCCTTTGCGTACGACCTGCACTCCGGCAACGCCCTTGGTGTTCTCTGCAATGGTCGTGTCGCGGCAAATATAGCCCGGCAGACGGAACGGAATCCATTCGGCGCCTTCGGCCCGATTGAAGACGAACCGCTGACCCTGCCACTCCCGATCCGGGCGGTAGTGGGGCGTGGGCAATTCCATCTCATGATCGATCTCGGTGACGTGCTCGGCGGGAACGCCGATCTCGATCACCTGCACATTGTCCGAGGCTTCGAGCACGCGGTGGCGAATCTCCGGCGGCTGGATAAAGCAATCGCCCGCGGTCAGGCGCATCTTGTCACCCTGGTCTTCATAGACCACGTCGACCCAACCGTGGATACAGAAGATCAGCTGAAACCCGACCTTGTGGAAATGCACCATATCGGGCACCGGCCCACCGTCGGGAATGCGAATATGGCTGGCGATGATCGAGCCGCCCAGCCGGTCCGGCACCAAATCGCGATAATGCATCCCGGCCCGACCGATGATCCACGGCGCCTGATCCTTGAGCCTGCGCACCACGAAGGAATGCACCGTTTCCGGCATGATCAGTGGCGGGGTCAACTCGTCGATCTCAACACGGGTACCGTTAGGCGCGACAAGGCTGCGCTGACCCTCCGCGAAGTCATCCGGGTTGTCAGTCAGAATGCGCAGCGTTCCGGGCGGTTCGGGTGCGTCTTTCTCGACCCGCAGGCGCAGGCCGTGGCCCGAGAAAACGGCGATACGCGGGTCATCGGCGGGATAGATCATGTCCATCCGCATCCCAAGAACCTTGGTGTAAAATGGGATGTCGTTACGCAACTCCTGCGTGGGCAGGCGGATTTCAGCTTGGGTCTGGGCGTGCGGTTTGCTCATGGGTGGTCTCATCGGCCTTGGCTTTCGGCCATCCGATCAGAACGGCGGCCAAAATGCCAATCGAAAAGAACATCTCGAGCGTTTCTTCCAGTACAAACAGACGGGTCACCATGACGGTCGTCATGTCGGCGCCGATGGCACTGCTAACCTCTTCCAACCCCTGCGCGATGACGGCGCACAATCCGGCCAGAACAAACACCAGCAAAAACGGCGCCCGTTCCTTCAGCGCCCGCCATGCGTTCGGCACCCCATGCCAGACGACCCCGCCCAGCACAATCACCGCCAAAACAACGCGCACCGCCGTCATATCCAGCAGGACATCCAGACCGTGCAGAATAAAGTAGGGCGTGCTGTCCACGGCATAAATATCGGCCTCAAGCTCTCGTTCCGCCAGCAACAGCAGGACCACGCCAATATACAAACGGCTGAGCCCGCGATACCGGAAAAGCGCCACCAAACCGGCGACCAGCAACGCCGCGGCCGAGCCGGTTTCGATCAGTCCACCCTCTTGATTGAACCCCGCCGCCTGCATCGGCCACAGCGAGATGGCGCACAGGATCACAACACCCAGAATGATGGCTGCGCTGAATGCAGTTCCAAATTTGCGTTTGTTCGACGAAAGGCCCGCGACCGTCTCGACGTCTTTCAGATAGCTCATGCCGGTTTTCTCGATGCGAAAGGGGATGGGTTCGAAAGTTGCGGGAATGTAAGTGTTTTGAGGCGGAAATCAAGCACAGCGGCAAAACAGCCCGTTCCGAGTTCTCAAGTGACGCAACATAGCCAAGCCGAAAAAAATAGTTTAAGGCTAAATTAAATTTCAGAAGGGAGCTGAATTTCGATGTCGGATACACCCAGTTTGCGGCAGGCCGCGCTTGAATATCACGCCCATCCAAAACCCGGGAAGCTGGAAATCAAGGCGACCAAGCCGATGGCCAACGGCCGTGATCTGGCGCGCGCCTATTCGCCCGGCGTGGCCGAGGCCAGCCTCGAGATCAAGGCGGACGCATCCAACGCGGAACGCTATACCGCACGTGGCAATCTGGTGGCGGTTGTTTCGAACGGAACGGCGGTTCTGGGACTGGGCAACATTGGCGCGCTGGCCTCGAAGCCGGTGATGGAGGGCAAGGCGGTTCTGTTCAAGAAATTCGCAGGCATCGACTGTTTCGATATCGAGGTCGATCAGCCCGACCCGGAAAAGCTGGCCGATATTGTCTGCGCGCTGGAACCGACCTTCGGAGCAATCAACCTGGAAGACATCAAGGCCCCCGACTGTTTCATCGTCGAAAAGCTGTGCCGCGAGCGGATGAACATCCCGGTCTTTCACGATGACCAACACGGCACCGCCATCGTGGTGGGTGCGGCAGCCAAAAACGCACTGCATGTGGCCGGAAAGAAGTTCGAGGATATCAAGATCGTCTCGACCGGCGGCGGCGCGGCGGGCATCGCCTGCCTTATGATGCTGGTCAAACTGGGCGTCAAACGCGAGAATATCTGGCTGTGCGACATTCACGGGCTGGTCTACGAGGGCCGCGCCGAGGATATGAACCCACACAAGGACCAGTTCGCGCAGAAATCCGACCTGCGAACGCTGGATGATGTGATTGGCGATGCCGACCTGTTCCTCGGCCTTAGTGGTCCCAATGTGCTCAAACCCGAGATGGTTGCGAAAATGGCCAAGCGCCCGATCATCTTCGCGCTGGCCAACCCGACGCCCGAGATTCTTCCTCAGGCCGCGCGTGAGGTCGCACCGGATGCGATCATCGCCACCGGCCGCAGCGATTTCCCCAATCAGGTCAACAACGTGCTGTGCTTCCCCTTCATCTTCCGAGGCGCACTGGATGTGGGGGCAACCGAAATCAACGACGAAATGCAGATCGCCTGCGTCGACGGCATCGCCGAGATGGCCCGCGCCACCACCAGCGCCGAGGCCGCCGCGGCCTATAAAGGTGAGCAACTGACCTTCGGGCCGGACTATCTGATCCCGAAACCGTTTGATCCGCGTCTGGTGGGCGTCGTGTCCTCATCCGTGGCCAAGGCGGCGATGGAAAGCGGCGTCGCCAAGCGCCCGATCGACGATATCGAAGCGTATAAGGAACGCCTGAACCAGACTGTCTTCAAATCCGCCCTGCTGATGCGCCCTGTGTTCGAAGCCGCCGCCGCTGCTTCGCGCCGGATTGTCTTCGCCGAGGGTGAGGATGAGCGCGTGCTGCGCGCTGCACAGGCCATTCTGGAAGAGACCACCGAAACACCGATCCTGATCGGTCGCCCGGATGTTATCAAAGCCCGATGCGAACGGCTGGGCTTGACGGTTCGCCCCGGCGAGGATTTCCAGATTGTGAACCCGCAGGATGACCCTCGGTACTATGACTATTGGAATTCGTATCATGCGATCATGCAGCGCCGTGGCGTGACACCCGATCTGGCCAAGGCGATCATGCGCACGAACAACACCGCGATTGCTGCCATCATGGTGCATCGGGGTGAGGCCGACAGCATGATCTGCGGCACCTTCGGCGAGTACCGCTGGCATCTGAACTATGCGCAACAGGTTCTGGCCGATGGCGACCTGCGCCCTCATGGCGCGCTGTCGTTGATGATCCTCGAGGATGGCCCGCTGTTCATTGCGGACACCCATGTGCGGCAGCTGCCGACGCCCGAAGAACTGGCTGAATCCACAATCGGGGCCGCGCGCCACGTGCGCCGGTTTGGGATCGAACCCAAGATCGCCTTCTGCTCGCAATCGCAATTCGGCAATCAGACGGAAGGATCGGGCAAACGCTTGCGCGCCGCGCTGGATATCCTCGATTCCGAACCACGCGACTTCACTTATGAAGGAGAGATGAACCTCGACCTAGCCTTGGACCCAGAGCTGCGGTCACGGATTTTCCCGAATTCGCGCTTGGACGGCTCGGCCAATGTTCTGATCTTTGCCCATGCGGATGCGGCAAGTGGCGTACGCAACATTCTGAAGATGAAAGCGGACGGGCTGGAAGTTGGGCCGATCCTGATGGGGATGGGCAACAAGGCGCATATTGTGACCCCGTCCATCACGGCCCGCGGATTGCTGAACATGGCCGCCATTGCCGGAACTCCTGTGGCTCATTACTGCTAACGCCGAAAACAGATGCTCGGGTGACCGCGTCGGCACCCGAGTGCATTCCGAGTGACAGTGATTCTTTGCACGCGGAACTTTGCAGATTTGCAAACAGTGGCACTCCATGCGTGCAAATTTAATCTCTCAAATCACTTTGCAAAACTTTGCAGGTGGTTTTGGCTCATTCTGCAAATATTTTGCGATAAAGTGACGCCCCGTTATGTCCCTCGCTTGTGCGCAGCCCCCCGCCCCCCTTACACACGTCACAAGGGATTTAAGGAGGAGACCAACGTGGCCTATCAGGACGTTTACGAAAGCTGGAAATCCGATCCGGAGGCATTCTGGATGGAGGCCGCAAAAGGGATCGACTGGGTCCAACCTCCGACCAAAGCACTGTTTGACGACAATGCGCCGATGTATGAATGGTTCTGCGACGCCAAGGTCAACACCTGCTGGAACGCAGTGGACCGCCACGTCGAAAACGGCCGTGGAGAGCAGACGGCCATCATCTACGACAGCCCGATCACCCACACCAAGCGCGAGATTTCCTATGTCGAGCTGCGCAACCGTGTGGCCAATCTGGCCGGGGCGCTGCGGGCCAAGGGTGTCGAAAAAGGTGATCGGGTCATCATCTATATGCCGATGATCCCCGAAGCGCTCGAGGCGATGCTGGCCTGTGCCCGTCTGGGTGCCGTGCATTCGGTTGTATTCGGCGGCTTTGCCAGCAACGAACTGGCCGTCCGCATTGACGACGCCAAACCCAAAGCAATCATTGCCGCGTCCTGCGGGATGGAACCGGGCCGCGTGGTCCATTATAAACCCCTGCTGGATGGCGCCATCGAGATGGCCAACCACAAACCCGACTTCTGCGTCATCTTCCAGCGCGAACAGGAAGTAGCGCAGCTGGTCGAGGGCCGTGACTTTAACTGGCACGGGTTCCAATACGGTGTCGAACCGGCGGAATGTGTGCCGGTGGACGGCAACGACCCGGCCTATATCCTTTACACCTCGGGCACCACGGGTGCGCCCAAAGGCGTCGTGCGCCCGACTGCGGGCCATCTGGTTGCGCTGAACTGGACGATGAAGAACATCTATGACGTCGATCCCGGTGATGTGTTCTGGGCGGCGTCTGATGTGGGGTGGGTCGTTGGGCATTCCTACATCTGCTATGCCCCGCTGATCCACGGCAACACCACCATCGTCTTCGAAGGCAAACCGGTCGGCACCCCCGACGCGGGCACCTTCTGGCGGGTGATTTCCGAGCACAAGGTCAAAAGCTTCTTCACCGCCCCCACCGCTATCCGCGCCGTGAAACGCGAAGACCCCAAGGGCGAGATGCTGGAGAAATACGACCTGTCCAGCCTGCGCGCTCTGTTCCTGGCGGGCGAGCGGGCCGACCCGGACACGATCGAATGGGCGCAGGACGCTTTGAAAGTTCCGGTGATCGACCACTGGTGGCAGACGGAAACCGGCTGGGCCATCGCTGGCAACCCGCTGGGGATCGAGGAACTGCCGGTCAAGCTGGGCTCTCCAGCCAAACCGATGCCGGGATATGACGTGCAAATTCTGGACGAGGGCGGCCATCAGATGATGCCGGGTGAGCTGGGCGCAATTGCGGTCAAGCTGCCGCTGCCTCCGGGCACTTTGCCGACACTGTGGAACGCGGAAGAGCGGTTCAAAAGCTCGTACCTGAACCATTTCCCCGGTTACTATGAAACCGGCGATGCGGGCATGATTGATGAAGACGGCTACCTTTATATCATGGCGCGCACCGATGACGTGATCAACGTCGCGGGCCACCGCCTGTCCACTGGCGGGATGGAAGAGGTTCTGGCCGCCCACCCCGACGTGGCCGAATGTGCCGTGATCGGTGTGACCGATCAGCTGAAAGGGCAGATGCCCGTTGGTTTCCTGTGCCTGAACGCAGGTTGCGACCGCGACCATGGCGAGGTCGTGCAGGATGTGGTCAAGCTGGTCCGCGAAAAGATCGGCCCGGTAGCCGCCTTCAAACAGGCCGTCGTGGTGGATCGCCTGCCCAAAACCCGCTCGGGCAAAATCCTGCGCGGTACGATGGTGTCAATTGCGGACAGCCAGGACTACAAGATGCCCGCGACCATCGACGATCCGGCCATTCTGGACGAGATCACCGTGGCGCTGAAATCCATCGGCTACGCCCAGTAAACTCGCTGCGGGCGGTCTCTGGCCGCCCGCCTTGCGCCTTTCCCTTGCAACCGGGAACAGGGCCCCTACTGTCTGACCAAGACAATGAGGCCGCATGACACATTCCGACATCTGGCGACTGAGCGCCACCGACCTGACCGCCCTCACCCGCAGCGGAGACCTGAGCGCCGAAGGCGCAGTGCGCGCATCCATTGACCGGATGCATCGGGTCAACCCGGACCTGAACGCGGTAGTCGAGGACCTGAGCGCCGAGGCAATGGAGCGTGCGCGCGAACTTGATCAGGCCCGGGCAAAAGGATCGCCAACCGGGCCGCTGCACGGCGTGCCGGTGACGATCAAGATCAACGTCGATCAAACAGGTCATGCCACGTCGAACGGCGTCGTGGCATTGAAAGACGTGATCGCACCCGATGACGCTCCGGTCGTTCGCAACCTACAAAACGCAGGGGCCGTGGTGATCGGGCGCACCAACACACCCGAGTTCTCGTTCCGCGCCGATACCGACAACCCCTTGCACGGGCGCACGCATAACCCTTGGGGATGGCATATCTCACCCGGCGGTTCTTCGGGCGGTGCCGGGGCGGCTGTCATGGCCGGGGTCGGCGCTCTGGCGCATGGCAACGACATTGGTGGCAGCCTGCGTTTTCCGGCGGCTGCGAACGGAGCGGTAACCGTAAAGCCCGGCTTGGGCCGCGTACCGGCATGGAACCCCAGCCAACAAGCCGAGCGTGGCCTTCTGGCGCAATCCATGTCGGTGCAAGGGCTGATCACACGATGCGCCGCCGATCTTCACCTGTCGATGCCCAACCTGATCGCGGCCGACCCGCGCGATCCGTTCCATGTACCGATGCCCTGGCGCGGCGAACTTTTGGACGGTCCCATCAAGGTCGCCTTCACCAAGGACACTTTTGGCTATGCCCTGCACCCCGAGGTCGACAAGGCGCTGGATACGGCCCGCGATGCTCTGATCGATGCAGGCTATCAGGTTGAAGAAGTCAGCCCGCCCGATGTGTTCGACTGTGGCCGAACGGGTTACCGCACGCTGATGGGTGAGGTCCTGACCCTGTTGAAAGGCGATATCGAGGCAGCCGGGTCCGAGACAATACGCGACATTTTTGACGTCTATTTTCAGGAATTCCCGCCCATCACCGGCACCGACATGGTGAAGATGCTGGCCAAGCGCACCCACTATGCGCGGGAATGGTCGCTGTTCATGCAGGACTACCCTTTGGTCCTGACCCCTTTCCTTCCGCAACCGTTCTTTAAACCCGACCGCGACACCGAGGGCGTCGAGGGTGTGCACGAGGTTCTGGGCTGCGCGGTGTATTCCTATGCGATGAACTTTCTGGGCCTGCCCGCCGCCAGCGTTCCCGCGCGGCTGGCCGACCTGCCGCAAGGGCCGCAACCGATCAACATTCAGATCGCCGCCCGCCGCTGGCGCGAGGACATGGCCGTGGACGCCGCCGCCGCGATCGAGGCGCGCGTGGGCCAGATGTGCGTGCCGCTTTGGGATAAAATGGACAAGGCCAAATAGGCCGGATCAAAAAAATTGACCCCGGGTTTTTGTGCCCGGGGTCCTCTTGCTTAAATAAACCCGGAAATCGGTCAACGAGCGTAGCACCACCTACCCTCGCCGGCGCGAAAACTGCGCAATCATTCGACAACGCCGCTTGGTGGCCACTCACTCCCACCTAGGCGTGTTATCCGGGCAAGTTAAGATTAACAAAAGACGAATCAAAGGCCTGTGAACTGGATCACATAAGCCGCAAAAAGCCTTGTTTCCGACGCGTCAGGTGAATTGTTCCGAGATCAGGCGCTCTTCCAGACCATGCCCCGGGTCGAACAGGATGCGGTGCTGGATGGACGGTTCCGAGCGAATCTCGACCCAGTCGATACCTGCAAAGGAAACCGAATCCGCGTCAGCCATGACCGGGCGCTTGTCAGCGTCCAGCACATCAAAACGAACCTTTGCGATCTTGGGCAATAGCGCCCCGCGCCACCGGCGGGGACGAAACGCGGCAATCGCCGTCAGGGCCAGCACATCGGACCCAATGGGCAGAATTGGCCCATGCGCCGAGTAGTTGTACGCCGTCGATCCGGCTGGCGTTGACAGCAGGGCTCCGTCACAGACCAGTTCAGGCATTCGCACCCGTCCGTCGACGCTGATCTTCAGCCGCGCTGCCTGCGGACCGGCGCGCAGTAGCGACACCTCGTTGATGGCCAGAGCTTCATGCAGCTTACCGGATTGATCCATGGCCTGCATTGCCAGTGGGTTGATGACCTCTTCTTCGGCCGCGGCCAGACGCTCCATCAGGTCGTCTTCGTGAAACTCATTCATCAGGAACCCGATGGTGCCCCGGTTCATGCCATAGACCGGTGTGTCGAGGTGCTGCATGTTGTGCAGCGTGTGCAACATGAACCCGTCCCCGCCCAGGGCGACCACCACATCCGCATCCCGGGGGGCCGCATTGCCGTACAGTTTCACAAGGCTGTCCCGCGCGGTTTGCGCCACTTTGACGTCACTGGCGAGAAAGGCGATTCTCTTTGTCATGTTTTCCGGTTTCCGGTCTTGCACATTTGGTTCCGAAACAAACATACCTTTCCCCGATAGGCCAGTCTTGACGCCACAGCGGGCCAAATCGTCGCTTTACAGCTTTTGCGAATGTGCCGTTTCCGATAGGAAATCCGCAAGATAATTCCAGCATGTGGAGCCCCCATGAACGCCAATCTTCGTGATACCGGTTTTTTCACCCAGTCCCTTTCGGACCGTGATCCTGAGCTTTTTGGCTCGATCACATCCGAGCTGGGCCGTCAGCGCGACGAGATCGAGCTGATCGCGTCCGAGAACATCGTCTCTGCCGCCGTGATGGAGGCGCAGGGCTCGGTGATGACCAACAAATACGCCGAGGGCTATCCCGGCCGTCGCTATTATGGCGGCTGCCAGTTCGTCGACATCGCCGAAAACCTCGCCATCGACCGCGCCAAGCAGCTGTTCGGCTGTGAGTTTGCCAACGTCCAACCGAACTCGGGCTCTCAGGCCAACCAGGGTGTGTTTCAGGCGCTGATCCAGCCCGGCGACACCATTCTGGGCATGAGCCTGGACGCAGGCGGCCACCTGACCCACGGCGCCGCGCCAAACCAGTCGGGCAAGTGGTTCAAGGCCGTCCAGTATGGTGTGCGCAAAGAAGACAACATGCTGGACTACGATCAGGTTGAGGCGCTGGCGAAAGAGCATAACCCCAAACTGATCATCGCAGGCGGTTCGGCCATTCCGCGCCAGATCGACTTTGCCCGCATGCGCGAGATCGCCGACATGGTTGGCGCCTACCTGCACGTGGACATGGCGCATTTCGCCGGTCTGGTTGCGGCGGGTGAGCACCCCTCGCCTTTCCCGCACGCCCATGTTGCGACCACCACCACCCACAAGACCCTGCGCGGCCCGCGCGGCGGCATGATCCTGACCAATGACGAGGCGATCGCCAAGAAAGTGAACTCGGCCATCTTCCCCGGCATTCAGGGCGGCCCGCTGATGCATGTGATCGCGGCCAAGGCCGTGGCCTTTGGAGAGGCGCTGCAGCCGGCGTTCAAGGATTACATCAAGCAGGTTGTGGTGAACTCGCAAGCGCTGTCGGATCAGCTGATCAAGGGCGGCCTGGACACCGTGACCCACGGCACCGACACCCATGTGGTGCTGGTCGACCTGCGCCCCAAAGGCGTCAAGGGCAACGCGACCGAAAAGGCCCTGGGCCGCGCGCATATCACCTGCAACAAGAACGGCGTGCCGTTTGATCCGGAAAAACCGACAATCACCTCGGGCATCCGTCTGGGCTCGCCCGCCGGTACAACCCGCGGGTTCGGTGAGACCGAATTCCGCCAGATCGCCGACTGGATCATCGAAGTGGTCGACGGCCTGGCCGCCAATGGCGAGGACGGCAACGGCGAAGTCGAAGCCAAGGTCAAAGCCGAGGTCGCAGACCTCTGCGCCAAATTCCCGATCTATCCCAACCTGTAATCAGGTTTAAAATCAAAGACCTGAGCGGCGCCTGATGGGCGCCGTTCTTTATTGGGGCAGATCAGATAAACCCCTGCCACCGCAGGAAAATGATCAGCAGAGCCAACAAGGCCAGCAGGTTGAACGCCAGCCCGCCCAGCATTCCCAGAAACCACCCCAATCGCCGGTCGGCACGGTTAATACCGCTGAGATGCGCTTGAACCTCTTCGGACGCGCGCGCGAGTTTCGGAGTATCCAGCACCAGCCGCAGCTTGGGATGTGCCGCCATTTGCTCGGCATTCGCCAGCATCAGCGCCTGTTTGTATATACGTCGGGGCAGCAGCCGTTTGGCCTTGCGGATCGAGTCCGCCAGCGTCTTGTCCTTCACACCCAGTTTCTTGCGCAACAGCTGAACCGTTTGCGCAATCTGGCTTTGGATATCTGTATTTTCCGACATGACGGGGCCTCCGAAGCTGCCAACTTAACCCCCGTGGGCGAAGGCGACAATGGGGCTGGTTGTTTCTGATCGCGACGGGTATCACAGCCTTATGCTGAACACGATCATACATGGCGAACCGACTGCGAACCCTCCTCTGCTGATTGCGCACGGGCTTTATGGCTCGGCCCGGAATTGGGGCGTGATAGCCCGGCGCCTGGCGGATGAGCGGCAGGTTGTAGCCGTCGACATGCGCAACCACGCCTACAGCATGTGGACCGATCAGCACAGCTATCCCGAACTGGCCAATGATCTGGCCGAGGTGATCGAACATTTCGGCGGCATGGCCGACGTGGTGGGTCATTCGATGGGCGGCAAGGCGGCGATGACGCTGGCCTTGCAACATGGGCATCTGCTGCGAAAGCTGGTGGTGGCCGATATCGCACCGGTGACCTACACGCACAGCCAGATCCAGTTCATCGAGGCCATGCGCGCCGTCGATTTCTCGGCGATCGAACGGCGCTCGGACGCGGCACAACAGCTAGCCGATCAGGGCGTCGAACCGGCATTGCAGAGCTTTTTCACGCAATCGCTTGATATCAAGGGGAAACGCTGGCTTCTGAACCTTGATGTGCTGGCGGCCGAGATGCCGAAGATCATGGGTTTCCCGGAACTGGATGGATCATGGGACGGCCCGACCCTGTTCCTGTCGGGCGGAGAATCCGATTATGTCCTGCCCGAGCATCGTAATCTGATCCGCGCGCTGTTTCCGGCCGCCAAGTTTGCCAATATTCCCGGAGCGGGCCATTGGCTGCACGCCGAAAAACCACGCGAGTTCGAGGCCGCCATCCGGGCGTTCCTGAACGCCTGATCCTTCAGGTCGAAATTTACCCTCCGGCACTTATCACCGGAGGGTGATCTCCTTGGCTGAGGATACAGGTCGGTCTATTGGCCAGCCCGTTATTGTTCGCGGAAAGCGCGTGACATACTGTCTGTCACAGGTTTCGCAATATAGGCCGCAAACGTGCGCTCTTCCGTCTGGATCATAATCTCGGCGGGCATACCCGGTGTCGGGATAAAGCCCCGTACGCGCTCAATTTCTTCCGGTTCTAGCGAGATGCGAGCCAGATAGACCTCTTGCGGCGCGCCAGTGGTATCCTCAATCACTGAGTCCGCCGACAGATAGAACACTTGGCCTTGCAACACCGGCGTTGTCCGCTGGTTCAGAGCGACCAGACGCACGGTCGCGTTTTGCCCGGTCACCACGCTGTCGATCTCGGTGCGCGGAATCTGCGCCTCGATGATAAGGGGGGCGTCTGCCGGCAGTATCTCGGCGATGGGTTCACCGGTTTCGATCACACCACCCGGCGTATGATAGTGCAGCCGAACCACCGTACCCGTCACCGGAGCCCGCACAACCGCGCGGTCCAGAACACTGCGGGCCTGACGGGCTTTTTCGCGGACACTTTCCAGATCCGCTTCGATCACGCCCAGCTCGTCCAAGGCTGCCTCACGATAGGCTGCCCGGGTGCGGGAAATCTGTTCTTCGTATTTCAACAGCATCTGGCTGATTTCAGCCGCCTCGGCCGCCAGCCGCGCCTGCTGGCCTTCGGCTTCGGCCTGAACCCGGCGAATGGTGTTCAACTCGCCCTTGCGCACCAGCCCTTTTTCGAAAAGCGCCTGTTTGGTGTCGAACTCTTCCTGAAGGATTTCTGACCGCCGTACCATGCTGTCCAACTGCGCCTCAAACCCGCTGGAGCGAATGCGCAGAGCTTCCATATTGCGCTCCAGCAATGCGATGTCGTTCAGCAAGGTCTTGCGGGACAAGTCGAAGGTGATCTTCTGTCCGTCAAGGATACTCATCACTTCGATATCATCCGAAGCCGCGATCAGGTTCGGGGAAAACTCCAGCCGTTGTTCTTCGCCGTATTCCGCATTTAGACGCTCGGACATGGCTTGAAGACGGATTTTGCGGATGAACAATTCACGCTCATTCGCTTCTGCCGAAGTCTGGTCCAGTGTCATCATCACTTGCCCAGCTTTGACGGACTGACCTTCGACCACCTGAATTTCCTGAATGATGCCGCCTTCCAAGTGTTGCACAATCTTGTTGCGGCCAGTTGCGACAAAGCTGCCCTGCGCGATCACCGCAGCCGCCAGAGGCGCACTGAAGGACCAGACACCAAAGCCGCCAAAGCAGACGACCAGCAGTACGAACCCGATGACGATCAGACGGTTGATTGAACGCGGAACTTCGGCGTACCAGACCGTCGGGTCCTTGGGATCGTTGTTAACGGGTACCAGTTCATTCATATCGCACCCTCCTTACTGCTTTTGAATACCGGGCTGGTTGTTACGCGGCCCGTTCAATTGTTGCAGAACTTGTTCGCGGTGGCCAAACAGCGCCACTCGGCCATCCGTCAGCAGCATGATCTTGTCGACCGCATTCAGAAGCGTCGGCTTCTGCGTGATCACGACCACGGTAATCTTGCTTTCTTTAGCCTGTTCGATGGCCCGCGCCAGCGCCTTGTCGCCCGCCACGTCCAGGTTTGAGTTCGGCTCGTCCAGCACCACCATACGCGGATTTCCGAAGAAGGCGCGTGCCAGCGCGATCCGCTGTTTCTGACCACCGGACAGCGGTGAGCCGTCCGCGGCCACCACGGTTTCATAGCCCTGCGGCAGCGTCGCGATCATGTTGTGCACATCGGCCAGAACAGCAGCGTCGTGGATCTGTTCATCCGTCGCGTCCGAACGCATCCGGCCAATATTGTCCTTGATGGTGCCTGGGAACAGCTGCACGTCCTGTGGCAGATATCCGATGCTTTCGCCAAACTGACGCGGATCCCAGTTGCGGATATCCATCAGGTCAAGACGAACACTGCCCGATGTGGGCAGGATCGACCCGACCAACGTTTTACCCAGCGTGGTTTTACCAGCACCGGAATTGCCGATAATGGCCAGCGTCTCACCCGGGTTCAGCGAGAAGCTGATCCCGTTCAGGACGACGCGCTTGGTGCCGCCGGGTACGTAAAGCAGGCGCTCCACATCCAGCCGTCCCTCGGGGCGCGGCAGGCGCAGTTTTTCGAATTGCAGCGCCGAATTGGACAGCAGTTGATTGATGCGGCCATAGGCAGCGCGGGTCAGCAGGAAGCTGTTCCACCCTTCGATCGAGCCTTCGATCGGCGCAAAGGCCCGACCTGCAATGATCGAAGCCGCAATAACCATGCCGCCGGTGATCTCGCCTTGCAACGCCAGAAACGCGCCCCAGCCCAGAATGCCAATCTGCGTCAGCAAACGTACCGCCCGCGAAATAGCGGCGAAAATCACGTTCCGGTCCTGCGCACGAACCTGCCATGTCAGAGATTGCGCGGTATCGCGGCCCCAGATGCGCACGGCCTCGGGGATCATGGCCAGAGCATTGATGATCTGGCTGTTTCGCGACATCGAATCCAGATGCATGTTGGCCATGGACTGCGCCTTGTTTGCCTCGGCAAAGGGTTTTGCCGTCATGCGCTGGTTGATGAATGCGATCGTCATCAGCAACAGGGCCGTTACGATCACGATCATCCCCAACTGCGGATGCACCAGAATGATCATCAATATGAACAAGGGGGCGAAGGGGACGTCCAGGAAAGATATCAATGTACCGGAAACCAGAAACCCCCGCACTTGCTGAAGATCACCCAGCGTCTGATATTCGCGCCCGTTCCCATGCAAAGAGGCATGCGCCGCCGCACTGAGAACCGGAGCGCCCAGGCGGGCAGCGACCTCGACCGCCGTTCGCATCAGCATGAACCGCCGCACCGCATCAAAAGCCGACTGGAAGATCACCGCCCCGGCGACAATCGCCGTCAGCATGATCAGCGTGTCCAGCGACCGACTGGTCAGAACACGGTCACTGATCTGGAACAGATAGATCGGGATCGCCAGGATCAGAACGTTCGTCGCACAAGTTAGGACCAGCACAAACGCCAGGTTTCGGTAGATCGCACGCAGCGAAGTGCGCAACGTCTTCCGGAAATCCTCAGGCGGGGTTCGTTTGTGGAATGTTTGGGGTGGCCCTTTCCCATCGCCGTCACCTGAATTGCTGCGCAGCAATGGTTCGTTCGCCTTGGCCTCGATAGTGGTGCCCATGCCATCACCGCCATTCGAGCGCGACGCCGGGGGTATACGGTCGCTCGTTTTATTGACGGGATCGGGATCGGGGCTCTCTGCGTCGGCCACCCCAGCACCGCTGCCCTGTTGGTCACTGTCTTCGGCAGGCTGCGGCTGCTTGCGCCGGGGGGGAGGCCCGGCGCGCAATTGCGGTTCCTCTTTCGCTTGGTGATGAGCAGGTTTTGCTTTCACGGTATTTTCGGCGCTCGCATCGCTTTGGGCGACTGCCTCCCGTTTACCGTCTTGCGGATCACTGATGCGTAAATCTTCGCTAAGGCGTAATCCGGGTGTTTTCTTCGGCTTCTTATCAGACTGGCCCGCGCTTGGCGGTTTTGAAACGCCACCGCCGTTACGATCCAATGGGCTGGCGTATCGACTCGGACGAGACGGAAAAACAATCGACATGTTAAAACTTTCAGATCACTCGTAACAAACAAAGTACTACGCTAGCATAGATTGCAGACCGTCGTCGACGGTCACCTGTTCCGAAGGGGTCAGCTTGTTATGGTCCGGGCAGTTCTTAGCTTCGGCCGCAGCATCCAGTTCTTCCATCATAAGAGCGACGGCTTCGCTGACGATCTCGGCCTTTTCTTCCTCCACACTGTCGATCAGGCTCGCCTGATGCAGCATGAGTTCCGAGTATTCTTCTTCCTTCGCCATAACGACGGAGTCGACACCCATCTTTTTAATGCTGGCTTTGTTCAGAAGGGCATTACCTGCGCCCAAGGCAGAAGCGACTTGCCCATTGGTGTTTTCGACATAGACGTCATCTTCATCCTGCAACATGGTAACCTGGTCGATAACATTGACCTGAAGTAGGTCGCCCTCGATCTTAAGGACTCGAACCAATTCGGCTCCGGCGAACATAGGATCATTTAACAGCGCATCTTCCAGCGCGTCGGTATCGACCTCCTGTAAATCCACCGTACTGGCCAGATTTTGGCTCAGTTCTTCGTGGGTATCTTCACCCTCTGTGGTCAAAGAAATCTGGTTCATCACCAGATTGTCTTCAGCCTCAGTCGGTTGTGCACCGTGCATCACATCACTATCCATCAGCACGATGGTTTGATTGATTGCATCAATCGAGATCATGTCGCCGCCGATGATGATCATGTCATAGAAGGTGCCCAACTGGAGAATATTGGTCACGTTGGTCATGACATTCTCACCCAAGGTATAAGCGGTCGACGTGGCGAAAATTTCGGTGGAAATCTGGTCGATATCCGTTGCGTCGATAATCTGTTTAATGAAATTCGTCACCAACAGGTCACCGCTGATCCAGTCGATCACGACATTCGGATCTTGCTCGGACTCGGCAACTTCGCCTTCAAGCCATGGCGCCGCTTTTGCCTCAGAGTTGATTTCCGAGGCCTGAACGACATGGGTCATGCTCTGAGCGCCGGGTTCACCTTCGTCGATATCGGTGACAACGGCAACCTGGCTGAAGGCGGTCAGGCTCAGGGCTTGCCCACCGACCACAATGTTGGGTGCATCAATCCACCCCACAGTGATCGCAACTTCGTTCACCGCCATATTGCCACCTGCAATTATCGAGTGGCCTTCCGCGAACCCCGAGTCTTCAGACTGGTCCCACTCTGCCGGCAACGCTTCTGCAAATTGGTCTGCGGTGTCTTCCTCTTCGTCTGACTTGTGATGCTCAGGTAGCAGATCCATAAAGTCAGGCATTTCATCCACATACACACCATTAACAATCACGCCCACAGCGTCCTCGCCGTGGAATTGATATACAGTGGCGCCTTCGATCTCTACATTCACGGGCGACTGCATCTGTTCTATCAATAACTCAACCGCGTCGCCTGAAAGGTAGTCCTCGATATGGATCGAAGGGGAGGACACTGCGTGCAAAGATAGGGCGGTGCCCATCATACCCTCGGCTTTTGCCATCAGCGCTTCGACGTTGCGGAAATCCCCCTGCCCCACGGTGTCGTTGTCTTCCAAATGAATTTTCTGAAAAGTATAGGTCACCGCCGAGCCGATCAGCTCAGAAATAAAAACCGGTTTCATAATAATGTTCAACTGAGTGGCGGTCACAAACTGCGCATCAGGAAAGTAGACATCCGGGCCAAACACCGGTCCGGAATGCTCGCCGGAGTCATCTATTAACTCAGGCATCTCGGATGACGGGGGGGCGTCGGCTTTGACGTTAGAAAACTTGTAAGGAAGCGGGTCGTAATTTCCCGGGTCCAACTTCAGATCGGCTTTGACTTTAATGCGTGTGGGATCTTCCAGTTCTTCAAGCTCAGCTTTTCGACGCAGCGTGGTAAATTCTTCGTACTGGTCACGCAGCCGGGCCTGTTCAGTCGTTAACTCAAATGTTCCAACGAAATGTGCAATTTGTTCCGTAATACTGTCGAGCGACATATCGGTTTCCTTTCCCCGCACCGGCCTGAAATTTCCGGATTAGGTTCAGCTAGGCCGAGGCCACCTAGCGCGGCCTCGGCGTTTTCTTTAAAGAGGTCAGAGCCCGCCTGAGCGGGCTCTGTCTCCAATTAAACGTCGGTATCGTCGCTGGAATAGCTCGACGACATGTTACCGCCAACCATCGTCGTATCGACCGAGTTACCAAGGACGTTGGCACCCATCACGATTGACTGGTTGAAGGCCGATGTATCGACGACCGCTGCAGCGGACGCATAGGATTCACCGCTCACAATTCCGTCACCGGCATTGTTCGAACCCCACGTTCCTGCGTTTCCGCCGTCACCGCCATTACCCGAGTATGCACCCGAGGCGTTGCCGCCGGTGTTCGTGCCGCCGTTGGCATCACCTGCATCAGCATATCCATGCGCGGTACCGCTGGTTCCGCCGAAAGCTTGTGCGGCACCGCCGCCACCACCGACGCCGGATTCCGACGAACCTGTGGCTTCACCGGTTCCGGTCGAAGTTGCATCGTTGTCGGAGTTTGCCGCACCGCCGTAACCCGAAATCGCTTCGGACAGGCTGTCGGCGCTTCCATCAACTTCGGCAGTTGCGAAGACTTCGGCCAGGCCGCCGTCACCCGCAGTGTTGGTCGCATCAACGGAACCGGTACCAGTACCGTTCGAAGTTGCATCCTGATCGACAGCGCCACCGCCGCCGCCAACACCATCTGCCGTCGCATCAGCGGATCCGCCGGCATCTGCCCAACCGTCGGCATCGTTGAAGCCGCCATCTCCGGCATCGGAATCTGCGTCCTGATCGCCAACACCGCTTGCATCGACATTTGCGTCGCCCGTGCTGCCACTGCCGTCGGCACCGTTGCCGTCGCCGCCGTCACCGTCAGCGCCATCGCCGCCAGCACCGCGTCCGCCGTCGCCGCCGTCGCCGTCACCGCCTATTCCTTTAGCGCCGTCGCCGCCGTCACCGTCACCGCCGTCACCGCCGTCACCGCCGTCACCGCCGTCGCCGCCGTCACCGCCGTCACCGCCGTCATCGCCGCCACGGCCATCTCTGCTTTCAGCAACTCGCAGGAACGGAAGACCACCGCCGTCGCCGCCGTCGCCGCCGTCACCACCATCGCCGCCAGCGCCACCGTAGCCACCGTCTCCTCCGGTTCCGTCACCACCGTCGCCACCTGTGCCGGAAGCACCGTCGCCGTCGCCGCCGTCACCGCCGTCACCGCCTGCGCCGTCGCCGCCGTAACCGTCGCCGCCGTCACCGTCGCCGCCAGTACCGTTTGCGTAATTGGCCGCAAGACCGCCAGCAAGGCCCAGTCCGATGTTACCTGCGCCACTGTCGCCGCCGTCTGCGTCGCCAGTCGATGTGTCATTGTCTGCATCGCTCTTTTGGTCGGCATCTGCGTCGGAGTCATTGTCTCCGCCGGAGGAATCAGCACCATTGCCGGCACCCGACAGTCCAAGACCCAAACCAAGGCCAAGCGAAGCTGCGTGTCCACCATCACCGCCGGTACCATCAGCGTCTACATCCGAATCGCTCTTTTGGTCAGCTTCAGAGTAACTGTCTGCGTCGCCGCTGTCGCCACCGTAGCTGTCGCCGTCCGCAGAGGCTTCGGACTTACCAACACCCAAGCTCACATTATGTGCTTCACCCGAGTCACCGCCGTCACCTGCTTCTGCATCCGCGTTGGCATCACCAGTGTAGCCGCCACCGGCAATTGCTGTGGCACCTTTAACATCTGAACCCGCGTCACCAGCGTCTGTCGAGCCGCCATTGCCGGAATCGCCACCAGTTGTGCTGGTTGAGATACCTTCGCTGGCTTCGGCAGTTCCACCGTACGCATCACCGTTTTGCTGGAAATCACCATAATTTCCAACCGTGGCGTTACCCAAATCATCGTTGTCCTGAAGATGTGCCATCTGGCTATTGAAGGATGCCATATCGTTGCCGGCACCGTCCAACGAGACATCGATGTTGATGTCGTCACCTGGATCATAGTCGAAATCGCCACCAACGGTGATAACGTCTTCTACAGAACCACCTTTGGAAACGTCGATATCTACGTGATCATCGTCGCGAGGAATCCACTCGCCTTCGCCAAAATCAATGTTGACGGAGTTCGAGTTGTCATTGCTGTCATCGCCGCCATTATTGTTTTGCTGTTGCTGCTTCTGATCCTGATCCTGATCCTGATCTTGCTTCTGATCCTGTTCGTTTTCGTTGTCGACTTTTGTGTCTTGATCTTGTTTCTGTTGCTGTTGCTGATCGTTATCGACGCTGTTGTCGTTCGTCTGCTCCTGTTCATTCAGGTTCGCATCGATTTCAGCATTTTTAACATGAATATCGGCGTCAATCGGAACGTTTGCTTCTTCAACGTTCACTTCACCGATTGCTGTCACATCATTATAAGGTTGACGGTTTTTCATATCAATTTTCCACTTATTAAGCGTCTGACCGTCATTCATCTACAAAACGGCTACCGACGCGGTTGAAACAAACTTTGGACACGCGGGCGCAAAACACACCTGGTGCGGATTCTTCTGTGAAGTTTTTCCACCTCCCTTTCCCGGCTAAGCCGATGCGCTGTCTGCGGTATTTAAGCGCGCTAAAAATTGCGAATCGCAGACACGTCAGGAACGAAGCTTCCCAAATTGAAGCAGGGTCATGGTTGCAGCAGGAAGGCGGTCTGAATAGCTGCCCGAAAGCACTAGTCCGGTTAAAATACTGTTTTCATTAGCACTAATAACATTAACTCTGAGAAACCGCGCATAGGCACGAAAATTGGGCAGAATTTCGGCCGATCGGTTAAAACCATATTTTTGCAATACTTTTATGAGAGGGCCGAGGGTGAACCTATACTAAAGTTCTAGTCCCTATCGCCAGGACAACACGGAATATTGATGAAAAATAGACTTTCAGGTATAGTTACTTGGCAATAGCTGTTAATTTACCGTTAATTTAAGCACCGCGTGTTGTTTTACGATTTCGCCGCAGATTTGGTGGCGTGTGTTTATAGGGGGAAGTTATGAGCAATCCGTTGCAGGATAGTGCTGCCCAACTAAATGTTTGTTCCGAGGACTTTTCGATCAATTTCATCGGCAAGGAACTCTTCTATTCAAATCAAACTCTACGAAGTGTTCAGTCGGAGTTCGGCGTGTCCGCGCACCGCTATGAGGACATCGCCGATCTGAAAGCGATAGGAGATCCTGGCTCGGTGGCCGGCAAGGTGGTGGTGGTTGATCAGATCATGCTGGATGATCTGCTTGCCCGTCCGAGCGCCTATAAAGAAGCCGCCGGGACAGGCTGTCTGGCCTTCGCCTACCGCAAGGAGGACACCGCGCGGACATTGTTCGAAACCTGGGACCGGGCTCAGTTCGGAGATATCGGCTATCTCCCCATGAATGTCGCGCCGGACGTTTGGCGCTCGATCTTGCGGCTGCTGATGCATGAAGAGCTTTATCTGCCCAGCTTCCTTGCCGATTGCGTCTCTGCGCCCCGCCCCCAGAGCAAACCCCGCCTGCTGAGCGAAAGCCCCGTAGAGCCGAAACCGAGACCGAAAGAACCCCATCCGATCTATTCCCGGCTGACCCGGCGGGAAAAACAGGTTCTGCAACTGGTCTCGAAAGGTCAGAGCAACAAGATCATCGCTGCAAACCTCGGCATCACCGAGCACACAGTAAAGCTGCACATGCACAATGTTGCGGGCAAGTTAGGCGTCAGCAACAGGACTGCAGCCGCGCAGTTCTATTTCGAAGTGACTGCAGACCAAGCGCATGGTCAGACCGTTGACTGAAACACTCGAAACCCGCTTTGACCGCCTGATCCTTCTGGTCGGCAAGTTGAACTATATGTGGACCAACACGGAAAGCCTGTTGATCCACCTGATTGCCGGCCTGAGCGGCACCAACAAGGATGTCGCGGTCATCATCTTCCTGACTCTCAACACCACGCGGGCCCGGATCGGTCTGGTCGAGCGGCTTGCCAAGATGGAGGGCCGACCCGCCGAAATCCGCGATCCGATCCTGGAACACACCCAACGGCTGAGCAAACTGTCCTTTATACGCAATAGGTACAATCATTGCATCTACTCGTTCGATGCCGACAGCGGAAACCCCAAGACCATCCTGATGCGCATCGCGGATCGAAAGACCGACATAAAACTGGGGCGTGAAGATACCGTCGATGAAAAGGCCATTCAGGAAATCGAAGACATCGTGGCACAGCTCTCAGCTGCGAACCGTGACATCTGGCGTCTGATCACTCAGTTGGGTTTCCCGGTCTGAAAGGTTGAGTGGTGCGGATGGCGGGGATCGAACCCGCAAGTCCTAGGACGAGGAGTTTTAAATTAATTCGACTTTGTTTTATTTCAGCCGCTTAACGTTTTCCGCTCACACAAACATATCAAGAACGTATGGTGAAAGTGTGAGTGGGCATTGTCGGCCTCAATACGTCACCGTATCCGGCTTAGGTCATCCCGGCAGTTTCTCAGGCGCCGGCACATCATGGCGTTTCAACCATTTCCTGATGACCACCCAATGATCCTGCGGTTGGCTGTGAGGGGGACAGGATTGATTGATATTTGGAAGTTGCGCTACACTTTTAATGCGAGATTTTCGCTAAAACAATAATATTTTTCAAGATCTTACTAAGGGGTTTGTTGTGCCTGAGATTGAAAACACCGAATTAAGTTTCCGCAAAGACGGCGATGACTTGTATGCTGACATTACCGTGTAGGTCCGATTCTCGGCGAGGGAGGTTGCGGAGGATCTCTCTTATGGAGTTTCAGCTGCGGTCATAAAGTACGACCCGCAGGTGGTCGTCATTCCAAGACGATCTGGCCCTGCCGCAATGACGCTTTATGTAACTCCTCCAAACAAGGCTAACGACGTTCAACTAACCTATGGCAGCACGACGATAAAGCCAGGCGGAAGCGCCACGTTGAGGGTTCCTCTAACTGGTATTGTCAATGATCCACCCAGTCCCGGAACGCAAGCCCAGGCAATATCTGTCGTGGCGCCTGAAATGGCAGACGTCGAAGGAAGCTCAGCAGTCGTAGCTACAATCTAACAACCAAATCGCTAAAAGAACGCCCGGCCCTAGTGGCCGGGCCAACGTAAGAAAAGGTGGACTAGGCGTGGAATGAAACCGGTATGAACCGGCAAGCGCTCCCTATTTTTGAACTTAAATTGCCCGCTTTGAGCCCAGAGCGTGCGTTCGGCGAATTACTTTTCGCCGTAGGATGCTCAAAGCTGTAAGCTGGCCTTTTCAGGTTTCACCGTCTCGCTGGGCTAGGTGATTCAACAACCGAGTTTGGAGCTCATGCTTCCCGTTCTGACGACGAGAAGGGGAAGAGAACGGCTCATGCAGAGTTTCAAACGAAAGCGAGGCTTGCTAAAATCCGCCGCCGTTTCTTCCTTCATCTATATCGGCCTGCCGTGGTGTGGCGGGCAGCTGGTCATGCACCTTACGCAAGCTTTGACACTTCGTGCGCAGCACGTCCTTGCCGGAGTTCTTCAGAGGAAGAGCGCCCATTGAGCGTCGGTGTGACTGCTTTGTGCTGTCGCTCAGCGTCGACTGAATGCGCTTTTCGGTGCGCCAGGCTTCGACCAGCGATTGCCACGTGTATTTCTCAGTCTTCTGCTGCTTTTCGTGGCGGCCATGGGCCCATTCAAGTTTAAGGGTGAGGTTAATGGGAATCCGATGTTTTGGCTTGCGGATGGCAGGCGTTTTCAAAACGGCAGGTCAGACCCCTGGGATTTGGATGATAGCGCTCTTGAGGCCGTCACCCTATGAAGATGGCTTCACAATAAGGAGCGAAAATGGCATTTTTGAATGCCCGTCATGCGAACATCAAGTGGCGGTAAGTGCAAATAGCTGCCCGAATTGCGGTGAAGTTGCACCTGGTGCATCGGTTTATGACGCAGCAGACAAACGCAGAGCTCAGAGGGTGGCCTGGGCTAGTCGTTGTGGTTTCGTTCCTCATCATCGGCGCATCGATGCTGAGCTATCTGTAAGAAAACACTAGAGGTCCACAAATAAGAGGCGACGTCCGCAATAGCGGGACAAAGCTGAAACTCAGCACATTTTTTTGTCATCACTGCCATCAATCGAGCCTGGTTATTAAAATGGTCTGCGCCCCGGCCCGTTTTCTGTCGGTATTCGACCAATATTTGCTGATTGCTCCGGAGCCAGCTTAGCGCCCTTACTGAAATTCAGGTTTCGCGATTAGGTGATATTCAGAGAATAAATTTCCACCAGCTCGTCTCTGCCGCGAAGCTTGTGTGCACCGATGCGCTTAAACTCTATTGGCTTAACCAAGGCACTGCGAACAGAGCTGGAAACAAGAATATTCACTTCAGCTTGGGTGTCACCCAGTACTTTTCCGGCTTCTTCCAAACGTTGCGCGACATTCACTGCATCACCAACGACAGTATAGCTCAGCCTCCCTTCACTGCCGATGTTCCCAACAACCACGCGACCGATGTGAATCCCTATGCGTAGCCTGACAGAATAGGGCAAGCCAGCCGCTATTCGTTCATTTTGATTATATTTCTGAATCCAACGAGCGATCTCAATTGCTGCCTGACAAGCCAGATCGGCCGCATCGTCCTGATGTTCCAAGGCGCCCCAGACCGCCATCACCGAATCTCCGATGAACTTGTCGATGGTACCGCGGTTTTTCTGGATGCACTCGGCCAGCCCAGCAAAGTGGTCATTCAGGAAAAATGCCGTTTGAGAAGCCGTAAGATGTTCCGACAGTGTCGTGAACTCAACAATATCCGTAAACATAATGACTACATCTCGGTGAGATGAGTTGATCTGTTTGCCTGCGTGGTGGCGCATCAATTGGCGGACCAAACGCTTGGGCACATAGAGTTCAAACCAACGCAGGCCTTCAAGCATGAAATTGTATGATCGTGCCGCCTCATCCAGTTCTCGGAAGAAGGATCCTTCGATTTCGGCAATATTCGAAATATCCAGATCATGTACACGCTTTGCACTGTCGGAAAGCCGCCGTACAGGTTTGGCAATTTTCTGACCGATCAATGCCGCCACCCCGGCCGAAATGACCGCCATTATAGCGCAGAACCATATCGCCCATCTTAATCGGGCTGCTTCCGCAATGATGTCGTGGGTTTCAAAATATGTGGCTACGGTAAGTGCTTGATCGCCATAGTTGGTTAGCTCTTCAAAGAAAATGACATACTCCCAATCAGCGTAGGCAACGAAACGAGTGTTCGCACCGGTCAGAAAGTACTTTGCAACGCTAAGGTGATCATTCGGCTGCCACATGGCGGCAACGATTGGATCGGAGAAACGGTCTTGCTGCGGAAGTGGTGCCGCACGATTTAAACCAGCATAACCAAATGCCATGAGTGGGTGGGCCAATACGGCATTTCTACCGTAAAGCATGAACACATTTGCACCGAATTCCATTTCCTGATCAGCCAAGAATTCGGAAAGTTTCACGACCGAAACCCAAGCTGATAAGACCCCGATTATTCTACCTTTCTGAATGATTGGACTTTGGTAGGTCAGCACCGATTGGCCATATTCTCCGCGCCAAAGAATATTGCCCCAACGAGCTTTCCCGGTTTCAATTGCTTCATCGATAAGGTGGCGCAGATCGACATCGTCCCCGAGCTTCAAGAAAATGGGTAGCGTCTCTTCTTCGGTACGTTCAACGCCTGTTAGAATTTGGTTTCTGTCAATAAATTGTATCCGAACAATCTGGGGGGTCGCTGAAACGGCGCCCAGCAAAAGGCTAACAAACTCTTCTGATCCGTCCGCGTCCACTTCTCCCGAGGCAATCCTGCTCGCAATAAAATCGACTTGGTCAGAAGCTGCTGTCAAATAGCGCTCTACCTGTTGGCGTTGGGTGCCGATGATTAGCTGCGCCTTCTGTGTCAGCAAATCCGAGGTATTGCGGTAGCCAACAACTAGACCCACACCCAATACACCTGCGACTGAAGTAAGTACAAAGAAGCCCAGCCCAAGCGCCAAGGCGACCGACATCGAGGCATGCCACTCGCCACCCTTCCCTTGAGAAGTATTTGCTTTTTTGCCCCCCATGACGCGCCCCGTGAACGAGACAATCTTTTGGTGTAATTGGGTGGATTATATACATTTTCTTGAATTTTTAAAGTTTTGCTTACTTAGGGTCACTTTCGGACAAACTTGATCCAGCCTCAGCTTCGCCAGTAGGTCAGCTCTGGATACCTTGAAAAGATTGCCCAAGAGCGGCAAACATGTGCTGGCCAAGAGCCTCACCAGCCGCTGGACTATCATGCCGTAGAGAAAGCGTTTCGCGCCTGGCGCAAGGATCTGGGCACCAATGCAAAACCCTATTTTCTGCACGGCCTTCGGAAATTAGCTTTCGTCCGCTTGGCCGAGGCCGGGTGTTCAGACGCTGAGATACAGGCCGTCACGAACCAAAGCGCCGAAATGGTCGCTTACTATCGCAAGCGGGCCAACCGCCGCAGGCTTTCCAAGGCTGCCCAAATACGCAGATTCTGAAACGAGAACAGAACAGGTCCAGAACGGGACTGCGTGAGTTAGCACTGTAAGTAAAGAAAACCGCCGTTTTAGAGGCAGCTCCATGTTTCCGGTTAACCCGTTTTTTTAAAAGTGGTGCGGATGGCGGGGATCGAACCCGCAAGTCCTAGGACGAGGGATTTTAAGTCCCTTGCGTTTACCAGTTTCGCCACATCCGCGTGTCACCGAAGCCTCAAGGCCGGTGGCGTCTAAAAACTCTTACTGCCAACCAAACTGATTGAAAAGCCGCTAAGTCGGCCTTTTCAAACGGAACCGGTCAAACGCTCTTATTGCAACAGGTCTCACTGGTTGACCGCTACAACCCGATCCAATCCTAGGCTTCGCTGAAGGGTTGCCTCAGCGCATTCGGACATGGACAGAAAGAGGGATACGGCAAGCATAGGCCAACTGTTTCACTCAAAGAAATCAAGGGCGGGATGGTCCACAATCCGGCTTGCGAAAAACTGTGAGCCGGCGCGCGTTATATGCACACGATCAGCCGAAATGATGTCACCGTTTCCGTCGAATACGTGTATCCGGGTTCCATCCTCTGAAGCGTAGTCAATCAGGCCAATATAGCGCTCGGCGGGCAGGACCGAGGCGTTGCGTATGTTTGCACTTACGATCTCATCGAGTATTCGCGCTGTGTATTTCGGCCGTCCTTCTTCGGGTAACCGAAGAAAGGCGTTCAAATTGTAGCCAAAATGCTTGGGTCCGACGAAAACAACCTTGTTGTGGATGTCCTGCCGCTCCGCGATGTAGGACGGACAATCCTCGGAAAGGTCTACAATCGGGAAAAAGACAATATCGGCGTCGGACACCAGCCGCGTATCGGTTTTTGTCTGCTTTGCCGGGTCGCACAAAGAAAGACCCGAGCGATAGATCAGTTGTACGTCCTCCATGACCCCCATCTCGAAAAGGATATTGGCGAAGTCCCGCGCTTGACTATTTCCAATGATCAAAACACGTGCGCCACCTTCGGGGTCGAATTGCGTCGCATTGTAGCTGCTGATGCGGTGGTTGTAGTCAATGTGCATACCCGCAGCAATCTCTCGGTCAGTATTGAAAACACGACCGGGAAACCCTTGACCGAAATGAAACGACAACCCCAATGCACTAAGGCCCACGGTAGCCACCGTGCATACGGCGACGAGGCGCGGGGTCGACGCCACCGGGCGACGACGAAAAGGTTGCTCGACAAAGCGCCAACTCAAGTAAGAAAAAAGGACCGTTAACGGCACGAGCCCGAGCAGAACGAGGGTGTCAGGCTCCTCAAAACTAAGGATCCGCGCAAAGGCAAACATCGGCTGATGCCAGAGATAAAGGCTATAGCTGATAAGCCCGACCCCCATCAAAACTCTGATGCTCAAAACTCGCGCAACCCAAGTCCCCTCTTTCGCAAAGAGAAGAACAAGCAAAGTGCCAAGCACCGGGATCAATGTTGGGTATGAGGGATGCGGAGTATGCTCGTCGAAGATAAGGATCGGCGCTATGATCGCCGCCATGCCCAATAGTGAAAGCCCCTGATTTGCCTCGAGCCTGCGCCTGTGCTCCCAGAACGCCCCAAGCGCACCGACCCCAAGTTCCCAAGCGCGCGTGTGCAAAAGATAGAATGTACTTGTCGGATAGCGCTCAACCAACAAGGTACTCACCATAAAACTGACGACAACAATAGCCCAAACGACCGAGACGGTTCGGTAGCCCAATAGCGGATAAAGCGCCATCAGGATCAATGGAAATAGAATGTAGAATTGCTCTTCTACAGCGAGGCTCCAGGTGTGAATGAGCGGTTTGAACTCTGAAGCCAAATCCCAGTACCCACTGGTCAGCGTTAAAAGCACATTGTTGAGCGAGAGCATCGTGGCGAGAACGCTCTGGCCGAAATTCTCCAGCGGGTCCGGCAACATGAAGAACCACGCCATCGGAAGACAGGCGAGAACCACAACGCTCAGCGCCGGCAGGATACGGCGCGCGCGGCGCTCATAGAACCGCGCCAGCGAAAAATCCCCCTGCGCGAGCTCACTCAAGATGATGGTAGTGATCAAGTAGCCGCTAATGACGAAGAAAATATCGACGCCGAGGTACCCACCGCCAAAGATTCCAAGCCCTGCATGAAAGAAAATTACTGGGAGAACGGCAACACTACGCAAGCCGTCTATTTCCTTGCGATACTTCATAGAAATTTGTCCTGCAAAATTCTGGGGAGGTTTAGCCCACCCCTCTGACTTCGCCAAGCGTTTATCTTGTTAGCTTTTCAGGTTTGAGCTTTGGTCCGAACAAGGTTTCAACCATGTCCGGGCAGTTCAACAGTTCGGTACGGCCTCGCCGCCCCAAGACCCTCCTCGCTGGCAAATTTGGAAAGATCGAAGGCAGGCTTCAGCACTGGCGAGCGAGAGGATACAGCCGATGCAAGCACTTAGGCCAGACACTATGCCTCACTTCGCCGAAGCGGCCGCCATGGTCAAAATTCTTTCAAATTTCCGATCGTCACTTTGAATTGCTGCGAATTCCTGCTCCAAGCGCAGCACGATTGGAACAAATTTTCGGCCATCTTTTCTGTTGAAGACGATGTTCACCATTGTTTTCTTTGTATTTTCCAAACGCTTCGATTGGTCGCTCACGGCTATCCCCCAGCACGTCCGAAGGGGAAGTGGGACCGTCCGGCAAATCGCCATGCGCGTTTGACAAGAAAAGTGACTCTCTTTGCAGGGCAAAAAACTGGAGCATGCAAACCAAGGTTACACCGGCGAGTGAGTATTCGTTGCCGGAGTTTATTGTGTGGCAAAATGTGTGGCAGTTTTTCTCACCAAACGGTCAAATCAACTGAAAATCAAACATATTTGGAAATTTCTGCTTAAAAGTGGTGCCCCCACACGGACTCGAACCGCGGACCTACTGATTACAAATCAGAAACACCGTGATTTCTAAGGCAAGCCGCATTCAATCTCACTCAGTCACATAAAGACGCAATTGCCCCCACTTTAATAGGATTTCAAGCAGCCCCCTCTATTGTCCCCTGCATAAAACAGGTCTAAATTAGTCGCATGTGGTATCACCCAATCTTAGCGATTTTGTCCCCCATGTGTCCCCCAGAGGTAATTTCATGAAGCGGGAACTGACGAACGCGTTCCTGATGAAGCTCAAGCCACCGGCTGACGGCAGGCAGGAGATATCGGATACGAAACGCACCGGGCTGCGACTGAGGGTCTACCCTGCCCGTGCGGTATGGATGTACGAAAAGCGAATTAAGGGCGGCGCAAAGCGTAAGCACACATTCGGCACATATTGCACATGGTCACCTACTGGAAAGCGTGAAGATGGGGCGCTTGGTCTGGCTGAGGCACGGGCACTGGCCCTAGAAATAGAGGCTGAGGCTGCACGTGGGTTTGATCGAGTGCTTGAGGCCCAGCAAACCCGTAGGGATCAGGAGCGCGCCGCCGCGACGGCCCAAACCCTCAAAGACGTTTTGGACGTGTATGAAGAACTACACCTTTCCACCTTGAAGCGACAGGCCGAACGAAAACGCCAGCTTGAAGACGCATTGCGTAAACACCTTGCCCATCCAATCGGAGACTTGAACCGCGCCAGCCTTCAAAAGCCGATTGATGACAAAGCCAAGGAAGGCAAGCTGTTCATGGCTAACCGGATCAGGGCGGCTATGAAGCACTTCACGCGCTGGGCATGGCGTCGGGAATACTTGAATGAGGATGTGGGCGACCGGCTGGAACGCGCTACCAAAGAGCAAATTCGGGATCGAGTGCTTAGCCTGGATGAGATACGGGCAATATGGAGGCGAACCTATGAACTCGGAGACCTGTGGGGACCGCCTATGCGTGTTCTGCTGCTAACTGTTCAGCGCCGCACCTCAATCAACAATCTGCGCAAAAGCGAACTGGAACTTTCGAAGTCCCGATTCAGAAAGGCCATCTTACAGGAGAAGAACGACCGGGGACACATCACCCACCTATCAGCCCCGGCGCTGGCTGAGATTGAACAGGTCCTAGCTCGCCACGAGCAAGCTAAGGCAGAAGCCAAAGAAAACAAAAAATCCGGCAAGGTTCCTGCTACACCCGCTACATCAGAATTCCTGTTCACCACAACGGGCCACACCCCGATATCTGGGTGGAGCAAAATGAAAGCCCGGCTTGATAAGTTGCTTGGCGATGAGTTTGAGCCGTGGCGGCTGCACGATTTCAGAACGGCATTTGCAACACACATGGCCGAACGTGGGATATCTGAATCCGTGGTGGATCGCGTCTTGAACCATGCGGCTACAGCTTCGAAGGCAAGCGCCGTTGCGCGTGTCTACAATCAGGCCGAACTATTGGCTGAGCGCGCCGTTGCGTTGGATAAATGGGCTGAACTGGTGACGCAGGAAAGCGCGGATGTGATTGCTATTGGAGAATTACCATGACGAAGCGCCGGTTTGATTTAGCGCGACCGCAAAGCGCAGACGACCTAACCCGGCCTGACCTAAGATACCTAGAGCTTGCCAAGCAAAACGACTTAGAACCTTTGGCGGAATATATTGAGCGCGGCGGGGAGCTTCACCCCGATACGCGATATTGGTTGGCTGACTACCTCAGGGGCGAGATTAATTTCCCGAAGCACAGGCCCCGAACTCAACAAAAGAAGCTTGATGATTTTCGTATCTGGCGTGCGGTGGAGAAAGAAAAAAAGAAGGCAGGCATTACCACCAACGCGGCCTATGAGATTGTTGCAGCACTCCTGACAGAGCAGCGCCGCGCCCATAACCCCGACGCGGCAGACGTAACCGGACAGACAGTCAAAAACGCTCACCTAAGGGCGGACGCTGAATTGTCTGAGGTTAGACAGTCGGTTAACAAGTAAGAACTTATAAACTACTGATAATAATGACAACATTTATGTAAGGAGGCACTCTCAACACGTCGCAAACAACAGCGAGGTGTTGAAAATGAACGCATTCACAGGAGACCGCTTGCTCTCGGCAAGGCAGACTGCCGCCGCTTTGGGCATTAGTGTCGCTACTGTATGGCGCAGGGCCGCAACGGGGAAAATCCCTAAGCCGGTCAAACTAGAAGGCACGACCCGTTGGTCAGAAGCCGAAATCCAAAACGTCATTGAAGAAGCAAAAGCGCAGCGTGTGGCTGCCTAAAAGAAAACCCCCACCCGAGGCACGGGCGGAGGCGAATTCTTTTAGGTGGTACTGAGAGAATAGCCGAAAGCCCGATGTCTTTCAACAAATGAAGGACAATAAATGGATACTTTCGAGCAAAACAAAACAATCGGCACAGAACTCCCCCCAGCCAACGCACTGCGTGTCTACCGCTGGGCAGACCTCCCCAACCTCACGGCCCCTGCCCTCTACCGGGTCACCGATCCGGGCCAGGAACCGCGCGAAATCTTTGCGTCCAAGCACAAGCGCCAAGTTCTTGAAGGCCTGATGCGGTCGCCACTCTACGCGGCCAGCTATTGCCGCCTGTCGGACAATGTGCTGCCTCTGCGCCGCGATGACGGCGTGAACATCGATTGCAAGTTGTACCGCAATGACCCAGAAACGGGACGCCAGCGTTATGGTGTCTACTTTCTGCTCAGCAAGGTTGAGCTGATCGAAGAACGCGAGGTGGCGGCATGAGAACTATCGACCTCCAAACCCGCACCATCCGCCGCAAGCATGGCCTGTCTGAGGCTGCAGCTCGCCTTGTCGCAACTCTGCACTTTGGGGAGGGCCGCTAATGGCCCTCATCACCCAGATCCCGAAGAACAGCCGCGAGGAATACCGTGTCAGCCGAGACGATTTTCGGGGGCACGACCTCATCAACATCCGCGTCTATTTCATCTCTGAAGACGGTGAGATGCGCCCTGGCAAACAGGGTGTGTCGTTCCGTGCCGAGTTGCTGCCGGACTTCGTTGACGCGCTTAGCAAGGCGGAGGCAGCTTAGATGGGACAGAAGGCCTTCACTCAAATCAATTCCAGCATCCTGACATCCAAGAAGCTCAGGCAATGCAATCACGAAGAAAAGTGGGCGTATTTGTGCGCCCATCTTTCCCCGCTCGGCAGTTACACAGGGCAGTTCGAGTATCCCTTGGTCATGTGGCAACGAGATGCTCAGGTCGCGGATATTGAGCCCGTCATTGGCCGTCTTAGTGAAGTCGGGCTGATCCAATTCGACAGTGACGAAGAGTTTGTCAGGATAATTGGTTTTCTTCGCCAGAGGCCACCTGAGAACGCCTCACGTGCCCTCTCACTGGCCATGGACCTGAGTTATACGGCTCCGCTCGAAGGTGCGCGCGCTGACATGCTTATTGGCGGGGTTGCAGAACTGGCGGTTGGCGCGATTCAACGGGCTCAGAACTGGAAGCCTGACAGCAGCGATTGGCCGAAACTGAGAGACACAATCCGGTCACTGCTGAACACGACTTGGCAGCAATATGAAGATGCGCTTTGCGAACACCTGACCGGCGAACTTGAGACTGCTTCCGTGGCAACGCGGGCTGAAGTTGGCTCGCTGTTCGCCCCTCTCGTGGCATTCGGGAAAGACACCGTGTCGGCACCCTCTGCACACCCTGTCGACACACGAGACGTAGACGAGACGATACGAAGACAAGACGAAAACGAAACTAAGACGAAAACTTATACGCCGCGAATTTCTGAATTTCCCCAATCCCAAGGCTCCGGCCAAGAGCAGAGGTCGGATTGGCAGAGAACAGGGGAGTCCGCCTCTAGGGCAGCGCTGGATAGCGCCCTAGCGCGGTCGGCAAGGGCATCGAGTTAAGGAGGAATCAATGAGCAGTGATAATGACCGCAAAAGCGGAACGAATACGGACGAACGTAACCCGGATGGTACTTTCGCCACCGGCAATCCAGGCAAGCCACGTGGAACCCGCCATCGAGTCACGCGGGCGGTTGAGGAACTGCTTGAAGGCCAGTCTGAAGCTATCACGCAAAAGGCGGTTGAGATGGCCCTTGAGGGTGACAGCACGGCTCTGCGTCTTTGCTTGGAACGGATAGCGCCCACCAGAAAGGACGCGCCGGTCAATTTCGACCTGCCATCTATTAAATCCGCTGAGGACGCATCAGGGGCCGCACAAGCGGTTCTGCAGGCTGTTTCTCAGGGTGAGGTAACGCCTTTGGAAGGAGCGACCGTCATGGGATTGGTCGAGCAGTACAGGCGCGTTCTAGAAACGACAGAGCTGGAACGCAGAATAGCAGCATTGGAGGCACAGGAATGAGCCTGAAAAACCGTATGAACAAGTTGGAGCAGGAACGCGGTGGCGCTGAGCCAAGCATCCTTCAATTCCACACTCACTTCGAAGACAGGGACGGAAATGTCAATGAGGAAGAGGCCACTGTCTACGCTTTAGTCGATTGGGGGCTGGGCTGCTGTGCAATCGTTAGCCGCACTGACTCTGAGAGCATCGCTGAGTTCCAAGAGCGCCTTGACCGTGTACGCCAGCTAAGTCGGCAAGAGGCAAAAGATCAAAATGCGGTACAAAAGTGAGTTAGCTAGTCGGCACCTGCCTCAGGCTTTTAGCGACGTGCCCGCGACGTCGAAAATCGAGGCTGAGAAAACTGTAAAAAGCAAACAGTGGAGATGAGGGCATTTGGTCGCAAACTTCATCCATGCTAATTTTAACTCAATTTTATTGAATAAAGGTGATCATATTGCGGCTTACTAGGATCGTGGCGTTTCTTGTTATTTTAGCAGGTTGTAGTCAGTTTGACGGCGAAAAACCGACTTCCCCAGTGCTTTTGTCAGCAGAAGAACTAGAAGACCTGACTACTTTTCCAACTGCGGCAGTCAGCGGTGGTAATTCCACGTCAACGTCCGACAGAGAGAGAATCAAAGTTCTGAACGCAATGGAAGAACACGGTTACGAATTCGTTGCCTCTCGGTCTTTCTCCGGCCCTAGCCAATTTCCTCCAAAGAACTTCGCCGCCTATGGAATTTTGGCATTCCCGGCCAACCCCCAGTACAGCGCTTCGACGCGAAAACGTTTCATTAGATTCTGCGAGGCTTATTCGACCACAATTTACCCGTCATCTTCATTCGAAGAACGCGGCGTTCCGAAGCCACAACAAATGGTTACAGTACTTCCAATTTCATCGGATGCCGTCGCCTTGGCGGTTGGTGAACTGCGCTATCAGGAAGGGTGTCAACTGGCACTCAACAATTATGGCTTGGTTCAAGCTCAGAGAGCAATTGAAGAGGCAAATCAGGCATCTGAGCGAACAGATGGCATTAAGAAGCTTTCGGGGCGCGGGCCGTTCTTGATCGCGTGGTCACCTGCTTCAGACAAAGGTGCAACTGAAACTGTCGTACTTGTGGCGGATCTTACAAATTCAGTCTCTAGGGAACAAATTGCAGCCGATATGCGGTTGTGGGTCGAGACGATTCAATTGCAACCGGACCTTTGGCGAAAAGGCTGGAATCTCGAGGGATTAAGGTTAACCGGCCAAAGGTGGATAGATAGAAGAGCCACGGGAATACTAGAGGTATTGGGGGACGTGCTTTGAAGAAACTGTCTGTGAGGTTTCTGCTTAGTGGGTTAGGAGGACTAGTGGTTGGGCTGGTCGTAGCTTCATGGTTCGATGTGCAAAACGATGAAGCTTACTTTGCGGTAGTGAGCATTTTTGCATTGGTTGGGGCCGCCATTGGACAATGGGTATTTCCGAGCAAAAAATAAGCGATGAGATCCGCTATTATAGCCACTTTTTTAGGATACGACGCGCCGAACTCGTACCCCCTCGTTAAAATCGTTAACCCCCTCAAGGCGCGCCGCCCGACACTGATGCCTGAGCTAAATGTTCCAAATACGACGGTCAGATGAAAATTACAGTTACTTCCCAACATTCAAAAACCGCAATCCGAGTTTGTTTCAGGAAGTTTGGCCGTTCGTGGGGCGACAGGCCGAACTAAGTAACCCCCTCAAAACCAGCTTGAAAAACCAGAACGTTCTAAAATCAAGACATGCCGCCCGCAAAGCCAAGGTCGCATTGTGTCTAAAATGTGTCCACGACTCATTCTGAAACTTATAGTTTCAGCCTTGGAAACAACGTGTGTCGCTAAAATTGTCTGCCATAAGGGAAACCCCCAATATCATGTTTTACATGAATTGAGTATTTTGGAGTTATAAATACCACTCAAACCCCCTTCAGAAAAAGATAGGGGCTGGCTTTACCCCCTCGTCCAGCCCCTATCTCCACCCATCCCTCAATACTCGAGAGACAGGCAGTTCCGGTTTCTGGCGGCAGCTTGGTATAATTGCATCCTGTCAACCAGCTTGGATACACTCGCTATTTCTGGGGAGTTGAGCGGCAAGGGCTTCTAGTCGTCAATCTTCGTATCGTGCGAGGTACAAAAACTGATCCTTAAAAACTAGCAAGATGACGAGGCATAAGATCCCCATACCAAGGGATCGGAAGAGCTTGTCTATCTCTCGTCGCTCTGCTGGCTTGGAATAATCACATCCGGTCAAGAACAAGAGGAAACTTCTCACCTACCACTCCTTACTCCTAGAATAATCAAAAGGCATCCGCTGGAATATCAACAACGATGCCCTGCACTGATTTCATTGGATACTCTGCTACGTAGTCCAGCCACAGCTTTTCCATTTTCTGCGATACACCAGCTTCAGGACCCGTAACGCGAATAACAAAGTCAGGTTCGTACCTTGTTTCGTGAACCAACTTTTGGGCGGTGAAGCCCTCTACAATGATGGGTCGGTCTCTGGACTTGCGGTGATTGATTACCGCCCGAACTTCAGGGGTTCTGTAGCCAACTGCTGGCTTACTGCGGTCAATAAACAGGTCGCTTTCCAGCAAGGAAACGTTAAAGCGCCAGGCAAGAAATCGGCTAAGTGTAGTTTTACCAACGCCGGGTCGGCCATCGACTACAACAATCCTCGGAGGCAAATCATGCAAGACGGGCTGTAATGCCGTCAGCACTTGCCTGTATTCCTCTTTTTCAGGCGCGTTCATCACGCAGTCTGATAAATCAACTCTGCTTATCATTAGTATATTCCAAATCCATGGCCCTCAGCACAATCGAACGCCTACAAGAGTTTCTCAAAGTTGGGTGACGAAGCTTCGTTCGTCTTTGGACAATATAGCCACAAGTCAATTTGAACGCGCGCTATCGCCAAACCGTAGAAGGGTAG
This sequence comes from Ruegeria sp. CG11, assembly GCF_056537245.1. NCBI lineage: Bacteria > Pseudomonadati > Pseudomonadota > Alphaproteobacteria > Rhodobacterales > Roseobacteraceae > Ruegeria > Ruegeria sp. CG11. Next base: position 101,603 of record NZ_JBQFRE010000002.1, read on the forward strand.
TTTCGAGCGTGCAACAGCCGCGAATTATCGCCTGAATGTTCATGATTTGTTCTTGCTTTGGGCAGTGTTTTATGATACCCATATTTTGCACGGCCTCAGAAGCCACAATCAAGACTACCGCCGAATTGGCGGATCGATTGAACTTCTACGAGGTACGCAAATGGCATCCACCCAAGACAACACTCAAGGCCGAAAGCAGAAGGCAGAACGAATTGTGCCTTCCTATGAACTCGGCGCGACTGAGTTCGAAGAACTGGCCGGTGAGGCAGCAGCAAGCCTGATCCGCAGCGGAGATGCCCAATACTGGAAGCTCAATGGCACCATGGGGGTATTTACCCAAAGTGCATTACAGGGCGTCTGGCAATTCGAAGTCTATTTTGACGAGGCTCAAGACAGCGATGATCCGGCCTCCGAGGTGAGGTCTATCTTGCAAGAGTTCTGGGATGCGGAGCAACCAGAATATATCACCGCGCATGGCACGACCGCATGGCCTGCCGTCCACGTTTTTCAGCAATCCGGGTTTCAGCAAGTCGGCGTCCTACCGCTGGCAGATGGTCCGCTAATCACGTGGGGGTGGCGCAAATGTCACTGATCCAAATCCCATCATTCCAAATTCATGAGGGCTTACAATGAGAAGCAGCAAGCCTCCCGCGCCGCCTGATCCAGCTGAAACGGCTGGGGCGCAAACCGCACAAAACATCGGCACGGCAGTTGCTCAACAGACGTTGAACAATACCAACCAGATCACGCCTGACGGTTCGCTGACCTATGAGCAAACAGGGACAACGAAATGGCGCGACCCGAACACAGGTCGTGTCCATGATATCCCTCAGTACACCGCCACACAGACGCTCTCCGAAACAAATCAGGCGCTCAAGGAACAGACCGACAAAGCGGATCTGGGTATGGCTACGCTGGCAAATGACCAGATTGGCCGGTTGAGCGGACTTCTGGGCACCCCTGCTGATATCAACAACGAGGCCACAGAGGCCCGATTGATGGAGTTGGGCAGGGCAAGGCTCGATCCGGCTCTGGACCGCCGTATGGAGTCGCTGAGGACCACTCTTTCTGGACAAGGCATCAAGGAAGGTAGCGAGGCCTTTGACAGGGCTATGGCACTGGAAACCGAGTCACAGAACGACGCATACAATCAGTTGCTACTCACTGGTCGCGGGCAGGCCGTTCAAGAGGCGATGGCTGAGCGCAACCAGCCGATCAACGAGATTACGGCGCTGTTGTCTGGTTCGCAGGTCTCGCAACCTAACTTTGTGGGCACCAACCCGGCGCAGATTGCGAATGTGGACCGAGCGGGCCTGGAAATGGGCGCGTATCAGGGACGCTTGGCGAACTGGCAGCAGGAGCAGGCGAACCGCAATCAAATTATGGGCGGCTTGTTTGGGTTTGGTGCGGATGCCATCAGGTGGAGGGCTATCCAATGATTTGCGGCGCAAAACTCCGCGACGGCAACCGCTGTATGGCGGCACCAGTTCCAGGCAAAACCCGCTGCCGATTGCATGGCGGGGCATCAACTGGCCCCCGGACGCCGGAAGGGCGGCAACGAAACTCGGAAGCACTCAAAGCGCGCTGGCGGGAAATAGCGAAAGCACTGGCGATGGCGCAGGCCAAAGCTCAGACAACTAAAGGGGCAAAGTCATGATTGGGCAGAAGAACCAAAAGCAGCCGGGTTACATCTTCGGGGGCGACACCGGCATTTCACACGAGCAGTTGCAGGCCAAGCGGCAGATTGCGCAGGCTCTTTCGGCAAACATGGGTAGAGCGCCTCGGGACATTGGTGAGGGCCTTCACGCCATTGGTAACGCCTTGGCGTATCGCGGCATGATGAAACAGATTGACGAAGGCGAAGCTCAAGGCCGGGGCAAGGCCAAGGAGTTGATTGCAGCGGCACTAATGAGCGGCAAACCCGCACCCGATCCAGGCTTTGGTACCTTCGACAGCTCGATAGCCACTACCGTCGGTACGCCTTTCATCGCCGCACGTTCAGAGTCGCAGGAAATCGGGGACGACACCATGGCTACACTAGGCAAGCCCGGTGCTATGTCCCTTCCCGGCCTGTTCGATAGCCTGGAACAGCAGCATGGTTTGCCCGCCGGATATCTGGCACGCACGGCCCAGATTGAAAGCGGTGGCAACCCAAATGCTCAGAACCCGAATTCGAGCGCTGGCGGAATGTTCCAGTTCATCGACAGTACGGCGCAACAGTATGGCTTGACCGATAAGGCCGATCCTCATGCCTCGGCACGGGCTGCGGCTCAGTTGGCGGCAGATAATGCGGCGCAGTTGCGTGAGGTTCTTGGGCGCGATCCCACCGCAGCAGAACTATACCTTGCTCATCAGCAGGGTGCGGGCGGTGCGGCTAAGTTGCTTTCAAACCCCAATGCAAGCGCGGCCAGCGTCGTCGGGAATGACGCGGTATCGCTGAATGGCGGCAACGCGAACATGACGGCGGGGGATTTCGCTAACCAGTGGGTCGGTAAATTCGAGGGCGGCTCTACCCCATCAGCCCAACCGCCCCAGCAGGACTACAGCGCCTTCTATGAAGCCTTTTCAAGCCCGTGGCTGGACCAAGGCCAAAGGGCCATGCTGATGGCCGAGCTAGAGGACCGCAAGGCAGCAGACGCCCGCGCCTATGACCAGTGGGCACAAACGAACGACCCTTTGCGGCAGATGCAGATTGAGCGCGCGCAGCTTGAAATTGAGCAGATGCGCAACCCACAGCCGCAAAAAACGACGTTGATGCAGAACTATGACGCTGCGGTTGCTGGCGGCTATGAGGGCGATTTTGTTCAGTACCAGACAGATATCAAGAAGGCTGGCGCAGCGCAGAACAACATCACTGTTGGCGGCGGCGATGCACCCGTACCAGCATATCCCAAAGCCCCGAACGGATACATGTACGTACGCGACCCGGCCACAGGGCAAGTTGTCCTGAATGAGCAGGGAATCGCGACAATGGCCCCGATTGTTGGCGGTCCAGAGGATACAAGCAAACAGGACGCCAAAGCCGCGCAGGCAGCGGCGCAGGCAGAAGCCAACCGCAGCAGTGTGGTGGTGGATACCGCGCAGGAAATCCGAAAGATACTAAAGAATGACGGCTTGTTTGACCTTCCCGAAGTCGGGGTCATTGGGAGTAAGTTGAGGGGCATCAATCAGGAGTCGGCTGATATGGCCGGGATGCTCGAAACCCTTAAGGGCATGGTTGTGTTCGACCGACTGGAAAAGCTCAAGCTAGCCAGTGCAACCGGCGCAAGTGGGCTTGGGCAGGTGACCGAAAGGGAAATCGACCTGTTGGGAGCCCAACTCGGCGCGCTGAAACAAGACATGTCCAAAGAGCGCATCCTCGCCACCCTGGACACCATTGAAAGTGTGTTCGGCAAGCTGTCCCCGGAGGCAGAGGCCTACCTTATGGGCCGGTCTGCGGACCTGCCAACTGGAAGCGCGCAGGGACTACCTTCGACACCAACAGCGGGGGGCTTCAACTTTTCCACCATGGAAGTTGGTGACCTCAACAGCATCGACATCGACAGCTTGACGCCAGAACAACAAGATGCCCTGTCGCGGCGCTATCAGGAGTTGGGATATTGAGTAACGACCCTATTACAGCCCTCAAGCTGCGTCAGTTGAAAGCGCGGCAAGCAGCAGCCCGACAGGCGGCGCAAAAACCGAATCTACCGCAGGGTGATGGCTCAACAGTCGCCCCTTACAATCCGTCCCTGTTTGAACGGGCCATGACCGGCCTGCGGCAGAGCGGGATTGTCCCCCGTGCCAACATCAGGGATTTCGAAGCCATCGGCGCAGGCGTCCGCAGTGCCGTAGACACGGCAGCTTTCGGATTTGGCGATGAGGCGGCGGCGCTGGCTCGAACAGTCAGCCCTACTGCCCTAGGATTGCCCCCCGGCACGTTTGGCGAAGACAACGCCAGTTTCAGCGAGAAACTTGCTGAAGAACAGGCCCGTTCAAAGATGGCGCGGGTTCAACATCCTACGGCATCGACCGTGGGCGACGTGGCAGGGCTTGCGGGTAGTGTTGCCGGGATCGGTAAAGCTGGCCTGAGTCTGGCGGCAAAAGCATCAACGCCGGGTAAGGTGGTCGCAGGATCAGTTGGCGATGGACTGCTGTATGGTGGCCTAGCGGGTTTCGGTCACACAGATGAAGGGCTTGAAGAACGTGCAGTTGGCGCGGCGCAAGGCGCTGGTGTCGGTATGGCCGTTGGCGGCGCAGCATCCGGGGTTCTGGCCGGTGCGCCAGCCGCAAGGGATTTCATTGCGCGACGTGTTGGCAAGCCTGTATCTCAGGCGCAGGCACGGATTGCGCAGGCTCTTTCAGCGAACACAGCGGCCAAGCTGGACGACCTCGGCCCCGAGGGGATGCTAATCGACGCCATGGGCGAACGTGGGCGCGCTCTGGGGCGCGCAGCCGCCAATGCCAGCCCTGAGGCCCGCGAAATGCTGGAACAAGCCTCTCGCGCCCGTATGGCGGGCCAGAGCGACCGTTTGACCGATAGCCTGCTGAAGGCATCCCGAATGGACGCGCCGCAGTCGGTTGACGAACTGGTCGGCGGCATTCGCAAGCGGACGCAGCCAGGAATCAACGCGGCGTATGACGAGGCCCGCTCATTGGGTCATGATATCGACCTGAGCGCCTTTGATGACCTGCTACAGGAAGGCATGGGCCAGAAAGCTCTACAGCAGGGCCAGCGCCTTGCACGGGACCGCATGGCGGCTGAGGGCGTGAGGGGCGAACCGTCTGCCTTGGCTGCCTTAGATGAGACCAAGAAAGCGCTAGATGACATGGCGCAGCCCGCCTTGGGTAAAAGGCAGAACAACGAGCAGGCCATTGCCGGAATGCTGTCAAAGCAGGTACGCCAACGCATTGACAACCTCATGCCGGACTACGGCGGGGCTCGGCAGTTGGCAGCGAGCGCGCGGACACGGGAAAACGCCGTCAACATCGGCGCAGAGGGTGCAAAGCCGCGTGTCTCGGCAGACTATGCCCGCCGCGCGGAAAAGGCCGCATTCGCGCATCCTGACGAGGTGGCGCAGGGCTACGCATCGGGCAAGATTGACCAGCTACAGAACCGCAGGGACACCCCTGGCGTAGTTGATAGCCTATTCGGCCCCCGTCGCCAGCAGGGCGCCATGCAAGCCGCTCTTGGGCAAGAAGGGGCAGACACAGTGCGCAAACAGATTGCCAGCGAACTTGCCTTTGCTGGCACACACCGGGCTTTGACGGGCAATTCCTCCACGGCGCGCCAACTCATCGAGCAAGGTTTACTGAGTGGCGTCGGCGGTGGGGCAGGTTTAGCAACAACGGGTGACATACAAGGAGCCGGTGCCGGTGCTGCGGCCATGCTGGCGGCACGTCACGGTGGCGGGGCATTACTCAGGAAGGCCACAGCGGGCAGAGAGGCACGTGTCGCCCCCGAGATAGTCGAAGCGCTCATAAAATCCGGCCTACCCGTCAAGCTACAGCAGGCCGCGTCCAAGGCCCCTAGCAAGGTCAGGGATATGATTGTCCGCGCCCTGATGCTGAACGGGGTCGGACCTCAGTTAAGCCCAGAGTAAAGAATCCAGGCCCCGTATAGCGCGGGGCCGACTACGCCAAACAGGCCTGCCAAGCCAATGGCGACAAAGCCCAGCCAAGAGAGTTGATTTTCAGCGTCAGTCGCGACCGCCCACAACGACCAGCAAGCCAAAACAAACAGAGAGGCCGTCGCCATTACCACGCAATACAGTTCGAAAAGGGAAAGGTCGGCAACTGTCATGCGCTCAAGATGGCCCCTGCCCGGCAGACTGTAAAGCCCACGGGGGAGTTAGCCCCGAATTCCTCAGCAATATCAAGGACAGTTCCCGGAAAAGGTACAGCATGACAGACCGAGAGAATGCATCAATCTGGATCGAAGAACTCAACCCGCCCTATGTGCGGATGGCCTACACGTCTTACCCTTGGCAGAACGCCCACCGGATCGCGCAGCGTGCAAACCGGCTGGGACGCAACTACTCTAAAGGCTGGCACTGCGCATACTGCGGGGGTCTCATGCCCTCGTGGAAACGGGTAGACGCCAAGTATTGCAAGGAAGGCTGTCGCAAGATGGCGGCGCGGAAACGGCGTTTGAAATAAATCAAAGGATATTAAAGGATCAAGCTGTCTCGCTGATAGCATCGGCGTAGCCGACCGAAATGTGGAGGTTCAATATTAGATGCTCTGATATGATAGCGCCGACTTATTATCTCAGGCGGTTGACACTATCCTGGTTTCGAGACCAAGTGGGTCAACTTTCAAACAACTTTTAGGTTTCTCGTGAGGACGTTATTTCTAATCTTACCCGTTGTTGCTGCTGGCTGCACAACACACCAGGAAGCCCTCCAATTAGAGGAGAGCCTGCAAGAGCTTTCAACTGCTTGTGTTGGTGGCGATAAATCCGCATGTGACTCATATGCAGAGCTTTATGATACGCGTCAGCAACCTTATCAACACAGTGCTGGTCCAGCGCGTTACCCAAAACGCCATATTTTGAAGTCTTCCCCGTAGGTGAGTTTAACTCGAGCCGATTTAGACGGTTCCTGAGCATACACACCGTCACGCGCCTTCAGGCCCCGTGGGGTGCCTATTCCGTGGCGGCGGGTGCAGTTTCCGTATCAGTAGCCGGAGCGGTTTCTTCGCTAGCCCCATCCTCGCCGCCTGACCTCATCATTGAAAAGACCAACACAAGAGCAAGGATCGCAACTGCAATTATCACGTAGTTTCTGTTCATATCTATTCTCCCAGAGCGGTGAACGGACCGAACAGCGGCTGACATCTATGGCTTCAAGCCGTCCGAAGCTTCGCAGGTGTCGCGTTTGAAAGCTGTTCGTACTGGTCGACCGCCGACAGATACTCTTTGAGCTGTTTGCCTTCGTCTGTGTCTGGTTCAGATCCCCACAGGTATTCGATTTCCCGAAGCGCGGTGCGGTACTCAGTCGGGGTGCGGACAATGGTCATGGCAATACCTCAAAGAAGAAATCAATTCTGAGTGCATACCTGAAAATGCGCGATTCTGATAGATGGCTAGCCCAGGCGCGTGCTAGCGCGTTATTGCCGAGCGTGTGCCGCTGTGGAACATATCCTATGTAGCGGGTGTAGCGAATGTAGCAGGGGTCAGGTTCAAATCTGAGTTTTTGGGAAAGGCCCGAGAAATCGATACCGGGACCGCCTGTTAATGCTGGAATCTACAGTGCTATTCTCCCTTGGGAAGTCGTTCGACACTAGCTCGCTAAGGGTTCTTTAGGCACAAAAATTACATAGTTTTCCTCGACAACATATCCAAATCGCTTTCTACTCCCGTTCAAAGGTGTACTCAGCATGTCTGTGGGCGGGGTGAGAAGTGGAATTGGCAAGTTCTCATCTAGCTTTGTGCCGTTCTTTTCCGCTTCTCTCTTCGCTTCCTCAAGCATTGCGTTTGCTGCGTCGCGACTAGCTTTCAGCAGTTGTTCTGGACCTCCGCGCTGAAGGTCTTTTTCCCTGACTAGAAGGTTGTTGCGCGTGTAAGGGCGCGACTGGTTTCGCTTTTCTATTACCCTCAAGGGGACCAAATTGTCTGAATCTGCCGAAAACTCATCAGTGGTCGGACAACCACAAAAATGCGGCCCGTCAAAGAAGCTGTACGCCAGTACCGCAACGGCAATGTCGCAATCATTTTGATCCAAAATCCAGGCGGCGACGTCAGCGACACCTTTGATGTCATAGTTAAGGCCCTCAAGCAGAGCGAACCATAACCATTGGTATCGATGCACTTTCAAAAAGGGGATCATTTCACCCAGCTCAACTACCACAGCATTGTCAGGAGTCATCCATCCGGATTCGGAGTATTCTGCGTCGGTGTAGGGCCGAAATTTAGAAGGGTCATGCCTCATAGAAAAGCTCGCGTTTAGATATCTCAAATCTCGACCCTGTTGAGTGATAGTCGTGAGTGAGTCAACCTGACAAAGTATTTCCAAGAACGGAAACGCTCCGAGGTTGTTGATTGGCCATTCCTCATATCTGAGGACCGAAGCATTCCAATCTGGGCGACCCGATTAAAGTGGGAGCAGTTGTTCCACTATAAGACCCCGGATAATCCGGCGTTTGTGGCCAGCGCAATTTTGCGCCCGTTTAATTGCGGGATTTTTCGCAGTATCGACACCCCCAATTGTGGGGCGGTTATAGGAGGGGGGATGCTCAATTTTGCGCACCCCCTCCAATTTTGGGGAGCCCCCCGTAAAGGTGACCAGATATCACCTTTTGGCAAACACCCGTACATGTGAGCTTGAGCCGATCCGAATACTCTCAATCTGGCTGAGGGTATCAGTCTCGGGACTCGGCGTTCCGATATCTGCCAACCGTCCATGTTCGGGCTGTCAGCGACCCTGCCAGTCAATCAGTCAGCCTGTAACCTTATCTGCATGTTCAAATTCGTTTTAGCGCAACGTGGTCCATAGCAGAGGGAGCCTGAGGGAGAGAAAGAGGCATAGGACGACCAGCCCTAGCACTTGGCTAGAGTTGGTCCCGCTGCCTTGCTGATCCATAGCGTCGGTCGCCGTCGGTCAGTCAGAGGCCCGTTGGTCGCAGAGGGGAAACGCCGCCGGTCGATTGCTACTTGCGAAAGCCTTCCCTGGCTTCCGGCAACCCCGCTTCAATCTTTCGGACTGCGGTTGGGTTTTGGTTGCGCCCATTGGTAACCCCTTAAACCTTGCCGCCAACGTCTGTGAACCACCCAGCAAGGCGGTACATGAATAATTGCATTACCTCGGTTTGTCCACAAATGTTCCGCTTTTAGACTCGCCTTGTTGCGAAAATATTCTATCTATGTTAAGTATTCCCGTGTGAACCACTACCCTATCTAGGGTCCGGCCCTGCACCGATTGCGCTCGGTGTGGGGCTTTCTATTGGCCAGGACTGGCACCTACTGCGGGAGATTGACGAAAACCTGATGCGGTCGGAACTGACGCCGACGCAGATGGCTGAGCATTTGGCCAAGCGAAAAGAGCTTTGGGAAGCGCGACGTCTAGCTGGAACAAATTGTTCCACTAAGAAGCCGCAGCACGAAAAGCAGTTCGCCACCGAAACTGCCGAAGTGACCGGGACAACCAGACAACAGGTTAACCGAGCAGTATCCCGCGCCGAGGGCGTCACACAGGAAGCCAGAGACACCATCAGAGGCACCGAACACGACAAGGGTGTGGTGTTGGATTCCGTACTGGACATTCCCTGTTCACAATGCATCAAAGCGAAAAAAACAAACCAAAACGGATAGAGGTAATTCGAGTGAAGGAAGTAGTGGTTTACCCAGGCAACATCGTTGTGACCCAGATGAGTGGGTATCAACATTGGTCCTTGGTCTCTGACAGGCGGTGTTACGCAGGTAAGTTCATGTTGATTTCGGCGACTAAGCGTACTGGAACGGTGCAAGAGGAAACTTGGGATGAAGTAATTGGGGGGCGACCAACATATGTCGCAAGCTTGACCCCTAAACTTCCAGTGTACGAAGTTCTGGCTCATGCGCGGTCTCATATTGGTCAATGGAATTATTCCGTTACGAGCAGTAACTGCGAGCATTTCGTTAAATTAGTTACAGGATTCGAGATGACCTCCCAGCAAGTACAGGCGGGTGTCGTTGGCGGGATCGGCGGCGCAGTTTTGGCGGGAAAGGTGTTAGATAACCCAAACACCTTTCAGATTTTGGGGTTTGCCGCCTTGGTGGCTGGAGTGGCGGTTTTTGCTTCAAAAGCAGCGGCGAAGCCGGAGTAAAACAGAGGGGCGCGCTTCTGGTGGGCACGCCCCAGTCTCAGGGAGGACAATAAAAAACTGCGCTCTCAAAAAACACCATGAGCGCCAACTCTTTAACTGTAACCAGTATTGACGGATCTGGTGGGGCGGTCAGTAACGCGGGTTACGCTTCGCTGGATTTCTTTAGTTCCGGAATGAAAAACGGGTCTAGTTCATCAATCTTTACTTTAGCCCACGTGATGTAGTCCTTTAGAGGCATTCCCTCTATTTCATACGCGAATTCGTCTTGCCGTTTCTGAATCTCGCTTAAGAACTTGCGTAGCCTAACCACCTCATCCCAATCGCTCGAAAACGCCTTGAACTGTTGCCAACGTTCGGCCTCAAGCTGGGCAAGTCGTAGAGAGTCTATTCTTCTTTGTTCTTCAAGGAAGTATTGTCGGTGGCGCTCCTCCGCTTCCTCGTGTCTACGGACAAGAATCGGCCCCATGTTCAGCACCTCACCAACCACTGATGCGAGAAACTCTCCCCCGTTCCAGGACTCGGTTTCGATCCATTGCTCTTTGCCCCCTGCACCGATGTAGGTCTTTACGTGAATGCGGAGTAAGCCTGCTGGGCGTAGTGCCGAGTTGTGATGACTAGGGTAAGCAGTCCACTCCTCTTTCTGCTGAGAAGGCTTACGACGGTCCTGTAACATTTTCTCTTTGACCAAAATGTTTATAGATTGACCGGAGCATGCAATTCTTAGTTCGCCATTGATTTTACCCTCAATTGCTTTCCCGCCATTTGCCTCAAGGCACTTCAAGAAAGCACTGGTCATATGAAGTCGGTACTTGTCGCGCTCGGTTAAGTCGATTTCAGCGTCACTTGGCCCCCAGTGAAGATCCCAATCATGATGCCTTCTTTCATGAGCTTCTTTACGCGCTTTGCCGTGCGCTCTTTTGTGTTCGTCAACCCAGCGCGCTACGATCCAATGCAAGTTCCTCATGTCAGTAGGAACCTTGATTGCAGAAATTTTAGTTTTGGTTGCCGCGCGGGCTTTTTGAATATCCCGTCGGTTCCTCTTGGCTACTTCCTTTGGCGGTCGCACGGTCTGAATTTGAACCGTGCTTGCGATTTCCTTGGAGAGTTTAGGCAAGGGCGATTGGGGGAGTTTCTGCCCGGCCTGCACCTTGGCCCAGTAACCTCGAGGCGGAGTTGGTATCTTGTGTCGTTTGCAGAGCTTAGAAAGCCCACGTCCAGACATGCCATACTCTTCCGCGAGTGTTTCAATCGGGGTGGCCCAAACTTTTTCGTACAGCTTTCTTCGGGTAATTCTAGTCATTTGGAAATCTGGGATTTTCTTCTTGGAAACATTCTCGATGGTATGATATCCGGACCTCTTTTTTTGAGGAGACCCGATATGAGCGACTATTCAGCACACGTAGCACTGCACACCGCCAGCGTTCTTATGGATTGCTACGGATCACATGTAGGCGAACACCCATGGGTGGAAGCTAATCCCGAAATCGCTGCCAAGGTTGAGACTGCCATGGAAGCGATGATGGAGGTGTATCAGGCCATTGGGCGGGTGCACCTGGTCCAAAAAGGCTGAAATTTTAAAGACCCGCCACGATACGCCACTGAACACGTTGCGGAATCAATTTATGCGTGTTGGTGTGCCCTCATATTTCCGTTTAACTGAAAAGGCATAGTGATGCTTGTGATTGTTCGCTGGTTCCGCGCTCTACTTGGATTGACAGTTGTGACCGGGCTCCTAGTTATTTTGGCTGCGTCAGTCAGCATCGCGACGGATGAAGGCGTTTTAATTGGGGCCCTATTCGGTATCTTTGCTGCTGCAGCCCTTATTCTCACCGTTGGGATTGCCGCAGCTATGGTGCTTGCTACCGACTATTTGCAAGAAATCCGGGACGAGCTTAGAGCAGCGTCCAACACAAGGGCTTCAACATCATCGGCTGCCACGGCGGTAACAAGCCTTAGATCAAGTAGTGGAAGCACATGTCCCGGACAGGGATCAGCATCTGGTCGAACAAAAATCAAAACTTACAAAGGTTTTTTAGTCGAGCGTGACGGCGACGGCAAAATTTGGGTGAACGACAAAACATTTGACGGCTTGTTGGCTGCCGAACGGTACATCCGCGACCAATAAAGAAAGCAAGGGCCCCGCCGGAGCGGGGCTGCCTATCGCAGTTCTATTCTGAAAGGTCGATTACGTATTCTGCCTCTACGTCCCAAGCTGTCGCAATTAAAATTCTGCGCCTCGGAACTCGTTCTAAAACCACAGACGGGCTTCCGGTCACATCGGGAAATTGCCTTCTGTAATTGGCGAAGTGTCTGGCAACCCGTTGATCCGTTGTCCAACTCATTCCATTTCGAATCTGCCTTTCATCACCAACCCCGCCGCGCCACAGAGTTACTTCTTCTGGCAATCCGGGCTGGACCAACCAATCCGAGTATCTTCGGGCCTCTTTGGCGAACTCTATTATCCCGCCAAGGCTACTTATTACCTCTGCTATGTCTTCTTTCACGCAGACGTAAAACAACAATGCATCAAGCTCTGTAACCTCATCCCTTTGAACTGGGAAATGATAACCAGCGTCACACACATCAGGCCAGCCATATTGCGCCTCAACGATTGCCGCCTTTTCAGGGGGCAGTATCGGCTTGTCTTCCCAAAGCTGCATGCTCACTGGTCCCCTTTCTTGACCAAAACCACACCGGGACCCTTTGCGGCGTCCGTTTCGCTTAGGAACTGAATGCCTTCAGCCTCAAGCGTTGCCTGTATCCGGTCTGCGGTTGAAAGCTGGATTCCACCTTTTTCTGTTTCAAACCGTGTGATTGTAGCCGGTGCCGTTTCCGACATTTCCGCTAACTCACGAACGCCAATCCTAAGCGCTGCGCGGGCCATTCTAAGCTGCTCTGGGGTCATTCTTATATCCCTGACATAAAAAGTTATATCACAGTGTTGACACCAGTGTGTCATCGCACTAAATACTTATCACAAGGACATAAGTACACAACACAGAGTTACAAGTAAGGGTTTCCGCCATGTATGACCGTCAGAGCATCATGAACCGCGCATGGGCCATTATGGCAGGCCGCAAGTTTCACCGTGTTATCTGGCGCAATGCACTGTTTCAGGCTTGGGGCGAAGCAAAGGAAGCCATTCGCCGCGCCAGCATGACTGAAGCGGACCACATCCGCGAAGCCATGAACATGCTGCAGAACAAGGACACTTGGACGGATGCTGATTACCGCAAGCATGACGAACTGGCGGCTGCTCTGCGTATCGCCATGGATCACGAAGCCAAGGCCAAGGAATACGCCGAAAAGCGCGACCTGATTGCCAAGGCGAAAGGCCGGTTCGTCTCTGTCACGTTCACCAAGAAAGACGGTACGCCGCGCACCATGCGGGTACAGCCCGCCACACTGCGCCAGCACGTCAAGGGCGATGCAGCATCGAAAGCGGCCCGCTCAGCCATCGAGACCCGCGCACGCCGCCACCCTCACCTGCTGGCAGTCTGGGACACTGAGGCACGGGCTCCGCGCTCTGTGAACCTCGCAACCGTGTCCCGTATCGCTGCTGACGGACACGTTCACCACTTCACTCAGTAAGGGGACCCCCTATGCCAAAGACCCGCCACGAAATCGAAACGGACGCCGTGACCCTGAAAGGCCTGACGAAAGCACTTGAGGGCCTGTCATGGGAAGGCCCCGACCCTGAGACATGGGGGTCTGTTACCGCCCTGATCCGCACCATCAACAATCAGGCCATCGAGCTTTCCGAAGCCATCGCCCGCCAACCCGAACAGCCCTGAAAGGAACTGCAATGATTAACCGTCGCACCATGATACAGACCGCACCGATTGCCGCCGCAGCCCTGACCATTGGAACAGTCGCACCCGCATCTGAGACCGACCCACACCGGGCTTGGGTTGGCGAACACAAGGCAGCGTATGACCGCCTCTTTGCCCCTGACGCCCCTGACTTTGAATCTGACAATCCCGATTGGGTGCGCCTGCAGGAATTGGACAAGCTGATTTGCACGACGCCTGCCAAGACTCCTGAAGGTGCCGCCGCGCAGTTGGAATTCGCCTTGAGTGACGAGGCCAATTTTGACCTGACCGGGGGCGTTGCCCACGACTTGGACGACCGCGCTTTGCGCAACGTCCTAGCCACCCTGATAACCCTGACCTGAGAGGATCGAGCTATGACCACGTTTCACCGTCGCACATTGCTGAAATCCAGCATCCCCGCACTGGCCGGGGCAATCGCAACCGGGGCCGTCGCCAGTGAGTTTGTGACCGAGGAAACCCCCATTCAGCGCCTCTATGTCGAATGGGAGAGGCTGGGAAACCGCTACGGCAACGGGATCGACGAAAACAACGCCCTTGCTGCGCAACTGAAAGCGGCAGACCACCCCGACCGCTACGGTTTGGAAGAGGATCACTATAAGGAAAACGTTGACCCGCTTTGCACCGAATTTTTAGCGCTTGAGGATAAGCTGATGGAGATCCCGGCGCAGGACTTCAAAGACCTTGCCATCAAAGCGCGTATCTCAGCCCGCCAAGACGGCGTGATTGACAATGAGTTCAATCGGCTGATCCGTGAGGACGCGAACAGGTTGCTGGGGCACGTGAATATCTGAACCGACCCTACTGCCCTTTAGAGACCGCCCCTAGATACGGGCGGTTTCATCGCTTCAGCGGAAAGGCCGCTCTGAGCCCTGAGCGGTCATTTTCATCCTACAGACACGGTGCGCATTCATCCGTCAACTCTCCCAGAATACCTGAAATGCGGATTGCAACTCAGGTACAATGTCGGTGCGGTTGATGAACTCTCGGATTGGCATCATTCGCCAACACTGTCCCTCTTCACCAAACCTAATCATCGAAATAACGTCTTTCGACACAATGCTCGTAAAAAGAGCAACTTCGCGTTTGGGTAGAAAGCCTGCAGCTTCAGCGAAGTATGTCGCTTCGTAAACAATCGGGCTCTTTGACAAACAGATGCCAAACTCCTCCTGTGTTTCACGTAATGCACATTCAAGGGCGGTTTCGACAGACTCGCGTACGCCGCCTGGCAGGTCCCATTGATTTGGGTTGGGAATGTGGTCAAAATCATCTCTTAGATATGCCAAAACCGTGTCATCACAGATGATGGCTATCTTGGCCCCTTGCAGTTTTTTTGATTGGGCAACGCTCACTATTGCTCCTATTTGTCGTCTTTAACTAGGATGTCGCGTTGTATTTTGTCCCGCAGTAGCAGGAAGACGCAGACCAGAGCCATTGCCCCCCAAAAGATGAGGTACTTATAGGCTGTAAACGGTTTTGGCAGGAAATCAACGTCGGGGATTAAGAAGCCGGGAAAACCCATCGGCAAACCATATCTGAATGCTACTAATAAGGCTGTTGCAGCTAGAATTTTACAGCCCCGCAGAGCAAACTTTTGATTTTCAAAACCGCTCCAACGCCCCTGTTAGTCATCTACAGTACCTAGCCCGCTTGAGCCGTGACCGCGCTGCGCGAGTCTCAAGGTTTTTATACCGGCCACCGGAGTACCTGGCGCAATCCAAAGCGTGCCCTGCGGCGATTACAGCCGCTCCTACGTCCTGCCCGTCGGCGTAACACACCCCCACCCAGCGGTCATAGGTGCGCTCACCGTTCAATTCACAGGAGATAGATTTTCCCCGGAGGTAGTTCACCATCCAGCGCTTTGCATCCTGACCGGATCGAGTACCCAACTCGGGCGCATCCACTCCGTTCAGTCGCACCGGCGTGCCATCAACAACGATGGTGTCAGCGTCTCGGACATGTAGGGAGCCAGCGGTGGCAGAAGTGGCAAACAACAGAAAGACCAGTAATCGCATCATGCAGCTAATACACCTGGTGTGCAGGGCCGCAACACTCAAGAAACTGAGATGCAGTCTCAAAAGGACGGCTTCACCCATTGCATGCACAGCCAACACCTTTGTGGCATGTATAGCTTCGATTGATGCAACTGTCCCCGCAAGCCTTACCTTTTTTGCACACTTTACAACAGGCGGTATCAAGCACTTGGGACTTGTTGTCTTGTTTCATTAGGTTCCAAAACACGTCTGTCGCTACTAGTGATTGCGGAGTGTGTTTGGCTTTGGGAAAACTCTGAGCCACAGCAATTGAACTAAATAAACACAGCGCCATCGTGCCAAGTATTAGATAGTATTTCACGGGCTTACTCCGTCATATGTCAGTGGTTCCGCACGCGCTGCCTACAGCTCATTCCCACTGAAATAGGGCAGGATTATGGTGTCATTTTGACACCCCTTCCTGACGCTTTCCCCTTCAGGCGTCCAGCCGCCGCCGATTGTTGCCGCTTGACGTTCTTATCTCACACCTAGCACCATGCCCCTGCTGAGTATCGCTTGAGGCGAGATCCTTTGCCATCTGGATTTCTTCGTCGCTAAAACCTGCTTCCGAACAAAAGATTTCAAGCACTGTACCCAAACCAGACAAGACATTTAGCGACTTGTCTTGCTTTGCTTCGTCGACCAACTCCGACAAAGCCTCAAGAAACCAATGATTGTTACTCATGAAACCCCTCGTATTTTTGTTTTGCCTACTGTCGGGGTTGTTTGGTTAACGTCAAGTTAACTGATGGTTTGGTTTTGAGACTTTTGGCCGTTCATTTGGGACAACCCATTTGTTTCGTTCCGAATATAGGTGTCGATGACCTGCCGCATCGCTTCGGCGGTCAGGTGCAAACCTTCGGCTTCAAGCCTTAATTCTATGTCGTTCGCTCTTTGCAAGAATTCTGTGTTCATCTTGGCATCCCTCATTTTACCAATGTACCATTTACTAACACTGCCTAAATAACGCCGATTCCATTAACGAATGGTTAATTGTTCCTTGTAAGACCTTCGTTCCTGTGGCCGCCTAACGAAGTGGGTACAAAATCTTCCATTTGACTCAGTTTTTAGAGAACTCAGGATTTCGCTGTTTCCAATTAGACACCAGTCACGTCGTTAAATCTCTCTGTCCAATTCAGGTGTTCTCGTCTTGTTCTTGCCACACATGGGGTAATAAGTTACCTTCTCCTTAAAACGGATGGAGGTAGCAACAGCGAGGGCAGGCAAGAGTATGGAAGAGCTTGTCGCGATGGAGGAAGAAAACCGACCCGCCCTGGCTCAATTCGCACCTATGCGGGCACAGCCTATTCAAGCGTCTCAGCGTGACCCGATGTTGGCCTATCTGCAATTCACCCAATCCATGATGGGGCGTTAGTAAAGCGCTGAGTAGAGTATCCAGGCCCCGTATTATGCGGGGCCGACTGCACCACCAAGAGTGGCCAGCCCTATAGCGGCGTAGCCCAACCAAGAGAAACTATACTCGGGGTCCATGGCGACATTCCAAAGCGAAAAGCAAAAAAGGCAAATATCGACGCAGACGCAGCAATGACGCAATACAGTTCAAAAGTGGATAGGTCAGTAACTGTCATGCGTTCCAGATGGCAACTTGGGCGCAGACTTTAAAGCCTATGTCGACTTTTCCCAAACCAGCCTTTCGCGTGCAACCCATAGATGGCCCGGCTTTCGAAACACCTCAGCATTTTGTACCCCGGCGATTTCTCGCGCCTCATCTGCGGTGTGCGCCAATGCCCAGCCGTGGGATTTACCCCCAGCTGAAAAAGTTGCTGGCACTTCTATTTTCCAAACTTGTAACATGAGAAGACTGTGCCAGATTTTGGTTAACGAATAGTTCCCAAGAATGCGTTGGGTTTTCCTTATTAGGTACTTTGGCGCTTACTGACCGGCCCCAGCCAAGAGAGTTGATTTCAGCATCCATCGCAACCGTCCACAAGGACCAGCAAGCCAAAACGAACAGGGAGGCCGTCGCCCTTATCACGCAATACAGTTCGAAAATGGAAAGGTCAGCAACTGTCATGCGCTCGAAGAATCCAACTAAGTCACTACTTAGAAACGCCGTTCTAAACCTGCGGAAAACCTGCTTTCGTTGTAACTAAACGCATCGATACCGGACAACGATTCCCTATATTCAAACTCAGCAAAAGGCGAAAATCCGTTCCCAAAAAACACGTTACTTTTTTCAACCCTTATAGCCACCCCATAGGACGTCTCGTCAGGATCTCCGACCAACAAAGGGCTAGCGTCACGAAACCTCTTTTGGGCAACAAAGATACTGGGGGACACTGTCAGCCCTGCGCGCAAATCGAAGCTTCCAAAAATTCGCATTCCACGGATCAGGTAGTTTTCGAAACTGTAGTCGACGTTTTTGTCCTCAAAAAAAACACTGAACCCTAATATGTTTCTCCCGTAGACTGACCGTCGAAATCCAAACTCACCAAATGTCTCATAGCCATCCAAATTACTCGACATTTGATTGTGTAGGTTCGCGGTGGTTAGTGCTCCAAAGAAAGATCCTCCCAATAAGCCGCGATGTTCGAAAGCCGCATTCCAAGCGTATCGATTTTCAAAGACTCTGCCCGACACAATCCTGGTAGAAACTACCGGACCAATAGAAAGTGTGGTTCGTGGAGATAAAAAACGTGCGCCTACACTTCCAACGAATTGGTAGTCGTCATTAACAGAAGCCCTTGCTTCCCGTATTTCAAAAGACACCGAAGCAAAGGATACGGTATCCAGGCCAAATACTTGATACGGCAAGGGCTTTCTAAAATTGGCTGACCCAGCAAGATGCAGGCCAATCTCACTTGTGTTTTTTCGCTCTAGCTCAAAAGGAATTTCTAGCCCCCCTAGATTCAGAAGCACCTCATTGGTCCTGTAGTTCCTAGCCCCACCAACAGAAGTTACCCCAATACTGAGATCCCAATCGAAACCTCTCCTGGCATCAATAGCTCGAATGAAGTTTAAGACATTTGCTCGGACGGGGTCCGGCAAATCACTCGAAAGTACCCTAAAAAACTCGTTACGGGATCGTTCCCACTGACGATTGAAAAAATACGCTCTCGCCAGTTCTAGGCGAACCCGAACCAAAGAGGGGTTCTGAGCAAGTATCAGAAGAAATTGCTCGGTCGCTAGCTCTGGTTCTCCAGCTTCCAAATATCGCATTCCGAGCACAAAGGAGCTCTCTATGCGGGTAGAACTATCCAGTTGCTTTGGTTTTTCAGCCCTATTTTCGTTTGCGAATGCGGAGCTACAAAATGCCACTACTAGGAAGATTGTTTGGGCAAGACTGAAAAACACGGTTGAATGCCGCAATGCACTAACACCTTTATGCCGGTTGTTTCAAACTAGGGAAACTGGTCGCTTTTCCAGCGAAGGATGCCTTTAACCATAAACGTGAAAGGTTTCGCGAAATGCCCGCGCGTTCGGCTACACGGTTGCAATCCTCGGCTGAATAGGGCCACAGCCCCACCGAAATCTGATCGCGCCCCTTTCCTTCGGCCCCAAGAACAACGGGAGAAGACCCGATCAGCCGGTAAATCCGGATCATGCGCGCATCAAAGACACCGGCGATATGAGTCAGGCCGAACCATTCCATCATCTCGCCACCGCTGAGCATGATTGCCCCCGCCGTATGCGGGTTGGCCGTGCGAGAAAGGCAAAAGCGCGTCACCTCCCAGATCAAAGGACTACAAATCGGCTTACCGCCGGTCAGATGTCCGAACACCTCATTCACCATAACGGGTCCGGTTGTCGGCAGAACGCGCATGGAGCCGCCGTGACTGCCATCCTCTTCTTCCCAGATGACGTACAGAGGGTTCAGGTCATCGTACTGATCCCGCTCCTCTCCTTTTTCGTTGATGTGGACGTCCCAACCTAGCCGGGTCTTGAACTGATCCGCGCGGTCCCGGAACATACCTTCAGCTAGTTTGGGAAATTTATCCAGCTCTTCTGCAAATACATACCTTAGCATTGCTTGCCCCTTGATTCGAACACGAGGCAAGTAATGAAAAATAATGGTTAACTGCTTTTTAGCAGCCGCTTCAACGAGTAAGCTTTCGTAAACTAGTCGTCCGAAAAAAAGTGACCCCCCCTGCTTTTCGTTAAGTTGATTTTCATAAAATGCGCACAAAAAGTCTTCACAACCCAAGGGGGAGTGAAGCTTGTTTTGCACAACAACAACGCCATTTCAAATTGAGGATGTAGTTGAAACACTGGGCAAACCCCCAACTACAGTGGAGGTCGCGTGGAGGATGCTTCAAGCAGACTTTGGTGCGCAAGCCGTTTTCGGATGTGGCCGCGTCGAACCAACACCCAACTTTTATGATGTTGTCGCAATGGCCGTTTTGACAGCTTTACTAACTAAACCTGTGGAGGTTCGGTTTGCTATTGAACTTGCCATAGCAGTCGCCGATGAAACCTCGTTGGTGTTAGAATACTCCGATGACGAAAACACATTCAGTCCGCACAATCAGTTTTGTGTTCTAAATGAAATAAATGCTTTGTTGGATCAGAGCTCAAATTGTTCAAAATCAAAACTCGACTCTAAACGAATGCATGATATTAGCGCATCAATAGCTTCCATCTTTAAGCATATGAGGGCCAGTCTAGTTTCAGCGCCCAATTATCTAACTACTACAACACCCTCGGCATTGAAATTATCATTCTGAGGTATAGGATTTCGGTAGTTTGTCGCTTTTTGGTCGCCCGAAGAGTTTTATTGATCAGGTTTCGCAAATATCTGCGGGGTGCACGTCATACAAAGACGAAATCATCTTCCAAAAGAGTTGTTGGCGCACCTGCAAGTATTGCAATTGGAGAATCGTCGAGGCTTACCACTGTAGAACCGTCCTGGATGGTGAAAGTCAGATCCTCAAAGCTCGCCCCAGGTTGGTCAATTCTGATAACGTCAAGCCCGTCCTCAAAATCGAAGATGGTATCAACGCCCTCGCCTGCGCGAAAAACAAATACGTCGGCACCTCCGCCACCAACTAGTGTGTCGTTGCCCATCCCGCCTTCCAGCACGTCGTCATTGGCTCCTCCTTCCAAATAGTCGTGTCCCTCCCCTCCCCAAATCATGTCGTCACCCTTTCCTCCGGAAAGCACATCATGGCCAACTCCGCCAACTACAACGTCGTTTCCATCTCCCGCAAGTAGTGTGTCATCTCCGCTACCGCCGTCGAGAGTGTCATCGCCGGAACCTCCAAACAAAAAGTCATCACCGTCACTTCCAAACACAGTGTCGTTCCCAACTCCTCCTTGGATAGTGTCATCTCCGCCACCACCTTCCAGCGCGTCATCGCCACCGCTGCCAACGGCGCTAAAGTCGCTATCACTATCATCTGTGGCACTGATGATATTTTTGGCAACAGCACTGGCAATCTGAATTAGTGATACAGGACTGTAGTTATCATAGTATACGTCTCCCGGGTCTAAGGTGATTTCGACTACTTCGTAAGGGTCCAAAACAAAATTTATGTCGGACACATCGTCGAAATCATACTCTTCGACCTCAACCGTTACATCGACTTCACCTGCAAAATAGAAATCATCGATGCCTGTCGCGGTTTCAGGAGTAATTCCGGGCTTTAGTAGTATCGTGGATGGTGGGGGAAAATAGGTACGGAAAGTTCCATCCTCATAGGGGCTAATATCTCCGCTGTCTAAAATTCCTAATTTGAACAAATTCTTTAATAGTTTTTCTAGCTCCAGTTTTTCTGCCTCACTAATCACGCGGAGCTTGTTCCGCGAGTTCGGGACTAAATTTCCGTCGTCGTCATACACCGCTCGATCACTGAGACCATCTGAGCTACCATCCTGAATTCCGAGCTTTCGGACCGAAGCAAAAGTGCTGTAGGGAGCCAAGTAAGACAGGTTCAAACCCACATTGACCCCAAACTCATTTGTTCTACTGGAAATGTAGAGAATGGTCTTCACGCCGTTGGTGTAAGCGTTGATCTCTATGGGCCTATGGTTTTCTTGAATCCCGCCGAGGTCCAAAAGGGACAGACCTTGACCATTATCATCGATTAGGCTTTCTCTCATCCAAGCGAAAACCTGACCGGCGGGCGAGAAATGAACTGGGCTATCTTCCGTTATTCCCCCGGCAAAAGCATTGTAGTTTCTATTCAAAACCGACCAGACATCAGCGGCATCAACGCCCGCGTTAATCATGGTTTCGAACTGCTCAAGTATTACAGAAGCAGCCTTTAATCCCTGCTGGCCGATATTTGCATTCTGCACGTTCCATTCGGTTACGTGATAATCAAGTTCCTTTTCAAAAAAACTCTCCCACATACGAGTGCGAGACTCGATAGCGCGGTTCTCGTAATACCCACCGGAAAAAGTGTTATCATCCTCATAACTTTTGTTAAAATAGTAATGAGAAACGATCCCGTCGATTGCTTCGCTAGCTACAGTGGCTTGGAGACCGTCAGACAAGTTTTGGTTCGCATCAAAGGACTTTATGATTTCCATGTTTTTCTGATCTATGGAACTGTCCTCCCCCACGTGCCAGGGCGGCGCAGTTTGAACGAGGATCTTAGGATCATAGTCGGAAGCAGATGACGTATTATTGTAAGCTTCGATTGCATAATAAAGGTATTCCGCTGCTTTCGAAGCATCCTGACCGTACTCCGAAGCTTCCTGAAAATCCCAGTATTCATTACCAATCTCGAAGTTTTTCAGGAGATAACCGTCGGGGCCGAGCTTTTGGTACACAGCATCCACAAATTCGATCATCTGTTCTTGTGTAGCCAGCAAGTCTCCGACAGGAATACTCAACGTAAACGGAGTGCTCCGCTCCACCACCCAATCTAAAAACTCGATAAGTCGTTCATTGAGTTCGCCATCCGGCATGAAGGTGATGTTCTGCTCCTGGGCACTTCCGGAAGGGTAACGCAAGTTTGTGACATCTAATAGGTCGTACGCCTCGCCAATATTTGGAAACATTTCCCTAAAATTGGCACCAAAATGCTCGATGTTTACTTTATTAGAAATTGCCCCAGGAGTGAGTGTAAATTCATATGACGTCATGTCTTTCCCCGATTTCCGAGACGTGCACGAACCTGATAATCTGATAATGGTGACTCTTCGGAAACGGTCAAATTAAATGGCGCTAAACTTCGTTCTTTAAAATAATAAAAAGCACTTCAAATCGCGCAAATATATCCAACCCAAGACGGGCAAGTAACGTCAACTTAATAAATAGCTTTTTATCCTCCTAGAACCAAAGCGATTCTAGCTTTTGGCAATAGAGGACTTTCTATGCTGCCTGCTACTCTACGGTTTTTCATTTCAGCCACCGCGCTGTTGTTAGTGCCAGCATGCTCTGGCAGCGGATCAAGTTCCAGTACACCTTTATCCTCTGGTTATCCTAGCCTTCCACAAAACGTTACCCTAAGCCTTGATGGTCAAACCGTTACGGCCTCTTACACAATTGATGTACACTCAGGAAAAACTACTATTTCTGGTGCAACCGTGTCGGAAGATGGCCGTACCAGTATAACCAACAGTGACGGAAACTTGCTTGGGTGGAGCGCAGGCGGTTCTGATTCCTCGGTCACGTTTGACACATTGGTCGGCGACACCTTTACGACTCAGGGGGGCGTGATCTTTGCAGAAACTGCCGATAGGCAGAGTATCGGTATCTTTGTTGACCCTTCTTCGCAGGGATACGAACATCAAACTTTTGGAGCGTGGATGACTGGACTAGGCACCGGCTCAGGAAAAGTCGGAGCTGGGTCATTTGGGGCAAAAACAGAAGCCGGAAACGTACCGACCGGAACGAACGCAACATACAATGGTGCGACGACGGGGGTCGCAACTCTTGCCGATGGCCAGACATATTTGACCAGTTCAGAGGTTTCAGTTGCCACGGATTTCTCAGACATGACCTTTTCCAGCTCAGGCACGCAAGCTGTTAATATCAACACCGGCACAATCCAAACGACGCCGGAGCTGGATTTCGTAGGTACCGGGAGTGTTTCTGGTGCAACTTTTACAGCCAATGTCACTGGTTCTGGAACAAGTGGCAGCGTAGGTGGAGTATTTTATGGTCCTCAGGCTAACGAAATCGGTGGAACGTTCCATACTTCAGGACCGGGCGGAATCAGTCACACTGGCTCTTTCGGCGGAAAACAGTAGAACATGATTGAAAATTAGGTTAGGAACCGGGCTCAAATCTCGGCCCGGTTGCAAAACTTTGGCGGTCGGTTTGGCTACGACAACTTCCAGCTTTCTGCCGGTCGTCGGTCAAGGATATCAATCGACACACGACGCCGGGACGGACCCAGCAAAGCCCGACAATTAATCAGCCATTTTATAAAGGTGAAAAATTGGCGCTGGGCAAATCATCGCGCCGAGTGGTGGTAGGTCCGATTCAGCAGCAAAACCGTGCACTTTGTCCCCCATATGTCCCCCAGAACCGACACCGCGACACGCTGCGGCAGACGCCGCGTAGGGCGCGTCACTTCTAATGCATTGAAATTGATTAGGGAATTAGTGGTGCCCCCACACGGACTCGAACCGCGGACCTACTGATTACAAATCAGTTGCTCTACCAGCTGAGCTATAGGGGCACTTGGTGTCGATTACTTTCTCTTGTTGTGGACTGCAAGCCCATATTTTTATCTCAACTTAGGGATTGGCGGTTTTCCTGACTGTGCAATGATCCTTCCGCACATACTGACGCGGGTTTGACTGTTCAGGTCGCAGACTGTAACCCGGCAGGCGGGGCAAAAAGCAGGGGCAAGAACCGAAGATGCAGGTTGTTATCCACGCAGGTGTAGCTTTCACCGACGAGGGTCGGGTGTTGGCCTCGTTGAACAAAAACGCATCCGCTTTGGCGACACAAGGGGCCGCCTTTTTTGGTCCCCGGCGATACAAGCGCGTGTTCAAGCCAGCATTTGACAGATTCGAAAACGCGCCTGCCGAGTTCCTCGCCCAGCAGAATATCAATGCCATTCTCCCAATCGGCGATGGCACCCGGCGGGCAATCTACTCAAGTGGCAGTTTTGCAGGCGAACCGGAAACGGCGCTACAGGATGGGCAGCTGTACCCTTTCGCTGGCCGCAGAATGGCTTTGCTGGAACAAAGCTTTCACGACCACCAGGTTGAGCTGTTCATGGGGCTGAGAAACCCAGGGAGTTTCGTCCCAAAACTGCTGATGTCGCTACCGGAGGAAGTACGCTCCAACGCAATTCGGGATACCGATCTGAGCTGCCTGAACTGGATTGGCATGATCGAGGACATCCGGGATCTTGCGCCCGGTATTCAGATAACGTTGTGGGGCAACGAAGACACCCCTTTTATCTGGGGTGATATCATTCGCGCTCTGGCTGATCTGGACGAAGACACACCCCTGGAAGACGAGCACGATCTGTTGCTGTCGCTGCTGGATGAAACAGGCCAGAAGGAAGTGCTGGCGCTAACCAGTCAGGATGCAACCCATAGCAAGGCGAGCCTGCACGAAAACATGGCTCGAATATTCGACGATCACGCTCAGCCGGAAGAAATCGAAGAAGAACTGGACCTGCCCGGTTGGAGCACCGAGATCGTCGACGCGTTTTCGGAACTTTATGAGCAGGATCTCGAACGGCTTGGTACCATTCCCGGAGTTCGGGTTCTGAAACCCTGATCGTATTTCGAAAATCCGGTTTGTTGAAACTGCAAATGCGCAGTCATCCGGCCAAGGGCATTGCGTGCACTATGCGCGGTCAGAATTGCCCCAGTTTTCTTTCCACTTAAATGTCGCCCTGACCGGGAATAGTAGACCTGTGATGCGTGCCCCGGATCGCGCAATCCCTGCGGGGCACACATTTTTCACGCTTCTGAAGGGGCCCGTCAGTTGGGCCTCAGCTCATGCCCAGCGCTTCTTTGTACATTTCCAGCACGGCTTCTTCCTCGGCGATATCGTCTTTATCGCGTTTACGCAGAGCGATCACCTTGCGCATAACCTTAGTATCGTAACCGCGGGCTTTGGCCTCGGCCATCACCTCTTTTTGCTGTTCCGCCAGGTCCTTCTTTTCCGCATCCAGCCGTTCGAAGCGTTCGATGAACTGGCGCAGTTCACCTGCGGTAACGCGATAGTTGGCAGAGGCCTGATCTTCGGTGATGTCGTCCATTTACGTCTCTCCCAGAGGTAGATTTCTGTTGCTGTGGCAGCGGGCAATATGCCGGATACATTGCCGCCGCCCGCGCCGCAAGCGCGCAATCGCTGGCGGGCTTGTGTGCGCGGGGGTTCTCGGCTAAGCGCAGAGGAACGTGACAAGCACATGTGGGGAACCATGTTCGAATTCATCACCTGGGGCGGTGCCGCCCTGTCGCTTGCCGGGCTTGTGGGCCTGGTCTGGTGTATTGCGCACGTGATGAAGGCGCGCAAATCCGGCCTGTCGGACGAAGAATTGCGCGCCGTTGTTCAGGGTGTTCTGCCGTGGAATCTGGCGTCGTTGTTTCTGTCAGTGATTGGCCTGATGGTGGTAATCCTTGGGATTTCCTTTGGCTAACCTGCCAGCCTAAACCGGCAGATTATCAAAGCGCGCCTCCATGGCATCTTCGCACAGGGCTGCATCCAGCTGGCGCAGACGCGACGGTACGTGCATACCCTCCTGACGCATTCGTTCGATCACTTTGGCCACGCTTGGCTGAAGGGCAAGCCGTGTATCAAGGCATGCGCCGTTGAGCTTTTTTTCAAGTTGTTCAGCTTCTGAGTACAAATTGATTGATGACATTTCCATCCTCCCAAATGTCTTCATTTACTCCGATTTATGTGACCATTTTAAGACCCGCCCAGATTACCTGAAAATCGCGCGGGAATCCGCCTGTCGGCCCTGCCGTTCCGGTTGTCCAAAAGCGAGTTGACTAAATTTTACTCATAATGAGACTTCCCTGCCTTGACCAGCATCAAATTACGCATATTGATTACAACACATTCCGTAATTAAAATATGAAATGGCGACACAGGTGGAGGGCCACATGACACCCATTGTGAAAGCGTTTTTTGACCCCGAGACCTTTACGGTTTCATATCTGGCGCAGGAGCCCGAGGGCCTTGCCTGCGCGGTCATCGACAGCGTTCTGGATTTTGATCACGCCTCGGGTCGCACCAGCACGCGCTCGGCGGATCAGATCATTGACCATGTGCGCAAGAATGATCTGCGGGTCGACTGGATTCTGGAAAGCCACGTCCACGCCGATCACCTGTCAGCAGCCCCCTATTTGCAGCAGGAATTGGGTGGCAAGATTGGTATCGGCGATCAGATCGTCACCATTCAGGAGACCTTCGGCAAAATTTTCAACGAAGGCACCGAGTTTCAGCGCGATGGCAGTCAGTTCGATGCCCTCTTCCGCGAAGGTGACAGTTTCCATGTCGGTCAGATGCGCGGAGACGTGCTGCACACGCCGGGGCATACGCCGGCCTGTTTGACCTATGTGATCGGCGACGCGGCTTTTGTCGGCGACACCCTCTTCATGCCGGACTTCGGCACGGCGCGATGCGACTTTCCGGGTGGGTCTTCCGCAATGCTGTATGACTCGATCCAGAAAATCCTGTCGCTGCCGGATGAGACGCGGGTTTTTGTCGGCCACGATTACAAAGCCCCGGGGCGCGATGAATATGCCTGGGAGACAACTGTTGGCGAGCAGAAAGCACTGAACGTCCACATCGGTCAGGGCCGTTCGATCGAAGAGTTCGTCGAGATGCGTGACGCCCGGGATGCAACGCTGGCCATGCCGCGCCTGATCCTGCCGTCCCTGCAAGTCAACATGCGCGCAGGGCAGATGCCTCCGGCCGATGAACATGGCGACGTATTTTTGAAGCTTCCGCTGAACAAACTCTGAATTTCTGGCCGCGAACGGCAAAGGACGCAAAATGCAAATGGACTGGATATGGGGCCTTGGTGGAGGCCTTCTGATTGGGCTCGGCGCCGCCGTTTACCTGTTGGGCAACGGCCGCATCATGGGGGCCAGCGGCATTCTAGGCGGGTTGGTCGACAACAGCGACCGGTCGCTGGATCGGCTGAGCTTTCTGGCAGGCGTGATCGGGATACCCCTGTTGTTGCGGCCCCTGCTCTCTCCGGCGCCAGAGACACACCTAACCAGCAATATAACCGTGGTAATCATCGCAGGTCTGCTTGTTGGCGCCGGGACGCGCATCGCCAACGGGTGCACATCCGGCCACGGTGTCTGCGGGATTTCGCGGTTCTCACTGCGCGGCATCGTCGCCACCCTAATCTATATCGGGGCCGGCGTCGTGACGATCACTTTGTTCCGCCATGTCTGGGGGGTGATCTGATGCGTGCGCTTGTTTCCCTTCTTGCGGGTGCTCTGTTCGGTGCCGGCCTGCTGCTGTCAGGCATGACCGACACCACCAAGGTACAGAACTGGCTAGACTTTTTCGGCCAATGGGACCCAACGCTTGCCTTTGTGATGGGCGGAGCGATCCTGCCCATGCTGATCGCCTGGAGATTGACGGCCCATCGACGCCCCCTGACTGGAGGCCAGTTTCCGCAACCGACCGCGCCAGAACTGGACCGCCGCCTGATCCTGGGTTCGGTGCTGTTCGGGATGGGCTGGGCGCTGGCCGGGTTGTGCCCCGGGCCTGCCCTTGCCTCGCTTAGCTATGGCGGGATTGGTGGGATTGTCTTTCTGCTGGCCATGATTGCGGGTATGTACGCGGCGCCGACATTGGGCGCGCAACTGGACAGAGTCGCAAAGGCGGCCTAATCAATTGCCATGGAGATTCGCCCGATTACCCCCCGCTACGCCGTCTCACCGCAAATCACGGTCGAGGACGTTCCAGCCATTGCCGAGGCCGGTTTTGTCAAAGTGATCTGCAACCGGCCCAATGTCGAGGTTCCGGCCAACATGCAGTCGGATGCAATCGGTGAAGCGGTGCGCGCGGCGGGACTGGAATACGAGGTTCTGGAGCTGACGCACCAGACCATGACGCCCGAGAATGTGGCCCTACAACGCGAGCTGGCCGAAAGCTGCAGCGGGCCGGTTCTGGCCTATTGCGCATCGGGCACACGCTGCTCCGTGGTTTGGGCGCTGGGTCAATGCGACCGGATGAGCACGGACGACATACTGGATGCCACAACCAAAGCGGGTTACGCGCTGGAAAACCTGCGCCCAACCCTTGATCAGATCCGCGGCGGTGCCGACTGATTTAACTCAGGGCACCTGGGTCTGTGTCTGATAGCTTCAGTCCGGCCAATTGCGAAATCTCGGCCACCATCTGATCTGAATCGGCGAAATTCAGGTTGGACTCGATGTCGTTTGTTGCGTGCGGATCGAAAGCGACCGGCATCTGCGATATCTCCGCCCGCGTAGGCTTGTCCGGGTCAGATTGCGGCGTTGCGGTCGCGCGGGCCTCAAGAAACTCCGCAGCTTCGGATTGGGTCAGCGCTGTCAGCGGCGCATATTCATTCAGACGTACGGCGCGCATTCCTCCACATTGCCCCAACCGGCCAACCGCAGCGCGAGTGCGGTCAATCGTAAGGATCTCTGCCCGGTCCAGGCGCGACCCAGTCAGAGGCAGAACATCCCCAACCTTGAGCTGAGACAGGGATGTCAGAGGCAACGACATGCGGCAGATCACTGTGTTCAGCTCGGCCCGCAACACCCCCGATGCCTGTTCAAGATTTGGGCCGGTGCCCTCTTGCGGGGCCTCGTCGGCATCCCCGGCAAACCGGTCCGGCAGGAAAATGGAAATCTGCCCTTGCCGCAGACCGCCGCCCAGTTCCACTGTCAAATCAAACACCAGATAGGCATCTTCGACCATGGCCAGCGACATCGTGCGCAAATCAGCGAGACGCGTGGCAAATTCAAACCCCGACAAGCTGGATTGGTCCCCCGGCGCCTCTACCAGATCGACCGCCCGCGTGAGCGCATCTTCGATCAAGGGCGCCACCATCGCCCCATCGGTATGGGTAAACGCGCGGGGCGTGGGCTCCTCCGCCATAACCTCGCCAATGGTTTGCACCTGAACGATGGCTGAAACCGCCCCCAGATCCATGCAGATGGCTGCTGACGCCCCGTCGCCGGTCACAAACTGCAACAGCAACCAGTCCTCCCCGACGTGATCCGCTAATACGTCCGGTGTCCGATGGGATTGCTTCGCGCCGATAACGACCATGGGCAGTTGCAACCGATCCCCGGCGGCGCGGGCAAAGGCCAGCCGCAGCGCGCGCAGGACCGAACGCGGCTTGTCGCCCTGCTCTTCCTGTCCCACTGAAAGCTTGCGCGCCAAAGCTGCGCTGACCGTCTGCGTCATGCCCCAAAACCGCTGTTGATTGCTGTATCTGACATCCGGTCTAACCCGGTTCAGGTTACGAATGTCTTTACAATTGCGTCACTGCGCCGCCTGTTGATACGCCACCGGTAGCCTGACACGAAACGCCGCGCCGCCCTGTCCCGGCAGATAGGTGATCTCTCCGCCCAGACGCTGCATGATCTCACGGCAGATCGCCAGACCCAGCCCGGCACCGCCGGCCTTGTCGACGCCCACGCGGGCGAATTTCTCGAACACCATCGAGCGGGCTTCGGGCGGGATGCCACTGCCATTGTCGGCAAAATCAATCACCACCTGCCCACCGACATCATGGGCTGAAATCGTCAGAACCGGCTCATCGGCATCACAGTATTTTTGCGCGTTGGAAATCAGGTTGATAAAGACCTGCCCCAGCCGATCCAGATCCGTTTGCAGCGGGATACGTTCTGCCGTTTTCGAGCGCCGCACCGTCAGCTTCCGGCTGGACCCGGCCAACGCGCTGGACACGGCCCGGTCCAGCACCGAGCGCAGCGTGTCGTCACCGACATTCAGATTGACCCGCCCGCTCTCTAGAACGCTCAGGTCCAGTAGATCGTCCAGCAACCGGGTCAGGCGCAGGGCTTCGTCGTGGATGATCGCGGCATAGCGTGTCTGTTCTTCCCCGCTCAACCCCTCGGTGTCGCGCATGATCTCGGAAAACGCGCGGATCGAGGTCATGGGCGTGCGCAGCTCGTGGCTGACCTGGCTAAGGAAGCTGTCCTTCTGTTCCGAGATTTGCGTGAGTTTGGCGTTCGCTTCCCGCAATTGCCGCGCGGTACGAGTCAGCTCGGCGGATTTTACCTCCAGCTGGCTGGAGTACTCCAACAGTTGCGCGGATTCGTCTGCTACGGCCAGCAGGTCCTCGACCGATACGGACGAGCCGCCGACGATCTGACCGATCATCGCGTGGGCCGTGGCGGCCCCGACAGAGCCGCTCAGTTCGCGCTCAAGCCGTTCCAGAAACGCAGGGGTCGGTTCCGGCAGGCTGGAACGTCCGCCCTGCTGCTCTGCCTCAGCCTGAAAGAACTCCTGCGCGGGGCCTGCACCCAGTATTCTCTGGGTCATGATCATCAGGTCTTCGCTTTGCGCAACCGACCCGGACCAGCCGCGGGGCGCGACAGAGTGATCGAAGACGTTGACGAATTGGGCCCCCTGCAAACGCTCCAGCGGGCTGGGGAAACTCAGCAACGACGCGACGCAAAACGCGATGGTGTTCAGGGACAGCGACCACATCACGGTGTGCACCATCGGGTCCATGCCCTCGATCCCGAACAGGGCCTGCGGGCGCAGCCAACCCAGACCAAATGGGCCATTTTGCAGCACCGTCTCGGGCATCAACACCCCATCCATCCCGGGCAGCAGCAGGGTGTAGACCCACAGCAGGAACCCTACCGTCAGCCCCACCAAGGCACCGGTTCGCGTCGCCCCACGCCAGAACAGACCACCGACCAGAGCGGGCAAAATCTGGGAAACACCAGCAAAGGCAATCAACCCGATCGAGGCCAGAGCGGCCCCACCCCCGGACAAGCGGTAGTAATAGTAGCCCATCGCCATGATCACGGCGATCGACACACGCCGCGCCAACAGCACTACGTTCCTGACGTCGCCGGATACGGAACCGGACCCCTCCTGCGTGCTCAGCCAGATCGGCATGACCACGTGGTTCGACACCATCGTCGACAGCGCCATCGCTGTAACGATGACCATGGACGTGGCCGATGAAAAGCCCCCGATAAAAGACAGCATCGCCAGCCAGTCATTGCCCTGAGACAGCGGCACAGTCAGCACGAACAGGTCAGGGTTCGAGCCTTCGGGCATCAGGTCCAGACCGACAACGGCAATGGGCACCACAAAAAGGCTCATCAAAAGCAGGTACAGCGGGAAGGCCCATGCGGCGGTTCTCAGATGCCCCTCATCCGCGTTCTCGACCACCATGACCTGAAACATGCGCGGCAGGCAGACAAAGGCTGCGGCAGACAAAAAGATGAAAGTGGTCCAGCGCCCGGCGTCCACGTTCCATTGGCCGATCTCGGACGCGTCGATGCGGTCCATCATCGGCCCGACACCGCCCGCGATGCCCCAGACCACAAACGCGCCCACAGCAAGCAGGGCGAACAGTTTGACCACCGATTCCAGCGCAATGGCAGTGACAACCCCGTGGTGGCGTTCGTTGACGTCCAGATTGCGCGTGCCGAACAGGATCGCGAAAACGGCCAACCCCGTCGCCACCCAGAACACGCTTGAACCTTCGCGATAAAGGCCCGTGGGATCAGCCTCGGCAAAGATCGAAAACGACAGGGTGATGGATTGCAGCTGCAGCGCGATATAGGGCGTGCCACCCAATACCGCCAGAATAGTCACGCAGATCGCCAGCGTGTTGGATTTTCCGTACCGGGATGAGATCAGGTCGGCGATCGAGGTCACCCGCTGGCTGCGCCCAACCCGCACCAGCTTGCGCAGGCCCCACCACCAGCTGATCATGACCAGCGTTGGGCCCAGATAGATCGTGACGAACTCCAGCCCTGACCGCGCGGCATTGCCAACGGCGCCGTAAAAGGTCCAGGCGGTGCAGTAGATCGACAGTGACAGCGTGTAAACCAGCGGCGACCGCAGCCATGCCCCCCGCCCGGCGGCCGCCATCCTGTCGGCGGCAAAAGCGACGCCAAACAGCAGCACCACATAACCCAGACAAACCAGAATCAGAATGTTCAGCGTTGCCATCGGTCCGTCTCGGGTTCGGATTCGTCATGGACCCGCATGCGTCTGGCGGCAAACCCAAACACCAAGCTGGCCACGATCATCGCCGCCCAGCACGTGAAGATATAAAAGATCGCTGAAGACAGGGACACGCCCTCCTGTGTGCCTTGACCGTCAGGCCATAGCAACGGGATGGCCAGCAGGGCCGCTCCCAGAAAGGGCAGCAGTCGTGCGGCATCAGACAATCTGCGGCGGCGATAACTCTGCCGTTCCAGAAACAGCGAAGGCCGGACACCCGAAGGCTTACGGTCTTCGTCCGGTTTCATGACTGCGTTGCCTGCGCGTGCAGGTCC
Organism: Ruegeria sp. CG11; assembly: GCF_056537245.1. Taxonomy (NCBI): domain Bacteria; kingdom Pseudomonadati; phylum Pseudomonadota; class Alphaproteobacteria; order Rhodobacterales; family Roseobacteraceae; genus Ruegeria; species Ruegeria sp. CG11. The sequence continues at coordinate 134,622 of NZ_JBQFRE010000002.1, forward strand.
CGCACAGCAGTCAGCATCTCGGTATTAGAAAACGGCTTGGTCATGAAACGACTGACTCCGGCGTTTTCGGCCATCTCTCGATCCCGGGACTGCCCCCGCGCAGTCAGCATCAAAACCGGCAGGCTCTGCATACCTTCCACGTCGCGCAGGTCTCGTAAAATCTCCATCCCGCTCTTACCCGGCAGCATTACGTCAAGAATCACAAGATCCGGGCTTGCGCCCTGAATGACCTGTAATGCATCGCTGCCTTCGGCATGTGTTTCCACCAGCCAACCTTCGCGTGTCAGCAGGAACCGAATGGCCTCGGCGATGTTCGGCTCATCCTCAATTAGCAGAACCTTGCGGCTCATGATTATCTGTCCTCCCCGTGACCGGTCATAAACTGAATGACCCGTCGCCGCCAGCTTACGCGCAGTGTCAGGAAACTGTCAAAAACCTTCGCTCAGAATTGACGGTTCGCGACGGGACGTACAATCGCTGCTGGGACAAACCCTGCAACTGGGACCGACCCGGGCAACCGCCTGCTCATCCTGTGCAACATCCTCGACCGACCGCACCAGCATCACCGACCGATAGACCGGCCCGTCATCAAAACCGGATATGTGCTGTGGCCATGCGTAAGCATAGCAATCAAACACGGCGGCTGTCCGCCCAAGCTGCACGATGCGTTTGCGTATGGGCACCAGCGGCCGGTTCAGCGCCTGAAACAGTGGCCACAGTGGGCAAGCCTCACCAAAGCGCGGCATGGCGAAACCGGGCACGGATTTGCTGAACAGGATACTGCCGGAGGCATCGCACACCACCAACCCCGTCGGGCGCCCCAGATACCCGCCCGGCAACGCCGCCAGCCGCCTCAGCACCGTTGCAACATTCACTGAAAACCGCGCTGCCAGTTGCAGCGGGTCCAGCGGAGCCTCGGCCAGCGCGGCCTGCAATTGGTTCAGCGGCATGGCACGGGCGTCTGTTGCATAAACCTTGAGGAATTCCTGAGCCACCGTTTTCGCTGCCGACGATTCCAGATCGCTCAGGTCTATGTTGGCATCGGCTCCGCCTTCTTCGACCTCGGGGAAGTGGTGCCCGCGGGCCTCGAAAAACGCTTCGACGTCTTCCATCGGCACGCCGCGATGATCCCCGTCAGAATCGCTTTCATCCAGATAGGCCACCAGCGACTTGGAGCTTTCGGCCAAACGCTCGGCGTCCTGGTGCAGGTTGCTGTGAAAGCGATCCTGCCATTCGGGTTCGATATCCTGCGTATCCGCCAGAATCGCAGCGGTTGAGCGAATCGCAGCGGCGGTCGACAGAACCTCGTGCATCGAGGCCGCCAGATGCGGGTCGTGGGTCAGACGGTCCGACAGCGTTTCCACTGTGCGCTCCAGCGAAACAACCCGGCGGTGCATTTGCGCCAACACACCCGCCCATCCGGGGAAACGCCCGGCGAACTCTTCGAGCCCATCCAGTTCCGCTTGTTGGCCAACGGCATCAGCCGCTGCCTCGCGCAGAGCCGAGATCAGCGTGGCCTCGATCCCCTGCGTCAGAACCGAGGGCTCCACCGCCAGTGCCGTTGCGATATCGACCAGCAACTTACCGCCAATCCGGCGGCGGTTATGTTCGATCAGATTCAGATAAGACGCTGAAATCCCGACCTGACGTGCAAGTTCCGCCTGCCGCAGGCCTGCGATCTGGCGCCTTTCCCGAATGCGGCTACCTGTCAGCGTATCCCGCATGTTCTCACCTCTGCCAAAGCGGAACCATCCGAATTCGACCCCGATTGATTTTCAGAACTCTTAAAATATTTCTATAGGTTAAGGCAGGGTTTTCATAGACCGTTTACAAAGTTGACAAAACGCATGCGCCCGACGCCGGCAACGCCCACACAGAATCTGCGCAGGCCCCCTTCTATTTCCCCTGAAATCCCGGCACGATAGCCGCATGAGCGACCCCGCCTTTGAATATGCGCCAATCGGACTTGTCGAGTTGGAGAACCGGATCATCCGGCGCTGCAATCTGCAGTTCGCCCGCACCTTTGGCGGTGAGGCCGCGGATTACCGCAACATGCCCCTATTGCACCTTTATCCGTCTGTGGCCGATTGGGAACGGATCGGCGCACGCAGCCTGCAAGTGATGCGCGATACCGGCTATTACACCGATGAACGCGTCATGCGGCGGCGCAATAGCGATCTATTCTGGTGTCGTGCGCGTGGGCGTTCACTGACCCCGGACGATCCGTTCCGCCACGGCATCTGGAGCTTTTCCGACATCTCGGAAGAACGTCCTCTGGTCGAGCTGACCGCGCGTGAACGCGAGGTCGCGATCCTGTCCTGCCGCGGCTTGTCCGCCAAAGAGATCGGGGCCGAACTGGACCTCAGCTATCGCACGATCGAGGCCTACCGCGCCCGCCTTTTAGAGAAATTCGGGGCCCGCAAACTGCCCGAACTGGTGGCGAAACTTTCGGGAATGCCGCTTTAGGCCCTTTCGCCCCCTGAAATCTTCTTTAAAACCCTTACATCACAGGCTCAGACTGCGCTTTTCATGACCGGGCGCATGGCTTATAACGCTGCGTAATCAGACCAAAGCCCGCGGAAAACAGACGGGCCAAAGGGGAACCGTCGAGGACACTCATGACAGACACCAAACACGAAGCGGATGTGGCATTCATCAAAGCATTGGCTGAACTGCTGCGCGAAAATGACCTGACCGAACTGCAGGTCAAACGCGAATATGGCGAGGAAGACAGCCTGAACGTGCGCGTCAGCCGTATGACCCAGACTGTGGCTGCTCCGGTTCAGGTCGCCGTTCCGACCGCAGCGCCTGCAGCAGCCCCCGCCGCCGCACCGGCCCCTGCCGCAGCAGAGGCACCCACCGCACAGGAAGATCCGGCCAGCCACCCCGGCGCCGTGACCTCGCCCATGGTCGGAACTGTCTACATGCAGCCCGAACCGGGCGCGCCCGCGTTCATCTCGGTCGGTGCATCGGTGTCCGAAGGCGACACGCTGCTGATCGTCGAAGCGATGAAAACCATGAACCACATCCACGCGCCCAAGGCGGGCACCATCAAGCGTATTCTGGTCGGTGACGGCGATGCTGTGGAATTCGGCACCCCTCTGGTCATTGTTGAGTAAGGCAGGCCCATGTTCGACAAGATCCTGATTGCCAACCGAGGCGAGATCGCCCTGCGCGTCATCCGCGCCGCGCGCGAGATGGGGATTAAGACGGTCGCCGTCCACTCCACCGCCGACAGCGATGCGATGCATGTGCGCATGGCGGACGAATCGGTGTGCATCGGCCCTCCGCCCAGCCCGCAAAGCTATCTGTCCGTGCCCGCGATCATCTCGGCCTGTGAGATCACCGGCGCACAGGCGATCCACCCCGGTTATGGCTTTTTGTCCGAGAATGCCGAGTTCGTGCAAATCGTCGAGGATCACGGCATCACCTTTATCGGCCCCACTGCGGAACATATCCGCATCATGGGCGACAAGATCACCGCCAAGGAAACCATGAAGGCGCTGGGCGTGCCCTGCGTTCCGGGCTCGGACGGTGGTGTACCCGATCTGGCCACCGCCAAGAAGATCGGTGAGGAATTCGGCTATCCCGTCATCATCAAGGCCACCGCCGGTGGCGGTGGTCGCGGCATGAAAGTCGCGCAGAACGCCGGTGAGATGGAAAGCGCCTTCATGACCGCGCGCGCCGAGGGCAAGGCCGCCTTTGGCAATGACGAGGTCTATATCGAGAAATACCTGACCACGCCGCGCCATATCGAGATTCAGGTCTTTGGCGACGGCAAGGGCAAGGCGGTGCATCTGGGCGAGCGCGACTGCTCGCTGCAGCGCCGTCACCAGAAGGTCTTCGAAGAGGCCCCCGGCCCCGCGATCAGCCCAGAGGAACGCGCCAAGATCGGTAAGACCTGCGCCGACGCCGTGGCCAAGATCAACTATATCGGCGCGGGCACCATCGAGTTCCTGTACGAAAACGGCGAGTTCTACTTCATCGAAATGAACACCCGCCTGCAGGTGGAACACCCGGTGACCGAAGGCATCTTTGGCGTCGATCTGGTGCGCGAGCAAATCCTTGTCGCCGCCGGTGAGGACATGTCGTTCGGTCAGGACGATCTGGAAATCAACGGCCACGCCATCGAGGTTCGGATCAACGCCGAGAAACTGCCCAACTTCTCGCCCTGCCCGGGCAAAATCTCGGCCTATCACGCGCCGGGCGGCCTGGGTGTGAGGATGGATTCGGCGCTGTATGACGGGTATTCGATCCCGCCCTATTACGACTCGCTGATCGCCAAACTGATCGTACAGGGCCGTGACCGGGCCGAAGCGCTGGCACGTCTGGAACGGGCCTTGGGTGAACTGATCGTGGACGGCATCGACACTACTGTGCCACTGTTCCACGCGCTTCTGCAGGAGCCCGATATCCACAGCGGAAACTACAACATCCACTGGTTGGAGCGCTGGCTTGCGGAGCATATGGCCGATTAATACAAACGGGCCGAAGGGTGCCTGCCCTTCGGCCTTCGGGCATTCTGCATGAGCCTTTCCCCGGAACTCTTGTTACACGGCTATTCCATCGGCATTTTCCCGATGGCCGAACACCGTGACGCCGCAGAGCTGTTTTGGGTTGATCCCAAATTTCGCGGTGTCTTTCCCCTCGACGGTTTCCATGTCTCGCGCAGTCTTTCCCGCAGTATCCGCAAATGCGGGTATTCGATAACGATCAACCAGGACTTCGCCGGGGTTGTCGATGGCTGCGCAGATCGCGCGGACACCTGGATCAATGCCGAATTGCGGGACCTTTATCTGCAAATTCACCGCACTGGCCACGCGCACTCGCTCGAGGTGTGGGAGGCCGACCATCTGGTTGGCGGCGTCTATGGTGTTGCACTAGGGGCCGCATTTTTCGGAGAGAGCATGTTTTCGCGCCGAACGGACGCGTCAAAGATCGCTTTGGCCTATCTGGTGGATCGCCTGCGGCAAACCGGGTTTCGGCTTTTCGACACGCAATTTCTGACCGCACATCTAGCGTCACTGGGGGCGATCGAAATTCCCCGAACGCAATACCGGCAAGAGTTGGAAGAGGCGATAAACGCAGGCGCAGATTTCACCGCGCCTTTGGTTCAATCAGCCGAAGGCGTCATACAGCGGATCACCCAGACGTCGTAACGCGCATGATCCAGCGCGTTCAGCGCCGGAGATGTGGCAATCATCCAACCGTCAAACAATTCGTCCGACTTACCTTTTTCCCAGATCGTCAGATAGGCAAAGGCATCACCGGTGGGGTTCTCGGCCGGATAACGGCAATCCCCAAGCGCAACGTCCAGACCAAAAACCGCAGTGGTCTCACCGTTCTGCATTTCCACATCGACGGTCTGGCCGCTGACTTTGTCGAGACCCCGCAGGATCGCCCCAGGACCTGACTGCGCCTTTTGCTGCGCCATTGCACCCGAGGCGGCCAGCAGCGCTGCGATCAGGGCAAAACGCTTCATTCGCTGCCGTCCCCGGCCACGAATTTAACCAGCAGCGAGATCAGGCTGACCGCGCCTTGCGTATCTTCAACCTGATCGCCGGGCTCAAAATAGAATGGCGAGCCACCCGGCATCACCTCGACGAAGTTACCACCCAGCAGACCTTCGGATGAAATCACGATGGCACTGTCATCCGGCACCAGAATGCCGTCTGCAATCGAGAAGGTGGTGTCTGCGCGATAGGTATCCGGGTTCAGAGTAACGCCCGTCACAGTCCCGATCTTGACACCGGCCAGACGCACGTCCGTGCCCACACCTACACCTTCGAGCGAGCGAAACGACGCCTCAAGCTGATATCCCGCACCGCCCTGCGACAGGCCGGTGGACTGGCTCGCATAAACGCCAAAAGCGACGGCACAGGCCAGCACAGCCCCACCGACAAGAACTTCGGTAACGTTATAGGTCGACATCGCTCGCCTCGTTTATTCCGGGCTCCAGGCCTCGTAATCCGTGCGCTCAACCGGGTTTTGCCGACGCAGGGACCCCGCTGGGGTATAGGCCAGAGCCGTCCCCGTCAGGTTTTCCTGATGCGGTTTTTCCCAGGATTTATGCTCCAGCGGCTTGTCGGTCGGCGGCTCGTCCCAGGTGCGGTGCAGCCAGCCGTGCCAATCGGGGTCGATCCGGCTGGCCTCGGCCTCACCGTTGAAAATCACCCAACGTTTGCTGTCGTCGGCATTGCGATAGAAGACATTGCCTTCGTTGTCTTCGCCGACTTTCTCACCTTTCCGCGCAGTATAGATCTGCGTGTTCAAGGTGGCTCCGTTCCACCAGGTTACGGCCCGCAATAGACTGTTCAGGATACCCATCGGCTGCCTCCGGCATTTCTGTTCCCGCAGATATGGACCAAAGGCTCGCCAAGGTCCAGTGCCACTAGGGCCGCACCTGCTATTCCGGCAAATATGCCGTGACTTCGATTTCGATCCGGTACTTCGGGTCGATCAAACCGCACTCGATCATGGACGTCGCCGGAGGGTTTTCGCCGAAGTATTCCCGCAGGATTGGCCAGCAGGGCTCGAACTCGGATCGATCCGGCAGCATGTAGGTCACGCGCACAACATCAGCAAAGCTCGCTCCAGCTTCGGTCAGCGCCTTGCTGATGGTTTCAAGGGCCGACCGACACTGCCCAGTCACGTCATCGCCTTGCCCGACCGTTCCGGCTACATGGACCCAGCCCCCGGCAACCACCGCGCGGCAATACCCGATTTTAGCCTCGAATTCTCCACCTGACGAGATGCGTTTGATTGTCATAGTAACCCCCACAAGAAAACGGCGCGGTCAGTGCCGCGCCGTGAATGGTAAATCGTTTTGAGCTTAACCGGCCGACGCCGATTCCGCTGCATCCGCATAGATGATCAAGGGCTGCTTGTCGGACGACACCGCCTCTTCGTTGACCACAACTTCGGTGACGTTTTTCATGCCTGGCAGTTCGAACATCGTGTCCAGCAGGATATCTTCGAGGATCGAGCGCAGACCACGTGCGCCGGTTTTCCGTTCGATGGCCTTCTTGGCAATCGCCTTCAGCGCATCGTCGGTAAAGGCCAATTCGGCATCTTCCAGCTCGAACAGACGCTGGTACTGCTTGACCAGAGCGTTCTTGGGCTTGGTCAGGATCGTTACCAGAGCATCCTCGTCCAGATCTTCCAGCGTCGCCAGAACCGGCAGACGGCCGACGAATTCCGGGATCAGGCCGAACTTCAGCAGGTCTTCGGGCTCCAGATCCTTAAAGATCTCGCCCACGCCGCGCTCGTCATTGTCGCGCACATCGGCGCCAAAGCCCATGGCCGAGCCTTTGCCGCGCTGCGCGATGATCTTGTCCAGACCGGCAAACGCACCGCCACAGATGAAAAGAATGTTCGTGGTGTCGACCTGCAGGAACTCCTGCTGCGGATGCTTGCGGCCACCTTGCGGAGGAACCGACGCCACGGTGCCTTCCATCAGCTTCAGCAATGCCTGCTGCACGCCCTCACCCGATACGTCACGGGTGATCGAGGGGTTCTCGGACTTGCGGGTGATCTTGTCGACCTCGTCGATATAGACGATGCCGCGCTGTGCGCGTTCGACGTTGTATTCGCTGGCCTGCAGCAGTTTGAGAATGATGTTCTCGACATCTTCACCCACATAACCGGCCTCGGTCAGCGTGGTGGCATCGGCCATGGTGAACGGCACGTCCAGAATCCGCGCAAGCGTCTGCGCCAGCAGCGTTTTACCGCAGCCAGTTGGGCCGATCAGCAGGATGTTGGATTTCGCCAGCTCAATATCGCTGCCCGCTTTCTGGGCATGGTTCAGGCGCTTGTAATGGTTGTGCACAGCTACCGACAGAACCCGTTTAGCCGTAGCCTGACCGATAACGTAATCGTCCAGAACCTCGCAAATGTCCTTGGGCGTCGGTACACCGTCCGAGGATTTCAGGCCACTGGCCTTGGTTTCCTCGCGGATGATGTCCATGCACAGTTCGACGCATTCATCGCAGATGAACACGGTCGGGCCCGCGATCAGCTTGCGTACCTCATGCTGGCTTTTGCCGCAGAAGCTGCAGTAGAGCGTGTTCTTGCCGTCACCGCCTGAATTCGTCGCCATGTTCTACCTTTCGGGCTTCGTCCCTGCGGTCCCCCTCGGACCGCGTGCCGCCTGTTGGTGCAGCTTAGGCCAGCACCGAGACGGCTACAATCTCAAAATGCGCCCCGCGCAAGCCGCGCGGGGACTTGATCTTAGGCCTCGTCGCCGTCCAATTTGGCGCGGTTTTCGACGATTTCGTCGATGTGACCCCAATCTTTCGCCTCTTCCGGGCTCATGAAATTGTCACGATCCAACGCCTTTTCAACCGCCTTTTTGGTCTGGCCGGTATGACGAACATAGATGTCATAAAGGCGATCTTTCAGTTTCTGCGTCTCGGCCGCGTGAATCATGATGTCACTGGCCTGACCCTGATAGCCACCGCTGGGCTGGTGCACCATGATGCGGCTGTTGGGCAGCGAAAACCGCATTCCCTTCTCGCCACCGGCCAGCAGAACCGACCCCATCGAGGCCGCCTGACCGATCACCAATGTCGAACATTTCGGCTTGATATACTGCATTGTGTCGTAAATCGACAAACCGCTGGTCACAACACCGCCAGGCGAATTGATGTAGATCGAGATCTCTTTGCTGGGGTTTTCCGCCTCGAGATGCAGCAACTGGGCGACGACCAGATGGCTCATCCCGTCATGGATCGGGCCGTTGATGAAAATGATCCGCTCTTTCAGAAGGCGCGAGAAAATGTCGTAGGCGCGTTCGCCCCGGCTGGTCTGTTCGACCACCATCGGGACGAGCGTATTCATATAGGTATCAACTGGATCGAACATTCTGAACCTGCCTGCTTTGCTATGGATCGGGACATTACCCGAAGAAACGTTACCTGAGTCTTAGTGTCGCCACCGGGGGGCTGCAAGGGGGGCCGGAGACTTCGGGCCGCGCGGCCGGGATTTGAGTGTTGAACTTGCTCTTTCGCAGTCAGCTTCGAGAGCGTTCTTCGCATATTGCAGCCCTTACATCACATCATTTTGATTCATGCATATGGAAATACATGTTCAAAATAAGTACCCAAGACATTCGAGTCCGCGAACCCCCACTCACACCTCCACCTGGTTCGCGCGTAAACAAGGAAAACACGATGGCCCTTCCCCAGCTTTCGCAAGACATGCACCCCGAAACATTCGACAAGATGGTTGAAAACGCGACGCGCGCGTCGAATTTCCTGAAAGCCATCAGCCACGAAGGCCGCCTTATGATCCTGTGCCATCTTGTTTCCGGTGAAAAATCCGTGACCGAGTTGGAAGAGCTGCTGTCCGCCCGTCAGGCGGCCGTTTCCCAGCAGTTGTCGCGTTTGCGCCTTGAAGGGCTGGTGACGCCCCGCCGCGAGGGCAAGGCGATCTACTATCGTCTTGCCGATGATCGGCCACGCCGCATGATCGAACTGGTCTACGACATGTTCTGCGGCGAAGAAAAAGGCTAATCGCACAACTCTGTGGCGTTCCAATCACCATCTTCACGCCACCCACACTCAATGGCTGAGCAGGCCTCAAAGCACTGGTTCCATTCAGGGAAAGCTGTTACGCAACACAGGACAGACACGAATGGAGACACTGATGATCCGTGCAATTCTGATTGGGCTTGCCCTGTTCACTCTCACCGCCTGCGAAACCGCCAAAGGCGCTGGCAAAGATATCGAAAAAGCGGGTGACGCGATTCAGGACGCGGCGTCGGACGTTCAGGAGAACCTCTGACCCCCAAGTCTTGGCAGACCGCACGACGCACACCCTGCGTATTGTTGCTGATTCAGCCGATCCAGCGTAGGATTCGGGGTACAGGTGCATAGACGCGGTATTGCATTTCTGACAGGGCAGCGGGGTTCTTGTGAACGCACAAGACCCCGCTGTTTTGTCGAACAAGGGTAAAGTGGCAGCCTGTTTCAAGCCGAAAGACGGCAAAAGGAAAAGGCGTCAGGTGCGCAGACGCGGTCTATGCACGTATCCTTACGAACACTCCTGACGCCTTGCCGGGTCGACACGTCCGGCGGACGTCCCGAGCCAGTTGCCCTAGCCCCAGTAAGGGCCACGGCCGCCGTGCCGCGCCGAAAGGCACCACACAGCACGCGTCGGCCTTCTGAGAGGCTGGCCCTCTGATCCGGGTACGGAACCCCGATCACACGACCATCCACCGGTAAGTCTCTGCACAACAAGTCAGATCCTAAAACCTGCCCTCACCGTGCTGACCCCCTAGCCTTTGCGCCCCACCCGAGTTCCTGAGAACCGATGTGGTAGGGTGATCGTTGCACCGGTACCTGTGTCCGGCAAGAAAATAGCACTGCAGCATGAAAATTAGACGGGGATAACGTGTTGATATCCTCTGGGAAAGTTTTGGGGATAACTCCGGAAGTCGCGCGACTCTGCCGGTTTGAGGCAGGAAAACTCCGAACCGCGTCAAATCACCGTTTCAGGCCGAATTTCTGCAACTGCGAAAGGGTTGAGTAGACATTTGTGCGTGAAATCAGAGCACCCTGCCCCCGATTTCCGATTCTGCGATTCGTCTCACGCCTCAAACGGTCGAGAGACATGGAAACGGAACCAAGGCCGGACGCGCCCTCCCCCGCCTGAGACGCCGCGCTGAAGGTTCACGAGGTCCAAACCGCCCCGTGCCGGGCTACGCCGCAACCCGGCACGCTACGATCCGTACCCTGTCGCAGGTGGCGCAATGGCCGTCCGACTCGTCTCCTCCCGTCGGAGACATTGGTTCCGTTTCCTGAGAAGCGCTCTGGCCCGACCGGGATTACCAATTACGCGCTGCGACGAACAGCAGCCAGTACCCCCTACAGACCGCTCAGGCCAGAGACACTTCAGTTCACCTGACGTTCCAGAACGGTGCTGTAGGTCGTTCCGTTACGCAGGCTACGGAAATCCGCAAAGATTTTTCCGTCTTCGTACCGGGCATCGATCAACGCGTTCGCGCCGATGACCAACGGTGAGGTTTCAACGATCCCGATGCTACCAGATCCATCGAGGCTGATGGTGCCGGTGGCCTCGTTCTCATTCCATTCGGTGTCGCCATCGCGCCGCCACTTGCTGGGGCCCCAAAAGACGTTGTCTTCCTGAATCTGGATGTCCAGCATCCACTCGGCTTGGTTAAACCGGGGTTCATCGCCGCGATAGGTATGGGATGGCGAGACGGTCGTATAAGACCCCAGCCATGTGCCGCGCAGATCCGGCGCGTCGGCCAGAGCGGCCGTTCCAAGGGTGAGGGTCGCGGCCAGAGCGGCTGCTCCGGCAGTCATGTATCTGGTCATTGGCTCTCTCCTCCAAAACTGTGGCCGTCCTTGGCCTGCTGAACAGATTGGAAGCGAGTGAACCGGTTACAACTTACCTAAGGGAAACTTCATCTGTGGTTCATTGAACTCTCAGAGGTTTCAGGCGGACGGGGGCACACCCTCCCGCCCTAAACCGTTGCGAAGTATAAATTTATTCCACCGTGATACTGCCGGTGATCGTGTTTACGAATTTCTTGGTATCGGGGTCGGTCAAAGACGAAAAGGTCCCGCCCCCCGTTGCGCTGGCCCAATTGCCCGAGCCGCCCGAAACCGTCCAGTCCCCGGTCAAAGCGCCATCCGCGCCGATCCCTGTGGCCGTCCAGGTCATCACCGCTTTTTCGCCCGAGGCGGTGTCGAACACGCAATTCCCCGTGCCCGAGACCCCGGCCCCATTGACCAGCACCGCGCCGAAACAGCTACCCGACGCCCCTTCCAAAGGGTGCCCGGCGGCAATCTCGAAACTGTCATAATCGGTTTGCGATTTGATCACCGCGTGACCGTCCGAGATACCATAGACCTGGTTCACATTCGTCCCCGTGCCCGCGCCGGTGGCGTCAAAAGTCTCGGCTATGGCCGGGCCTGCGAACAGGCCCAGGGTCAAGGCTGTGGTTGCGGTCACTTTCAAGAACTTGTGCATAATAACCTCTCATTTCTGAGGGTTTGGCGTTGCAAGCATGTAAAGAAAAGGCCGCCTGAACGCGGTCCCCCGCGCGGAGGATAACACATTCCGTTCTTTGCGTCTAAACCGAGCGCTCAGCCTTCGAGCTTGCGGGCCACCAGAAACGAGGCCGGGAACGCCGCGACAAAGCCGACAACTGCCGCGATCAGCAGGGTCGTCCACGCGGCGTGCCCCATGACCAGAACCGCAATGACCGCGCACCCGGCAAGGGTGGAACCAAGGAAGATATGAATGATCAGCGTCAGGGGCGACATAGGGGCCTCGTTTTTCCAGTCTGTTTTGGCGGAGACTAGAATCGAGGCCGAGGCTGGTCTTTGATCTGGGTCAGAATGCGCGGTGATCCGGGGTGCAATTTCAACGGCTTATTAGGAGAACGGAGGGTCACGCCCGCCCTGACAGGCGGCGCAAACGCTCACCCAGTTTACCATTCCGGATCCGGCAATTTAGTGTCAGTTCAGGCCAAGCAGTTCCTTGGCCTGGGCCAGAGTTGCAACCGACGCGTCATGATCACCTGCATCGTGCAGCGCGGCACCTTCGTCGCGCCATGCTTCGACCTGTGTGATCTGTTCTTCAGACAGGTCAGGACCCGCAGCCAGAGCGGCATCGATGGCGGCAATGTCGGTGGGACATTGCCCGGCAAAGGCGGGCGCGGCGAACAGGCAGAAGGCAGCGGCCAGAGACAGATGTTTCATTGATTCATCCTCCCGTGTTTTGGGGTGAGATGAGAATATCATGAAACGGGTCAGGCCCGGAGGGCATCAGCATCCGATGCAGCGGATCGGCGAAGGATGGCTGACAGCGAGACAGTTTCGCTTTCGCACGTGTGGAACCACGGGACCAAACTCGCCGCCCCATGGGGGCGGGTCGGCGCGGCCCAGCGGTGCCACTAGGTTGACGGGATGAGATCACACAGCGGATTAAAGTACCGTCCAAACTAACGCTGTCCAGCTTCAGATAGAACTATTGACGGATTTTCAAAAGTTCCGGTTTCGAAATACTGAGAATAGCCTCGAAAGGAATAAGACCTAGGCTAAACACTTCACTCTCTATCAAAAACCTGACTCTACTCTCTGAAACCCTATCAACATATAAGGCTCCGACACCCCCCAAACCCAGCAATTTAACGTCAACCACACAACTCTCAGCCTCATGGCAACTTGACATCAAAACAGAAACAAAAGGTCGATCAACTAAATAGTCGAAGCGAGATGCTCCAGTCAGAGCAGAAAAGAAGATGACAAAAGCAGCAATTGCGGGAAATGATAAAGGAAGTGAAAGCAAGTATTTTCTTTGGAAGATTAAGAACACCGGTGAAAGCAACAGTGAAACCGCTTTCAATACAATAAATGAGCAATTCCTCCAACCATTGGCTGTAGAAAAATCATCTTTAAATTTACAATATCTTACCTTCAATTCATCATCCAGCCCCGAAACACGAAGCAAGACAAAACAAATAACTATTAGCACGAACAAACCTTGACCTAACAGGCCAAGAAATCGAAAAAAATCTAAAAATAAATAATGACCTACTACAAAAAAGGTGACAGTTAAAGCTACTGCTACCAATATCGTTACATTGATTTCCAAATTGTAGGATTCAACATCCTTTCCTTCGGAAATAAGCGTCATTGCAGCGGATCCAAAAAACGTCACTAACCGCACGCCTATCAAAACAATACCGGCCATTATTGAGACTACAATGTACTCAGAGGCGATAAATTTCGAATCAATCAGCGAAATAGCAACCGTATCTAACTTTATAAGGAAGCCAGCAAAGTATGCTGCCGAAATGGAGAATATGGCTAAAAAAGTCGAAATAGCGGGAGCCAATTTTCGACCTCCCCGTTCTAACAATCTCCACCCAAGACTCTCAGGCCTAGATTTCCACCTAAGACGTGCTTGCTTCAATGCAGACTCTTTTTGCCCTCTTCGGTAAACCACTTAACGCAATCACCACTGTGAAACAGTGGCCCCTCCGCCGCCAATTCATGGGCAGTCAATACTCAACTTTTTCAATTTCAAAGATAAACCAATTTAGGGGCATATTCAAATTCAAAGGAACTGGAGCCCTTCCTTGCACAACAGCTGAGCGGTTCATTCTTTTAAGGTCACCGATAGTTCGGCTTTTCTTTGGCCACTGGGATGTACAACAGTTCGCGACCAAAGAGAGCTAGGCAACTTTAACCTTCATACAAAATGGACAGCCTTAGCTATCCATCTTCAACGCAGAAATAAACGCCTCCTGCGGGATATCGACCTTCCCGAACTGGCGCATCTTTTTCTTACCGGCCTTCTGCTTCTCCAGCAGTTTGCGTTTCCGCGTGGCGTCGCCGCCGTAGCATTTCGCGGTCACATCCTTGCGCAGGGCCGAGAGGGTCTCGCGGGCGATGACCTTGCCTCCGATGGCGGCCTGGATCGGGATTTTGAACATGTGGCGCGGGATCAGGTCCTTGAGCTTTTCGCACATCGCCCGGCCCCGCATCTCGGCCCGGTCGCGGTGAACCATGGTCGACAGCGCATCGACCGGTTCGTCATTCACAAGGATCGACATCTTGACCAGCGCATCCTCGCGGTAGCCGGTCATCTGGTAGTCGAAGCTGGCATAGCCCTTGGTCACCGATTTCAGGCGGTCGTAGAAGTCGAACACGACCTCGTTCAGCGGCAGGTCATAGACGACCATGGCGCGGCTGCCCGCATAGGTCAGGTCCATCTGGATGCCGCGGCGGTCCTGACAGAGTTTCAACACGTCGCCAAGGTATTCGTCGGGTACCAGAATGGTCGCCTTGATGCGCGGCTCCTCAAGGTGGTCGACCTTGGACAGGTCCGGCATGTCGGCGGGGTTGTGAAGCTCGATCATCTCGCCGTCTTTCATGTAGACGTTGTAGATCACCGAGGGTGCGGTGGTGATGAGTTCGATATCATATTCGCGTTCGATGCGGTCGCGGATGACCTCAAGGTGCAGCAGGCCCAGGAAGCCGCAGCGGAAGCCAAAGCCCAGCGCGGCCGAGGTTTCCATTTCGTACGAGAATGAGGCGTCGTTCAGCGCCAGCTTTTCAATCGCGTCGCGCAGGTCTTCGAATTCGGCGCTGTCCACGGGGAAGAGGCCACAGAACACCACCGGCTGCGCGGGTTTGAAGCCCGGCAGGGCGACCTCGGTGCCGTTGCGATCATTGGTGATGGTGTCACCGACGCGGGTGTCGCGGACCTGTTTGATGGATGCCGTCAGAAAGCCAATCTCACCGGGACCAAGCGAGTCGACCATCTCCATCTCGGGGCGGAAGACGCCGACGCGGTCGACATGGTGCAGGGTGCCGTTCGACATGAACTTAACCCGCATGCCCTTTTTCAGCGTGCCGTCCATGATGCGGACCAGAACGATCACGCCGAGATAGGCGTCGTACCACGAGTCCACCAGCATCGCCTTGAGAGGCGCGTCGAGGTTGCCCTGCGGTGCGGGCAGTTGTTTCACGATGGCTTCGAGCGTCTCGTGGATGCCCTGCCCCGTCTTGGCGCTGACCTGAATGGCGTCGGTGGCGTCGATGCCGATCACATCCTCGATTTGCTCCGCCACGCGGTCACAATCCGACGCAGGCAGGTCGATCTTGTTCAGCACCGGCACGATCTCATGGTCGGCGTCGATGGCCTGATACACATTCGCCAGCGTCTGCGCCTCGACCCCTTGGGTCGAGTCCACAACCAGCAGCGACCCCTCGACAGCGCGCATGGACCGCGAGACCTCATAGGCAAAGTCCACGTGGCCGGGGGTGTCGATCAGGTTCAGCACATATGCCTCGCCATTGTCGGCGGTGTAGTCGATGCGAACCGTGTTGGCCTTGATGGTGATGCCGCGTTCCCGCTCGATATCCATGCTGTCGAGCAGCTGTTCCTTCATGTCGCGATCCTTGACCGTTCCGGTCTCTTGAATGAGCCGGTCAGCAAGGGTGGATTTGCCATGGTCGATATGCGCGACGATGGAGAAATTGCGGATATGAGCGAGGTCTGTCATGGGTTGGGGATATGTCCGTAGATTGGCCCCTCGTCAAGCCGGGAAGCGCCCTGACAGGACACTCAGAGCGCGTTATTGACCAGCCTCGTTTACTGTAAATTGAGGTCTGCCGGTGAATTTGCTAGCAACCGATCAAAACACCGGTGAGAGAGCAGTGTACTAGATGGCTGATTATTCAATATTTGTTATGGGTGAAAGCCAGCTGTCAATCTCGTTGGCGCAGGGGCTGGACGGCCTCAATCAGGGCGACGGCAGCCATCTGATCGGCCAGACCATAACGATCGACACCCGCTCGGCCACCGAAGTGTTCATTCGCGATGGTGGAAACGATGCCAATTTCGCCGACAATGACACCAATCAGCGCCTGGATGGCGATCAAACGATTGACGGTATGCTGTTCACCGACGGCACACGGGTCGAGGCCGAATACGGCATAACGCTGACGGACGGGGTAAACACCTATCAAGCCGTCGCCTTTAACGTGAACAACTCGTCCCCATCCTATGCCACGGTCGAAGGAATTGCCTTCATCGGCGGCCCGGGCGAGTTCCCCCCGGCCGGGGTGGAACTGCAGGTTGTCAGCACGCAGGAAGGACCCGGCTTTGCGGTAGTCGATTACGTCACGCCGATCTGTTACCGCCGCGGGACACTGATCCGCACCGATCTCGGGGATACCCTTATCGAGACGATGAAACCCGGCGACGTGGTTTGGACGCAGGACAATGGGTTTGCCCCTGTCCGCTGGGTAGGTTCACGGGATGTGATCGCAACCGGGCGATTCCGGATGGTCGAAATTCCGACAGGTGTGCTGACGAACTTTGCGCCCCTAAGTGTATCGCAACAGCACAGGCTTCTGGTCACCCATCCCCTTGCCGAATTGCATTTTGGCGTGCCCGAGGTTTTTGTACCGGCCATCAGCCTCGTGGACACCGGGCTCGCCGCGCTATCGGGCGAGAAAACGGCCTGCTATCATCACCTTCTGCTGGATCGGCACGCGGTGATCAAAGCCAATGGCGCGGCTTCTGAAAGCCTTCTTGCGGCACCGTCGGAAACGTCTGATGACCCCGACGCCCTGTTCTTTCCTGACCTCGCGGCGCAAAATCACAACGTTATGCAAACCGCAAGATTGGCCCTGAAGCGGCGGGATGCCACGTTTTTGATACAGAAAATCTTGTCCATTGATCCAATGGGGCGTTTGATTCATACTCCCGCCCAGACCGAGAGGGGCGACAGATCTCTCCGGGTAGGCAAAAACGAGGCTCGAGCATGAAACAGTTCCTCTTAATCGCACTCTGTGCCACGTCGATCTTGGCGATGGCACCTCAGGCCGCCGAGGCGGCGCAGATCAAGCGGGCATGTCTGGCATCCGACCGCACGGCCGCGACGCGGGACCGGTGCAGTTGCATCCAGCGGGTGGCCAATCAGGCGCTGACCCGCAGCGATCAGAAGACTGTCGCCAAGTGGTTCACCGACCCCCATCAGGCACAGGAATTGAAGATGTCGCAGACCGCACGCGATGATGCGCTGTGGGATCGGTATCGGAACTTCGGCCAGATGGCGCAGGCGATCTGCAGCTAAACTTATCTCAATCCTTGACCTGATCCGCACTGCGCCCCAGAAAAGGCGCAGCGAAGGGGATATCTGATGGTTATGAAAGGGCTGACCCTGCGCGGGCTCGAAGTGTTCGAGGCCCTGGCGCGGACGGGATCGGTGGCGCAAGCCGCCGAGATCACGGGGCTCAGCCAGCCCTCGGTATCGCAGCAATTGCGCAACCTGGAAAACGCCTTGGGGACCGAGTTGGTCGATCACGGGCGCCGCCCCATGCGGCTGACGCAGGCGGGGCGCAGCTTTCTGGCCAGGACCGAGGCTGTGCTGGCCGAACTCCAGATGGCACAAAGCGAGCTGACCGTGATGGATCTGGGCCATCTGACCACCCTGTCCATCGGGCTGATCGACGATTTCGACAATGACCTGACCCCGCGCCTTGCGACTCTGCTGGCCGACAGCCTGACCCGTTCGAACTTCAAGCTGCTCACCCTGCCCAGCCTGGATTTGTTTGAAGAGCTGGAGGCCCAGCGCCTGCATCTGATGGTTTCGGCCCATTCCGGCGAGGTGCTGGAGGGCGTGGTCGAATACCCCTTAGTACAGGACCCATTCATTCTGGTGACGCCCAAAGGGGTTGAGAACGCCGTTCAGGAACTGCCCTTTCTGCGCTACGCCCGCGATCAATTGATCAGCCGCCAGATCGAGGCACATCTGGCCCGGCGGCGGCTGGAATACGAAGAGCGGTTCGAGATCGGTTCCCATCTGGCGCTGATGGCGATGGTCGCGCGTGGCCTTGGCTGGGCGATTACCACGCCGCTGGGCTATATGCGGGCAACCCGTTTTCACGACGCGCTTGAGGCGCACCCCGCCCCGTTCGGAGATTTTGCGCGCACGATATCCCTGTTTACCCGCACCGACTGGTCCGATCAGGTTCCGCAAGAAGTTGCCGGCATGATGCGCCGCCTAATGCGCAACCAGATTGTCGACCCGGCGCTGGCGCAACTGCCATGGCTCGCCGACCGCCTGAAGGTGATGGGCTAGGCCCGCAGATGCGCCTCGAGCCCCGCCACGGCGGCCTCGATCAGGTCCAGCGCCCCGTCAAAATCCCGCGAATAGTAGGGATCGGGCACGTGATCGGCTCCGGTCTCGGGGGCGAAATCGGTCAGCAGGCGAACCGTGGTCTCATTCCCAGCAGGCCGCAAGGTCTCGATGTTCCTGATGTTCTCGGCGTCCATACCGATGATTAGGTCGAACCGATCAAAATCCTCAGCCACGAATTGCCGCGCCCGCAGGTCGCTCAGGTCGATACCCCCCGCCCGCGCCGCCGACTGCATCGGCCCATAAGGCGGTTCACCGATATGCCAACCCGAGGTCCCGGCACTGTCGGTCACGTGTTGGGGTGCACGAGCGCGAAACACGCCCTCGGCAGCAGGGGAACGGCAGATATTGCCCAGACAGACAAAGAGGATACGGTGGGTCATGGGCCAAGGTGTAGCGCGTGAGGCGAAGATGGAAAAGATCGTCATTTTGACAGGGGCCGGAATTTCCGCCGAAAGCGGATTGGGCACGTTCCGCAACGAAGACGGCCTGTGGGCACAACATCGGATCGAGGATGTCGCCACACCCGAGGGCTTTGCCCGCGACCCGACACTGGTCCATGCGTTCTACAACGCCCGCCGGGTTCAGGCTGCTGAGGCTCAGCCCAACGCGGCGCACAAGGCGCTGGCCCGCCTGCAACTGGATTTCCGCGGGGATGTGGTAATCGTCACCCAAAATGTCGATAACCTGCACGAGGCCGGTGGCGCCCCAAACGTAATTCACATGCACGGCACACTGGCCGGGGCGCTCTGTGCAGCCTGTGATCACCGGTGGCCCTCTCCACCCGAGATGGCGGTGGGCGAGCCCTGCCCAGCCTGCAATGCCCCCACTGCGCGGCCGGATGTGGTCTGGTTTGGCGAAATGCCCTACCACATGGACGCAATCTATGATCATCTGGCCAACGCGACCGTGTTCGCGGCGATCGGCACCTCAGGCCAAGTCTACCCCGCTGCCGCCTTTGTGCACGAGGCCCGCTTGTCCGGCGCGCAAACTGTTGAACTGAACCTCGCCCAGTCAGATGGGGCATCCAGCTTTGACGAAGTCATCCTCGGTCCCGCATCCGAAACCGTCCCACGCTGGGTCGAGGGACTGCTGGGCCGACCATGATCGCGATCCCAGCAGACAGCAGCGGATTTTCTTGTTTATAGTAAAGGCCTAACATGCCGGGAGAGCATCATGACAGACCCCCAGTTTCCACGCGAAGAAATCCTTGATGACAGCAGCTTGGACGGCCGCGATGCGCTGGGGGATCAATTGGCAGGCCTGTGGTGGACATTCCTACTGAGGGGACTTCTGGCCGGGGCGCTGGGCATCGCGGCCCTGTTCTGGCCGACGGGCAGCATCTCACTGCTGTTGCGACTTGTAGGCCTTTTGCTGGTGTTTGACGGCGCACTGACCTTGCTGGGCTTTGGACGGCGCGGCCTGATTGGAGGCGTGGGTATCGGCGCGCTGCTAATCGGATTGGTGTTGTTGATATGGCCCGAGGGCGTGGCCCGGCTGACCTTCTTCCTTCTGGGCGCGTGGGCGCTGATCGTGGGGGTCGGCTCTCTGATGGCTTGGCGGCAGATGTCGGATCAACATCCAGATGCCGCTTCGGTCCGCAACTCGGGAATCGTGGCACTGGTAATCGGGCTGGTGCTGATCTTCTGGCCAGGCAGCGGCATGGTGGCGCTTGGATGGGCCATCGCGTTCGGAGCGCTCGCCTTCTCGGCCGTGATGTTCTGGCTGACCGCCCGCTTCAAACGCGCCCATGACCGCGTGGCGATGCGGGTGGTCAATCGCTGATCCGTTCGACCCAACGCAAACAGGCCGGGCAAGGCCCGACCTGACGCATGGATGAGGGCCGCAGAGCGGCCCGAAGACAGGCGTTCGCTTAGTTCGAATGCGAACCGTGACCGCCTTTGTCCTGACGTTCCAGATCGACGGGAATCTCAATCTCGACCTCGCCCGCCTTTTCAAAGATCAGGGTCACGGGAACCGTCGCGCCATGCTCGAACGGAGCGGTCAGGCCCATGAACATCACATGGTCACCGCCGCGTTTCAGCATGTGCATCTCGCCTGTCGGAATGACAAAGCCTTCCTCGACATGCACCATCTTGGCAACGCCATTGTCATCAACCTTATGGGTATGCAACTCGACCCGTGCAGCCGCATCCGATTCCACGCCGATCAGCCGGTCATCGGTTTCGCCAGCGTTTTGGATCATCATGAAAGCCGCACCGGCCTTGGCCGACTTGCCCGACGACCGGGCATAAGCATCATTGACGGAAATTGCATCCTGCGCCCAGGCAGAAGTGGCCAGAAGTGCGGTGGCCAAAGTGGCCAGGAATTTGGATTTGAGGGACATCATGCCTCTCCTTGTTCAAGTGTCTGATAAGAGTAAAGTTTCAGATCAGAACCGGAGGTGCACGGGCCGGTCTGTAGGGAACCGGAAGGGCAATCAGATTGTCCGCCTTGCGCAAGGGTGCTGGTCGACCGGTTTTCGGGACCACAGGAAGTTCGGATCCCGAAACCGCAATCGCGCCCAACAGGGTCAGAGCGTAATCCGGGCAGAAATGCGGGGGCTTCGCCGGTTGGCCTTCGGCGTCCATATAGACCACCACAGGACCCGAGCCGGTGCACAGAACCATCTGCCCCACCGCTGTGTCCAGTCCGCGCGATGCAGCCACCCCCTGCCCCGTCAGTACGACGAGCAGCGAAAGTGCCAAAGGCAGGAATCTGTTCAGAACGGTCTTCATCCTGTGCCGGATATAAGCCCGACGCAAAGCGGGCTTCAAGCGCAATCGGATACGCCCGAAGCCCGCAAGGTTGGGTTTGGTGTCAGCCGTCCACGCCGGGACGTTTGACAGACCCTTTGGTCAGGCTCGTATGCAACCTGTTCACCTGTCGTTGCATCCGAAAGCATGTCCCAAACGATTTGCCAACAAAGGCAGCCAACAGGGAGAGGTAATCAGATAGTTTGAAAGACATGAGATAGAACTCCGCCAGATGAATATGACTAAACATAAAACAGGCAGAGCAAAGTGTATGTGAACAATGTCACCGACGAGAGAATTTTAGTTCCAATTTGAGAACAGGCCACGCAAGAAAAGACCCTGCACCTTACGGTACAGGGTCGAATTTCTTCGCAGTGAAAAAAGGGCTTAGGCCGAGGCTTGTGCCTTGGCGATTTCCTTTTTCACTTTCAGCGCGTTTGCCGACAGCTCTTCGTCCTTGGCTTTGGCCAGGAACGCGTCCAGACCACCGCGGTGGTCAACCGAACGCAGAGCAGCAGCCGATATGCGCAGCTTGACGCCACGGCCCAGAGCTTCGGACTGCAGGGTAACGTCGTTCAGGTTCGGCAGAAAACGACGACGAGTTCTGTTTTTGGCGTGGCTGACATTGTTGCCAGTCATCGGGCCTTTTCCGGTCAGTTCGCAACGGCGCGACATGGTTTCTTCCTTTGTTTCTGGAGGCCGGGCATAACGCCCTCGGCCAAATCACAAGGGGCGCAACCCGAAGTCGCGCCCGAAAACTGGTTGGATGCGTGTAGTGGGAATCGCAGGAAGGGTCAAGACGGATCAAGCGAATTCTTTAAACCGACGTCGTTGACCGGATAGGTTTGTGCCCGCAATAGCGGTTTGTTGTTCTTTCGGTGCCGTTCCAACAGGCGCGCCTGCTGCCGTCCGCGCGGGATAAAGCGCGCAGGCCTTGGCGTCAGTTGCATTTCGATCAGCTCAGGGAAAATTTCAAAAATCTCGCGCCTTGCATCCGCGCCAAGCGATTTCAGGGCCTCGGAACCGGTAAACAGGCTTTCGGTGGGGGCGTCTTCGGCAAAGATCACCTGATGGCGATCAAACAACAGGTGAAAATACTCTACCCCTGCCACGGTTTCATCGACAAAAATCCCCGGCAGGACGGTCAGCTTGATCGCCGGGATCAACACCTCGGATGTGCCGAACATACGTTCCGCGATTTTCGACTGTACCAGCATCCTGTGTTGGCGCGAGACCAGCAGGTCCCGCCGGGGCAGGCCGTTGCCCAGTGCTCCGGCCAGAATGCGAACCGGCCAAAGGCGCGGATTGTTCAGCAATGCGGCCCGGTCAAACCCGCGGCGACCAATCCAGTGGATGCTTTGCAGCCCGTGCTCCATGGTGGGGATCATATCCCCGGTCTGCAGCTCTTGAATCGGGCGCTTTCCTGTCTGAGTCAGAATAGATGTGTCGCGGGTAAAGCATGGGACCCCTGAGCCGTTTTCGAACGCCGAATACGTAACCACGATGCCGGACGGCAGGGTAAACGTACCGCTGGATAATGAATAGCCGACGCCATCCTCGACCGTGATAGTGCCAAAAACACTGTCATTGATCACGGTCCCGGCGGGCAGGTTCAGCGTGTCGGTTCCGTTGCCGCCGCGAATATCGTCAGTAACGGACGTACTGCTGAAATTCAGGGTGTCGTCGCCGCCGCCCAACCGAATGGACCCGACGGTCGAGCCCGTAATGTCAACGGTGTCAGCATCCGACCCCGATGCAACGCGGCCGCCGACGGTGCTGTTGGTAACGGTTATTGTGTCACTTCCGGCATTGCCGATCACGTTGTCGGCGATGACACTGTTGGTGACATTTATGTCGTCATCACCGCCCCGGCCCCGGATATTGTCAATAGGAGACCCTTCCGGATTCCCGTTCAGGGTCCCGTTGTTGTTTGTGACGTCGATATCGTCGTCGCTATTTGTCCCAACAATTCTGGGCATTCGGGCCGGTCCAATACTTCAGGTGGCCAGACTAACACGTTTCCGCGCCACCGTCAGTTCATAACCCCGGCTTCAGTCCGAGTGTCCGCCGCGTAACAATCAACCAGAACGTCTAACGGGGAATCAGTGACGACAGCATGGATTCCGCGGCGGCCGAGGGGCTCAGCCCACCTGCCCGCACCTGTGCGCCCAACTGCTCCATATCCGCCCGCGCCTGAGCGGTGGACAATTGCGCCAGAAGGGCCGCGCGCACCTCTTGCTCGAACCAGTATTGCGCCTGCGCCGCCCGGTTCGCGTCCCAATGGCCGCTGTCCCGGCGCGACTGGGTGAGGGACTGCATCTCGGTCCAAGCACCCTCCAGCCCATGTTCTTCGACCGCCGAGACCGTCATGGCCTTGGGGAACCCTTCCGGATCCTGCGGTCGTTTGCGCAACAGGCGCAGGGCACCGGCGTAATCGGCACAGGTACGGGTGGCGGTGGCCTTCAGGTCTCCGTCCGCCTTGTTGACCAGAATCATGTCGGCCATTTCCATGATGCCGCGCTTAACGCCCTGCAACTCGTCCCCGCCCGCCGGGGCCAGCAGCAAAAGGAACAGGTCCGACATCTCGGACACGACGGTTTCCGATTGGCCCACGCCCACGGTTTCGATCAGAACCACGTCGAAAGCCGCCGCCTCGCACAAAGCAATCGCCTCGCGCGTGCGGCGTGCGACACCACCCAGATGCGATTGACTGGGCGACGGGCGGATAAAAGCATTTTTCTCGCGGCTCAGACGCTCCATCCGGGTTTTGTCACCCAGAATCGAGCCACCCGACCGGGCCGAGCTGGGATCGACCGCCAGCACCGCTACGCGCAGCCCCTGCCCGATCAGCATCATGCCGAAGCTCTCGATAAAGGTGGACTTGCCCACCCCGGGCGTTCCCGACAGACCGATGCGCAGGGATTGCCGCTGGGACTTGGCGACATGGGCCAGCAGCTCGGTCGCCTGCGCCCGGTGATCGTCACGGCCGCTTTCGACCAGCGTGATCGCCCGTGCCAGCGCGCGGCGCTCGCCATTCAAAATCCTGTCGCCCAGCTCAGCGGTGTTCATGCGCGTCCCCTACCCGATTTTCGCCTTGATGGCGTAGCAGAACGGGTTTTGTCCAGTGCCAAGCGCCATGAGAATTGCCGCAGCCTGTCGGAACTGGACCTTGCGGAACGGTTGGCGGATAAAGCCTGCATGACACGCTTGCCCATCGACGACGCCATCCCTGACCTGCTTGCCGCCCTCAAGGCTGCGGGCCGTGCCGTGTTGCAGGCGCCTCCGGGTGCGGGCAAGACGACACGGGTGCCGCTGGCGATGCTCGAAGCGGGCGTGTGTGATGGCAAGATCGTGATGCTGGAACCGCGCAGGCTGGCCGCACGCGCCGCGGCTGAACGGATGGCGGAAACTTTGGGGCAGCGCGCGGGTGAGACGGTCGGCTACCGGGTCCGTAGCGACGCCAAGGTTTCGAAATCCACGCGGATCGAGGTGGTCACCGAGGGCATCCTGACCCGGATGCTGCAATCTGACCCTGACCTGCCCGGCGTGGGTGCGGTAATCTTCGACGAATTCCACGAACGCTCTCTGAACGCCGATCTGGGCCTGGCGTTGTGCCTTGAGGTCACCGGCGCGCTGCGGGACGATCTTATCCTGCTGGCGATGTCCGCAACGCTGGATGCTGAACCCGTGGGCCGGCTGATGGAGGCTCCCCTCGTCACCTCCGAGGGGCGCAGCTATCCGGTTGAAACCCGCTGGCTGGACCGGCCCTTGGGGGTGCAGGCTCGGCGACTGGATGCTCTGGCCGATCTGGTGGCCCAGGCCGAGCGGGACACGCGCAAAACCGGCGGCGGCGTGTTGGTGTTCCTGCCCGGCGAGGGCGAAATCCGTCGGGCCGAGGCCGCGTTGTCCGGGCGTTTACCCGGCGATTGCGTGGTGCGCCCCTTGTTCGGGGCGATGCCCTTTGCCGCCCAGCGCGCCGCGATTGCACCTGTTGAAACCGGGCGCAAAGTGGTGCTGGCCACGTCGATCGCCGAGACCTCGCTGACCATCCCCGACATCCGCGTTGTGGTCGATATGGGGCAAGCACGTCGGGCCCGGTTCGATCCGGGATCGGGCATGTCGCGGCTGGTAACAGAGCGCGTAACGCGCGCCGAGGCCACCCAGCGTACAGGCCGTGCCGGGCGCGTGGCCGAAGGAATCTGCTATCGATTGTGGTCCAAGGGCGAAGAAGGTGCTCTGGCCGCTTATCCCCCGGCCGAGATCGAAGCCGCCGACCTGACCGGGCTGGCGCTGGAACTGGCGCTGTGGGGCGCCGATCCGGGCGATCTGGCCTTCCTGACACCACCGCCCGAAGGCACCATGGCCGAGGCGAAGGGCCTGCTGAACATGCTCGGCGCGCTGGATGCCAAAGGGCGGATCACCGAACACGGGCGTGCGCTGGCCGCGCTGCCCCTGCACCCTCGTTTGGGGCACATGCTGGTGCGCGCCGGGCCAAACGCCGCGCCCTTGGCCGCACTGATGGCGGAACGCGACCCGCTCAAAGGGGCTCCGGCGGACATGCTGCTGCGGCTGGAAGCGTTGCGCGACATGCGCGCGTTTCAGCGCAATCGGGTCTGGCAGGTGAATGCGGGTGCCGTAGATCGGATCAAGGCTGAGGCTAAGCGGCTGCGCAAACAGGGCAACTCCGCCGATCTAAGCCCTGCTTCGATGGCCGCGCTGGCCTATCCCGACCGGATCGGGCAACGCCGCAAGGGCGATGTGCCGCGCTATGTTTTGTCCGGTGGTAAAGGGGTTGTGTTGGACGCTGGCGACACGTTGGCCGCCGCGCCCAATCTGGTGGTCACGGATACCGACGGCAATCCGCGCGAGGCGCGCGTGCGCATGGCGGCCCAGATATCGGAACGCGAAATTCGCGACCTGTTTGCGGATCAGATCGTCTGGGTCGACAGTTGCGAATGGTCAAAACGCGACCGGCGGGTGGTGGCGCGCCAACAAGAGAGGTTCGGGGCAATCACGCTGAGCGACCGCATCTGGAAGGACGTCCCGGACGACGCGGTGGCGCAGGCCATGCTGGACGGCGTACGCGATTTGGGCCTGCGGCTGGAGGGCGCCGCAGCACGGCTCGCCGCCCGGGTTGAACTGGTGCGGGCCGAGGGCGCAAATCTGCCCGATTTCACCATCGAGGGACTGACCCAAACCCTTGAAGACTGGTTGCTGCCGATGCTTTCGGGCGTCCGCAATGCCGAAGACTGGAAGCGGTTCGACCTGCTCCCCGCCCTGCGCGCCCGGTTGGACTGGAACCAGACACAAGAGCTGGACCGCCGTGCGCCCGGGTCGTTTGAGACACCGTTGGGCCGCAAGGTGCCGATTGATTACGGCGGTGCGGTGCCCGAAATATCGGTGCGCCTGCAGGAGCTGTTCGGTGTCACGCGGCACCCTGTCGTAGGAGGCGAAGCGCTGAAGATCACCCTGTTGTCGCCAGCGCAACGCCCGATCCAGATCACCCGCGATCTGCCCGGTTTCTGGGCCGGGTCCTATGCGGACGTCCGCAAAGATATGCGCGCGCAATACCCCAAGCATCCCTGGCCCGAAGACCCTACCCAGGCTGACCCTACCCTGCGCGCCAAACGGCGGGGGCAAAACCGCGATTGACCGATTGCTCAGGCTTTTCGGCGAAACATCCAGCCATGCAAAGAAGGTGCACTCGCTTCCAAAAAAGGCTCATTGAAGATGCGCCTTTGTGTTGCTATATCTCTGCGGCTTAAAGGTAACGCGCTTGTAATTGATCAGATCATGACAAAATGGTTGCAAAACATCTGGGAGGAGGTCGCTCGCCCCATTTTTCTGCGCCCCCGGCGGGTGCAGTTCGCAGCGCTGTGCACCCGACAAACCGATACCGGGCCCGAGGTTCTGTTGATCACCAGCCGTGACACCGGACGCTGGATCATCCCCAAAGGCTGGCCGATCGATGGCAAGGACGGCGCCGAAACCGCCTTGCAGGAGGCCTGGGAAGAGGCGGGCGTGCGTGCGCCCGGCCCAGCCAAGGAACCGGTTGGCCACTTTACCTATGATAAAATCCTTAAAGACGGCACAGCCCTGCAGGTACTGACCAGTGTTTATCAGATCGACGTTCAGGATCTAGTGGATGACTTTCCCGAAGCGGGTGCACGCAAACGGGTCTGGGTATCACCTGCGACTGCGGCCGCCCGCGTAAACGAGCCGGAATTGCGCGACATACTGCTCCAACTGTAACAGTTTCGCAAAAATTTGATGACAAAGCGGTTGCCCATGCGGGTGAAACCGTCTAGCCGCGTGCGTCAACTCAAGTAAGCCGCAAAATCCCATGTCGAACATGACCACAAAAACCCGTTGGCAGGCGCTGGACAGCGACCTGCACCGTATCTCGCGCATCGAAAACGCAAATGTCCACGTTGCGCGCCCGATGCTGGCACCCGGCATCGCACTGGCCTTTATTGCGCTGGCCGGTCTGTCGGCTGCAATGTTTTTCGGACAGGCCGATGGCGGGTTGATCGTTGTCGCGGCAGCGGTTTTCGGGGCCTATATGGCGGTCAATATCGGCGCCAACGATGTGGCCAACAACATGGGTCCGGCGGTTGGCGCCAATGCTCTGACTATGGGTGGCGCGATCGTTATTGCGGCCATCGCCGAAAGCGCAGGCGCGTTGTTGGCGGGTGGGGATGTAGTCTCAACCATTTCAAAGGGAATCATCGACCCGGCCTCGGTTCAAAACAGCAATGTATTTATCTGGGCAATGATGGCCGCGCTGATTTCGTCGGCAATGTGGGTCAACCTTGCCACCTGGGTCGGCGCTCCGGTTTCAACGACGCACTCGGTCGTGGGTGGCGTGATGGGCGCAGGCATCGCCGCAGCGGGCCTGAGCGCCGTAAGCTGGGGCACGATGAGCGCCATCGCCGCAAGCTGGGTGATCTCACCGGTTCTGGGCGGGGTGATCGCGGCGGGCTTTCTGGCCTTGATCAAAGCCAAGATCCAGTATCAGGACGACAAGATTGCCGCTGCGCGCCGATGGGTTCCGATCCTTGTGGCCGTTATGGCAGCGGCGTTTGCCACCTATCTGTCTGTCAAAGGCCTGAAACGGATCGTGAAGATCGAGCTTGAGATGGCTCTGCTGATCGGTCTGGCCTCCGGCCTGCTGGTTTGGTCAGTGACGGTTCCTTGGGTGCGGCGCAAGTCCGAAGGGATGGAAAACCGCACAAAATCTCTGAAAACACTGTTTGGTTTGCCGCTGGTAATCTCGGCCACGTTCCTCAGCTTTGCCCATGGCGCCAATGACGTGGCCAATGCGGTTGGCCCCTTGGCGGCGATCGTGCACACGGCTGAATTTGGCGATTTCGCCTCGAAAGTGGCGATCCCGAGTTGGGTGATGGTAATTGGCGCATTTGGGATTTCTTTCGGTCTGTTCCTGTTCGGCCCCAAACTGATCCGGATGGTGGGCAGCCAGATCACCAAGCTGAACCCGATGCGCGCCTTCTGCGTGGCGCTGTCGGCGGCGATTACCGTGATCGTGGCCAGCTGGCTGGGTCTGCCGGTCAGCTCGACCCATATCGCCGTGGGAGCGGTGTTCGGAGTTGGTTTCTATCGCGAATGGCACTCGGACCGCCGCTGGAGGCAAACGAACCGTCAGCGTCCGACCGAACAGCGACTGGCCCGCGAAGAGCATCAGCGCCGCAAACTGGTGCGTCGTTCGCATTTCATGACCATCGTGGCGGCCTGGGTCATTACCGTTCCGGCGGCTGCGGCCATGTCTGCGACGATCTTCGTGTTCCTGACGGCCTTTATCTGACCCTGCCTAAAGCCTGACCTGATCCGGCGACAAAGCGGTTTCCGGCGCTTGTTCGATCAGCGCCCGCACTTTGGCGCAAATCGGCGTCGCCACATCAAACTTTGCGCCAAGGCGAATAATCTCGCCTTGCAAACTGTCAATTTCGGTCGGACGCCCTGCCATCAGATCATAGGCCATCGAGGTTCGCGCGCTAGGGTCTATCGTCAACATCCGCGCCGCAATACGGGTAAAGATCGGCGTCGGCAGACGCAGGATATGCGGCGTCACCCATGCAGGCAGCGGTGTAGTCGAAGCCACCGGGTGACCGGCCGCCTTCAAAACCGCCAGAGCTTCGGCCATCTGCTGCGCCATCAACCGACGCCAGTTGCGGTCCAGCAGTTGCTCTTTCAGCGTCAGACCGGACAGCGCGTTCAGCGCGTTGTTGAGGTTGATCACCAGCTTACCCCATTGCACCGCGTCGATGTCATCGCTTTCGATCACCGGCAGATCCAGGCTGCTGAGCCTTTGACCCAGAGCACCGGGGCCGCTTTGGATGACAATTTCGCCCGAGGTCGCCCGATGAAAACACGCCGGTTCGGTCGGCACTACGTTAAACGGCACCATCCCGGCGCGCACGTCGCGGCCCGGCAGCACTTCACGCAGAGTGCGGGCATTTTCCATCCCGTTCTGCCAGGACAGGATTGGAGGAGATGTTGGCGTGTTCTGGGCGATCCGGGCGGCGATTTCAGCCGTAGCGACAGTCTTGACCGTGATGATCACGGCCTCTGCGGTGGTCAGACAGCTTGGGTCGTCAGTCAGGATCAGTTTTTGCGAAGAAACGTGACGACTCAGGCCCGAGAAATCCGTAACCGTCAGCCCCCTGTCGCGGATCGGGTCCAGAATGCGCGGTCGGCCGAGCAGGGTCACGTCATGGCCTGCATGGGCCAGCAAGGCCCCGCAATAGCACCCGATACTGCCTGCGCCTGCGATCACGATCTTCATGGTGTCCCTCCCCGGCGCAAAGGATCGCCGGGAACAGAGTGTCGGGCAAGGCCCCCTGACGTGTGGTCAGCGCACCAATCGTGGCCGGGTGCGCTCCAACTCTTCCGAGATCGGAATGAACTCTTGATCGTCCCCCGGAGGCAGGTGGAATGCGCCATTCGCCCAGTCGGCGGTTTTCCATTCGCGCGTGGCGGTTTCGATCTTGTCCTTCGAGGACGACACGAAGTTCCACCAGATATAACGTTCCTCGTTCAGCGTCGCGCCACCCAGCAGCATCAGCCGCGCGCCCATCGGCCCAGCTTTGACCGACAGACGGTCGCCCGGGCGGAACACCATCATGCGGCCTTCCTCGAACCTGTCACCTGCAATCTCGACCGAGCCCTGCGTGACGTAGACACCCCGGTCCTCGTGATCATCCGGCAGGGGGAACGCGGCGCCCGGATCAAGCTGTACGTCCAGATAGAAAGTTTCGGACAGCATCGTGACCGGGCTGGTTTCCCCATAGGCCGAACCGAGGATCAGACGCGCGCTGACCCCATTGTCCTGAATATGCGGAAGCGCGGCTTGTTTGTGATGCTCGAAATCGGGGGCCATATCCTCATGCGCCTCAGGCAGAGCAATCCAGGTCTGGATGCCGAACAGGCTGTGTCTCTTGCCCCGCGTTTCTTCACTGGTGCGCTCGGAATGCGTGACACCGCGGCCCGCGACCATCCAATTGACCTCGCCCGGGTAAATCATCTGATGTGTGCCAAGACTGTCGCGATGTTCGAACTCGCCCTGATACAGGTAGGTAACGGTGCCCAGTCCGATATGCGGATGCGGGCGGACGTCGATGCCGCCATCGGTGATAAACTCGGCCGGCCCCATCTGATCAAAAAAGATGAACGGGCCCACAAGTTGACGTTTGATAGAAGGCAGCGCGCGGCGCACTTCGAACCCGCCCAGATCGCGGGCGCGTGGGATGATCAAAGTCTCAAGTGCCGCATTTTCCGACAGGCATTCGGGGTTGTGGGTCGGGTTCCAACTCATTCCAGCTCTCCTGCGATCAGAGGATTAGAGTTCATAAATGAAGGATATAGGGCGATTTTTAACAAGAAAACTTGCAATTTTGCACAATCAGAGTGCAGGTGTTTTTGCGACAGCTACGGCCACAACCGGGGGAAAAACGGCCCGTCGATGCGATCCCCTTCGCTGTAGCCCGCCGCCTCGAACTGGGCACGCTCGTCTTTTGCCCAGTCGCCGCGATACCGGATGACCCCGTCCGGCGCCGTCATCCGCAGGGTAAAGCGCCGAACCGTTTCCGTTGGCGTTACCGAGGACAACCCTCCGTGCAGGGTACGCATGTCGAAAAAGATGCAATCGCCCAACTGCATATCCCATTGCAGCAGGTCGTAGGCGTCCGGTTCAGCGTTGACATCGGGCGGTGGGTGATAGGTCAGGCCTGCGACCTCGGTCGGTTCATAGCTGGGATGCCCGTCCGCAAACCGGACCCGCATGAACAGCTTGTCCCAGAGGTGCGAGCCTTTGACGAAGGTGATACCGTTCTCCTTGGTCACCGGCTCCAGCGGCAACCAGAGGACGCACATCGTGCCTTCGAAGTCGAAATAGGACAGGTCCTGATGGAATGGCGGGCGTGAAGCCGACCCGGCCTCGCGCAGGAACCAGTTATCCATGACAAGGTTGATCGACGGCGCGCCTAACAGTTGCCCCGCCAGCGCGGCGCAGGGGGAATTGCGCACAAAATCGGTGAATTGAGGGATTTTGTTCCAGGCCCAGTAATCCTCGAAATAGGCCGGGGCGCTGGGGTCTTTGGTATGGCGGGTGAAGTTTTCGGTTGGGGCGGCGAGGTCCGCATCGATCCCCGCGCGCAGCAGCGACAGCCAATGGTCCGAGAACTTCGAACGCAGGACGACGGCCCCGTCGCGCTTGAAGGCAGCGATTTCGTCAGGTGACACCGTTTGCATCTGGTCCATGGGGCGGCCTTTCGGATCGGCATCGCAAGGATGGCACCCTTACTCACGTTGCGTCAAAGAAATTCACGTGAGGCGATCACAGGGCCGTGAAACCCGCCTCGGAAAAGGCGCGAACCGTGCTATCTTTGCGTCGTGGCGCGTCCCGGTCCCATTGGATGACACCTTGCAGGAGGTCCCGACATGACGAATACACGCTTTTCCCGTCGTTCCCTGATCGCCCTCGGCGGTGCCGTTCTGGCGACCGGTGCCACCGGCCTGCTGCTGCCTGCGCGTGCGACGGGGGTGGCCCCGACACCGTCCATGCGCGGTGGGTCCAACAACTACCGCCCCGGCGCGCCCATCGTTGATCGGATCGGCGGCGGCGGGTTCTGGATGACCGGCACCGTGCGGCGCGCTGGTGATGGAGCCCCCCTGCCCG
This sequence comes from Ruegeria sp. CG11, assembly GCF_056537245.1. Classification (NCBI taxonomy): domain Bacteria; kingdom Pseudomonadati; phylum Pseudomonadota; class Alphaproteobacteria; order Rhodobacterales; family Roseobacteraceae; genus Ruegeria; species Ruegeria sp. CG11. The sequence continues at coordinate 167,260 of NZ_JBQFRE010000002.1, forward strand.
GCCAGCGCATCCAGATTTGGGCCCACACGACCGAAGGCCACGAACGCGACCCGCAGAGCCACGGCGCAACGCTGACCAATGCGAATGGGGAGTTTCGGCTTGAGATGCCGCAAATCGTACCCGCCTTCGGCCAACCACATGGCCATCTGGCCTATGATAGCGGTGAGTTTGAGACGGTGTTCCTGCGGCCGATCATGGCGAGTTCAAAGGACAAGACCCTCGCCGCGCATTTCGTTCTGCAACCCCTCTGACCTTTCGTGACACGTGCCCTGTTGATCTGGACGGCCCTGACCCTCGTCCTGGCGGTGCCGCTGATCGCGGCGGCGAACAGCCCGCTTCTGGCGTGGCGTGATCCGGTCTACATCATCGCAGGTTTTGCGGGTGTGGTCGGTATGGGGTTGCTGTTGCTGCAGCCGCTTCTGGCCGGTCGATACCTGCCGGGGCTTTCTCCGCTGGCCAGCCGCCAATGCCATCGATGGGTTGGCATCGCGTTGGTTGCCACCATCCTGATCCATGTCGGCGGCTTATGGATCACCAGCCCGCCGGATGTGGTGGACGCTTTGCTGTTCGTCTCACCCACCCCGTTTTCCGCCTGGGGCGTTATCGCGATGTGGACGGGTTTTGCAGCGGCCTTTCTGGGCCTCTACCGGCAACGCATGCGTCTTCGGTTTCGGGTTTGGAGGCTGGGTCACACGGCACTGGCCGCTGTGACCATCACCGGCAGCGTCGTGCACGCGATGCTGATCGAAGGCACGATGGAGATCATGACCAAATCCGCCCTTTGCGCGCTGGTCTTGTTGGCGAGCGCCCGAACGCTCGCCAAACTGCGTGTTTGGGATGTGCGCAGACGTTAAACGCCCAGACACCAGCGCATCACGGCCTTTTGCGCGTGCAGACGGTTCTCGGCCTCGTCAAAGATCACCGAGTTCGGGCCATCCATCACCTCAGACGTTGCCTCTTCCTCGCGGTGCGCGGGCAGGCAGTGCATGAACAGCGCGTCGGGCTTGGCGTGCGACATAAGCTCGGTGTTCACCTGATACGGACGCAGCAGGTTGTGACGACGTTCTTTGGCCGACTGGGAATCGTGCATCGAGACCCAGGTGTCCGCAACCACCAGATCCGCGCCTTCTACGGCTTTGAACGGGTCCCGCTCGACCACGATTTTCGAGCCCTTCTGGCGAGCGAAGCCCATGAACTCTTCTTCGGGGTCGAACTGCGCCGGGCCGGTGAAGGTCAGATCAAACCCGAACTGCCCCGCCGCGTGCAGGAACGAGGCGCAGACATTGTTGCCGTCGCCGGTCCAGACAACCTTTTTGCCTGCGATGGGGCCGCGATGTTCTTCGAAGGTCAGCACGTCGGCCATGATCTGGCAGGGATGGGTACGGTCGGTCAGGCCGTTGATCACCGGCACGTCGGAATATTCGGCCATCTCGGTCAGGATCGTCTCATCAAACGTCCGGATCATGATCATGTCGACATAGCGCGACAGAACACGTGCGGTATCGGCGATGGTCTCGCCATGGCCCAGCTGCATGTCTTTGCCCGACAGCACCATGGTCTGCCCGCCCATCTGGCGCACACCGACATCAAAGGACACACGGGTCCGGGTCGAAGGTTTTTCGAAGATCAGCGCAACCATGCGATCCTTGAGCGGAAGGTCGTCATCCGGCGCAGCTTTCGGGCGGCCCAGACGGGCCTTTTTCATCTCACCGGCCTGATTGATCATCACACGCAGATCGTCTGCGTCAGTTTTGTGGATATCGAGAAAATGGTTCATTTCGCTTCGCTTTTGGCTGTCGGTTAGTGGGTCCAGCCCCCACACAACCGGAGTACTTGGAAAAAGATGAAGTTCAGGCGGTCGCAAGCTTGCCTTCGACCTGCGCGGCGGCCTTGTCGAGGCGGATCATGGCCTGCGCGATGTCATCCTCGGTCAGGGTCAGCGGTGGCAGCAGGCGGATCACGTTGTCGGCAGCGGGAACGGTGATGACCTCGTTGTCATAGCCCGCATTCACCACGTCCGTGTTGGTTGCCGTGCATTTGATACCCAGCATCAGGCCAGAGCCCCGAACCTCTTCGAACACCTCCGGGTGATCGGCAACCAGACCCTCCAGCTTTTGGCGCAGCAGACCGGCTTTGCGGTTCACACCTTCCAGAAAGGCGGGCGTGGCGACCTGATCGATCACCGCGCAACCGACGGCACAGCCCAGCGGGTTGCCGCCATAGGTCGAGCCATGTGTGCCTGCCGTCATGCCGCTGGCGGCGTCTTCGGTGGCCAGCACCGCGCCCAGAGGGAAGCCCCCGCCTATGCCTTTGGCGACCATCATGATGTCCGGGGTAATCCCCGCCCATTCATGTGCGAACAGCTTGCCGGTCCGGCCGACACCGCATTGCACCTCGTCCAGGATCAGCAGCAGGCCGTTTTCGTCGCAGATCTGGCGCAGGGCCTTCATCTCAGCATCTGGTACCGGGCGGATACCACCTTCGCCTTGCACCGGCTCGATCAGGATCGCGGCCGTCTTGTCAGTGATGGCATTGGTGACGCCGTCGAGGTCTCCGAACGTGACATGCACGAATCCCGGCAGCAACGGACCGAAACCCTTGGTCATCTTCTCGGACCCGGCCGCCGCGATACCGGCTGAGGACCGACCGTGGAACGAGCCGCTGAAAGTAATGATCTCGACCTTTTCGGGCAGGTCTTTGTCATAGAAATACTTGCGGGCCATCTTCACGGCCAGTTCGCAGGACTCGGTGCCCGAATTGGTGAAGAACACCGTGTCGGCAAAGGTATGCTCGACCAGCTTGTCGGCCAACGCCTGCTGTTGCGGGATGTTGTACAGGTTCGACACATGCCACAGCGCGTGCGCCTGCTCGGTCAGCGCATTAACCAGTGCCGGATGCGCGTGGCCCAGTGCGTTCACCGCGATCCCGGCACCGAGGTCCAGAAAACGTCGGCCGTCCGCCTCGGTCAGCCAAGCGCCTTCGCCCTTCACAAAGGTCAGGGGCGCACGATTATAGGTCGGCAGAACGGACGGGATCATCGGATCATCCTTTTCGATATGTTGAGCCCCGTGAGTGATACACGAAGGCAGGGTTCGTCAACAGATTTGGTGGAGTTTGCGCGGATTTACAGAGCGCAATGGATCAAACGGGCCGATTACGCGGCAATGCGTCGGCGTCGGAGTCGCAGGATATGTGCGTGTTTGATCATGTCGCGCCGTATAGCGGGACGCAGACAGTCTGAAAACCCAGAAAATCGCGGCGCCCTAAATTTCACCCTGAGACGTGAGTTTCCTGCTTGCTATTTCCCAGATGCTGGCCCACCGCTAGGGGCATGACACCCGTGCGCCAGAACCCTGCCCTTGCGGCCTTGCTGATCGTGGCCGCCAGCGCATTTATCGCGAGCACAACGCTGCTGGCCAAAGCGTTGGGGACGGAAACACTGGGTCCGGCGCTGCATCCGATGCAGATCAGTCACGGGCGGTTTCTGTTCGCCTTTTTGGTTATCGTCAGCGCGGTTGGCGTTCTGCGCCCAAAACTGCGCCGCCCGCATTGGGGGCTGCATATCGGGCGGACCAGTTTCGGTTGGGTCGGGATCACGCTGATGTTCGCCTCGGTCGCGTTCATCCCGATTGCAGATGCCACGGCAATCTCCTTCCTGAACCCGGTCTTTGCCATGGTGCTGGCCGTTCCGTTGTTAAAAGAGGGCGTAGGCCCCTGGCGCTGGCTGGCCGCCGCCGTCGCCCTGACCGGAGCACTTATCCTACTGCGACCGACGCCTGCCAGTTTTCAACCCGCAGCCCTGCTTGCGCTGTCAGCAGCGGTGGTGATTGGGATGGAACTGATCTTCATCAAGAAACTCTCGAGCCGGGAAATCCCGATCCAGATTCTGCTGATCAACAATGCGATGGGGCTGACGATTGCCTCGGTCGCGGTCAGCTTCGTGTTTCAGATGCCAACCGCCGCGCAATGGGCTGCATTGGCGGGTATTGGCGTGCTTATGGCCTGTGCGCAGGCCTGCTTCGTCAACGGCATGGCGCGCGCAGACGCATCATTTGTGGCTCCGATCAGCTATGCCACGCTGATTTTCGCCGCCTTCTATGACTTTGCGGTTTTCGGCGTAATCCCGGACGCGATCAGCCAGATCGGCTCGGCCATCATCCTGACGGGCGGGCTGATCCTGATCTGGCGCGAAACGCGGCAGCGTCAGGCCTTGAGTCGGTAACCTGTCCGCAGCATTTGCCAAGTGACCGCACCAACGAACAACGTTGCCCCCGCACAGACCACCATGCCCAACCAAGGCGAGCTATCCGACACGCCGATCATCCCGTAACGCAACCCATCGATTAGGTAGAAAACCGGGTTCAGATGGCTCAGCTTGTTCAGAACCGGCGGCAGTGCCTCGACCGAGTAGAAGGTACCCGACAGGAAAGCCAAAGGCGTAACTATGAAGTTGGTGATCGCCGCCATCTGGTCAAATTTATTGGCGAAGATACCGGCAAACAGGCCTAGCGCGCCCATGAGCGCACCTCCGAGGATCACGAAGATCAGGGTAATCAACAGGTTCTGCGGCGCGATGGACAGGAACACCAGAAACGCGACCGCAACGACAAAGGCGATCAGGACACCCCGAATGACGCCCCCCGCCAGATAACCCAGCAGGATTTCCAGCGGTGAAAGCGGCGGCATCAGAGTGTCCACGATGTTGCCCTGAACCTTGGCTATGATGATCGAGGACGAGGTATTGGCAAACGCATTCTGGATCACCGTCATCATCATGATGCCCGGCGCCAGAAAGATCAGGAACGGAACCCCCATCACGTCGGACCGCCCCGGACCAATGGCGATGGTGAAGATCAGTAGGAATAATCCCGCCGTCACCAATGGCGCCAGCAACGTCTGCGTCCAGACCGCCAGAAACCGCAGGGTTTCGCGTTTGGCCAGCGTGTAGAGGCCCATCCAGTTGACCGCCCCAAACCGGCGCGCGTCCTGATCGATAAGATTCTGCATGTCTGCCCCATAGCTGATTCGAAGACCGCTTGTAACTCGGCCCGCAGTGATTAAAATAGGGGGCTGAGACGAATTCCCAAGGCGGCCCGAATCCGGGGCCGCTTTCCGCTTTTGAAAGGCAACCGATGTCCTGGACTGACGAGCGCGTAGAACTTCTGAAGAAAATGTGGGGCGAGGGCCAGTCTGCCAGCCAGATCGCCAAGGAACTGGGCGGTGTGACCCGCAACGCCGTGATCGGCAAAGTGCACCGTCTGGGCCTGTCCAACCGCGCAACCGGTGCAACGCCGGCCAAGGCCGAACCCAAGGAAAAACCGGCCCCCGCGCCCAAGGCCGAGGCCAAGCCGAAACCCGCACCCAAAACCGAGCCGGCGCGCCCGGCCCCTGCCCCGGCAGCCGAAGCGAAACCTGCGGTTCCCGCCCGCCGTCAGATCATCCCGGCGGGCCAGCCGCTGCCGCCGCAGCCTTCGGCAAATGAAATCAGCCCCGAGGCACTGGCCAAGGTCAACGAGATCGAGAAGAAGGCGAAGAAGCTGACGCTGATGGAACTGACCGAGAAGACCTGCAAGTGGCCCGTGGGCGACCCCGCGACCGAGGATTTCTGGTTCTGCGGCCTGCCCGTAGAAGCCGGTAAGCCCTATTGCGAGGCGCATGTCGGCGTAGCCTTCCAGCCCATGAGCTCGCGCCGCGACCGCCGCCGGTAAGCTTGATCTAACAAATAGGCTGGCCGCTCGCCCAATGGCGGGCGGTCAATCTTAACACTCCGCTTTCTTTACAAGAGTTTTTCAGATTCAGTTCAAATTGAATCCCAAATACCTATTCTGCGGCTACGCTGCCTTGATCTTTTTGGCCTATTTCCAGCCCTTGGATCGAACTGTCTTCGAGCCGAACTATTCCTTCGGAACTTTCCAGTTTTGGATACAGGCCATGTATCTTGTGGTCTGGATCGCGCCTGCGGTGCCTTTGATCCTTTCAGCCATGGCCCTCATGGGTTTGCGCGGGATTCCCACAATTCTCGCCCACACCCTTTTCATCGTCACACTTCTTCTTGGAGTTTTCTTCACACTAGCCTCTGGCGTACTTTCTCTGTTTTCCACCACTCAATTGCTCCATGGTCTTACCCTGACAATGGCGTTGGGGTTGGGGTTCCTCATCTGGTCGGGAAAAGATGGAAAAGTACGTCCATCACGTTTTGCAAAGCTCGGAATAGCGGTCTCGGTTATCGCAGCGCTGTGGTCTTTGCTGACCGTTCCGATGATCCATATTCAAACACGTGTGATTGCGGGTGGTTCACCCTATTGCATCGCCGGGCATGCAGAAAACTCTCCGATCGAAACCCTGCACCAACTACGTGGGTTTTCATTCTACACAACAGAGACCGGCTACAAATCGACTTCCGAATGGTACTTTCACGGTCTGCTGTTTGTCGATGATACCGACGAAGAACGTATCTACAATTGGTCCCCGAGGCGATGGCGCTTCGATCTGGTCGAGCGTCCGGATGCACTGATCAAACAAGTCACAAACGTCTGCGTCCCAAGCTGACCTTCTACTGCGCCGGATGCGAGGGCAAATCCGGCATCGGCACCCAGCCCGGCAATTCATCCGGTGCGACCGAGACATGCAGGCGTTCTGACGGATCGCGACCAATCTTGCGGTGTTTGCGCAGCAGGAAAATCTTGCCCCAGCCGCGCCAGGTTCCAACAGACGGCGCGGTGGTCGCAGTCGGGAACCGGTCGCGCCAGCCGTCGGGCAGCGGCAACCCGTGCAGCTCGGCCTTGTCCAGCATCCAGATCAGGGAAATGTTGCTAAGCGGCCGTGCGTCTTCGAATCCATTCAACTGACCACCGACATCACCGTGGGTGCCCCGGAACCAGACCTGTTCTACGTGACCGTTGAAATCAGAGGTACACTCCCACAGAACCGGTTCATAAACCTCGCGCGTCTCGTCCAGCGCCATGGCGTGATAGCCGTGCCGGGTGGCAGGCCCAAGCTGATGGTTGTGGAACGAGTGCTTTTCTTCGGCCCGGCGCCACAGCAACGGAAGACGCAGGCCCAGCGCCTTGACCGTATCCCAGACACCGATCATTTCGATGGCGATTTCATCGTGGCAGAACTGACGGCGGAAGTCCCGGGCAGCGGTGCCGTTGGGGTTGCATTCGTAGTGGCGATAGGCCTGCTTGATATTGCGCACGGTGGCGTGTTCGGCCTTGAGCAGGCCAATCATGTCGATCACCCCGGCAAGGCTGCGCACGCCGTAGGCCCCGCGCGAATAGCCGATAAAGTAGATCCGATCACCGGGTTTGTAGCGCGATGCAAGATAGCCATAGGCGCGACGGATCTGGCGGTTGATCCCCCGCCCCATCATCACGTCCAGCGAGGTTTTCCAGCTTTCCCACTGAACCCCAGCCTCGTAAAACACCGAGACCTTGCCACCCATCTCCTGACACAGACGAAACGCCTGACCTGCATGGGTTTCAAATCCCGGCTCCAGCGTCGACATTGTGCCGTCGAGGATGATGACATGGCTGACAGGCTCGCGATGAGGTGTCTCGGCCGAGTGCTCGGACCGCAGAGGCCGTCCGAGCCATCCCAGTACCTTTCTACTCAGCCGCGACAGAACCATGCGTCAACAATTCCCATACTCTGTTGGGTGTGAAAGGCATATCCGCCTGCCGCACCCCGTGATCCCAAAGCGCGTCCTGAACCGCGTTTGCCACAGCGGCCAGCGCGCCCACGGTGCCGGCCTCTCCGCAGCCCTTCATACCCATCGGGTTGGAAGTTGACGGAACCGGCGCCGAGGTAAACTTTATCATGGGTATCTCGGCCGCGCGGGGCAAGGCGTAGTCCATCAACGAAGCCGTGAGCAGTTGCCCTTGCGCATCAAGCACAACATGCTCGGTCAAGGCCTGTCCAATGCCCTGGACCACACCGCCATGCACCTGCCCTTCGGCCAGCATCGGGTTGATTAGGTTACCAAAATCATCAACGACTGTATAGTGGTCCACCCATGTTTCACCGGTGTAGGAATCGATAACAATTTCGGCAACATGCGCGCCGTTGGGATAGCTGCGCGCATCAAGATTGGCGCGCGCTACGTGTTGCAGCAGATCGGTGCGACCATCGACGCGGGCCATCTCGGCCGCCTCGGTCAGGGTGGGCGTCAGGTTTGACCCGGGCGCGCGGAATGTTTCGCGATCAAAGCTCACGTCAGCCTCCTCGACTCCCATCTTATCGGCCAGATACGGCGTGAATGCGGCGATCATGACGTCGATTGTGGCCAATGTCGCCGTGCTTTGCACCGTGACCGAGCGCGACCCACCGGTGCCGCCCCCGTGGCGCAGCTGGTCGCTGTCGCCCTGAATGATGGTGATCCGGTCCGCGGGAATGCCCGTCTGATCCGACAGAAACTGAGTATAGGCCGTCTCATGCCCCTGCCCGTTTGACTGGGTTCCAACATAGAAGTTAACGGTGCCATCCTCACAAAACGCTATCTTTGCGTTCTCGGACGGGTCTCCCAGAATGCTTTCAATATAGTAACAGAGGCCCTGCCCCCGGATCAGGCCGCGTTCGGCATCGGCGGCCTTGCGTTCGGCAAAGCCCTGCGTCTGTTCGCCCGCACGGGTCAGGACCATGTCAAAATCGCCGACGTCATAAGTTTCGCCGGTGGCGGATGTGTAGGGAAATTTCTCAGGCCGGATGAAGTTCTTTCTGCGCAGCTCCCAAGGATCGACCCCTAGTTCACGCGCCGCACGGTCCATGATCCGTTCCAGCACATAGATCGCCTCGGGCCGTCCCGCCCCGCGATAGGCGTCGACCTGTGTGGTAGTGGTATAAAACCCTTCAACCCGCATAAAGGTGGTCTGAACGTCATAGACACCCATCAGAACCTTGCTGGCCAGATCGGTCTGAATCGCCTGACCGAAATGGCTGTTATAGGCGCCGAGGTTGACCTTGTTGTGCACCCGATAAGCGGTGATGCGGTGCTCAGCGTCAAAGGCCATCTCGGCCAGCGAGGTCAGGTCGCGGCCATGATGGTCGGACAGCATCGCTTCGGACCGGTCGGACATCCAATGGACGGGTTGACCCAGCTTCATCGCGGCAACTGCGACACAGAAATATTCGGGATACGGCATCACCTTCATGCCGAACCCACCACCCACATCGGGGGTGGTGACGCGGATCGCCTCAGGCTCCAGCTTCAGCTTTTGTGCCAGTTGCGCCCGCATGGCCCAGACGCCCTGACCGCCATAGGCAAACTGCAGCCGCCCATCAGCCCAATGCGCCTGACAGCCACGCGGTTCCAGCGAGGCGATGATCACCCTATTGTCCGCCACATTCAGCGAAACGGTATGAGCAGCCTGCTGAAACGCGGCCTCGGTCGCCGCTACATCCCCTAGCCCCCAATCAAAGGCACGGTTGTCAGGGGCCTCGGGGTGCAGCACTTCCCCTCCGGCGTCGACATCCAGCTTGGCGGGCAGGTCGTCGGTCTCCATCCAGATCAACTCAACCGCATCGCGGGCCTGCATCGGTGTTTCGGCGATGACCACGGCCACCGGCTCACCAACAAACCGCACCCGGTCTTTCGCCAGCATATGCCGGTCCGGTGCTGCCGCCTTGGACCCATCCCGATTGGTCACCGTCGCCGCGCTCATCACGGTATCGATCCCCGCCCCGGCCAGATCATCCAGCGCCATGACCAGCCGCACGCCATCCGCATCACGCGCCGCGTCCAGATCCAAAGCGGTGATCCGGCCATGCGCAACCGGGCTGCGGAAGAAGGCCGCGAACAGAGCATCGCCCGGCACATCATCATCCATGTACCGCCCCTGCCCGGTCAAAAAGCGCTGATCCTCGACCCGCTTGACCGGCTGGCTTTTTCCGAACTTGTCCATGGAATGCTCCTGTCGCTGCCTCACAGGCGACATTAGGTTGCGCCCGTTCGTTGTCTAGAGCGTCCGCAGACCCTTCCACTTCGCGCCACGTTTCGTTATTGCAGGCGCTGACCTAGGATTGATGACGCAGGACGCACCCCATGGCGATGGAAAAGACATTCAACGCGGCCGAGGCCGAGGCCCGCATCTACAAGGCCTGGGAACAGGCCGGAGCCTTCAAGGCAGGCGCGAACAAATCACGTGACGAGAGCTTTACCATCATGATCCCGCCGCCCAACGTGACGGGCGCGCTTCACGTGGGCCATGCATTCAACAATACTCTACAGGACATCCTGATCCGCTGGCACCGGATGCGTGGCTTCGACACATTGTGGCAGCCCGGTCAGGACCACGCGGGTATCGCGACGCAGATGCAGGTGGAAAAGATGCTGGCCGCCACCCAGCAGCCCGGTCGCCGCGAGCTGGGGCGTGAGGCGTTTCTGGACAAGGTCTGGGAATGGAAAGGCGAATACGGCGGCACAATCATCGAACAACTGAAACGTCTGGGTTCCTCCTGCGACTGGTCACGTAACGCCTTCACCATGGCGGGCGCACCGCGCGATCCGCGAACGGGGCATGAGAACTCCGCCAATTTCCACGACGCGGTCATCAAGGTCTTCGTCGATATGTACGAAAAGGGTTTGATCTATCGCGGCAAGCGACTGGTCAACTGGGATCCGCATTTCGAAACGGCAATCTCGGATCTTGAGGTCGAGAATATCGAAGTCGCCGGTCACATGTGGCATTTCAAGTACCCGTTGGCGGACGGTGAGACATATGAGTATTTGGAAAAAGATGAAGATGGGAATGTGATCTTCCGCGAGGAACGGGATTACATTTCAATCGCCACCACTCGACCTGAAACCATGCTGGGGGACGGCGCAGTTGCGGTTCATCCATCAGATGAGCGATACGCGCCAATCGTTGGGAAACTCTGCGAAATTCCGGTTGGTCCGAAAGAGCATCGCCGTCAAATCCCGATCATCACCGATGATTATCCTGACCCAGATTTCGGCTCGGGCGCGGTGAAGATCACCGGCGCGCATGACTTCAACGACAACATGGTGGCCAAGCGCGGCGGCATCCCCATGTATCGCCTGATGGACACCAAAGGTGCGATGCGGGCCGATGGCGCGCCTTACGCTGATGAGGCGGGCAAAGCGCAGGAATACGCGCGCGGGCGTGAATTCACTGAGAACGAGATTGATGCGATCAACCTCGTCCCCGATCACCTGCGCGGGCTCGACCGGTTCGAGGCGCGGGCAAAAGTGGTTGAAGAAATCACCAATGACGGTCTGGCCGTCATGTGCCGTGCCGACGACGCGCGGCTGGGTTCGACCGCGCTGAAGCCGGAACACGAAGGTGCCGACAAGCTGGTCCCGCTGGTCGAGAGCAAACCGATCATGCAGCCCTTCGGCGACCGCTCGAAAGTGGTCATCGAGCCGATGTTCACCGACCAATGGTTCGTGGACGCTGAAAAGGTCGTCGGCCCCGCGCTGGATGCGGTCAAGGACGGCACGGTCAAGATCATCCCCGAGTCGGGCGAGAAGACCTATTACCACTGGCTGGAAAACATCGAGCCCTGGTGCATCTCGCGCCAGCTGTGGTGGGGGCATCAGATTCCGGTTTGGTATGGCCTTGATCTGTCCGCTGATGACTTCATCGACGATGAAAATGATGGTGACCTTGATCTGGTCGAACTGGGCCGCTTGCTGAATGAAGGCGGTATGCTGCATCGCGGCAATGTCATGGAATGCGCAGCGAGTCTTGAGGCCGTTACCGAGAAGTTCCTCGATGACAATGCCAACATACCCAGCCCGCTGAGCCACGCAACTGTTATAGAAGTTGCCGACAAGCAGGAAGCGATCCACCAGTTCGCTGAAAGCCTTGCTCAATACGCTGTCGACCAAGACCCGACCAAGCTGGTTTACCCGGTGTGGCGCGACCCCGACGTCCTCGACACCTGGTTCTCCTCCGGCCTCTGGCCCATCGGTACGCTGGGCTGGCCCGAACAGACCGAGGAATTGGAGCGCTATTTCCCGACGGACGTTCTGATCACCGGCTTCGACATACTGTTCTTCTGGGTCGCCCGGATGATGATGATGCAACTGGCGGTGGTCGATCAAATCCCGTTCCACACAGTCTACCTGCATCAGCTCGTCCGTGACGAGAAGGGCAAGAAGATGTCCAAGACCACCGGCAACGTTATCGATCCGCTGGAGATCGTGGACGAATTCGGCGCCGACGCGCTGCGCTTTACCAACGCCTCGATGGCGGCCATTGGGGGTGTGCTGAAGCTGTCGCGCGAGCGCATCACCGGCTATCGCAATTTCGGTACCAAGCTTTGGAACGCCGTCCGCTTTGCCGAGATGAACGAGGTCTTCACCGACGCCGTTCCGCAACTGGACGTGGGCGACCTGAAGCCCAAAGCTGCCGTGAATCGCTGGATTATCGGCGAGACCGCCCGTGTACGCGAAGAGGTCGACGCGGCGCTGGAAAGCTATCGCTTCAACGACGCGGCCAACGGACTCTATGCCTTTGTCTGGGGCAAGGTCTGCGACTGGTACGTGGAGCTGTCGAAACCGCTGCTGCAGGGCGACGACGCCGAAGCACAGGCCGAGACTCGCGCCACCATGCGCTGGGTTCTGGATCAGTGCATGATCTTGCTGCACCCGATCATGCCCTTTGTCACCGAAGAGCTGTGGGGCCTGACCGGCAACCGTACCAAGATGATCGTTCACGCCGACTGGCCGACCTACGCCGCTGCTGATCTGGTGGATGCGGATGCGGATCGTGAGATGAACTGGGTGATTTCGGTGATCGAAAACACCCGTTCGGCCCGTGCGCAGATGCGAGTTCCGGCTGGCCTCTATGTGCCGATGCTGGTGACCGAGATCGACGCCACCGGACAGGCCGCCTGGGACCGTAATGAGGCGCTGATCAAACGTCTGGCGCGGATCGACAGCCTGACTAAGGCCGATGAGCTGCCCAAGGGCACCATCTCGATCGCCGCTCCCGGTGCCTCCTTCGGCCTGCCGCTGGCGGATATCATTGACATCGGTGCCGAAAAGGAACGGCTGGAAAAAGCCAAGGGCAAGCTGGCCAAGGAACTGGGCGGCCTGCGCGGGCGTCTGAACAACCCGAAATTCGTAGCCTCGGCCCCGGAAGAAGTGGTTGCGGAAGCCAAGGCCAACCTCGCCGCCCGCGAAGAGGAAGAAGAGAAACTGAACGAGGCACTCGCCCGTCTGGCCGAGATCGCCTGATCTTCACCTTTTCCCAAACACTCAAATTAAAACCCCACCGGCCAATCCGTCGGTGGGGTTTTCTTTTGGCTCAAGGGACTTGCCCCCAAAGCGTAACCCTTGTTAGCAATTGCCGGTCACAAGCCCCGAGGTCAAAATGGCGCGCGCCTACCCCCCGATGCAAACAATCTCGACCGGGCTGGTTGTGGCCATTGTCGGGTTCTTCAGTTCGTTCCCCATCGTGTTGCAGGGGTTGGCGGCCATGGGGGCATCCCCGGCCGAATCCGCCTCGGGCCTGATGATGGCCGCCATCACCATGGGTCTGACGGCTATCGGCCTAAGCCTGTGGTACCGGCAACCCATCAGCGTCGCGTGGTCGACACCCGGCGTCGCGTTATTGGCGGTGTCCGCGCTTCCAGCGGCAGGGTTTTCAGAGGCCGTGGGGGCATTCCTGTGTGCAGGCGCACTGACCGTTCTGGCCGGGCTTTGGCGCCCATTGGGTCGGCTGGCCGCAGCGATCCCAACGACGCTGGCGCAGGCGATGTTGGGCGGCGTTCTGCTGCCCCTTTGCATTATCCCTTTCAAGGCTGCGGTTGACCTGCCTTGGCAAGCCTTGCCGGTGATCCTGACATGGTTCATCGCCGGGCGGATCAACCGGCTGTTCGCTGTCCCGGCTGCGGTGATCGCTGCAGCGATTGTTGTGGTCCTGAACGCAGGCGATACATCGGTTGCCCCATCTCATCTGATGGCCGTACCGGTCTGGACCATGCCGACGCTTTCGCTGGCTTCGATCATCGGCATCGCAATCCCGCTTTTCATCGTGACAATGGCCACACAGAATATACCCGGCATCGCCGTGATGCGCAGCTTTGGATATGCGCCCATGCCGGGCAAGCTGTTCTCATCCGTCGGAGCAGCCAGCATTCTGTCAGCGCCCTTCGGTGCTCCGGCCACCTGCCTTGCTGCGATCACCGCCGCGATGTGTTCCAACGAGGACAGCCACCCCGACCCGAACCAGCGCTATTGGTCAGCGGTAATGGCGGGTGTGTTTTACTGCCTGTTCGGCATTTTCGCGGTGGCGATTACTGGGTTCGCCGTACATGCCGATCCTCTGCTGATGGGTACTCTGACCGGAATCGCACTGATCGGAGTGCTGGCCAACGCCACCCACGCGGCACTTGAAGTCCCTGCCGAGCGGGAGGCTGCGGTTTTGACCTTTGCAATCACGGCCTCTGGCATATCCGTCTTTGGCCTGGGGGCTGCCGTCTGGGGTCTGTTGGCCGGAGGCATTGCTTATTTGGTGACGAACCGAACACGCTAGCCGCTTTCACCTGTCGCACGTCCGGAGTATCGTCTTGTCATGTTTGGATCGCTTGGAAAACTGATCGAACGCCAGATCAAAAAGGCGCAGGCCGAGGGCCAGCTAGAGGGCCTGGAAGGCGAAGGCCATCCTCTGCCCGACCGGTCAGGTGAGGCCCAAAGCGACCCGGCAATCGCAGCAGGGCACCGGATTATGGCGCAGGCCGGTGTGCTTCCCGAAGAATTCGAGATCCGCAAAAAGCTGGATGCAGCGCGAAAAGACTATGCTGCACTGACCGACCCGGATGACCGCAAAGCGGCCATGGCCCGGATCGCGGATCTTGAGATGCGGTACAACATGGCACGCGACGCGCGGCGGGCCTTTATGCGCTGATCACTTGAACTCGGGTTTGCGACCCTGCATCTGCGCCATCACCACCTCCATCTGATCGGGTTTGCCAATCAGTTCCACCTGTTCGGCAGATTCCTCCATCAAAACCTCGGCGCGGGATTTGCTCTCAGCCACTTCGATCAGGCGTTTTGCCGCGCGGATGGCCGAGGGGCTTTTGCCTGCAATGTCTTCGGCCAGCGCCTGCGCCTCGGTCAGCGGATCATCCGAGAGTTTCGTGACCAGCCCCCAGTCTGCCGCTTGCTGCGCGCCGATGGGACGCGCGGTGTAGGTCAGCAAACGCAACACGTCCGAGCGCACAAGCTGCGGCAGCAGGACCATGCCGCCCATGTCGGGGATGATGCCCCATTTCATCTCCATCACAGCCAGCTTGGCCTCGGGGTGAGCGATGCGGATATCCGCGCCCAGCGCGATCTGAAGCCCGCCACCATAAGCCACGCCCTGAATGGCGCAGATCACCGGCACCGGGACACGTCGCCAGACCAGTGCCAGTTCCTGCATCTCGTTGGCATCCTCATGGCTGCGGGTCATCAGCCATTCGGTCGGGTCCATATGGGCCATCTTGGCAAAGCTCGCCATGTCCAACCCGGCACAAAAGCTCTTGCCCTCGCCCGACAGCACCACGGCGCGCACGTTCGAGACCGCAACCTCTTGCCCGGCGGACAGCAAAGCCTTGATCATCGCGTCATCCAGCGCGTTCATCTTGTCGCCGCGTGTCAGCGTGACATGGGCGATGTGATCTTTGTACTCGACGGATACGCGTGACATGTGGGCCTCCCAATCTCTGTTACCCCAAACCATGCCCGGAAGGGTCGGCAAGTTCCACTACAACGTCGGGGCACGTCTGGCGGTGCTGTAGCAGGTGGTTGCCTGACGGGGGACCATGGGGTTATCTCGCTGCATGACTGATCCACGCTATACCCCGCTTGCCTTGTCACTGCCCGCAACCGTGCCCTTTGTCGGGCCCGAGACACAAGAGCGTCAGCGCGGCGCACCATTTGTGGCCCGGCTGGGCGCGAATGAGAGCATTTTCGGCCCATCGCCCCGCGCGATCGAGGCGATGGCGGCAACAGGAATCTGGATGTATGGCGACCCCGAGAACCATGATCTGCGGCACGCGCTGGCGGATCATCACGGAGTGACGCCGGAAAACATCGTGGTTGGCGAAGGCATCGACGGGTTGTTGGGTTACCTCGTGCGGTTACTGGTCGGCCCGGGCGATGCGGTCGTCACCTCGGACGGAGCTTATCCGACCTTCAATTATCACGTGGCAGGCTTTGGCGGCGTGTTGCGCAAGGTGCCGTATAAGGGCGACCACGAGGACCCTGCGGCGCTGTTCACCAAGGCCGCGGAAGTGGATGCAAAGCTGGTCTATCTGGCCAACCCCGACAACCCGATGGGCAGCTGGCACAGCGGCGCGGACATCGTTGCCGCGATGGAGGGCCTGCCCGAAGGATCCCTCTTGGTGCTGGATGAGGCCTATGTGGAATGCGCGCCCGAGGGCACCGCGGCGCCGGTCGCGGCGGATGATCCACGTGTGATCCGAATGCACACGTTTTCCAAGGTCTACGGCATGGCCGGGGCGCGGGTTGGATATGCCATAGGCGCACCGGGATTGATCGCGGCCTTCAACAAGGTGCGCAATCATTTCGGCATGAACAGGGCCGCGCAGACAGGCGCGCTGGCTGCGTTAAAGGATACTGAATGGCTGGCCCATGCGCAGGAGCAGATCAGCATATCCCGCGACCGCATCAGCCAGATCGCACGGGATAACGGGCTAAAGCCCCTGCCCTCGGCCACGAATTTTGTCGCCATCGATTGTGGTCAGGACGGAGTATTTGCCAAGGCAGTGCTGGAGGCATTGGTGGCGCAGGGCATCTTTGTGCGAATGCCTTTTGCCGCCCCTCAGAACCGGTGTATCCGAGTCAGCTGTGGTGAGGCGGTGGATCTGGACGCATTTGCAGCCGCGCTGCCACAAGCCTTGGCGGCAGCGCGGGCTGAATAGGCCTCGTTTATTGGGATAGAACGGCCGCTGCGGCCTCAAGCGCGCCTTTGCCGCGCGGGATGTTCTGGGCGGCCATAGCGGTCTCCATGCCCCCCAATATTGCCATCACCATTTGACCGTTCACGTGGCCCATATGACCGAGACGGAAAAAGCCGTTCCAGTCCTCCATGCCAAGACCGATGCCCAGAGTCAGACCCATCTGTGTCTCGGTGAATTGGCGCAATGGCGTACCACGCTCATCCGTCAGGCGCAGAGTGGTGACCGCGTGGCTGCGATGGGCACGGTCGGCGACGTTCAACTGCAGCGCACCGCCTTCTGCCCAGGTTTCACAGGCGGTCCAGATTGCAGTGGCAAGGCGTTCGTGGCGGGTCCAGACACGTTCGATGCCTTCTGCGTGGATCAGGTCCAAGGCGGCGCGCAGGCCGTACAGGTGATGCGTCGGGGCGGTGCCGTTGAAATACTGGTAGAACAGTTCCGGCTTTGCCCGCGGCTGCCAGTCCCAGTACTGAGACACACGCGGCATCTCGGCCCGTTTGGCCTGCGCTTTGTCGTTGAAGAACGCGAACCCGACGCCTGCCGGAGTCATCAGACCTTTTTGGCAAGCGGTGACCATGACATCGACGCCCCAGACATCCATCTCAAACCGGTCGCACCCCAGCGAAGCGATGCAGTCTGCCATTAACAGCGCCGGGTGGTCCAGGTCATCCAACAGCGCCCTGAGCGCCGGGATGTCGTTGCGGATCGAGCTGGAGGTATCCACATGCACCGCCAGAACCGCTTTGATCCGGTGTCCGGTATCCGCGCGCAGGGCGTCTGCAATGCGCTCCATATCCCACGGTGAGGACGTACCGAAATCAATCAGTTCGACCTTGGCGCCAATTCCTTCGGCCATCTCGGCCCAGCCATGGGTGAACCGGCCCGAGGCCGGGGCCAGCACGGTTTCCCCCGGAGCGATCACGTTGGACAGCGCGGCTTCCCACGTACCGTGACCGTTGGAGATGTAGATGGCGACGTGATGTTCTGTCCGGGCCACGCGGCGCAGGTCGCGGGTCAGGGCAGGCATCATCTCGATCAGTTCGCCGTCATAGATATTGGGCGACGGGCGGTGCATGGCCTGCAAAACCGCATCGGGCATGACCGACGGGCCGGGAATAGCCAGATACTCACGCCCCTGCGCGAGAGAAATTGGGTTTGTCATGGGGTCAACCTGTTTGAATTGCCCCCACCCTAACGCCGCAATAGGTGGCGTCAATCCGCCAGCTTGGCCGCCTCACGGGCAAGTGCTTCGATCCCGGCCCAATCGCCGTCCAGAACCATCTGCTTGGGTGCAACCCAGCTGCCTCCGGCGCAGACCACGTTTGACAGCGACAGGTAATCTTTCGCATTCGCGGGCGAGACGCCACCGGTCGGGCAGAACGTGATCTGCGGCAATGGCGCTCCGATGGCTTTCAACGCAGGCGCGCCACCCGATGCCTCGGCCGGGAAGAATTTCAGCATGTCATAGCCCTGTTCCAGCAGGCGCATCGCCTCGCTCGCCGTGGCCGCTCCGGGCAGCAAAGGCAGACCTTCCGCCTCACAGGCCGCGATTAGTGCGTCGGTCGCACCGGGGGAGACACCGAACTGCGCGCCCGCCTCTTTGGCGGCGCGGACGTCCTTAGGGGTAACCAGCGTGCCTGCCCCAACGACTCCGCCGGTCACCTGCGCCATCTCGCGGATCACATCCAGCGCAGCAGGCGTACGCAGCGTGACCTCCAACGCGGGCAGCCCACCGGCGACCAGCGCCTCGGCCAGAGGGCGGGCGTGTTCAGCGTCATCGACGACCAGAACAGGCACAATCGGCGCAAGGGCGCAGATTTCACGGGTACGTTGGGTTTTTGTCATGAGGATTATGCTCCGAAAATGCTGGCGCCAGCGTCGGCGGAACCGACGTTATTGCGGAAAGCGGCAAACAAGTCGCGACCAGTGCCGTGTTGGTTGGCAGACAGATCGGCGGTGACAGGAGCGCGATCCAGCACACCCGGGGTAAGGATTTCCAGATCGCCTGTCACCGCATCAACGCGCAATAGATCACCGTCTTGCAAGTAGGCGATCGGGCCACCCTCCAGCGCTTCGGGGCAGACATGGATCGCGGCGGGAACCTTGCCCGACGCGCCGGACATGCGGCCATCGGTGACCAGCGCCACTTTCTGCCCCCGGCCCTGCAGGATCGACAGCATCGGCGTCAGCGAGTGCAGCTCCGGCATACCGTTGGCCTTGGGGCCCTGAAAACGGACGACAACGATGACGTCGTCGGTGAACTCTCCGGCCTTGAAGGCGGCTTTGACTTCGTCCTGATCGTGGAACACGCGCACGGGCGCCTCAACCACCTGATGTTCGGGGGCCACGGCCGAGACCTTCATGACAGCGGTGCCCAGATTGCCGGTTAGGCGCGACAGGCCGCCGGTGGGTTGGAACGGATCTTTGGCGGGGCGCACGATCTTGTCGTTCAGGCTGTGGCCTGCGCCCTCTTCCCAAGTCAGTTCGCCGCCCTTCAGTTTGGGCTCCTTGGTGTAGTTGTGCAGGCCCTGCCCCGCCACGGTCAGCGTGTCGGGATGCAGCAAGCCATCCTCAAGCAGCGTACCGATGCAGTAGCCAAGGCCGCCAGCCGCGTGGAAATGGTTCACGTCCGCCAGACCGTTGGGATAGACCCGCGCGATCAGGGGTACTACGGCGGAGATGTCCGAAAAATCCTCCCAATCCAGCACGATCCCGCCTGCGCGCGCCATGGCGATCAGGTGGATCAACAGGTTGGTCGAGCCACCCGTGGCCATCAAACCGACGATACCGTTCACAAAGGCGCGCTCGTCCAGCACCTGATAGACCGGCGTGTAATCATTGCCCAACGCGCTGAGAGACAGGGCACGGCGAGCGCCCTCTTGCGTCAGCGCATCCCGAAGCGGGGTGTTGGGGTTAACAAAACTGGAGCCCGGCAGATGCAGGCCCATGAACTCCATTAGCATTTGGTTGGTGTTGGCGGTGCCGTAGAAGGTACAGGTGCCGGGGCCGTGATAGGCGGCCATTTCCGCTTTCATCAGCTCGTCGCGCCCCACCTCTCCGGCGGCGAATTTCTGACGGACCTTGGCCTTTTCATCGTTCGGCAACCCGCTGGTCATCGGGCCAGCGGGCAGGAAGACGGCAGGCAGATGCCCGAACGCCTGCGCACCGATGATAAGGCCGGGCACGATCTTGTCGCACACGCCAAGGAACACGGCCGCATCATAGGTGTTGTGGCTCAGCGCCACTCCGGTCGCCAAAGCGATCACGTCGCGAGAGAACAGCGAAAGCTCCATCCCCGCCTCACCCTGCGTGACGCCGTCGCACATGGCGGGCACGCCACCTGCGACCTGTGCGGTGCCACCCGCCGCGCGGATCGCATCACGGATCAGGCCGGGGTAGCGCTCGAACGGTTGGTGGGCCGAAAGCATATCGTTATACGAGGTGACAATGCCCAAATTCCCGGCCGTACCCGTCGCCATCGACTGCTGATCTTGCCCTGCACCGGCATAGGCATGGGCCTGACCACTACAGGACAGGTGCGCGCGCGCCGGCCCCTTTGACCGGGCTTGCTCCATCCGCTCTATGTGAGGCCCGCGCAGGTCGGCGCTGCGCTCGATAATCCGTTGGGTGACGTCGGTGATAACAGAATGAACCATAGTTAACCTCCGATCTGACGCCAGCGGCGACCGTCGCGATGCATCAGCATCAATGCTTCTTCTGGGCCTGAACTGCCCTGATCGTACCGCGCCGGGCGATCGCCCCGCTCTTCCCAGCCCTGAATGATGGGATCGACCCAGGCCCAAGCCGCCTCGGCCTCGTCCCCGCGCATGAACAGGGTCTGATCGCCGCGGATCACATCCATCACCAGCCGCTCATAGGCGTCCGGCGCACTGGATTCAGCGCCCAGCGCGTCGGCAAAGCTCATGTCCAGCGCCACATCGGACAGGCGGAAACCGCCCGGGCCAGGATCTTTGATCGTGGTGCGTAGAGTGATGCCTTCATCCGGTTGCAGGCGGATAACCAGCACGTTGCCGTGCAACGGGCCGACATTTGGGAAAATCGTATGTGGGGGATCGCGGAAGAACACCGCAATCTCGGATTCACGTGCCCGCAGGCGTTTGCCGGTGCGCAGATAGAATGGCACCCCGGCCCAGCGCCAGTTGCCCAGATGAACCTTGAGGGCAATGAAGCTCTCGGTCCGGCTGGCGGGATTGCCGACGTGATCGACATAACCGCCTTGACCATGTTCGGCGCGATACTGACCACGCGCAATGTCTTTGGGCTCTACTTGTTCCAGCGCCTCGATCACCTTGACCTTTTCGTCCCGCACAGCGTTCGGTGCAAATTTCGAGGGCGGCTCCATCGCCGTCAGGCACAGAAGCTGCACAAGATGGTTCTGGATCATGTCCCGCATGGCGCCGGATTGATCGTAATACCCCCCGCGCCCCTCGACGCTGACGGTTTCAGCCACGGTGATCTGCACATGGTCGATATGGGTCGAGTTCCACAGCGGTTCGAACAGCGAATTGGCAAAACGCAGGGCCATCAGGTTCTGCACTGTTTCTTTACCCAGATAGTGATCGATCCGGTAAATCTGATGCTCTTCGAAACAGGCGCGCAGACCCTCGTTCAACGCCTTGGCCGAGGCCAGATCATGCCCGAAAGGTTTTTCCACCACGATGCGGCTGTCCGGCGTGGCAAGCCCGTGATCATGCAGTCGCTGCGCAATGCCTGAGAACAGGCTGGGACCAACAGACAAATAGAAGGCGCGCACCACATCAGGGCGCAGAGACTTGGCAAAATCGGACCAGCCCGCCTCGCCCATCGCATCAACCGGAACGTATTCGACCCGGCTCAGGAATTGATCCAGCACGTCCCTTTTGAACTTGGGCGCGAATTCCTTCATCGAGGCGCGGATCTGTTCACGAAACGTGTCGCTGTCCATATCCGACCGGGCAGTGCCAATGATCCGGGCGTCTTCGGGCATCTGGCCCACTTCGAAACGATGATAGAGGCCCGGCAAAATCTTGCGCTGTGCCAGATCGCCAGTGGCGCCGAACAACACCAGATCGAACGGGTTGACCGGAATTACGCGTGAAACCATCGACGGGCTCCTTCAGTTTTCACCTGAGCCACCATAGCATCCCAGTTCTGGTGCCTGTGACATGGGTTATGTTATCGCTAACATTTGCGGTTTGAATAGGCAATGCGGATGCAGAAAGCAAGTCCGGATTTGGAAAATCAGCTCTGATTGCGCAGCCAGTCCATGACGGCGGGGCGTACAGACTGCTCTCCTCGGTGGCGCGCGTCGGCGATAATCTTGCGCAGCGATTGCAGGTCAGCCCGTAAAAGAAGGCTTTTGACTGGACCAATCGAAGCCGGACGCATCGACAGCGACCGAATGCCCATTGCGGCCAGGCACAGCGCCTCGACCGGGCGACCTGCATCCTCACCGCAGAAGGACAGCGGCGTATCCGAGATGTTGCAGCGTTCAACGATCCGCTCGATGAAACTTAGAAAGCTGACGTTCAGCGTATCGTAGCGGCGACGCACCAGTTCATTCTCGCGGTCGGCGGCAAAGAAGAATTGCTTCAGGTCGTTGCCGCCGATCGAGACGAAATCGACCTCGTCAAAAAACTTCTGCGGCGCAAAGGCAAGTGACGGCGTTTCCAGCATCGCGCCGACTTCGATCGTCTCGGGCAGGACGTGACCAAGGCGCTTTTCGCGCTCGATGGTCTTGTTGACCTCCCATTTCGCCTCGCGGAATTCGTCGGCCTGCGCCACGAAGGGGAACATGATCGTCAACGGCCGACCATTGGCAGCGCGCAGCAGGGCCTGCAACTGCATCCGCATCACGCCACGCTTGTCCAGCCCGACGCGAATCGCGCGCCAACCCAGAGCCGGGTTCGGTTCGGCCACGTGTTTCATATAGGGCAAAACCTTGTCCGAGCCGATATCCAGCGTCCGGAACACCACGCGTTTGTCCCCGGCCGCATCCAGAACCCGCTGATATTGCGCCACCAATTCCGACCGTTTCGGCATCTGGTTGCGGATCAGGAACTGCAACTCGGTCCGAAACAGGCCAACGCCTTCGGCCCCGGAATTGCCCAGCGAGGGCAGATCAGCCATCAGGCCCGCATTCATCACCAGATTGATCCGTTCCCCATCCCGCGTAACGGTCGGGGTTTCGCGGATCGAAGCATAACGCTCCTGCGCCTTGGCCTGCATGGCGATCTTGTCGCGGAAGGCGCTGACCACGGTATCTTCGGGGCGCAGATGCACGACACCATGATCACCATCGACCAGGATGTGGTCGCCGTTCAACGCCTCAGTGGTGATGCGGCCCACATGAACAACCAGCGGAATCGCCAGTGCACGGGCGACAATGGTGGCGTGGCTACCGACCGAGCCTTCCTCAAGAACGATACCTCTCAGCGACCGGCCGTATTCCAATAGATCACCGGGGCCGATATTGCGGGCGATCAGGATCGGATCGGGCGGCAGGTCGGCCCCATCGGTTTTGCCCTGCCCGGTCAGAATACGCAGCAACCGGTTGGACAGGTCGTCCAGATCGGCCAGTCGTTCACGCAAATAGGGATCGGTCACCTGACCCATGCGGGCGCGGGCCTGCGATTGCTCTTTCTCGACCGCGGCTTCAGCGCTGAGGCCGCGGGCGATGTCCTCTTCCATCCGCCGCATCCAGCCTTTGGAATTGGCGAACATGCGATAGGCTTCCAGAACCTGAAGCTGTTCCTTGTCGG
The DNA here is from genome assembly GCF_056537245.1 of Ruegeria sp. CG11. NCBI lineage: Bacteria > Pseudomonadati > Pseudomonadota > Alphaproteobacteria > Rhodobacterales > Roseobacteraceae > Ruegeria > Ruegeria sp. CG11. Next base: position 190,950 of record NZ_JBQFRE010000002.1, read on the forward strand.
CCCCTCGCGAGATTTCCAGCATCTTGTCGACGCCTACGCGCAGTTCTTCCACCGCCTCGTTCAGACGTTCAAGTTCACGACGCGGGTCTTCGGCGATGGGGTTGGTCACCACGACGCGCGGTTCATGCAGCCAGACATGGCCCTCGGCTGATCCTTCTTGCGCCGGACCACCGCTCAACTGCACCGATTGCTGGTGCAGCGGCGACAGGGCCGCGCCCTCACCGACAAAAGCGCCAAGCTCGGCCATCTCGGCCAGAACCATGGCGACCACTTCCAGCGCATAGACCTCATCCGCGGAAAATTCGCGCGCCTCGCGGGACTGAACCACAAGAACGCCCAGCTTTTCGCCCAGACGCTGAACCGGCACGCCAAGGAAGGACGAGAACCGCTCTTCCCCGGTTTCCGGCATATAACGGAAACCCTTGGCCGACGGCGCATCTGCCGTGTTCACGACCTTGCCGGATTGGGCGACGCGACCCACCAGCCCCTCGCCCATGCGCATCCGGGTCTTATGCACCGCTTCTGGTGCCAGACCTTCGGTGGCGCACAGCTCCAGCGTATCCTCATCGCGGAACAGATAGATCGAGCAGACCTCTGCCCGGATGCTGTCCGCAATCAGGCTGGTGATCCGGTCAAGACGCTCCTGACCGGCGGCTTCGCTCGCCATCTCTTCGCGCAGCCGCCCCAGCAGCTTGCGGGATTCTGTTTCGGTGCCGTCCGCCATGGCCCAACCAATTTAGTGTGTCAGGCGAAACCCTTGGCTGAGATGCTCAGGCCGCCTTGTCCAGTTCAAAGGCATCATGCAGTGCCTGAACCGCAAGTTCCATGTATTTCCTGTCGACAAGGACGGAAATTTTAATCTCAGAGGTTGTGATGACCTTGATGTTGATCCCCTCATCCGAGAGGATCTTGAACATTTTGGCCGCAACACCGGACTGAGACCGCATCCCGATGCCCACCACCGACACCTTGCAGACATCGGTATCGGCCACCAGTTCAGCATAGTTCAACTCGCCCGCGTCCTTGATTGCCAGCAGGGCTTTTTCCGCCCGCGCTACCTGATCGGTTGGGCAAGAGAACGTCATATCCGTGCGCCCTTCGTCCGAGATGTTCTGCACGATCATGTCGACGTTCACGCCCTCATCGCTGAGTGCGGTAAAGATGGTCGAGGCGATACCGGGGCGGTCCGCCACCGATACGACGGTCATCTTGGCTTCGTCACGGGAATAGGCCACACCGGCCACGACATTGGATTCCATGATATCCTCCTCGTCAACGACCAGCGTACCGGCCTCGTCGGATTGTTCTTCGAAACTTGAGAGAACGCGCAGTTTCACCTTATAGCGCATCGCCAGCTCGACCGAGCGGGTCTGCAGCACCTTGGCCCCCAACGAGGCCAGTTCGAGCATTTCCTCGAACGAAATGCGGTCCAGCTTGCGGGCCTTTTCACAGATGCGCGGGTCGGTCGTGTAAACACCGTCCACGTCCGTATAGATATCGCAGCGCTCGGCACCGAACGCGGCCGCAAATGCAACCGCAGTCGTGTCCGAACCACCGCGTCCCAGCGTGGTGATGCGGCCTTCGGGGCTGATGCCCTGGAAGCCCGCAACAACAGCCACCTTCATGCCTTCGCCGAACTTCTGGTTCAGGTTCTCGGTCGGGATTTCCTCGATCCGGGCCTGGCTGTGGGCGCTGGTGGTTTTCAACGGCACCTGCCAGCCCTGCCAGCTGCGCGCCGGGATATCCATTTCCTGCAGCGTCAGCGCCATCAGGCCAGCGGTCACGTTTTCACCCGAAGACACCACGGCATCATATTCGCGCGCGTCATACAGTGGAGAGGTCTCGTCGACCCAGCCGACCAGTTCGTTGGTCTTGCCGGACATGGCCGAAACGATGACGATCACGTCATAGCCCTTGGCCACCTCGACACCGATGCGTTTGGCTGCGCGACGGATGCGGTCAAGGTTGGCAACCGATGTGCCACCGAATTTCATAACGAGTAAGGGCATGGGGGTGGTCTCTCCGCGCCTTGGAATTCAGATCCCGTGCGTCTTATGCGAGGGGGGCCCTAAGGGCAAGGGTTCAAAACCGCCCCGAATGCCGCATGGGGCCGCTTTACATCCGGCAGTGGGGGTGTCAGCCTTAGGCGACAAATTTTCCAAGAGGTTTTCCATGCTCCGCCTTGCCATCGCAGCCCTGCTGCTGTCTTCACCCGCTTTTGCGCAAGTTGCCACACTGGCCGCAACCGACGGCAAGAATGCCTTGGGCACGGTGCCCTGCGCCGCGGGTGGTGAACCTCTGAGCAGCTGTCATGCCGAGCTTCGCCACCATGACGATGGCACCACCACGCTGGCCGTGTCGTTGGGCGCAGGCGAGGTGCGCAGCATCTACTTCACCGATGGCGTCCCAACGTCCAGCAGCTCGCCCTCAAAGATCAGCCACGAAACGCGCGGCGACCTGACTGTGGTTTTCATCGACCCGGATGAGGTTTACGAAATCCCCTCAGCCGCGCTGATCCGTCAATAAGCGTGGGGGCGACCGTCCCAGGTTTCGAAACAGCCGGTGGTGTCCAGTGATAACGCGTCGAACCGCTCGATCAGGCCCTCTGCGGCCTGATCCGAGGTGATCTCGGCAGCCGGCCCGCCCATTTCGGTCTTGACCCATCCGGGATGATAAATGCCGACGGCGATCCCGTCTGCGCGCAAGTCAGTGGCCAGATTTCGCCCCAGATTCAGTGCCGCAGCCTTTGATGCGCGGTAGATATAGCTACCGCCAGGCGCCCGCGTGTGTGACGCCATTTGCGAAGATAAAATCACGATCTTTCCGCGCGCTGCGCGCAGGTTGGGCAGCAAGGCCTGAACGGTCAGGAACACGCCGGTGACATTGGTGGCAAAGCTCTGCGCCCACATGTCGGCCGGATAGCCGTCGATGCCCTGTCCCTTGTCTAGATAGACCCCGGCATTGCAGATCAGCAGGTCAACCGGCTGGACTTCCAAATGCGCTGCCAAATCAGCATGTTGCGACGGGTCAGCGACATCCAGGACCACTTGCGCAGACCCGTCCCGCGCAGTGCCGGTCAGCGCGTCGCCCCGCGCCCGATAGTGATCCGCCAGCGTTCTGCCGATCCCACGACCGGCGCCAGTGATCACAACATGCATGTGTCAGTTGGTCTTTCTGCTGGGAACAAACGGAAGCGGAGCCACCGGCACCCCATCATCAATTAAGGCCTGAGCCTCTTCCGGCTTGGCCTCACCATAGATCGCCCGTTCGGGGGCGTCTCCCAGATGAATCTTGCGCGCCTCGCTGGCGAAATCCTTGCCGACATAGTCCGAGTTTTCTTCGACCTTACGGCGCAGCTCGGTCAGCACCTTTTCGACATCGGGGGCCGGTGCCGCCACATCTATCGTGTCCGCCTCTGGCATCGGCGCCAACGGCCGCGCCTCGGCGTTGCGGGCCGGACGGACGCGTGGTGTCATGATGGCTTTTTCGACTTCCAAACACCCGCAAACGGCGCATGTCACCATGCCCGAGGATGCCAGTTTGTCGTAAGCGGCGGCCGATTGAAACCAACTGTCAAACGTGTGGCCGTTGCTACACTTCAATGCGTACTGAATCATGGTCCGTCCAAATGTCGGTTGTCGAATAGATACCGTGGGACATGGCAAGATCAAGCCCCTCCAGCGACAACTCAGTGCCTAACAGGCTCAAGCTTTCGTAACAATATTGCCAATTCGCGGGAATTGACCTTTTGGGCCGCCTTTTTCGGTGAATACCACTTTCTGTCCCGTTGCCTGCATTCGGGAAAGCGCGATGAGACCGATTGCACCAATAGCGGAAATACATCCACGGCGCACAATACAGGCCCCTTTTTTGGGCGGAATTTCTGGTAATGGAACCGCCCCATCGTTTTCGTGTCGCAGAGACCGCGAATACCGGCCTCTTCCCATGCTTCCTGAAGGGCTGTCTCGGACGGGGTCAAACCGTCGATCAGCCATCCCTTGGGAATGATCCAGCGATGGGATTTACGTGTGGTGATCAGCAGAACTTCGGTGCGCCCCTTTTCGATGCGATAGCACAGCGCGGCCGATTGCTGCCGCACCGGCAGATGCCGGGTCTTTCGCGAAACATATGGCGCAAGTCTGGCGTCAATCACGCTAGCCGCCTTTCAATTGGAATCCTTGCCTGTTTTCCCGCAGTTTTTTGCTTATTTAGCGGGCCCTCGGATAACGGATACCATATAAAGCGTTTTTCTCCAAGCCCTTGGCCTTGGATCACATACGCGCCGCCAGCTTTCGCACCAGATCATCATGCGGGATGTCCGCATCGATCGCCAATCTCCGTAGCCCAAAATGCACACGGGCGATCTGCTGGTAATAGCGCGTGTAGACATAGTTCGTGCCGCCCCCTGCAATCGCCCCCAGCACCGGCACGGACTGCGCCGCCAGTTTCTGCCCCAGCACGACAGACAGGCGGGGGGCAACCGCTGCGACCAGCTTTTGCATGGCCGGGCCGGTCAGCGTCAGCCTGACGGAAAAGAACCCAAGATCAGCGCCATCGTCCTTGGACAAAGGCCCGGCTGCCGACAGAACGCGCACGCAGTCGAATTTCACGCCTTCTTCGGACGGATCAAACCCTTCGCGCGCCGCGGCACCCTGTATCGAGCGCAGCAGCATCGCAGTAGTCGCCGGTAGCTCCATCAGAGCGGTAGAAACACCGCCCAAGCCGCCCGCCGCGCCCATAGCGGTGGTCACAGCGGTGTTGACCCAGGGGCGCTGATCGGGAACAGCGCGACGCGACCCTTCCGCCGCGTGCATCGCCAGCCACAGGGCCTGTTCCGTCGCACCTGTCAGACCCTGCCTGATCGGTTCGGGCAATTGCTCCAACAAGGATTCAGCCGACCCGCCCAGGCTGTTCAACAATTTGACACCCGGTCCACCGGCCGTCCTGTAATACCCGGCCAAACGGTCCAATTCGGCCTCGGCATCCAGTTTTTCGACAAGAACCACGTCCTGCATAAACACCCTCCTGCCCTTTAGACATCGGGGTTTATGCCCGCGGTTTCAATAGTTCAGCGGCTCCAGCGGGTCACTGGCCCTCGGACGCCGTCCCAAACGCCGGGCGACAATTCCAGCCCCAAAACACGGTCCGGGTTGGTGGGCGGTGGCATCTCAATCCCGCTGAGACGGGAAAAACCAAACCGGGCGTAATAGGGCGCATCACCGACCAACATGACGCGTTCCCACCCCAATGTGCGGCCAGCTTCGATGCCTTCGTGGATCAGAAATCCGCCCAAACCTTCGCCCTGATGAGTTGGGTGCACGGCCACCGGTCCCAACAACAGCGCATCGTGTTCGCCAACATGAACTGGCCAGAACCGGATCGCACCGGCGAGAATGCCCTGCCCGTCCCGCGCCACCAGAGACATCCCGGCCACTGGCGGCACATCATCGCGCAGACGATAAGAGGACAGCGCCTCGCGCCCCGGCGCAAAGCACAGGTCATAAAGGGCTTCGACTTCCCACCAATCCTCCGGCTCTTCCGGCCTGATCCCGAACTGCTGCACCCCAGCCCTCTTTTCCTTGCTGGCATTCGCACTAGCACTTCGGTACGCCTTGGGCAAACGCTTGGAGATCATATGTTCTACCGCCCCGAAGACGGCCACGGCCTGCCACACAACCCCTTCAACGCTGTCATCACGCCGCGGCCGATCGGTTGGATATCCACACGCAGCCCCGAGGGGATCAACAATCTGGCCCCCTATTCCTTTTTCAACGGGGTCGCCTACACGCCGCCGCAAGTGATGTTTGCATCAACCGGCACCAAGCATGATCAGGATAGTGGCAAGGACAGTGTGTCGAATATCGAGGCGACCGGCGTGTTCTGTGTGAATGTGGTTGCTCATGCGCATCGGGACGCGATGAATGCCAGTTCCGCAGGCCTGCCCAAACATCACGACGAATTCGATCACGCCGGTCTGACACCGGTCGAATGCGAGACTATTCCGTGCGCCCGAGTTGAAGGCGCTCCAGCTGCACTGGAATGCAAGCTGACGCAGATTGTTACTCTGCCAGGAGAATCAAATCGTGTCGTGTTTGGCGAAGTCACCGGTGTTCACCTGCGGGATGATTGCCTGAAGGACGGAATTTTTGACGTCACGTCCTTCCAGCCGCTGGCCCGGCTTGGATATCGCGACTATTCAGTTGTGACCGAGCTATTCAGCCTGTCCAGGCCTGACGACTGATGCCACTCCCTGACCCTCATCGCAGATACCCGGTTACCCTGCCCGATGGGACCGACCACAAGGGCACGGTGTTCTTGTCCGAGGCAGTCGATCATCCACGGTTTGAGGCCGGGGCGTTCAGCTACGCATCAGACTTTGACCCGCCCGAGGATTGGGGGGCACGGCTGGCTCCTTATCTGTTTCCGTTTTCTAAGGAAAAACTGATCCTGGGCAAATTTTGCCAGATTGCTCATGGCGTTCGGTTCATTACATCTTCGGCCAATCACGCGATGGCGGGACTGACCTGTTTTCCTTTTCCTGTCTTCGATCCGGACAGGATGTCGGGATACCAACCCGACACGCGGGATACGATCATCGGGCATGACGTATGGATCGGATATGGCGCATTGATTCTGCCCGGAGCCCGGATCGGCAACGGATCAATCATTGGTGCCGGATCGGTTGTCCGAGGTGATATCCCACCTTACGCAATCGTCACGGGAAACCCCGCAGAGGTGCGGCGTTTCCGTTTTGAAGCGGATGTGATTGCCAGACTGGAGGAACTTGGCTGGTGGGACTGGCCACCACAAGAAGTTGGAGCCGCCGAAAGCGCCCTTTTATCCGGGGATATCGATAGGCTGGAACGACTGGCACCAAATTGAAAGGCGACCCTCGGGCCGCCTTTCCAATATGTCAGTGGCCGCCCAAAATGCCGGTACGGACCGAGTAGTCCACGGCCAGTTCGTAATCCGGGTCATCATCGCTATCGACCATCAGGTGACCGGCCTTATTCAGCAGCTTGTGGCAATCACGGCTGAGGTGGCGCAGCATGACGCGTTTACCTGCGGCTTCGTATTTGGCGGCGATGTTTTCAATCGCCTGCAGCGCCGACTGATCGACAACGCGGCTTTCGGCAAAATCCACGATCACTGTTTCTGGATCATTTGGTATGTCGAAAAGCTCGACGAAACCGTCAGATGAGCCAAAGAACAGTGGGCCTTGAATCTCATAGACCTTGGCACCCTTTTCAGTCGACGACTCGCGAGTAACGGCGTGAATACGCTTGGCATTGTTCCACGCATAAGCCAGCGCCGAGACGATAACACCGACGACCACGGCAACCGCCAGGTCCTCCATCACGGTTACAACGGTAACCAGAACGATCACGAACGCATCGGTCAGCGGCACTTTGCGCAGGATTTTGAACGAGTTCCAGGCAAAGGTTCCGATGACCACCATGAACATCACCCCGACCAGCGCGGCCAGCGGGATTTGCTCGATCAGCGGTGAAGCGAACAGGATGAAGATCAGCAGGAACAGCGCCGCCGCGATACCTGCAATGCGCGTACGACCGCCGGACTTCACGTTGATCATCGACTGACCGATCATCGCGCAACCGCCCATACCGCCAAAGAAACCGGTGGCCACGTTTGCGACGCCCTGTGCGATACACTCTTGCGAGGCTCCGCCGCGCTTGCCGGTGATTTCCCCTACAAGGTTTAGGGTCAGCAGCGATTCAATCAGGCCGATAGCGGCCAGAATCACGGCGTAGGGCAGGATGATCTCAAAGGTTTCCCAGTTCAGCGGCACCATCGGGATGTGGAAGGCGGGCAGTCCGCCCTCGATCGAGGCCAGGTCGCCAACGCGCGGCACGTCCAGCCCAAAGCCGATCACCAGCGCAGCCACAACCAGAATACCAGCCAGAGGCGCAGGAACGATGCGCGTGATACGCGGCATGACCCAGATCACCGCCATGGTCAGCGCTACCAGCCCCAGCATGGTATAGAGCTGCATGCCCGAGAGCCATTCACCGCCACCTACGCCGTGGCCGGTATTTTCCATGGTGCCCGGCACCTTGAACTGCCCCATCTGCGCCAGGAAAATCACAATCGCCAGACCGTTCACAAAGCCCAGCATCACCGGATGCGGCACCAGACGGATGAAGCGACCCCAGTGCATAGCCCCGGCAATCACCTGCAGGATGCCCATCAGCACTACGGTTGCGAACAGGTATTCGACCCCATGTTCAGCGACCAGCGCCACCATCACCACGGCCAACGCCCCGGTTGCGCCCGAAATCATGCCCGGACGGCCGCCAATCAGCGCGGTAATCAGACCGACCATGAAGGCCGCGTAGAGACCGACCAGCGGATGCACCCCAGCAACAAAGGCAAAAGCCACCGCCTCAGGAACCAGTGCCAGCGCCACGGTCAGACCGGACAGCAGCTCGATCCGCAGACGCGAGGCGGTCAACCCCTCGTCCGGCACCCAACGCAAATCGGGCTTGGCTATACGATTGGCAAAGCTTGCCAGCATGGCTCGGGGCATGGGACGGTCCTGTCGGTCTGTTTTGTTCGCGCGAAAGGGGCCTTGTAGCGGTCAAACCCCGCCGGAGATACCGCGTCAGGCGGGACCCTGGTATGCACAAGGCGCATACCGAACCAGTACCCAACACAAACCGTTGAAGCCACTTGCCAAATCCTCTGCCGCCCCGCAGAAATTCCTCAACGGATTTTTTCATGCGGAGAGCAGCCATGACCCAGACCAAAATCGCCATCATCGGTGGATCAGGTATTTACGAGATCGACGGGCTGGAGAACGCGGAGTGGGTCACGGTGGAAACCCCGTGGGGCGATCCTTCGGACCAAATCCTGACCGGAACGCTGAATGGCGTGGCCATGGCCTTCCTGCCGCGTCACGGGCGCGGTCATGTGCATTCGCCGACCGAGGTGCCCTATCGCGCCAATATCGACGCGCTGAAACGGCTGGGGGTAACGGATGCGATCTCGGTATCTGCCTGTGGGTCATTCCGCGAGCATATGGCACCGGGGGATTTCGTGATCGTCGATCAGTTCATCGATAGGACATTCGCGCGTGAAAAGAGCTTTTTCGGCACCGGTTGCGTTGCCCATGTCAGCGTCGCCCATCCAACCTGCCCACGTCTGTCGGACGCCTGTGAAACCGCGGGCAAGGCGGCGGGTATCACCATTCACCGCGGCGGAACCTATCTGGCTATGGAAGGACCGCAGTTCTCGTCCTTGGCCGAGTCCAAGATGTACCGCGAACAATGGGGCTGCGACGTGATAGGCATGACCAACATGCCCGAAGCGAAACTCGCCCGCGAAGCTGAGCTTTGTTATGCCTCGATCGCCATGGTCACCGATTACGACAGCTGGCATCCTGACCACGGAGAGGTCGACGTGGCCGCCATCATTGCCACTCTGACCGGCAATGCCGAGAAAGGCCGGGCTCTGGTTAAAGGCCTGCCCGATCTGTTGGGAGCCGAGCGCGCACCCTGCCCGCATGGCTGCGACCGCGCGCTGGAATACGCCATCCTGACTGCACCGGAAAAACGCGACCCAGCGTTGCTGGCCAAATTGGATGCGGTTGCCGGTCGGATTCTCTGATCTGGCTATTGCCCCAGCGCGCCTTGCACCTCGGCCCAAAGCCCATGCGACCAGAGGTCGTTATGGGTTCCGCCGGGGATAACGTGCAACTGGGCGGTGTCCCCTGACATCGCCGCGAGCGCCTCACCATGATGCAACGGGATGGTCTCGTCCTCGGTCCCGTGGAAAATCAGGGTCGGCACAGTGATGCTGTCGATCAAGTCACGGGTGGCGAACTGATCCCTCATCAGGGCGGAGACCGGCAGGAACGGATAGCGCTCGGCTGCCACATCCACGGTGGCGGTAAACGGCGCCTCAAGCACAAGCAACTGCGCGTTGGGGCGCTCTTCGGCCACCGCAGCCGCAACACCCGTCCCGAGGCTCTGGCCGTGCAGGACGATTTCGGCGCCTTCAGCCTCCAACCGGTCGAACAACTGCAGCCCATCCGAGATCAATGCCAGTTCCGAGGGCTCGCCCTCGCTGCCTGGGAAACCGCGATAGCTGGGCGCAAGAAGGCCAAAACCGCTGTTGAGGATTTCGCGCATACGATCGGCCCGGTCGCCCAGATTGCCGCTTTGACCATGAAAGAACAGAACCGTCGGTGCGTCCTCGATGGCCGGCGGAGCGGACCATGCGGTCAGCACCACGCCGTCGGACATGGGAACCGAGATCACATCCACATCGGCCAGCCCAACAGCCCTGGGATCGGGCAGTTCCCCGGACGGTTTGTACAGCAGCGCGTTCTGGTTTGCGTACATATACCCAAGTATCCCGGCGTATAGCGCACCCCCGATCAGGACCAAGAGGATCAACACACGCCTTACCGGCCAGGCTCTCGACCGGGCGGGTTTCGAAAATGTTCCGATGTGATCTGGATGTAGCTGCGTCATTTTTCGCCTCCGATCCCCTGGTGCCTCTTAGTTTGGGAAACCGGGTGCGAGTTTCAAGGAAGATGCACAAGCCTTAATTCAATCTTTAACCTGCACGGCTCGGACTTTTTATTAGACGGTTCATCTGGACACGCACCTTGATACTCTCTGTGAGTTCACCTGAAACAGAAACCTAAGCAATCCACGAAGGGCTTGACGTTGCCGCCGCATCGGGGCTTGGTGAGAAGATAAACACAGGAACCCCCATGTCCATCGACCTTTGGCTGGCCTTTGTGGCCGCATCAACCGCCTTGCTGCTGATCCCCGGACCGACCGTACTGCTGGTGCTCAGCTATGCCCTGTCGAAAGGTCGCAGTGTTGCCGTGGCCTCGGCCTCCGGGGTCGCGGTGGGGGATCTCGTGGCCATGACCGCATCGCTGCTGGGCTTGGGCGCGCTGGTACTGGCCTCGGCGACGTTGTTTTCCGTTTTGAAATGGGTGGGTGCGGCCTATCTGGTGTGGCTGGGCCTCAAATTGTTGCGCAGTGCGCCTTCGGGCGGATTGCAGACAGTGGAAACCGGCCGCGACGTCACCGCCCACAGTGTCTTTGGCCACGCCGCCGCCGTCACTGCGCTGAACCCGAAATCCATCGCGTTCTTCATTGCCTTCGTGCCGCAGTTTCTGCGCCCGGCGGACCCTTTGGGCCCACAATTCGCCATCCTGATCGCTACCTTCGTCGGCCTCGCCTGGCTGAACGCGCTGGCCTATGCGCTGCTGGCGGACAGGCTGCGCCGGATGATCGGACGTGCCAGTGTCATCACCGCGATGACCCGGTTCGGAGGGCTGACGTTGATCGGAATGGGGGTTGCGACCGCCGTCCTGCGCCGCCCGGCCTGAGGATCAATCCTCAGCGTGTTCCTTCATGAAACCACGGATGAACCGTCGGATTTCCCGTGCGGCTGAGGTATCCAGTTCCTTGCAAAGTTCGACAAAAGCGTCGCGCTCATCCTTGTCCAGACGCAAGACCAACTGACTGTTTTTCTTGGTAGAACCTTTTCCGTCTTTCTTTGACACGTTCTTTTCCCCGTCGAACACTTGATTCTCCAAGCGATGCAATGTATATACATCGCATAGAAATTGTAGTTATCGAGCACCTAACAATAAAAAAGGAATATGGCAATGAACCTTCATGCTGCTCAGGCATTTCTTTTGCGAGACCAGCGCAACTGGCGCAAACCGCATCTTTCGTGGCTGCCTGCCGCGCTCTATCGGTACAAAAGCCTGCCGAACTCTGTTTCGCAACGTCGCAAGTAAGGCGGCGGTAATCTTTCCTTGCAAGGCTGACCCCAATGGGCCAAACACGCCCGCGTGTTTTGACGCCAAAGGGGTTGGCCATGTCCAGAAACAAGTCGGTCAAGGATTACATCCGAACCATCGTTGATTTCCCGCATGAAGGGATCATGTTCCGGGACGTCACCACCCTGTTCGCCGATCCGCGCGGGTTCCGTATGGCGATCGACCAGATGCTGCACCCCTATGCGGGAGAACAGATCGACAAGGTCGTCGGCCTTGAGGCCCGCGGTTTCATCCTTGGCGGCGCGATTGCCCACCAACTGAGCGTCGGCTTTGTCCCGATCCGCAAAAAGGGCAAGCTGCCCGGCACCACGATCAGCCAAGATTATAAGCTGGAATACGGCGAGGCCATCGTGGAGATCCACGATGACGCCATCCAACCGGGCGAGAAAATCCTGGTCGTCGATGACCTGTTGGCCACCGGGGGCACCGCCGCCGCCGGGATCAAGCTGATCGAGCGGCTGGGCGGTGAGATCGTCTCGTGCTCCTTCATCATCGACCTGCCGGAACTGGGCGGTCGCAAGGTGCTGGAAGAGATGGGCATGGACGTACATATTCTGTGCGAGTTCGAAGGGCTGTAAGCGCCCTGCGTTCACAAGATTGTGAGTGGAAAACCGGGCAGGCTCAGGCTTAGCGCGATGAAGCCCAATATCAACCCGATCCCATAGACACATTCAGTGATCTTTTTGCGAGGGTCATCCGTACCCCTGTTGATGCCGGATGAGGCATTCGAACAAGGGAATTGTATCATGTTTCGCAAACTCGCTATTGCTGGCGTGACCAGCGCTCTGCTTGCCCCTACCGCCTTTGCTGGCGACAACAAAGACATTGTTGACACCGCTGTCGGTGCTGGCAGCTTTGAAACCCTCGTTGCCGCTGTTCAGGCCGCTGATCTGGTGGACACGCTGAAAGGCGAGGGCCCATTCACCGTCTTCGCCCCCACGGACGAGGCGTTTGCCGCCCTGCCAGAAGGCACAGTGGAAACACTCCTGATGCCCGAGAACAAGGATCAGTTGGTCGCGGTTCTGACCTATCATGTGGTGCCGGGCAAAGTGATGTCGGGTGATTTGTCAGACGACATGACAGCCGCCACGGTTCAGGGTGGAGATATCACTATCGATCTGGACAACGGTGTAATGGTGAATGATGCTAACGTTGTTCAGGCGGATATTGAGACTTCGAACGGCGTGATCCACGTCATCGACAAGGTCATCCTGCCGGGCTCATAATCGCCCCGTCGCGGCCCGACACATCCAAGGGCCGCGTCTTTACCTCAAAACCGCGCCCGGATTCATGATCCCCAAAGGGTCTAGCGCGGTTTTGATGGCGCGCATGGCCGCCAGCTTTGTCGCATCCCCATATCTTTCCAGATCGCCGGTCTTGAGCCGCCCGACCCCGTGCTCGGCACTGACAGAACCGTCAAACGCGTGAACCAGGTCATGCACAGCGTGTTTTACAGCCTGCCTTTGCCCATCGAACTCCGAGCGGTCATGACCAAGCGGCGGGAACACGTTGTAATGCAGATTGCCGTCCCCCAGATGCCCAAAGCAGTTGATACGGAACGGGCCAAGCGCCGCCACCACCTCGGCGCCGCGAACAATAAACTCAGGAATTCGCGAGATCGGGACCGAAATGTCGTGGCTCGACACCGACCCGATCAAGCGGTTCGCCTCGGGGATGCGCTCGCGAACGGCCCAGAGGTCCATGCGCTGCGCCTCGCTCTGCGCGATGACCGCATCGTCAACGAGGCCAGCCTCGTTCGCTGCGGCGTAGAGCGTTTCCAGTGCCTCTGACGGTGATTGCCCGGAAAACAGCCCCAATTCGATGAGCACGCACCATTCGGGCTGGGTCGTAAAGGGTTGTCGCACATCCGGCAGCACCTCAGTCAGGAACTGCAGACCTTGCCGGTGGATCAGTTCAAATGTGCTGATCCCGTCCCCCAACTGATCCCGTGCCAGCGCCAGCAACTCGATCGCCGCTTGCGGCGAGGCGACCTGCACCATCGCAGTCCCCACCGCATCGGGTCGCGGAAACAGATGCAGCGACGCCGCCGTGATGATCCCCAGCGTGCCCTCGGAGCCGACCAGAAGGTCGCGCAGGTCATAGCCGGTGTTGTCCTTGCGCAACCGGCTGAGCCCATGCCAAATCTCACCATTCGGTAAAACCGCCTCAAGCCCCAGACACAGATCACGCGCATTGCCATAGCGCAGCACATTCACCCCGCCCGCATTGGTGGCGAGGTTGCCACCGATCCGGCACGACCCCTGCGCCGCCAACGCCAGCGGGAACAGCCGGTTGGCATCCTCAGCGGCGGCCTGCACATCAGCCAGAATCGCGCCCGCCTCAGCGATCAGAATATTCTCAGTCGGATACACCGCACGGATCGCCGTCATCCGCTCGAGCGAGATCAATAGCGGCGCAGGCCCGTCGGGCATGACCTGCCCGCCGACCAGCCCGGTGCCCCCACCGTAGGGAACCACAGGCACCCGCGCGTCCGAGGCCAGCCGCACCAGCGCCAACACCTCCTCAACCGTTCGCGGCAGAGCGAGCAACCCCGCATGTCCGGAAAATCGGCGGCGCGGTTCTTCCAGGTAGCGATCGGTGACAGGGCGCAGGATATCGTCGCCCAAGTCGGCCCGGATCAGGTTGGCAAGGGTCTCATCGGCAGGATTCAGTGTCATACCTATTCCTTGCCCAAGCGGCCCTGTCCCCACAAGCCCTATTCCAATTCAATCAGATAGCGCGGCTCCAGCACCACGACCGTGGGCCGATCCGGCAGTGTCTGCAGCGAAACAACCAGTTCCGAGACACCGTCACGTTCGACCGGAAAATCATTTCGGATATCGACCAGAAACCGATCCAGCGAAAAGCCGGAAAACCAGTGCATCGGTATGATGACCGAGCTTTTCAACCGCTTCAAAACCGAGATCATGTCGGGCAGAGGCATGGTCGTACCGCCATCCACCGCAGCCATCACCACATCCAGCCGCCCCAAGGCCGCGAACTGTTCGTCCGAAGGCACGTGGTGCAGGTGGCCGAGATGACCGATGCACAGGCCTTCAATTTCAAACACAAAGATCGAATTGCCGCGTTCTTCGACCCCGCCATAGGGGGATCGGATATCGGTCGAGACATTGCGCACCAACATCTCGCCCAGATCGAGGTGATGCTCAATTCCCTGCCCGAACTCTCCCCAACCGGGTAAAACATGCGGAATGGCCGGGTCGGGATGGGCCGTCCAATGAGTACTGTGCGCGTGATTCATGGTGACCACGTCAGGGATCAGATCAGCGCTGCCAATGAAGCCGGTGAAATCGGTCACCGCATTCAACCCGCCCTGTGTCTGGATCAGAAACGAAGCATGCGCGATATAGCTGATCCGCACCGAGTAGTCCGGGATCGGGTCTTGCCAGGCGGCCTTGTGAACATACTCGATACCAGGCGCAGCATCCGCGATGGCGATACAATGGCTCGGCCGTCGCTCCTGCGCTGCGGCCCCGCCCGAGATTACCATCAATGCCGCAACAATCCAGCGCATGTCGGAAGTGTAGCGCAGAACACCCCCAAGTCATGCCCTTTGTTCATCTGGCAATAAATATCCCGCGGGAGTCGCGGCCTGCCGCGGCGGCTGCAGAGCCCCCTACCCCGCGTCGGTCTTTCCTCGCCGGTCCGACCGCAGGCTTGCGTACAAGACATGCGTACGCCAGCGTCCGTTGATCTGCAGATAAGACTGCGCCACGCCCTCGTATTTGAACCCCGAGCTTTCCAGCAACCCGCGTGAGGGCTTGTTTTCGGGCAGGCAGGCGGCCTCGATCCGGCTCAGGTCCAGGCGGGTAAAGGCGTGGTGCACCACGGCGCCGATCGCCTCGCGCATAAAGCCGTTCCGGGCGAAGGCCTCACCGGTCCAATAGCCCAGCGTCCCCGCCTGCGCAGGGCCGCGACGGACGTTGTCGAGTGTGATTGCCCCAACCAGCACATCGTCCGTGCGGCGGAACAGGAACAGAGGGATCGCCGTGCCGCTGGAAACCGATCGCTGCGCCCAATAGACCCGGTTGGTGAAGGACTTGCGGCTCAGGTGATCCTTGGCCCAGACCGGCTCCCACGGGGTCAGGTATTCTTTGGAGGAACGCCGCAGCGCCGCCCAGTCGTTGAAGTCGGAATGCACCGGCGGGCGCAAGCTCAGGCGCTCGGTTTCGAGTTTCAGCTTGCGTCTGCCCAGAAGCATCACGCCGCACGCCTCTCCTGCAGTTCCGCCAAGGTGGGCGCGCCCGAGACCGGACCATAAAGCGCCAGCGCCGCCGGGGCCTTGACGGCCATGTCTTCGGCAAAGGCGCGCACGTCTTCGGTGCTGACCGCATTGATCTTGGCGACGGTATCTTCAAGCGAGGGGACCCGGCCCCAAATCTGAACCAGCCGCGCCAGACGTTCCGCCCGGTTCGAGGGGCTTTCCAGCCCCATCAGCATCCCGGCTTTCATCTGGGCGCGCGCACGGGCGACCTCTTCCGGGCTCATGTCCTCGGCAGCGCGTTTCATCTCATCGATAGTGATGGTGGCCAGTTCCGCGACCTGTTCGGCCGAGGTTCCGGCATAAATCGTGGTCGTCCCTGTATCGGCATAGGCCCCGGTCTGCGCGAAGATCGTATAGCAGAGCCCGCGCGTTTCCCGCACTTCCTGAAACAGGCGCGAGGACATGCCGCCGCCCAGAGCGGTGGAATAAATCTGCGCCGTATAGATCGCATCATCACGATAGCCGGGGCTTTCCAGCGCTAGCGCGAAATGAGCCTGTTCCAGTTCTTTCTCCTGCCGCGCTTCACCGCCGGTAAATCGCGCCGCTTCGGGGATCAAACCTTTACGCGGTTGCAGATGACCAAACATCTGTTCGGCCATTTTCATCAGCGCATCGTGATCCACGGCACCCGCCGCAGACAAGATCATCTGCTCGGGGCCATAATGCTCGGCCACGAATCCCGACAGGTCCTCACGCGAGAAAGCACTCACACGCTCGGTCGGGCCAAGAATGGTGCGGCCCAACGGCTGGTCGTGATAGCTTTGCTCCTGCAGCCAGTCAAAGATCACGTCGTCAGGCGTGTCATAGGCCTGCCCGATCTCTTGCAGGATCACGCCGCGCTCGACCTCAATCTCTCGCGGGTCGAAAACCGGGTTCAGAACGATATCGCCGATCACATCCATCGCCAGCGCCACGTCGTCCTTCAGAACACGCGCATAGTAGGCCGTCACCTCGCGCGAGGTGTAGGCGTTGATGTACCCACCCACATCCTCGATCGCCTCGGCGATTTGCAGCGCAGAACGACGCTCGGTTCCCTTGAAAGCCATATGCTCAAGGAAATGCGCGATACCGTTCTGCTCGATCCGCTCATGCCGCCCGCCGGCGGTTACCCAGATACCGATGGCCGCCGATTGCAGCCCCGGCATATTTTCACTGACGATACGAAAGCCGTTCTTCAGTTGGTCTTGTCTGACTGTCACTCAGCAATATGCCTTCTGATATGATCCTCAAGGGCGCCCAGATCGTTGGCAATGCGGGTCACCCGTTCCGGACGTTCATACAGATCAGACATGCGGGATGGAAGAGGCGGATGTTCGCCGCTTGCCTTCTCGACCGCTGCCGGGAATTTCGCCGGGTGTGCGGTGGCCAGCGTGATCATCGGAACCGCCACTGCACGCTGTTCTTCGGCGACCTTGATGCCAACTGCCGTATGCGGGCAGACCAGTTCGGCACTATGGGCCAGAGTGTGCTTGATCGTCGCCAGCGTTTCGTCTTCGGACACGCGACCCGAGTCAAAACTCTCGCGCAGCGCTTCCATTGCGCCCTGACTGACGTTGAAACCGCCATTCTTCAATTCGTCCATCAACTGCGCAACGGCGCCGCCATCCTCGCCATAGGCGTAATACAGCGCACGCTCAAAGTTCGAGCTGACCTGAATATCCATCGACGGGCTGATCGAGGGGATGGTGTCGCCCTTGAAATACCCCTCACCCGACAGGCAGCGGTGCAGAATGTCGTTCTGGTTGGTCGCCACGACCAGACGGTCGATGGGCAGCCCCATGCGTTTGGCCAGATAGCCCGCAAAGATGTCGCCGAAATTGCCGGTGGGCACGGTGAAACTGACCTTGCGATGCGGCGCACCGAGGCTGACAGCGGCCGAGAAGTAGTACACGATCTGCGCCAGAACCCGCGCGAAGTTGATCGAGTTCACGCCAGCCAGCTTCACACCATCGCGGAAGTCGAAATCGTTGAACATGTCCTTCAACGCGGCCTGGCAATCGTCGAAATCCCCATCCACGGCCAGCGCATGAACATTGCTGTCAGCGGGCGTCGTCATCTGACGGCGCTGCACCTCGGACACGCGGCCATGCGGGAATAGGATGAATACATCAACCGCGTCCAGCCCCCGGAACGCCTCGATAGCGGCCGAGCCCGTGTCACCGCTGGTCGCCCCGACGATGGTCACGCGATCCCCGCGCCGTTTCAAAGCCACCTGGAACAGCTGGCCGATCAACTGCATCGCAAAATCCTTGAAGGCCAGCGTCGGCCCATGGAACAGCTCCAGCAGGAAGTGGTTCTCGTTCAGTTGCTTCAACGGCGCGCGGGCGTCGTGGCCGAACCCCTCGTAGGCGCGGGCGATGATCGCCTTGAACTCATCCTCAGCGAACGAGCCGCTGACATAGGGCCACATCACCCGAAAGGCGATTTCCTCATAGGGCAGACCGGCGAGCGCTGCGATTTCATCCTGCGACATCACCGGGATCTCAGCGGGCAGGTACAGGCCGCCGTCACGGGCCAGCCCGGTCAGCATCGCCTCTTCAAAGGTCAGTTCAGGCGCTTGGCCACGGGTCGAGATGTATTTCATTGCTCTTCACTTTCAGAAGGGGCGCGGTTGCGCCACAGGAAATAACCGGTCATCGCGGCCCAGACCAGAGCCAGACCAAACCATGTGATTGCATATTGCAAGTGATCGTTGGGAATGCCCGCCGTATCCACCGGCAGAGGCGTCACCCCCGGGTCGGTTTCCGAACGGGCGATCAGCAAAACGGGCTCTGCCCCCAGCGCAGCCGCCAGATTGGGCACGTCCCGGGCAAACCAGATGTTGTCCTCGATATCGGGTTCGGGGGTATAGCTGTCGATCTCATCCGGCCAATGCAGATTGCCCGTGACCTCCATTGGACCCGTCAGGCGATCAGCCTGCTTAGCCGTCGTCGGCACAAAGCCCCGGTCAACAAGAATGGTCCGATCTTCAATGCTGAAGGACTGGATGATCCGATACCCTGCCCCGACCTGCTTGACCGAAACCAGTACGTGAATTTCCCCCGGCTCCATGTCTCCGACCACCGTCACGGGAAGAAACTTGTCGTCTTCCTCCGAAACCGTCTGGGGCAGGTCAATCGGCTCAGCTGCGATACGCGCCTCGATCTCGGCCAGCACATCCTGCTTCCACGCCAGCCTCTGCACCTGCCAAAGGCCCAGCCAGACCAGCACGCCCAGACCGGCAAGACCGAAGATCAGCAAAAAGAGAATGCGGCGCATTTATAGACCATATTGCAAAGCCGGAACCGGCGTCTTGTTAAGGGGCACGCGGACCGAATTGCAACCACGCAATTGTATCGGGCGCAATCTTGCGCCCTGATCGAGAAAAAGCCGCCCCAAAGGGCGGCTTTTGCAATTGAACAGCCTGACCGGCGTTACATCAGCGGGGCCTGACCCCAGATGTAAACTGCGAAGAACAGGAACAGCCAGACAACGTCCACGAAGTGCCAATACCAGGCCGCGGCCTCGAAGCCGACGTGCTTTTCAGGGGTAAAGTCACCGCGCAGCGCCCGGATCAGACAAACAGACAGGAAGATCGTCCCGATGATCACGTGAGCACCGTGGAAACCGGTTGCCATGAAGAAGTTCGAATAGAACTGGTCGCCACCGAATTTCCAACCGTCATGGGCCAGCAGTTCAAAATACTCAAACCCCTGCAGGAAGGTAAATGCGATGCCCAGCGCAATACCGATGGCCAGACCCTGCACCAGCGCCCTGCGGTCATTGTTGTGGACCAGAGCATGGTGCGCCCAGGTGATTGCACAGCCCGACAGCAACAGAACCAGCGTGTTGATCAGCGGCAGATGGAACGGGTCAACCGCATGGATATCCGGTTGGATGTACTCGGTGCCTGCATAGTCGTACATCGGGTACATGCGATGTTTGAAGAACGACCAGAACCAGGCGAAGAAGAACATCACCTCGGACATCACGAACAGAATGAAACCGTAGCGCAGGCCAATACGGACAACCGGCGTGTGATCCCCGGCGCGGCTTTCGGCCACCACTTCGGACCACCAGGCGAACATGGTGTAAAGAACAGCCACCAGCCCCATCCAGAACATGAACGAGGTGATGCCGTGCATCCAGAGGACAGCTCCGAACAGCATCACAAAACCGCCGACCGCGCCGAAAAGCGGCCAGATCGACGGGGTCAGAATGTGATAATCGTGGTTTTTAGCGTGTGCCATCAGCGTCCCTCACCTACAGGCGTTAGTTCGTGTTTGTATCTGCCTGCGTTTCAAGAGCGGCGTAGCCCTCGGGCAGGTCTATTTCGTAGAATGTATACGACAGAGTGATCGTATGCACATATTTGGCTTCCAAATCCTCGACCATTTCGGGATCGACGAAGAAGCTCACCGGCATCTGAACCCGTTCCCCGGGTTGCAGCACCTGCTCTTCAAAGCAGAAACAGGCGATTTTCTGGAAATACCCGCCGGCAGAATAAGGCGCGACGTTGTAAGACGCCTGCCCGGCAATCGGGCGGTCGGTCGGGTTGTAGGCCTCATAGAATGCCAGCCCGGTCTCGCCGATGCGCACTTCCATCTCACGCTCGACCGGCTTGAACTCCCAAGCCATGCCCTTGGCTTTCGAGGCGTCAAAGCGGACGGTCACTGTGCGGTCCAGAATTTCTTCGGGCGCTTGCGCAGCCACGCCGGTGGTGCCACCAAACCCGGTGACACGACAGAACCAGTCGTAGAATGGCACCGCAGCCCAGGCCAGGCTGCCCATCAGGACAACCACACCCACCGTCTGCGCAACCGTTTTCTGCGGACCGGTCAATGCCATCAGTTCTGCACCTCCTGTGCGGGTACACCCATGCTCGTGCCCGAAACCTTAACGATGGTCAGGCCGAAGATGATCACGATGAAAGCCGCCAATGTCAGGCCGACCCCCAGATTGCGGCTAAAGCGGCGTTCGTGCAGCTCGTGACTTTTACGCAGGCTCATGACCACCCTCCCAAGCCATAGGGTTTCAACAACGCTTCGGTCAGAATTGCACCGAAGTGCAGGAAAAGATAGAGCAGCGACAGCTTGAAGAAAGAGCGCTCGACCTTGAAGTTGTCCGCCTCTGCATCGTCCTCGGTCCGTCGCGAGATCTGCCATGCCCCACGCAGGAATAGGGCGTTCATCACCACCGCAACGGTCAGGTAGATCGGCCCACCAATGCCCGAGAACGCAGTGCCAACAGCCAGCAGCGCCAGCAGCGCGGTATAGATCAGGATATGCCAGCGGGTTGCGCGGCGGCCGTGGGTTACGGTCAGCATCGGCACACCTGCATCGTCGTAATCCGAGCGCATGAACAGCGCCAGCGCCCAGAAATGCGGCGGGGTCCACATGAAGGTCAGGGCGAACATCAGCCACGGCTCAAGCGTCATCGACCCTGTGGCGGCAACCCAACCGATCACCGGCGGGAAAGCCCCGGCCGCGCCGCCGATCACGATGTTCTGCGGCGTCGAACGCTTCAGCCACATCGTGTAGACGACAACATAGAAAAAGATGGTAAAGGCCAGAAACGCACCGGCAAACCAGTTCGTCGCCAACCCCAGCATGATCACGGACAGGCCGGACAGCGCCAGCCCGATCGCCAGAGCTTCGCCCTCTTCCACCTTGCCGGACGGAATCGGGCGGCGCTTGGTGCGTTTCATCACCTTGTCGATATCCGCATCCCACCACATGTTCAGGGCGCCCGACGCGCCCCCGCCAATGGCAATGAACAGGATTGCGCAGAAGCCGACGAAGGGATGGACCGGCACCGGAGCGGCCAGCAGACCGACCAGAGCGGTAAACACCACCAGCGACATCACACGCGGCTTCAGCAGGGCGAAATAGTCGCCAAAGCTGGCCTCGTCCGCGCGGGTTTGCGCGGTCACGGTGCTGGCATTGATGCTTGCGTCGCTCATATCCGGTCCTTCTGAGGCGAAAGCTGCGCGATCACCGCGCAGCCTGCTTGTGTTGGTCTAGGCCTTTTCGGGCTTAGTTCGAGGCAACCTGATAGGCCGCAGGCTGACCTGCATACTGTTCCTGAGCGCCCTGCAGCCACTGCTCATACGCCTCTTCGCTGACCACTTTGACGGTGATCGGCATATAGGCGTGATCCTTGCCGCACAGTTCCGAGCACTGGCCGAAATAGACGCCTTCCTTGTTAGCCTGGAACCACAGCTCGGCCAGACGTCCGGGCACACCGTCCTGCTTCACACCGAAGGAAGGAATGGCCCACGAGTGGATCACGTCGGATGCGGTGACCTGCATGACGACGATCTTGCCGACCGGTACGACAACGGCCGTGTCGGTGGCCAGCAGCCATTCGTCATCGCTGTAACCTGCGTCAGCCAGCTTGGCGCGCATTGCATCATCCAGAACAAACGGTGTTACGTCAGCATCTGCCGGGCGAGCTCCTTCGTCCAGCGTAGCCGGGTGCCCCAGCAAATAGCTGTCGAATGCAAAATCGTGATCAACATATTCATAGGTCCAGTACCACTGGTTGCCCACAACCTTGATGACAACGTCGCCTTCGGGAATCTCCTGCTGCTTGAACAGAACCGGCAGCGAGAAGGCACCGATAAAGACCAGAATCAGGATCGGACCCAGGGTCCAGGCGATCTCAACCGGGGTATAGTGCGAGAAGCGCGCCGGTGTCGGATTCACACGCTGGTTGTACCGTACGATGCAATAAACCAGCAGGGCACCAACGAACAGGCAGATCGCTGTGATGATCACCAGAATCATGCCGTCCAGCCGTTGAATCCCGTCGGCAAGGCTGGTGGCCGCGGGCTGGAAACCCATGCCGCCGTCAACCGGTTTACCAATAATCTCAAGCTCCTGAGCCATGGCG
Source organism: Ruegeria sp. CG11 (assembly GCF_056537245.1). Taxonomy (NCBI): domain Bacteria; kingdom Pseudomonadati; phylum Pseudomonadota; class Alphaproteobacteria; order Rhodobacterales; family Roseobacteraceae; genus Ruegeria; species Ruegeria sp. CG11. Next base: position 213,938 of record NZ_JBQFRE010000002.1, read on the forward strand.
GGAAGGCTGGAGAGGGCTGTCATGAACCCCGAAAGCATCAAAGCATTCTTCATTTTCTGTCCTGATCGTTTGATCTTTGCGTCCCTGTCGAAAAGGTGTGAATCGGTCGCACCTCTCCCGTTGTCTTTGGCAAAGTTAAAAACCATATTCCGAATGTTAGATAAAGCAAAATGCTTGCGTCAAACAGACGCTATTTTTGATCTGGATCAAACCCGAAAGGTCCCAAGTGATGCCCAACGACCCGTTTCGCCCCTTTGATAGCGCTCTTCCGCAGGACGAAGCGCTTGCGGTATTGCAGTCTGCCACTGCCGGGGCCGAGGACGGAGAACTGTTCGTCGAGCGGCGGAAATCCGAGTCTCTGGTCTTTGATGACGGACGCCTGAAGACTGCGTCCTATGACGCGTCCGAAGGATTCGGCCTGCGCGCCGTTCAAGGTGAGGTTGCAGGATATGCCCATTCCACCGACGTCTCGATTCCAGCGCTGAAACGCGCGGCGGAAACTGCACGTTTGGCGGTTGGCGAAGGCGGCGGCACGCTGGCCGAAGCACCGCGTGCCACCAATTCGCGGCTTTATACGGACGAAGACCCGATCGAATCTGCCAGCTTTCCGGTAAAAATCGAAACCCTGCGCGAGATCGACGCCTTCTCCCGCGACCTGGATCCCCGCGTCGTGCAGGTCAGCGCCACCATCGCTGCTGCGGTTCAGGAAGTCGAAATCCTGCGCCCAGACGGCGTGATGGTGCGCGATGTGCGCCCGATGACCCGCCTGAACGTGTCGGTCATTGTGGAACAGAACGGCCGTCGCGAAAGCGGCTCGGCAGGGGGTGGCGGTCGCGTTGGTCTGGACGGGCTGATTGATCCATCCGATTGGCAGGACAAAGCGCGCGAGGCGCTGCGCATCGCGCTGGTCAATCTGGACGCCGTCCCCGCCCCGGCCGGTGTGATGGAGGTCGCGCTCGGCCCCGGCTGGCCCGGCATTCTGCTGCACGAGGCCATCGGGCACGGACTGGAAGGCGATTTCAACCGCAAAGGCAGTTCGGCCTTTGCCGGGCTGATGGGTCAACAGATTGCGTCCAAAGGTGTAACGGTGGTGGATGACGGCACCATCGCGGACCGGCGCGGGTCGATCACGGTGGATGACGAAGGTACGCCCAGTTCGCGGACTGTGCTAATCGAGGATGGTGTCCTGACCGGCTACATGCAGGACCGTCAGAACGCCCGCCTAATGGGGGTCGCGCCCACCGGAAACGGCCGACGGCAGAGTTATGCCCACAAGCCGATGCCGCGCATGACCAATACGGTGATGTTGGGCGGGGACGCTGATCCTGCCTCTTTGGTTGCTGATATTAAAGACGGCATCTGGGCCGTAGGTTTTGGCGGCGGGCAAGTGGATATCACCAACGGCAAGTTCGTATTCTCCTGCACCGAGGCTTATCGCGTCGAAAACGGCAAGATCGGTGCCCCGGTCAAAGGTGCGACGCTGATTGGCGACGGTCCATCGGCACTGAACCGTATTCGCGGGTTGGGTAACGATTTGGCGCTTGATCCGGGCATGGGGACCTGCGGCAAGGACGGTCAATGGGTGCCGGTCGGCGTCGGGCAGCCTACGGTTCTGATGGATGGGCTGACCATCGGCGGATCAGCGGCCTGAGAGAGAATCGGGGGGGCCGCCACGGTTAACGTCGCGCTTTCGGCATTTCTGTTTTCCCGCGTCCGCTTGGCATTCACCCCAAGCGGGCGCAATTATTTTTCGGTTGTAAATCAATGCGGTGCAGGGCGCCGCGATTTAAATCATGAAAATTTTCCGAATAATTTGAAGGGATTCACAAGCTGTTAACCCCTGCAGCCGTAAACCAGTTCTGCAATCAGACGGAGCAACGGATGACCGAAGAGCAGCTTTCTTCCAATCACCCCACACTCCCACCCACCACGGAAGAGGATCGGTTTTCCTGGCTTCGTCTGTTGCGCTCGCGCAAGGTCGGTCCGGCGACATTTCGTCGGCTGCTGCGGGAACATGGCTCGGCGCAGAACGCGCTGACCGCGCTGCCTGATATGGCACGCGCTGCCGGAATTGAAGGGTATGAAATTTGCCCACCCGGCGTGATTGAGGCGGAACTCAAGGCCGCAAAAGCCGCAAATGCGCGGCTTTTGTGCCTTGGGACCGCTGATTTTCCTGATGCTTTGAACGATCTGTCCGACGCCCCGCCGATGCTGTGGGCGATTGGCGATGTGTCATTGCTGCGCAAACCCTGCATTGCGATGGTCGGGGCGCGCAACTGTTCCTCGCTGGGTGCGCGGATGGCGCGCGGGTTGGCGACCGATCTGGGAAAGCAGGGATATGTCGTCGTGTCCGGGTTGGCGCGTGGCATTGACACTTCTGCACATATGGCCGCACTGGAGACGGGCACCGTGGCGGTCTTGGCCGGCGGCGTGGACGTAATCTACCCCGCCGAAAACACCGATCTGGCCAGAAATATCGCCCAATCGGGGCTGCGCGTGTCCGAGCAGCCGATGGGCGTGACCCCACAAGCCCGGCACTTTCCGCGCCGCAACAGGATCATCTCGGGGTTGGCACAGGCGGTTGTTGTGGTCGAGGCCGCTGCCAAGTCCGGCAGCCTTATCACCGCACGCGATGCGCTGGATCAGGGGCGTGAGGTTCTGGCCGTGCCCGGCCACCCCTTCGATGCTCGCGCGGCTGGTTGCAACCTGCTGATCCGCGACGGGGCCACACTGGTTCGATCCGCAGAAGACGTGATCGAAGCATTGCCACAGCAGCAGGTGGACTTGTTCGAAGCTCCATCGCCCGCAGCGCCCGCGGAATCAGCCCCCACGGGGACAGCCCTTCACGCTGATATACTTGCCCGCCTGGGACCGTCACCGATTGCCGAAGACCAGCTGATCCGCGACATCGCGGCCACGGCGGGTGAGATTGGCCCGGCTCTGGTCGATCTGGAACTGGAGGGGCGCATTCAGCGCCAGCCCGGCGGGTTGTTGTCCCTGACCGCTTGACGATGCGGTTCGCAGAACACGCTAAAAATTCCACCTCTATCGCGCTGAAATCGCCGCCAAATTCCGGTTTTTAAAGGAACGCATTGACAATTCGCTCTTGCCCTACACATTTTGCACGATCATAGAAGGCGCCTAATTCGTCGAGCGAGGTTTTCCCTTAAATGCCTGTAGTTGTTGTAGAATCCCCAGCAAAAGCCAAGACAATCAATAAGTATCTTGGCTCCGACTACACGGTTTTGGCGTCATACGGCCATGTGCGAGACCTGCCCCCAAAGGACGGATCGGTCGACCCCGAGCATGAATTTGCGATGAAATGGGAAGTGGGAAATGACAGCCGCAAACATGTCAAAGCCATCGCCGACGCGCTGAAAGAAGACAACGCCCTGATCCTCGCCACCGACCCCGATCGCGAGGGCGAGGCAATCAGCTGGCACCTGCAAGAGGCGCTGACCAAACGTCGCTCGATCAAGAAGGACACGCCGGTCAGCCGGGTGACCTTCAACGCCATCACCAAGGACGCGGTGACCGAAGCGATGCAGAACCCGCGTGACGTCGATATGCCTTTGGTCGAGGCCTATCTGGCCCGCCGCGCGCTGGATTATCTGGTAGGGTTCAACCTGTCTCCGGTCCTGTGGCGCAAACTGCCCGGCGCGAAGTCCGCGGGCCGAGTGCAGTCGGTTTGCCTGCGTCTGATCGTCGAACGCGAGATGGAGATCGAAGCGTTCAAGCCGGTCGAATACTGGTCAGTACGCGCCTTATTCGAAACGCCGCGTGGCCAGACTTACGAGGCGCGTCTGGTTACCTTGGCTGGCAAGAAGCTCGACAAACACGACCTGGCGAATGCCACGCAGGCGGAACTGGCCGTGCAGGCCATCACTAGCCGCGCGCTGAGCGTGACGTCGGTCGAGGCGAAGCCAGCAGCCCGCAACCCCAGCGCCCCGTTCATGACCTCGACTTTGCAGCAAGAGGCCAGCCGCAAGTTCGGCATGGGCGCACGTCACGCGATGCAGGTGGCGCAGCGGCTCTATGAGGCCGGGTATATTACCTATATGCGGACAGACGGCATCGATATGGCCCCCGAGGCCGTAGCTGCCACCCGGGATGCGATCAAGGACCGTTATGGCGACGAATATGTGCCCGACAGCCCTCGGATGTACAAAAACAAAGCCAAGAACGCGCAGGAAGCGCACGAATGTATCCGTCCCACGGATATGTCGCGCGATGCCAAAGCGCTGAAGGTGACGGACGAGGATCAGCGCAAGCTCTATGACCTGATCTGGAAGCGCACCATCGCCTGTCAGATGGCCGCTGCCCGGTTGGAGCGCACGACGGTCGAGATCGGCAGCGCGGATGGCCAGGTCGGCCTGCGCGCCACCGGCCAGGTGGTTCTGTTCGATGGGTTCATGCGCGTTTACGAAGAGGGCCGCGATGATGTGGCTGACGACGACGAAAAGCGCCTGCCGCAGATCATGCAGGGCGATCCGGCGCCGTTTGCCAAAACCTCGCTGAAGGATCAGTTCGCCAAAGCCGAGGACAAGGCCGCCATTCTGTCCGACAATGAGGCTGTTCTGGCCTTGCAGCACCACACCCAACCGCCGCCGCGTTACACCGAGGCTACCTTGGTCAAACGGATGGAAGAGTTGGGCATCGGGCGCCCCTCGACCTACGCCTCGATCGTGACCACGATTCAGGACCGGGAATATGTGCGCAAGGACAAAAACCGGTTGATCCCCGAGGAAAAAGGGCGGATCGTCACCATCTTCCTGCTGAATTTCTTCCGCCAATATGTTGGCTATGAGTTCACCGCCAACCTGGAAGAACAGCTGGACGACGTCAGCGCCGGTGACCGCGACTACAAGGACTTGCTGGGCAAGTTCTGGCGCGATTTCTCGGCCGCAATTGGCGAGACGTCTGAACTGCGTATCTCGGAAGTGCTGGACAAGCTGGACGAGGCGCTGGCGCCCCAACTCTATCCTCCGCGTGAGGATGGATCTGATCCGCGTATCTGCCCGAAATGCGGCACTGGACAGCTGCACCTGAAAACCTCGCGCACCGGCGGGTTTGTCGGCTGCGGCAACTATCCCGAATGCACCTATACCCGCCCCATCGCTGGTGAAGGCGCAGAGGGGGATGAACGACTGCTGGGCGAGGATGCGGGCGATGAGATCTGGCTGAAATCCGGCCGCTTTGGGCCTTACGTGCAGCGAGGCGAGCCCACGCCCGAGAACAAAAAACCCCCTCGCGCCTCCCTGCCCCGAGGTTGGAGCAAGGACGATATGGATCTGGACAAGGCGCTGACGCTGTTGTCCCTGCCCCGCCAGATCGGTGAACACCCCGAGGGCGGCATGATCAGCTCGAATTTCGGACGGTTCGGGCCATATATCATGCACCAACTGCCGGAAGAGGCGAAACCCGTCTACGTCAACGTCAAAGACCCCAATGACGTGTTCGAAATCGGCATGAACCGGGCCGTTGAGATGCTGGCCGAAAAGCGCGCCAATCCCGGGCGCGGGCGGAGCGCCGCTGCGAAACCGCTGAAAGAGCTGGGCGAACACCCCGATGGCGGCGCGATGCAGGTTCTGGACGGGCGGTATGGTCCATACGTGAAATGGGAAAAGGTCAACGCAACTATCCCCAAAGACATCAAGCCCGAGGACGTGACCCAGGAAATGGCCATCGAACTGGTCAATGAACGGGCGGCCAAGAAAGGCACCAAGAAAAAGGCCGCACCGAAGAAAAAGGCTGCCGCAAAGAAAACCACCAAGAAGGCGGCGACCTAGGTAGAAATACCACCACCCCTTTGGATTCGTTGACTTCCCTGTGACGTGGCGGCACAACCTGCCCATCACCATGTCATTGGGGGAGTTTTCCATGAAGAAAATCTATGCCAATGCCACCGAAGCACTCGACGGGGTGTTGACGGATGGCATGATGATCGCAGCAGGCGGTTTCGGCCTGTGCGGCATCCCTGAATTGCTGCTGGAGGCGATTAAAGAATCCGGTACTCAGGACCTGACCTTTGCCTCGAACAACGCGGGCGTTGATGATTTCGGCATCGGTATCCTGCTGCAGACCAAGCAGGTCAAAAAAATGATCAGCTCCTATGTCGGCGAAAACGCCGAGTTCATGCGTCAGTACCTGGCCGGAGAGTTGGAGCTGGAATTCAACCCGCAAGGTACCCTGGCCGAGCGTATGCGCGCTGGTGGCGCCGGTATCCCCGGTTTCTACACCAAGACCGGCGTGGGCACCGTCATCGCTGAAGGCAAGGAGCACAAGGACTTCAACGGCGAAACCTACATCATGGAAGAAGGCATCTTTGCCGATCTCGCGATCGTCAAGGCGTGGAAAGCTGATGACACCGGCAACCTGATCTTCCGCAAGACCGCCCGCAACTTCAACGTGCCTGCCGCCACCTGCGGCAAGATTTGCGTGGCCGAGGTTGAGGAAATCGTCCCGCGCGGCTCGCTGGACCCCGACCAGATCCACCTGCCCGGTATTTACGTGCATCGTATCATTCAGGGCGATCACGAAAAGCGCATCGAACAGCGCACCACCCGCAAGAAGGAGGACGCATAATGCCCTGGGACCGCAATCAGATGGCTGCCCGCGCGGCGCAAGAGCTGGAAGACGGCATGTATGTGAACCTCGGCATCGGTATCCCGACGCTGGTGGCAAACTATGTGGGTGACAAGGACATCACCCTGCAATCCGAGAACGGTATGCTGGGCATGGGCCCCTTCCCGTTCGAGGGTGAGGAAGACCCCGACCTGATCAACGCCGGCAAGCAGACGATCACCGAACTGTCGCGCACCTCGTATTTCGACAGTGCCACATCCTTTGCCATGATCCGGGGTGGCAAGATCGCCGCTGCCGTTCTGGGCGCGATGGAAGTGGACGAGGAAGGTGACTTGGCCAACTGGATGATTCCCGGCGTGCTGGTGAAAGGCATGGGCGGCGCGATGGACCTTGTGGCCGGTGTAGGCCGCGTGATCGTCGTGATGGATCACACCAACAAGCACGGCAAGTCCAAGCTGCTGCAGAAATGCACCCTGCCGCTGACCGGTAAAAAGGTGGTGGATCGAATCATCACCAACCTCGGTGTTCTGGATGTGGTCGAAGGCGGCCTGAAGATCGTTGAAATCGCCGAAGGCGTGACCGAAGACGAAATCCGCTCGGCCACCGAGGCCAGGATCGTCAACTGATCCCCATCACCGAAAAGGCCCGCCGAGATCGGCGGGCCTTTTTCAGTTCAGGGTTTGAAACACACACCCGTCCGAAATCAATTCGGGTGGAGTGGAGCACAGAGCCTTGGCGATCTGGAAGGCCGCAAGCACCTTGGGCACATAGTCCCGCGTCTCTGCGTAAGGTGGTACGCCGCCATGTTTGCGCACGGCCCCTTCGCCCGCGTTGTATCCAGCCAGCACCAGAATCGGATCATTGCCAAACTCTTCCATCAGCCAGTTCAGATATTTCACACCGCCCGAGATATTCTGAGAAGGCTGGAAACTGTCCTGCACCCCAAAGCGCTTGGCGGTGGCTGGCATCAATTGCATAAGCCCTTGCGCTCCGGCCGAGCTGACCGCATCCGCACGGCCCGCCGATTCCACCGAAATCACCGCCAGCACCAGAGCGGGCGAAACCTCTGTTCCAACCGTCGACCGCAGAATCTCGATCCCCTGTTGTTGCGCGATGTTTTGGAGCGTCTGCAGGCGTGGTGATGCCACATTGGTTGTGGCCAGCGCTTTTATGGCCTCGTTCAGCCTTCCTGCGCCCGAAGCTGAAAGCGCGGGCGAGATTTTGTCCCAAAAGGCCTTGTAGGACCCGACCGGCTTGTTCTGTGACCCTGCGCCCGGAGCGCTCGGGGGAACAACTGCTGTGCGCGTCACGGCTTCGGGTATGGAAATCTCAGCCCCGGTGCTGGGCGCATAGGGGGCTGCCGCATGTTCCTCGGGCGATATCTGAACAGTCACCTTGGGCCGTGTACCGGGCTTTGGTGCCTTCACTCTTTTGTATACGCCCCTGGGTTCAACCTCGGTTGCGGCGGCCGGCATTGGCGCTGACACCATTAACGCCAAGATGCCGGCGCAGGTCATTGCGTCCCGGAGTTTCATTTTGCCTGCCTCGTGCTTTTTGTTTTCAACAGTTTGAACCGCAAATCCCTTTGAAAAGCCAGAAAAACACGCCGAATTGGGGCAATTTCGCCTCATTTGCCGCAATTTTGCATCGGCGACAACACCGAGCGTCTTCCATTGTGAATTTTAAAATGTTTATTTTCAATACCTTAACCAAAAAACTACCAAAAAGTTAAGTCCGGAATGAAAAAATCGGGGTTTGGCCCAATTCCTGCCACGCCTAACAGGCAAACATAATGCCATACCGAGACGGTCGGGAGCGGACTGAGAGAGAAAGCTCTGTTAGACACCGAGGTTTAAGTGACTTTTTTGATCCTTTAGGAGGGACGTAACATGATCAAGTTCATCAAGAACTTCCGCAAAGACGAAGACGGCGCCGTAACTGTTGACTGGGTTGTTCTGACCGCCGCTGTCGTTGGTCTGGCCGCCGTGGCATACACCCAGATTGGCAACGGCACAAAGAAAATCTCTGACGCCGTAGGCTCGACCCTGAGCTCCTCGGCCTCGAACGTCGCCAGCGAAATTCCGCTGACCCCGAAGGGCAGCACCACCACCACCGGCGGCTAATAACACCGCAGTCTAACCCGAGAATTTCCGAAATGGGGCCTTGCCTGTTCAGGCATGGCCCCATTTCTTTTGCAGCAACTCCAAAACCGGCGCTTTCATGATGAACAGAATCAGAAAACTCATTAAGGACGAAGAAGGGGCGGTAACTGTTGACTGGGTCATATTGACCGCCGCGATCGTAGGCATCGGTGCCAGCGTTTACGCTTACTTTGGCCAGCCCGTCAAAGAACTGGATGCCAGATCCGGCGCAGCCTTGGGCACTGTCGATGTCGCTGACGAGATTAGCGTAAATTTCGATACGCCCGATTCCTGATCAGCGCGACCTTTGATTGTCTGAAAAACTACGGAGGCAAAATAATTCAAATATTGTCCCCTTTTTCGACACAATCTACCTTTATCCAAAACTGATCTTTGTCGTAGTTATTGCGGCGACCAAAACGAAATAGAAAAAAACGAGGGGACGCGAATGCGTTTGGTATTTGGACTTGTCCTGATTGCCGGGGTGGCTTTGGCCGGAGGCGCGGTCTACATGGCCCGCGACTACATTGCTCAGTACCAGGACCAGCTCGCCCGTGAACGCCAGGCCACACAGGATGCGCTGGCAAATGTCAAATCGGTGCCAACCGTCGGAGTCATCGTTTCCAATCGGGCCATGAAATACGGCGAGCCTCTGGCCATAGACGACGTCCGGATCGTGAACTGGCCCGAAGACGCGATTCCTGAAGGCAGCTTTGTGGACATGGCTGTTTTGTTCCCGGAAGACGCCAAAGGGGATCGATTCGTTCTTAGAGCGATGGAAAAGGACGAGGCGCTTATGCAAGTCAAGGTCACCAATCCCGGCCAGACAGCAGGCCTCATTTCCCGTATTGAAAAAGGTAAACGCGCATTTGCCATCCGCGTCGACGTTGCATCAGGCGTTTCCGGCTTTCTTCGCCCAGGCGACAGCGTGGATGTGTATTGGACCGGTTCTGTCAGTCGAGAATTCGAGGGCGGCGGCGGTGAAATCACCCGCCTGATCCAAACCAGCATCGAGCTGATAGCAGTGGACCAGATCGCCGGATCCGACCTGGCAGGCGCAACGATCGCACGTACCGTGACCGTTGCCGCGACCCCGGAACAGATCGCGGCATTGGCGCAAGCGCAAAACACTGGTCGCTTGTCTTTGGCTCTGGTTGGCGTGCAAGATGACACGGTTGCAACTGCGGTTGAAGTGGACCAGCGCAAATTGCTGAACCTCAAGGAAACGGCCCCTGCTCCGGTGCAGGTCGAAGAACGCAAGTGCTACACCAACATCCGGCGCGGCGCCGAAACTGTCCAGAGCGAGATCCCTTGCACAAACTGATGTTAAATCAGAGATTTACGACCTCAAGCCGCGCCATGTGCGCGGCTTGTTTCGTTTTGGATGTTGCCCATTGTCCACATAAGGAAAATTCCGGAAACCATTGATTATTGCAATAAATTCGTAATTCGCGCAGTGTTAATCTGCATAGGGCAATAGACCCAAAAAACGAGGCGTGATCGGAGAGGCAGGTCACATGAAAATACGTTCTTGGATCAGCGCGACCCTGCTGGGGTTGGCGCTAATAGTTGGTCCGGTCGGCCAAACGGCCTGGGCTGAAACATTGCGCGTGGTGAAGAATGGCACAGCGGAAACGCTGAACGTTCCGATGAACCGCGCGATTGTCGTGGAAAGCGAAGAACCGTTCGCCGAGCTCAGCATTGCCAATGCCGGCATCGCTGACATCTCGTCGCTTTCGGATCGCACAATTTATGTGTTGGGCAAGACACCGGGCCTGACCACGCTGACCCTGTTTGACGGCGCGGGCAACCTGCTGGCAAATGTTCGGGTCCGTGTTTCTCCGGATGTGTCCGAGTTCAAAGAGCGGCTGCGGCAGATCCTGCCGGCTGAGCCGATCGAGGTTCGGACCGCCAATGACGGCATCGTGTTGTCGGGTGTGGTTTCCAGCAGTGCGAAACTGGAGCGTGCACTGGAACTGGCCGAACGCTACGCGCCTGATCGGGTTTCGAATCTGATGTCGGTCGGTGGCGTACAGCAGGTGATGCTGAAAGTACGCTTTGCTGAAATGAACCGCTCGGTGGCCAAAAGCCTAACCGCCTCGCTTGGTTTTGGCGGCGGTGACGTGACTGGCGGTTTCAATACCCTGAACACCGCAGCTGCGCTGAACAATGCCTTGAACAACAACATCCCTCTGGTTCAGACCAATACAGGTGCCATCCTTTTCGGGTTTGGGGCCGGATCGACGCAGGTTCGCCTGCTGCTTGAGGCTCTGGAAGCCAAGGGGCTTGCCCGCAGCCTTGCAGAACCCAATCTTTCCGCCCTGTCGGGTCAGGAAGCGACCTTCCTTGCCGGTGGTGAAGTTCCCATTCCGGTGCCGCAGGAATTCGGCGTGATTGCCATTGAATACAAGTCGTTCGGTGTCGAGATCGACTTTATCCCGCGTGTTGTTGATGGCGATTTGATCAATCTTGAACTGGCAACTTCAGTCTCGAGCATAGACAACAACTCGAACTTCACAATTCAGGGCGATACGGTTCCCAGCTTTATCACCCGTCAAACCAGCACCACGATCGAGCTGCGCGACGGTGAGAGCTTTGCGATTGCCGGCCTGATTCAGGATGACTTCACGGACCTGAGCAGCCAGCTTCCATGGATCGGTGATGTTCCGGTTCTGGGTGCATTGTTCCGCAGCGCGGAATACCAGCGCCAGCAAAGTGAGCTGGTCATCATCATCACCGCGCATCTGGTATCCCCGACACGTGGCGAGGCACTGGCTTTGCCGACAGATCGGGTCAAGCCGCCCAGCGAGTTTGATCTGTTCGTGAACGGCCGAGTCGGTCGCACAACGCGCCCGGGTGCCGGCGCAGCCTCGGAAGTGGCCGAACAGGACTTTGGCAGCTCCTACGGCTACGTTCTGGATTGATAGGAGGATAGACCAATGCAGAAGTGGATCATCACACTGGGTCTTTCGGTCGCTGTCGCCGCATGTACGCGTGAGGCCGGTTACGAAGTCGACCAAGGCGCGTTCGGGAATGCGACGCTCAACAACCTCCAGGTCATGAATGGTGAGTTGACCTACGCACAGATTCTCGGTCAGCGATTCGCGGCCGAGGTTCCGACGCAGATCAACTTTGCCTTCGATAGTGCGCAGCTGGATGAAACGGCTCAGCGGATTCTGTTGCGGCAGGCCTCGTGGATCAAACAATTCCCCGAAGCACGGTTCCGCGTGTACGGCCATACCGACGCAGTTGGTTCGACGTCGTATAACAAAGCATTGGGCCAGCGGCGCGCCGATGCAGCCGTTGCGTTCCTGACGCGGCAGGGCATCTCGCGCTCCCGCCTTGAAGCCGTCGTGTCATTTGGCAAATCGCGACCTCTCATCGACACTCCGGACAGGGACCGCCGCAACCGCCGTACTGTGACCGAAGTGTCCGGCTTTGTGGATCGCAATCCGCTCATTTTGGACGGGAAGTACGCGGAAGTCATCTATCGCGAGTACGTTGCAAGCGCGACCTACGCAAGCCAACTGAGTAAAGACACTGCCCTAGGTGACACCAGCGAGTAACAATAAACCGGAACTGGGCGGCATCGTCGCCCAGTTCCCTACAATTGGTTCTTTTGCGCCCAAATCTTGCCTAAGTTCCAAGCCAAATTTTCAACAATTAGGTGACTTGCGGCCGATCCTGGCCGCACTGGGGCAAGAGCGAACCAGACGGGTCTTCAAGCCCACTGTGTTTGCCTGCTCCCGCGACGAGGATTGTGTTAATGACGAGCGCATCGCCACAAGACGATAAAAATGGCATTCTGGCCTGCACCATCAGCCGTGACGTCCAGAACTTCGACCTTTTGATTGAGGACATGGAAGCAGCACTGGGGGAACGCTGGGGCGACTTGGGCTTTGCCGAAGCTCTGGCCTTTTTCAGCCAACCTGACGCTGATTCTCTGGAGTTTGTCGCTCTGGCAATTGATGGCGAAGATGAAGACAACCTGTCGCTGATGGGCGAAATCATCACCCGCGCCAAGGAAAAGAAGATCAAGGTGGTTCTGATCGCCGAAGATGTCACACCGGCATCCCTGCATCAGCTGCTGCGCAAGGGTGCGGATGAGTTCGTCCCCTACCCCCTGCCCGAGGGCGAGCTGCAGGAAGCGATCGCCCGAATGAACCAACCCGATCCGGTTGTCGTTCACGAGACGGCATCGCCGTTGACCCAGGGCGAATCAAAAGAAGGCGCGCTGTTCGTCGTGCACGGTCTGGCCGGAGGCGTCGGTTCCACCACGATGGCGGTCAACCTGGCCTGGGAACTGGCCACTGTTTCCGACAAAGAAGAACCGTCGGTCTGTCTCCTCGATCTGGATCTGCAGTTTGGCACAGTATCCACCTATCTGGACCTGCCCCGCCGCGAAACCGTCTTTGAAATGCTGTCCGACACAGCCTCGATGGATGAGGAAGTGTTCGCTCAGGCGCTGCAAACCTACGAGGAAAAGCTTCAGGTCCTCACCGCGCCGTCAGACATGGTGCCGCTGGACCTGATCACCCCGGAAGATATCCAGCGGGTTATCGACACAGCCCGCCGCCACTTTGATTATGTGATCGTGGATATGCCATCGACGCTTGTTCACTGGTCGGAAACCGTTCTTCAGGCCGCACACGTGTATTTCGCGTTGATTGAACTGGATATGCGCTCTGCCCAGAACGCACTGCGTCTGAAACGCGCCCTTCAGGCTGAGGAATTGCCGTTCGAAAAACTGCGTTTCGCCCTTAACCGGGCTCCGAAATTCACCGATCTGAACGGCAAGAGCCGGGTAAAGCGGATGGGGGAAAGCCTAGGCATCTCTATCGATCTGCAACTGCCCGATGGTGGCAAGCCTGTCATGCAAAGCGGTGACCACGGACAACCGCTGGCTAATGCCGCTGCCAAGAACCCGCTGCGCCGCGAAATCGCGAAACTTGCGAAATCGCTTCACAGCCTGGGCAGCAACAACGCTGAAGCTGCATAACTCAGTTTGAAAGGGAACGAGCCGCCGTGTTTTCAAGATACAAGAAACAGCCCGAAGCGCAGCCGGTTCAAACCCCGGCCGCAACACCGGAACCGGCAGTTCAAAAAGCGCCTTCTGCCAATGCGGTCGCCCGGCGCCCCGTGCAGAAGAAAGCGGCCGAGCCTGTGGCGGCGGATCGTGATCGCAAACGCAAAGAGCGTCTTGGTGAAATCAAGATCGAATTGCACCGAGAATTGCTGGAAAACCTGAACCTCGCCGCGCTAGAAAATGCCGGTGAAGCGGAGTTGCGCGCAGAAATCAGCGCGATTGCCAGCGAAGTTCTGGAATCGCGCAATATCGTCCTGAACCGCGAGGATCGCACGCAGCTGAACAAAGAGCTGTATGACGAGGTAACGGGCCTGGGTCCGCTTGAGACCTTGCTGCAGGACGACACGGTCAACGATATTCTGGTCAACGGTCCACAACAGATCTTTGTGGAACGCGATGGCCGATTGGAAATCAGCGACATTACCTTCAAAGACGAAAAACACCTGATGCGGATCATCGACAAGATCGTGTCCGCTGTGGGTCGCCGCGTCGACGAATCCAACCCCTACGTTGACGCCCGTCTGGCTGATGGTTCACGTTTCAACGCGATGGTTCCGCCGATTGCGGTGGATGGCTCTCTGGTATCGATTCGTAAGTTCAAGAAAGACAAGCTGGGCATCGACGATCTGGTCAATTTCGGTGCGTTTACGGAAGAAATGGCCGCCTATCTTCAGGCGGCTGTGTCGACCCGCCTGAACATCATCGTTTCGGGTGGTACGGGTTCCGGTAAAACAACCACTTTGAACGCCCTGTCCAGCTTCATCGACGACGCCGAGCGCATCCTCACGATTGAGGACACGGCGGAACTTCAGCTGCAACAGACCCATGTGGGCCGGATGGAAAGCCGCCCGCCAAACGTCGAAGGCAAGGGTGAGGTCAGCCCCCGCGACTGTCTGAAAAACGCTCTGCGTATGCGTCCAGACCGCATCATCGTGGGTGAGACGCGTGGCGCCGAGGTGATCGACATGCTGCAGGCCATGAACACCGGCCACGACGGTTCGATGACCACGATCCACGCCAACTCGGCGCGCGATGGTATCTCTCGTCTGGAAAACATGATCGCGATGGCGGGCATTGAAATGCCGATCAAGGCCGTCCGCAGCCAGATATCAAGCGCTGTGAACCTGATCGTACAGGCCAGCCGTCTTCAGGACGGCTCGCGCCGGATGACCTCGATCACCGAGATCACGGGTATGGAAGGTGACGTGATCTCGATGCAGGAAATCTTCAAGTTCCAGCGCGTTGGCCTGACACCGGACAACAAGATCATCGGCCATTTCACGGCAACAGGCGTGCGCAGCCACTATTCCGAGCGCTTCCGCCTGTGGGGCTTTGATCTGCCCACTTCGATCTATGAACCCACGACTGTGTAGGAGACCTGGATATGCAACTGCCTGTTGAGGCTCTCATATATGTCGTGATCTTCATCGCGGTGTTCTTTCTGGTCGAAGGCATCTATCTGGTGGCCTTCGGGAAATCCATCAGTCTGAACAGCAAGGTCAACCGCCGTCTTGACATGCTCGACAAAGGTGTCGGGCGGGAACAGGTTCTGGAACAGCTGCGCAAGGAAATGCAGCAGCATATGAAGACGCAGAGCATCCCGCTCTATTCGCTGCTGGCCGACAAGGCGCAAAAGGCCGCGATCGCCTTCACCCCGCGACAACTAATCATGATCATGATCCTGCTGTCCGGCTTTGCCTTCGTAGGCCTGAGCATCGGCACCGCGACGGATATGGTTCTTCGGGTCGCTCTGTCGGTATTTATCGGGGTTGGAGGCGTTTACACCTGGGTAAACCGCAAGGCGAAAAAACGCATGTCCCTGATGGAAGAGCAACTGCCGGACGCGGTTGAACTGATGGTCCGTTCGCTGCGTGTGGGTAACCCGTTCATTTCATCCGTCCAGATCGTTGCGAGTGAGGTGCAGGATCCGTTGGGCACGGAGTTTGGCATCATTGCTGATGAATGCGCCTATGGCCGTGACGTAGGCGAGGCCCTGAAAGAAATGGCCCAGCGGCTGGGTATGCAGGACCTCAGCTTTTTGTCGGTGGCCGTCGGGATTCAGCAACAGTCGGGTGGCAACCTGGCCGAAATCCTGGCCGGTCTGGCCAAGGTGATCCGCGCCCGTTTCCGCCTGTTCCGCCGCGTCAAGGCGATCACTGCCGAGGCGCAATGGTCCGGCAAGTTTCTGTCCGGCTTCCCGGTCTTCTGCCTGCTGTTCATTCTGGTGAGCGACCCCGGATACTATGACGACGTGATCGATCACCCCCTGTTCATCCCTCTCTGTTTCTTTGTCGGCATCATGCTGACACTGAACCTGATCGTGATGCGCGTTCTTACCAATATTAAGGTCTGAGGGCATAGCAATGGAATTCCTGACCCCAATCAATGACCTGATCAAACAATATCTGGGCGAGTTCGGACCGCTGATCATTATCGGCGTTCTGGGGCTTGTCATGATCGTGATCGCCGTTTCTCTGATGCTGAACCAGCCAGAGGACCCGCTGAAAAAGCTGCAGAAATCAACCGCCGCCCCAAAGGCGGGAAAAAAGTCAAAAAAGGACAGGCTCCGCAACACCAGCCGCAACGAGCAGCTGCAGAAATTCGCCACCTTCCTTGAACCGCAGAACGAGGAAGAACTGTCGGCGATGCAGCTCAAGTTGCGTCAGGCCGGATATCACTCGAAAGATG
This sequence comes from Ruegeria sp. CG11, assembly GCF_056537245.1. Lineage (NCBI taxonomy): Bacteria > Pseudomonadati > Pseudomonadota > Alphaproteobacteria > Rhodobacterales > Roseobacteraceae > Ruegeria > Ruegeria sp. CG11. The sequence continues at coordinate 230,438 of NZ_JBQFRE010000002.1, forward strand.
CGGTGCGGTTCTTCCATTTTGCACAGTTTGCCCTGGGCATTGTTGGTATTTTGGTCGGTGTGATGTTGGTGACAGTACTGTCAGGCGGGCAGGAATTCACCGGAAGCCAGATGGCAATCCGCGTTCTGCTTCCAGCAGCCGCCGGGTATTTCCTGCCGCGCTATTGGATCACCCGGCGCGTCGAGGAACGGAAAGAGGCGATCACAGCAGGGTTCCCCGATACGCTTGACCTTATGCTGGTCTGCGTCGAGGCCGGTCAGTCTCTGGACCAAGCCATCGTGCGCGTCGCCCGCGAGATGAGCACCTCGTACCCGGAAATCGCACAGGAATTCGAGGTGGTCGCCCACGAAATGAAAGCCGGTAAGGACAAGGACACGGTGCTGCGCGATTTTGGAACCCGTTGCGGCGTTCAGGATGTCAGCTCATTTGTGACCGTCATGATCCAATCGGCAACTTTTGGTACGTCCATTGCCGAAGCACTGCGGGTTTATGCCAGCGAGATGCGTGACAAACGCGTGATGCGGGCCGAAGAGGCTGCGAACAAGTTGCCAACCAAGATGACACTTGCCACAATGATGCTGACGGTGCCGCCTTTGCTGGTCATTCTGGTCGGGCCTTCGGCAAAAGGAATCGCAGATTTTGCAAACGGTGGCGGCTGATAACAGCATGACATCCAGCTTCAGGCGTATCCGGTCCGGGATGCGCCACACATTTAGGGCCGCCATGGTGATCGCCATGGTGGCCTCTTGTACGGATATGGGCACGGGAAATGATCTAGATGCCCCGGGTATTGACCCAAATGGCCAGGGCGTGGACGAAATCACAGTTGGAAACCGGTTGATGGCTTCCGGAGAATACGAACTTGCGTTGGATTCCTTTACACGCGCCGCGCTGGATCAGGGGATGACAGCGCAGATATTGACCTCGATGGGAACTGCCAATCTGGGACTCATGCGCCTGGGGCAGGCCGAAGACCTGTTGCGCCGTGCCGTGAAAAAAGCCCCCGACTGGTCTGTTGCGTGGAATAATCTCGGCGTTTTGCTGGTCGAGACGGGTGAATACCCCGAGGCCGCACAAGTCTTCAAACGTGCCTATGCTCTGGACAATGGCGAAAGTGACGCAATCCGCGACAATCTTCGCTTAGCGCTCGCAAAAATGGAAAATCCTGTTAATAATACGGCGGAAGAACAAGAATATACGCTGGAGCGGCAAGGCGACGGGCAATACACGCTGCGCAAGCTCCCATAACACAGGCAAGAGCAGTAAGGGACGCAAAAATGCGCCGACATTTCTTGATTGCGCCAATGGCCATGTGCGGGTTGATTTTGTCTGCCTGTGAAAGGGAAACCGAGGAAGAAAAAGTCGAGCGCACCTATCAGGAAGTCAACGTCATTGACGAAACCAACCTGAGCGAGGTGCTTCTGACCGCGGCGGACCCGAATGAGGCAGTCACCTACTTCCAGGGCGCAGCAGCCAAAAACCCCGACAGGATCGACCTGCAGCGCGGATTGGCGATTTCTCTATCCCGCGCGAAACGCACGACAGAGGCTACCGCCGCCTGGAAAAAAGTGACGACCATGAAGGGCGCCGCGAATGTCGACAGGGTCGAATATGCCGACGCCCTTGTGCGTGCGGGTAACTGGAGCCAGGCCCGGACCGTTCTAGATTCCGTGCCGCCGACATATGAAACCTTCAAACGCTATCGCCTCGAGGCGGTGGTGGCGGACTCCAAGAAGGATTGGAAACGCGCCGATCATTTCTATGAAACCGCAGTCGGCCTGACCACGCGCCCCGGCGGGGTAATGAACAACTGGGGCTATTCCAAACTGACACGCGGCCAATATGCCGAAGCCGAACGCCTGTTCACCGAGGCGATCCAACAGGACAAGAGCCTGTTCACAGCTAAGAACAATCTGGTTCTGGCCCGGGCCGCACAGCGCAACTACAGTTTGCCGGTTGTCCCGATGACTCAGGTTGAGCGCGCCATGCTGTTGAACACAATGGGGATTTCAGCGGTTAAACAAGGGGATGTGGCCACGGCCAAGAACCTCTTCCGCGAAGCCATCGCCACGCACCCTCAGCATTATGACGAGGCCGTTCGCTCGCTCCGCGCGCTCGAGGATGCCTGATTGATGAACATTCCCGCGAATGCGGCGCTGTGGTTTCTGCCCTTCGTTCTACCGATCTGCCTCTACGTGACTTTCACAGACTTGAGCACCATGAAGATCCGGAATCAGGCGGTGTACGTGCTGTTTGCGGTGTTTGTCATTGGCGGCCTGTTCGTTCTGCCACCATGGTCGACCACGTGGTCAACTGCCACCTTGGGTCCATGGTCGATCTCGCTGCCCCCGTATATCTGGCATTTGCTGCATGTCGTACCGGCGCTGGCCATTGGCATCCTGTTCTACGTGTTGCGCCAACTGGGGGCTGGGGACGCCAAGTTTCTGGCCGCAGCCTCGCCCTTTGTCTGGCCCGGCGACTATTTCCTGGTGGTCCTTATTCTGACGACGATGAATGTGGCGGCTTTGGTCACACACCGGCTGGCGCGCTCCACGGCGCTGCGGAGCTTCGCACCGGATTGGAAAAGCTGGAGCAGGACCAAGCATATACCGATGGGCCTTTCTTTGGGCGGCAGCCTTGCCCTCTATCTGATTCTCGGCACTGTTTACGGCTCGTAAACTATCATTAAGCCGCCTTGTCCGTGCCTTGGTACTGACACAAAGCCGCGCCAGATTTTCCCCTAGCGGCCCTTTTCGGGGCCTTTGGCGCGAAAACTGGATAGACGGGCAACGCTCATGAATATGCAGACGACCTCGGTAATGGCCCCCCCTGCCCCCAAGGGTTTGGGCGAAATGAAGCTGCCCATCGTCATGATGCGCGACATCCTGTTGAAAACGATCTTCCGCAAAAATGTGGACACCGTTACCGAGATTTCCCAGGCAGTCTGTCTGCCAGGTTCCGTAACGCAGGAATTGATCGACATGGCCCGTGAGCAAAAGCTGATCGAAGCCACCGGTACCCTGAACGCCAACAGCGGTAACGAAATGGGCTATCAGTTGACCGATGCCGGCAAGGCCCGCGCATTGGACGCGCTAAGCCAGTCGGAATATTTCGGTGCCATGCCCGTGCCGCTGGGTGTCTATCGCGAACAGGTCAAGCGCCAGTCGATCCGCAACATTCAGGTGACCCGAGACCAGTTGACGGGCGCGATGGGCCATCTGGTTTTGCCTGACAGCCTGCTGGACCATCTCGGCCCCGCAGTCAGCGCTGGTCGCTCGATCCTTATGTATGGCCCACCGGGCAACGGGAAATCCTCGATCTCGAACGGGATCAAGGATGCGCTGGGGGATAATGTCTATGTGCCCTATGCCATCGAGTATGCCGGTCAGGTGATCACCGTCTATGACCCGATCGTGCATACCGCAGTCGAGCAGGAACCCGATGATCCCAACAGCCTGCGCCGCCGCAAGAGATTCGACACGCGCTATGTTCAGTGCGAACGCCCGACCGTTGTGACGGGTGGTGAACTGTCGTTGAGCATGCTGGATCTGGTCTACAACCCCACCGCGCGGACCTATCAGGCACCCTTGCAGCTGAAATCGACAGGCGGCATCTTCATCGTGGACGACCTTGGACGTCAGCAGGAACCGCCGCAGGCGCTGATCAACCGTTGGATTGTTCCCTTAGAAGAGAAAAAGGATATCCTCGGCCTGCAATCGGGTGAAAAGTTCGAGGTGCCCTTCGACACGCTGGTCATCTTCTCGACCAACTTCCACCCCAACGAAATCTTCGACCAAGCGGCCCTGCGTCGGATCTTCTTCAAGATCAAGATTGACGGTCCGAACCAAGAAAACTTCCTGAAAATCTTTGCCATGGTGGCCCGCAAACGCGGTATGCCGCTGGATGAGGCGGCTCTGGTGCATTTGCTGAAGGTCAAATACCCGACCATCAACAATATTTACGCGAACTATCAGCCGATCTTCTTGATCGACCAGATGATCTCAATCTGCGAGTTCGAGGGCATCCCTTATCAGATGAGCCCCGACCTGATCGATCGCGCCTGGGCCAACATGTTTGTCCGAGAAGAAAAGATCATTCACTGACCCCCTGCAATTCTGATCCCGGGCAGGTAATCATGCGACCATGACGCAGATTCCCGCCCGGATCACCGATTGGTTTGCCGCCAAGGGCTGGTCGATCCACCCCCATCAGCAAGACATGTTCGACCGGGCTTCGGATCCGGCCACCTTGCTGATTGCTCCGACTGGTGGCGGCAAAACCATGGCGGGGTTCTTGCCAACTTTGGCTGAATTGGCCGAGTCAGACCATGCGGGCCTGCACACCATCTATGTCTCCCCTCTAAAGGCATTGGCCGCTGATATCCGACGCAACCTGCGCGGCCCGGCGGATGAGATCGGCCTGCCCATCCGAATCGAAGATCGTACCGGAGATACCTCTGCCACGCAGAAGAAACGCCAGCGCGTAGACCCGCCGCATATCCTGCTGACCACGCCGGAGAGCCTGGCCCTGCTGACCTCGTATGAGGACGCGCCCCGGATATTTGCGGGCGTCCAGAGGGTGATTGTCGATGAAATCCACGCCTTGGCCGAAAGCAAACGCGGCGATCAGCTGATGCTGGCTTTGGCCCGGTTGCAATCTCTCTGCCCTGACCTGCGCCGTGTCGGGTTGTCGGCCACGGTTGAAGACCCCGACGCCATCGCGCGGTTCCTGGCCCGGCATCCCGACCCCTGCCAGATCGTTCAGGCTGACCCCGGCCCCGACCCCGACATTCAGATGCTGGAAACGCAGGAAATGCCCCCCTGGTCCGGCGGCGGGGCAGCTTATTCGATCCCGGCAGTGCTGGAACAGATCAAACAACACAAGACCACTCTGATCTTTCACAACACCCGCGCGCAGGCCGAGATTTTCTTTCACAACCTCTGGCTCGCCAACGAAGACGGCCTGCCCATCGGCATCCATCACGGCAGTCTGGATCGGCAACAGCGTGAACGGGTCGAAGCCGCCATGGTCCGCGGCGACTTGCGCGCCATCGTCTGCACCGGCTCTCTGGATCTGGGCATCGACTGGGGAGATGTCGATCTAGTGATCCAGATCGGGGCGCCGAAGAACGTCAAACGTTTGGTACAGCGGATCGGGCGGGCGAACCACCGCTACAACGCGCCCTCCAAGGCCTTGTTGGTGCCTGCAAACCGGTTCGAGGTGGTGGAATGCGTCGCCGCGCTCGAGGCCGCCAAGGCGCATGATCTGGACGGAGAGCCGCGCGGCCCAGGCCCCCGCGACGTGTTGTGTCAGCACATCCTGATCGCGGCGGCGACCGGGCCGTTTGATGCAGACGCCCTGTTCACTGAAATGACCGCTGCTGGTCCTTATGCGAACCTCACCCGCGCCGAGTTCGACGCCTGTCTGGAGTTCTGCGCCACCGGAGGCTACGCCCTGCGCGCTTATGACCGCTGGCAACGGTTGCAACAGCGCGCCGACGGCCGCTGGCAGCTACGCGATCCCCGCGCGGCGCAGCGCATTCGCATGAACCTTGGCACCATTCAGGACACGGACACGCTAAAGGTACGCCTAAAGCGCAATCGCGGGGGCAAACCTTTGGGCGAGGTGGAAGAAGCCTTTGCGGCCTCGCTCACCCAAGGTGACACGTTTCTGATCGGGGGGCAGATCGTTCGCTATGAAGGTCTGCGCGAAATGGTGGTCGAGGTCAGCCGCCGCGCGGACCGAAAGCCAAAGGTGGCTGTCTTCTCGGGCACGAAATTCGCCACCTCAACGCAGCTGAGCGACCGCATCCTGCGCATGTTCGCGCAACCCGACTGGCCGCAACTGCCCGCACACACAGCTGACTGGCTAGCCCTACAAAGGGAAATCTCCCGCCTGCCCCAACGCGATCGTCTGTTGATCGAGAGCTTTCCCAATGACGGTCGCGAAAACCTGTGCGTCTATGGCTTTGCCGGGCGCAACGCACAACAAACGCTGGGCCTGTTGCTGACCAAACGCATGGAGGAAACCGGGCTTGCTCCGCTGGGCTTTGTGGCCACCGACTATGCTACCCTGATTTGGGGGCTGGATGCGGTGACCGATCCGCGCCCGCTGTTTCAACTGGACGCCCTGCGCGATGGGCTTGAGACCTGGCTGGCCGGCAACGCAGTGATGAAACGGACCTTTCGAGCCTCGGCCACGATTGCCGGGCTGATCGAACGCAATACCGGCGGACAACGCAAAAGCGGGCGTCAGGCGACGTTTTCCTCAGATATCCTCTATGACACGTTGCTGAAATACGACCCCGACCATCTGCTGATGCAAATCACCCGAGAAGAGGCCATGCGTGGTCTGGTGGATTTCGGACGGATCGAAGCGATGGTAGACCGCATCGGCGACCGGATCGATCTGCTGCGGCTGGATCGTGTCTCACCGCTTGCAGCGCCGCTTTTTCTTGAAGTCGGCAAGGTTCCGGTCAAAGGCTCCGCCGAGGAACGCCTTTTGGCCGAAGAGAGCGCGCGGCTGTTGCAGGCCGCAGGGTTGGAGCCCGGCTGATACCACTTGCGCCTTGGATCGAAACACGCAAAGAACGTATCATGAACAGCATTACGTTTTCTTTTGCGGGGCAGGCCCTCAGCGCGCTGGGGTCCGGGGCGCTCTGGTGGCCCGAGCAGAACCTGCTCTGTGTCTCTGACCTACATCTGGGCAAGTCCGAGCGTATCGCCCGGCGCGGAGGCCCCACCCTACCTCCATATGACAGTCAGGACACGCTGACCCGTCTGACTGCCGACGTCACGCAAACAAACCCGGACACCGTGATCTGCCTAGGCGACAGCTTCGACGATCTGGATGCCTCGATGGCGATGGGGGCGGATGAGAAACGGGATATCACCGCCTTACAAGCAGGCCGCCGCTGGATCTGGATCGAAGGCAACCACGACCCCGGCCCGATTGATCTGGGCGGGACACACTTGTCTGAATGCAATATTGGCCCACTGATCTTTCGACATATCGCCCAGGCAGAGGCCCAAGCCGAAGTGTCCGGTCACTATCACCCGAAGGCCCGATTGCGGGTACGCGGACGCGCGATCACACGCCCTGCCTTTCTGGTCGATCAGACGCGGCTGATCCTGCCTGCCTACGGCACCTATACCGGAGGGCTGCACAGTTCGGATCACGCGTTGAACGCATTATTGGACGACCAGGCTATGGCCATCCTGATCGGACCTCAGCCGCAAATCATCCCCATGCCGAGGTGAACTGGCTCAGATGACGCCGTCCTTCTCAAGCATTGGTTTGTATTTTCGACTAACCGGAACCAAGTCACCGTTCTTCAGCCGCAAAAAGGTCTTACCACTCTGCCGCTCAACCCCAGCGATGGCCTCATCCACCACCCAGTGCGAGCGGTGCGTACAATGGCCCGGCACCGGCTCCATCTCGTCAATTGCATCACTAAAGCGGGACCGAATAGTGAAGGTTCCCTCAGATGTCACAACGTCAACAGCGTGATCCCGAACTGCCAGGCGGTAAATCTGGCCATGGAATGTAGCCGACAAGCGCTTTGCCAACCGCGGCGGCATGGGTTCCATCTCTTCCGGTGTCACTTCTGTCCGCCTGTGCCCGCGTACCAGTACCAACCCGGTGACAAACAGCGCCCCATAAGGGGTTACTGACAGGAACCCGGGGGCCTGTTGACCATTGAAGGTGATCAACAGGTAGGACAGCACCCAGAGGGCCGGGACAAAAAGCGCCAGATTGACCAGAACCAGCGCGGTATCGCGCCAGGAAAAATGAATTCCTGACAAACAGGTCCGCGTCACTTGCCTGGCGGTCCAGGTCACACAAAGAGCCAGCACCACGACCCCAACCCAAAACACCAGACGTTGAAAATAGGTCAAGTCAATGGCTGAGAAAGGCTGAAAAGCAGAGGCCAGCAAAGGCGGAAAGACAAGGACGGCGATCACTTTGCGCAACGTGGCCTCGGCCAGAATTGGGCTCAGTATTTTGTTCATACCTACTCAACAATAAGCCTACGGGTCCAGCGCAATCCCCAGAGACTCGCAATAACACAACGTAACCGGCTGGATTCACTTGTTTATCATTGAACCCGACACATTCAAACCCCGAGATTTAAAAACTTAACGCGAGGGTATTGAAACAATTGGGCCGAGGGGTGTTTCCACCCCTCGGCCCCAAATTGCTGGCAATGCGCAGAGGATCAGGCCGTCAGGCCCTCGGGCTCTGGCAGGCTGTTTGCGCGGCAGCAAGCCGTCAGCGTGTTGGCCAGCAGGCATGCAATGGTCATCGGACCAACGCCACCCGGAACCGGGGTGATCGCGCCTGCACGCTCGGCCGCGCTGGCGTAGTCAACGTCACCGACCAGTTTGTTCTTGCCGTCACGCTCGATACGGTTGATGCCCACGTCGATCACGGTGGCGCCTTCCTTGATCCAGTCACCCGGAACCATCTCCGGGCGGCCAACAGCGGCGACAACGATGTCAGCGCGGCGCACAACGTCCGGCAGGTCCTTGGTGCGCGAATGCGCGATGGTGACGGTGCAGCTGTCACCCAGCAGCAATTGCGCCATCGGCTTGCCCACGATGTTCGAACGGCCGATCACAACCGCGTCCATGCCCGATAGCGAGCCGTGGTGGTCGCGCAGCATCATCAGGCAGCCCAGCGGGGTGCAGGGCACCATCGATTTCTGACCGGTGCCCAGCAGGCCCACGTTCGAGATGTGGAAACCGTCGACATCCTTGGCCGGATCGATCGAGTTGATCACCAGATCTTCGTTCAGGTGCTTGGGCAGCGGCAACTGCACCAGGATACCATGCACAGCCGGATCATTGTTCAGCTTGTCAATCAGGGCCAACAGGTCTTCTTCAGACGTATCTGCATCCAGCTTGTGCTCGTACGAGTTCATGCCGACTTCGACGGTCATCTTACCCTTTGAACGGACATAGACTTGGCTGGCCGGGTCTTCACCCACCAAAACCACGGCCAGACCGGGCGTGATGCCGTTTTCCTCTTTCAGCTTTGCAACCTGATCGGCCACTTGCGCGCGCACCTTCGCCGCAAAGGCCTTACCGTCGATAACCTGGGCTACCATCCTATGATCCCTTCCTTCCAAAAACAAATCGGGCGCTGGGCGCCCGGGTGTTCAATCAGGGCCGAGCACACGTTCCTCACGTGCAATCGACCAGTCAATCAGAATGCGCCAAAGCTGCTCGGCAAGATCGGGGTCCATCCCTAGTTCACCGGAACTTGTGCGCACGCGCTGCACCACGTCTTCGACGCGCTCCGGGATGCGGGCCGGCAGGCCCTCGCCGGGTTTCAGCTGAGAGGCGCGGTCAATATAACCTGCGCGCGTCACCAACATCTCAATCAGTTGGCGATCCAGCTTGTCGATCTGAGCCCGCAATTCCTGCATCGATTTACAGTCTTGCGGTGGTGTCAGAGTGGGCATTGCGATCTCCTCATGGCCCGGGGATATCCCCGGACCACGAGATGTCCTATTCGGCGGCTTAGAACAAGCCCTCGATCTGGCCTTCTTCGTTGAGACGGATTGTCTCAGCCGCGGGTTTGCGGGGCAGACCGGGCATTGTCATGATCTCACCACAGACAACCACGATGAAACCAGCACCCGCGGACAGGCGAACTTCACGCACCGGAACCGAGTGGCCGGTGGGCGCGCCGCGCAGCGACGGATCGGTCGAGAACGAGTACTGGGTTTTCGCCATACAGACCGGCAGGTTGCCGTAGCCCGCTTCTTCCCACTCGCGCAGTTGGTTGCGGATTTTGTTGTCGGCCAAAACCTCGTCCGCGCGGTAGATGCGCTTGGCGATGGTTTCGATTTTCTCGAACAGCGGCATGTCGTCGGGGTAGATCGGCGAGAAATTCGCAGCACCGTTTTCGACGATTTCCACAACTTTCTCAGCCAGAGGCGCAGAGCCATCCGAACCCAATTCCCAGTGACGGGACAGGATCGCTTCGACACCGTGCTCGGCACAGTAGTCTTTGACCGCCTGAACTTCGTCATCGGTATCGGTTACGAAGTGGTTGATGGCGACAACAACCGGAACACCGAAGGACTTCACGTTCTCGATGTGACGGCCCAGGTTGGCGCAACCGTTGACAACGGCGTCGACGTTCTCGGCACCCAGATCGGCCTTGGCAACGCCGCCGTTCATTTTCATCGCGCGCACGGTGGCAACCAGAACAACTGCCGACGGTGCGATGCCTGCTTTGCGGCACTTGATGTTCATGAACTTCTCGGCACCAAGGTCGGCACCAAAACCGGCTTCGGTCACGACATAATCAGCGACTTTCAGAGCGGTCTTGGTCGCGATAACCGAGTTACAGCCATGCGCGATGTTCGCGAAGGGGCCGCCGTGGACGAAGGCTGGGTTGTTTTCCAGCGTCTGCACCAGGTTCGGCTGCATTGCGTCCTTCAGCAGAACGGTCATTGCGCCTTCGGCTTTGATGTCGCGGCAGTAAACCGGGGTTTTGTCGCGGCGGTAAGCAACGATGATGTCGCCCAGACGCTTTTCCAGGTCTTTCAGGTCGTTCGCCAGGCAGAGGATCGCCATAACTTCGGACGCAACAGTGATGTCAAAGCCTGCTTCACGCGGGAAGCCGTTCGACACGCCGCCCAGCGAGGCGGTGATGGTGCGCAGTGCGCGGTCGTTCATATCGACCACACGACGCCATGCAACGCGGCGCACGTCGATTTCGGCTTCGTTGCCCCAGTAGATGTGGTTGTCGATCATAGCCGACAGCAGCGAGTGGGCCGACGTGATGGCGTGGAAGTCGCCGGTGAAGTGCAGGTTCATTTCTTCCATCGGAACAACCTGCGCGTAACCGCCACCTGCAGCGCCGCCCTTCATGCCGAAGTTCGGGCCAAGCGAGGCTTCGCGGATACAGATCATCGCGTTCTTGCCGATGCGGTTCAGGCCATCGCCCAGACCAACGGTGGTGGTGGTTTTACCTTCACCCGCTGGGGTCGGGTTGATCGCGGTGACCAGGATCAGCTTGCCGTCTTCACGGTCCTGAACCGAGTTGATGAAGTTCTGGCTGACTTTTGCTTTGTCGTGGCCATAGGGCAGCAGATCGGCGGAATCGATGCCGATCTTGGCACCGATTTCCTGAATCGGCTTCTTGTTCGCTTCGCGGGCGATTTCGATGTCGGATTTATAGCTCATTGGGCAGGGTCCCTGATTGAATGCCGTGCAAAACCGACGCGATGCGTCGGCGCTGCGCAACCCATACCGTTGTGTACCAATCGGATGGTTGTGGATTCCGACATAATTGTGCTGCGAAACGGCGTAGCGTCATTTCATCAGTTTCAGATCGGAAACAATCACCGTTTATGGTGCCCACGCCCTCTGATCCGGCACAAAAAGGGTCATCCGGTCGCCCAGTTTCAACTCACCCGGCCGTTCAACCCATGCTGTGACACCGCGCCGCCCCTGTGCCGCCGGTTTGAATGCGGCACCATGCCCGGGCAGATCCGCTTCGATTTCACGACCGGGGATCACGCAGGGGCGGTTTTCCATATCAACGGTGATGGTGACGCCGTTCGCGACCTGCAGCCGCGAAGAGGGTGGGATGTGGGTAAAGTCGGGAATACCCCGCAACACGATGCTGGCACCCAGAAAGGACGGGTCCAGTCGCTGCAGCTCCATCTCTTTCGCCGTCGCCTCGATCTCTTCCGCGGACAGCACCGACAGTTGACGGACATTGCGGATTTCCGTGCCCTGCGGGTACAGGTTCTTCATCCGTACGCACGAAGCCCGGTTCACCCCTTCATGCCGCGCGCCCCGATCCCCGGCAAAGCCAAGCTCCAGCGCATTGGCCGCGTTGGCCCTGATCGAGCCGCCCGCAGGCACATGGCCCAACCAGACCACTTCGCCCTGATATTCAGTCTCGCGCATCACCGGCATTGGTGCCCCTTTCCCTGACGTTCCTTCGCCCGGCAATAGAGGGCAGTCGATCCGGATTGGAAAGAAAAAAGACCCGGGACAATGCCCGGGTCTGATGTCGTTATGCCGAAGGTTCCGGCTCCATCCCGCCATCGGGCGGAGATTTCTTGACTTTGGTCTTCGGAATCGCGGTCACGCTGGGCGCGTTGCCTTCATCCGGCTTGTCGCCCTCGTCATCACCCTCGCTGGGCGATTCCCCGTTCATGACGCGCTTGATCTCGTCTCCGGTCAGGGTCTCATATTCCAGCAGGCCTTGGGCCAGACGTTCCCATTCTTCGTTCTTTTCGGTCAGAATTTCGTGGGCACGTTCGTAGCCTTGTTGGATCAGGCGCTTCACCTCTTCCTCAATCAGCTCTTTGGTATGAGCTGAGACCGAGAAACCGGCGGTGTTGCCCTGATAGCCTTCGTGGGCTTCGGCATAGTCGATGTTGCCGACCTTGTCCGACATACCCCAGCGCATAACCATAGCCCGCGCCAACTGGCTAGCCTGCATGATGTCGCCAGCGGGGCCGTTCGAGACATGATCTTCGCCGTACTTGATGACCTCAGCAGCCTTGCCCGCCATGGTCATGGCCAGCTTCTGCTCACACTCATCACGGTGATAGTTCAGGCGGTCCATTTCCGGCAGCGACACAACCATACCCAGCGCACCACCGCGCGGAATGATCGTCGCCTTATAGACCGGATCGCACAGCGGCAGTTCCAGACCAACCACAGCGTGACCGGCCTCGTGATACGCAGTCTTTTCCTTCTGGTCCTGGGTCAGCACCATCGAGCGGCGCTCGGCCCCCATCATCACTTTGTCCTTGGCGTTCTCGAAGTCTTCCATGGTGACAAAGCGACGGCCCACACGAGCAGCCATCAGCGCAGCCTCGTTCACGAGGTTGGCCAGATCCGCGCCCGAGAAGCCCGGCGTACCGCGCGCAATGATGCGCAGATCGACATCGGGGCCCAGAGGCGTCTTGCGCGCATGCACACCCAGAATCTTCTCACGGCCTTTGATATCGGGGTTGCCGACAGTGACTTGACGGTCAAACCGGCCCGGACGCAGCAGCGCGGGGTCCAGAACGTCCTTACGGTTGGTCGCGGCCAGAATGATCACACCTTCGTTGGCCTCAAACCCGTCCATCTCGACCAGCAACTGGTTGAGAGTCTGTTCGCGCTCGTCGTTACCACCGCCGTAACCGGCACCACGATGGCGACCCACGGCGTCGATCTCGTCGATGAAGACGATACAAGGCGCGTTCTTCTTGGCTTGTTCGAACATGTCGCGCACACGGGACGCACCCACGCCCACGAACATCTCAACGAAGTCCGAACCCGAGATGGTGAAGAACGGCACGCCCGCCTCACCCGCAATCGCACGGGCCAGCAGCGTTTTACCGGTACCCGGAGGGCCAACCAGCAGCGCACCTTTGGGGATTTTGCCACCCAAGCGCGAGAATTTCTGCGGGTTGCGCAGGAATTCGACGATCTCTTCCAGCTCTTCCTTGGCCTCGTCGATGCCCGCGACGTCGTCAAAGGTCACGCGGCCATGCTTTTCGGTCAGCATCTTGGCCTTGGACTTGCCAAAGCCCATCGCGCCGCCTTTTCCGCCGCCCTGCATCCGGTTCATGAAATAAATCCACACACCGATCAGCAGCAGGAAGGGCAGCAACGTGATCAGGAAGGACTGGAACCCGGATTGCTGCTGTTTCACCGCCTGAACGGGGATATTTTCCCTGATCAGCAACTGGGTGACCTCGGCATCGCCGGGCTTGATGGTGACATAGTTTGCGCCGCTTTGGGTGGTATAGCGAATCTGCTCACCATCCAGCGTCACATTCTTGACTTCGCCGCCTTCAACTGCGGTGACAAAGTCGGAATAGGTTTTTTCATTGCTCTGAAGTGTTCCGCCCTGACCGCTGAAGAAATTGAACAGTGCAAGGATCAGCAGAAACAGAACGACCCAGAAGGCGATGTTACGAGCGTTGCCCAAGGAAAATCTCCCAAAAGATTTCGGCAGATGGGGACCTGCCGGGTTGCTCTATAAAATAGAGATGATTCAAGCATGTTCAATGCGATAAAAGAGAAGAGTAAAACTCGGGTCTGTGCGAGGCGAATTCAGCCGTCCAACCGTTTGAATAGTCGACCAGAGGTGCTGCCAGCAGGTTTTCCCCGCTCCAAACCGCGGGCGAGGACAACAGCGCCCGACGGGGTTTGCCTGCCGCTCGCCACTCGGGCACCTGCGGCAAACCGGCCTCTCCCAGTGCGCGGACCTCGGCGTCTGCAGTCAGCGGCCCGGTCAAAACCCAGCGGTCATCCCAGACCTCCTGCGGGGCGGCGGTTTCCGTTGCCACCGCGTTTAGCTCTCTGCAAAACCACGTTTTATCCTGATGCGGGATCAGAAGACAGCCTGCCAGGGTCAGCGTCTGCCCTGCGCCAACAGCAGTAACGGCCTGATCAACAGCCGCCCCGCGCGGCGGATAGCCCTGCCCCGCAATCCAGGCAATGATGCCGACGACCAGCCGCCTTTGGATTTCCACTGGAAGCAGTCCAAAACCGTTACGGTCGATACAGACATCCCCGCCTTCGATTGTGGCAAACTTGCGCGCGGTTTCCTGCGTATAGCGCGCCAGCGCCTCACGCGCTTGTGCAAGATTTTCAGCAACCCGAGTTAAAGATTGTGCAGAAATCCCAAGCGTCCCAAGCCCTGTCAGCGCTTCGCGCGCCTTGATCCGGTCGAATTTCTGATCGTGATTCGAAGGGTCTTCGATCCATCTCGCACCAAGCCCCGACAAGTAGTCTCGCAAGTCTTGCCGGGTGATCCTCAGCATCGGGCGCAGTAGCGTGACGCCGTTTTGATCACGCGCGTAGGGCATACCCGATAGGCCACTGACCCCTGCCGCCCGGCCCAGTCGCATCAGTACTGTTTCGGCCTGATCATCCGCAGTATGGCCAAGTGCAATCGCCGGAATGTCATTGCGTCGCGCCCAGTCGGTCAACAGCCGGTATCGCGCCTGACGGGCCTGATCCTGCAGGTTGCCCGCACCATCCCAACCCTGCCACAGCAGCGTTTCGTGGGGGACGCCTAGGCACGCGGCCAGTTCGGCCACTTGATCGGCCTCGGCGGCAGCTTCCGGGCGCAAGCCGTGATTCACCGTCGCGGCATACAATTGAGTTTGTTCATCCTGCGTAATTTCGTGCAGCAGGTGCAGCAAAGCGGCCGAATCTCCACCGCCTGAGACGGCGACTCCCAAACGCGGCGGCAACCGGTCAGGCAGCCGCGCGCGGAGTTCGGATCGAAGAGTTTCGGCCTGCTCGGTCAAGAACAGCCCAGCGACGCCATTTCTTGCGTGGCGGCGGATACGGTGGCCGAGGACGGAAAGCGCACGCCAACCTCGGACAGGGTGATGCAGGCCTGATCGGTCTGACCCAAGCGCCCCAATGCGGCCCCCAGTTCAAACAGTGCTTCAGGCGCGAATGCGCCTTCGGAATCACCGGTGAAACTGGCCAGGAACGCCCGAGCAGCCTCACGCGTGTCGCCCAGTCCTTCCAGCGCCTGGCCGCGTTTCAAATTGGCTTCGGGCGCAAGCGGGCTGCCGGGATACAGTGTGTCGAACTGCGCGAACTGATCCGCGGCGGCCTGAAAATTGCCCGCGGCCAAGGCCTGCGCGGCGGTATCGAAATCTGCCTGTTCTCCAACAGCCAACTCTCCCTGTTCGGTGACAGCCGGGGCGACCGGGGCAGCAGGTGTCGCTGCGGTAATCTGGGTATCTCCTCCAAGGGTCGAGGTCTCGCCCAGCGTGCTCAGATCGCCGCCTTCGAGTTCAACCAAACGGAACTCCAGATCACCAATCCGGTTGGTGCCATCGGTCACGATGTTCTGCACCCGCTGGTTCAACTGTTCGGTCTGGCGGGTCAAGCGCTGCAACTCGGCCTCAATGGCGTCCACCCGTTCCAAAACGGAACTGCCGGACAGGTTCGGGGCCGGAGAGCCAGTGGTCGAAAACTCGCGCTTCAGGCGCTGAACTTCCACGTGCAAAACTGTCAGCTCCTGCCGGATATCCGCCAAGGTCTGCTGATCCTGTGCTTGTGCCATGCCAGCGGTCGCGACAACCGCGGCCAGAACCCATCCTGCAACTTTCATCGTCTTACCCCAAGGTTGAACCGGTCAGCACCGTCACCGCGCGGCGGTTTTTGGAATAGCAATCCTCGGTGCTGCAAATCTCGATCGGGCGTTCCTTGCCATAGCTGACGGTGGTCAGACGGTTGCCCGCCACCCCACGCGAGATCAGAAACTCGCGCGCCGCATTGGCCCGGCGTGCGCCCAGAGCGAGGTTGTATTCGCGTGTGCCCTGCTCATCCGCATGGCCTTCGATGGTGGCCACATAATCCGGGTTCGCCATCAACCAATCAGCCTGCCCTTGCAGGATCTGTTGCGCCTGCGGTGTCAGAGTCGACTGGTCCACCGAGAACAACACCCGGTCGCCGATGGTTTGCTGGAAATAGGCCGGCGAGCGCGGATCGCTGGGCGAACCCGGTGCGATTGCGCCATTCGCGCCACTGCCAAAACCACCGCCCAATGCGGACGGATCGTTGTTTGTACATGCGGCCATCACGCTCAGCGTGCCCAAGGCCAGAATTTTGCCCAATACGTTCATTTCAAGTGCCTCGTTGTTTTATCGTTTTATTGCCGTCTCTGTAGCATAGTGCAGGATTTTTGTGAACTTTTCCAAGCCCCTGCCCCGATCAATTCTGCAATGGCCCCCATGACGGATCGCTGCCGCCATCCGGGGTGCGCACCGGACGCAGGTTCCGACCCGAGATATCCACCGAATACAAGCTGGCCCGGCCGCTGGCCCCCTGCGTTTCGCGCGTGAACATGATGACCCGGCCGTTTGGTGACCATGTGGGACCTTCGTCCAGGAAAGACGAGGTCAGCAGACGTTCCTCACTGCCATCGATGCGCATGACGCCGATATGGAACCGGCCCTTGTTCTGCTTGGTGAACGCGATCAGGTCGCCACGCGGTGACCAGACCGGTGTGCCATAACGGCCAGCGCCGAAGCTGATCCGGGTCGCCTCACCACCGTTCGCGGGCATGATATACAGCTGTGGCGTACCGGAGCGGTCGCTTTCGAACACGATCCTAGACCCATCGGGCGAATAGCTGGGGGCGGTCTCAATCGCGGGTGTGTTGGTCAGGCGCACACTTTGCCCCGAGGCGATGTCCATCTTCCACAGATCGGTATTGCCGCCCTGAATCAGCGAATAGACGATCGAGCGCCCATCCGGAGAGAACCGGGGCGAAAAGCTCATCGTGCCGTCCTGCGTTTTCAACTCGGTCCGGCGGACACGGTCCACGTCCAGAACATAGATACGCGGCTGGCCGGTTTCATAGCTGGTATAGAGCAACCGGTCCCCCGTCGGAGAAAAGCGCGGGGCAAGAACGATGGCGGCGCTGTCGGTCAGGTACTGCACATTCGCGCCGTCGTAATCCATGATCGCCAGACGCTTAAGGCGCTGATCCTTGGGTCCGCTTTCCGACACAAATGCGACGCGGCTGTCGAAATAGCCGCCCTCACCGGTGATCCGGCTATAGACCTGATCGGCCACCTTATGTGCCATGCGCCGCCAGCCATCGGTTGTGCCTGCAAATTGCAGGCCATTGCCCAGTTCCTGACCCGAGAACACATCCCACACCCGGAACCGCACCGTCAGGCGGTTGCCCGAGACATTCACGGCGCCCGTCACCAGCGCCTCGGCATTTATGGCTTTCCAGTCGGCGAACTGAACCGGGGCCTCGAAACTGCTGACCCGGCTGATGAACGCCTCGGGAGAGATTTCGCGGAACAGCCCGGTGCCGGTCAGATCCGCCGCAACGACCCGAGAGATGTCGTTGGCATATTGCGTCGCAGCCGGTCCATCGGGCACGAAATTCGGTACTGCATAGGGCAAGGGTTCGATGATGCCCTGATCCAGTTCCAGACGCAGCGGTCCGCTCTGGGCATGTACCGGTGCCGCCAAAATCGTCAGGCCAAGCAACAGGCTGGTCAGAAATCTCATCATTTGATCCGCATCCTCTCGGGATTGAATGTAATCTCAATATCCCGCCATTGCTCATATTTGTCAGCAGGCAGGGTGTATCCTTTGGCGCCACAGCGCAAAATTGCTCGTCTGGCGGCTTCATAAGCTTGTTTCGCCGCTCCGGCGGACCCGCCAGAGCTGTCGATCATGCGCAGGCTGCCCCCAACGATCTTGCCGTCCGGGGTCAGTGAAAAGCCAACTACCACAACGGTTTGCAACGCGTCCGTGGACAAGGACCCCACGTTCCAGCACTTGGACACGGCCAAGCGCATGGCGTCTTTCTCTCCGCTGGTCAGCGGCGGACCCGAGGGCTCGCTGCCCTGTCCCAATGCCTCGGCCAGCGCGTCGTTGATAGCGGCGTCGCTTTGCGCAGGCTCGGGCGGGGTCGGGTCCTGTTCTTCGGCCACTTCGGGCTGCGCCGGAGGTGTAGGCCGGTTCGGCCGTACTCGGGGCCGCGGAGAGGTACGCGGGGCATTGTCTTTGGTCTCTTCTGCCTCGGTCACGATCTCATCGGTCGCCTCTTCCGGGGCGGTCTGATCCTGTTGTTCCTGCTGGGTTTCGGCACCTTCATCCAACGACACGGCGGGCGTTTCCACCTCATCCGGCTGCGCCTCGGGCGGCGGTGGAGCGATGGGTTCCGGCGCCACCTTGTCGGCGGGGCGCGGCTGCGCCTCGGGGCCCGGGGGCACGGGCAGCACTTCGGTCACGGACTCGGGCTGTTCCAGCGTCGGGGGTTCCTCGACGATTTCGGGTTCAGGCGGTGCCTCCACCGGATCGGGTATTGGGTCGGGCTCTGGTTCCGGGGGTGCAACGACCTCAGGAGGAGTCAGTTCTTCTTCCACCGGCGCGGGCGGGATCACCTCTTCCTTGGGTGCTTCGGGTGGTTGCAAGGCGGTGGGGGTCGACACCTCGGGGGCGTCGCGCTGTGCGGTCATCGCGGCGAATTGTTCACCCGTGACCACCGACACCTCCTGCACAGCCATTGGCAGGGGTTCGGACCGGAACGTACCGCCGAAGAAGGCCCATCCAATCAAAACGACGTGGGCAATTGCCGAGATCTTGGTGCCGGTGTCCACCGTGCGGCCTCACTCTCCACCTTCTTCCAGCGTCGGGCCACCGGTGTCTGTCACCAGGCCCACATTGGAAAACCCACCTGCGTTCAGCGCGCCCATGATCTGCATCACCTGTGCGTAGGGGATCGCCCCATCAGCCCGCAGGAACACGCGGTCACTGCTGCGTTCTGACGCAATCGCGCGCAATTTGCCAATCAACTCTTCACGCACGACATCCGTGGTCTGAATCTGTACCCGGCCATCCGCGGTCAGCGTTACGGTCAGGGGTTCTTCGTTGTCGCCGGGCAGGGCACTGGCCGCCGTTTTCGGCAGATCGACCGGCACACCCACGGTCAGCAATGGGGCCGCCACCATGAAGATGATCAGCAGCACCAGCATCACGTCCACAAAGGGCGTCACGTTGATCTCGGCCATCGGCTGCGCGCGGCCACGACGCCTCCCGCGTCTGCGCCCATTGCCACCGCCGTTTTGCTGAACCGCCGCGCCCATGTCAGCTGTCCAGTTGGCGCGACAGGATGGTGGAAAACTCGTCCGCAAACGCCTCGTAGCCGTTTACGATCCGATCACTATCCGCGCTGAGCTTGTTATAGAAGATCACCGCCGGGATCGCCGCCAGCAGGCCCAGGCCGGTGGCCAGCAGCGCCTCGGCAATGCCGGGGGCCACAACGGCGAGGTTGGTATTCTGCTGCTCGGCAATCTCGATGAAGGCATTCATGATTCCCCAAACGGTGCCAAACAAGCCGATAAACGGCGCGGTCGAACCAACCGTCGCCAGAATGGGTAGACCCTTTTGCAGCGTCTCGGCCTCTTTCGCGATGGCTACATCCATCGACCGGTCAATCCGCGCCGTAGCCCCGGCGATCAGCCCGCCATCGGTGCGATGCGACCGTCGCCATTCGATCATCCCGGCCGCAAAAATCTTTTCCGAACTGCCATCGGGCTGGGTGCCAATCTGTTCGAACAACTCATCCAGAGGGTTTCCGGACCAGAAGCTTTCATCAAAACCCTGCGCCTCACGCCGAGCCGCGCGGTAGTTGATCAGTTTCTGAATGATGATCGCCCAAGACCAGATCGATGCGCCAACCAGCATCAGCATCACCAGTTTGACGATAAATGTCGCGCGAGCATATAGCCCCCACATGGAGAAATCGATCTCCTGCGCCAGCGCCAGCGTTTCAGCTTCCATGAACCTGCTCTTTTTTGCCTGATGGCCGTTGGTTTGGCCTTGTTTTGTCAAACGCTAACCCAGATGGTCCTGAAAAGCCAACAGAACCACCCCCGCGCCGCAATTTGTTACAACAATGCGCGAATCTCTGCCGGAAGCCGCACCGGTTTGCCCTGCGCGTTCATGCAAACTGCGGTGACGGTGGCGCGAAAAATCTCGGTCTCGCCCCGCTTTATCAACTGCCCCATGGTCAGCCGCACGCCCGAGCGGGACAGGAATTGGGTTTCGATGGTCAGTTCATCGTCGAACTTGGCAGTAGCCAGATAATCCGCCTCGATCCGCCGAATGACCCAGACGACCCCGTCGTCGCGCATGGCGTTCTGGTCATTGCCCAGACGACGCACATAGTCCGACCGGGCACGTTCGATGTATTTCAGATAATTCGCGTGATAGACCACACCGCCCATGTCGGTGTCTTCATAATAAACCCGGACCCGGTAGATATGCGTGTCTTGCGCTGCAGTGCTTTCGGCCATGGCTACAAATCCGGTCAGTCAATCAAACATAATCATTGGGCACGGTGGCGAGCCCCCTCCAACAGATGCACCCGCGTCAGCAGTCGTGCAATCCCTGCGAGACTACAAATTTCGGGTTACACGGTCCTCGGTATCGAAATCCCATCCTTTGCCGACTAACCTGCCAAAATTGAGATATGAAAGTAACAGGTGATTGAATGGCAGGATCGCACGGAAAAAAGGGCAGATTTCCGCTTCCCATCCTGCAGGGTATCCTGCCGATCCACCGTTCGGCCCTGCCGGCCGAGGTTCTGGCCGGGCTGACCTTCGCCTGCCTCGCGATCCCCGAGGTCATGGGCTACACCAAGATCGCCGGCACCCCGGTGGTGACGGGGCTGTACACGATCCTGATCCCGATGGCGCTGTTTGCGCTGTTCGGATCGTCGCGGCACCTTGTGGTGGGGGCGGATTCAGCTACCGCTGCAATCACGGCATCGGCGCTTGCGGGCATGGCGGTGTCCGGATCGTCCGAGTATCTGGCGCTGGCCTCGCTGTTGGCACTGATGGCAGCCGTGCTGTTGATCGCTGCGCGCCTAATTGGCCTGGGGTTTCTGGCAGATTTCCTGTCGCGCACGGTATTGGTCGGGTTCCTGACGGGCGTCGGCATACAGGTGGCCACCGGTGAAATTCCCGGAATGCTGGGGATCGAAGGCGCAGGCCACGGCACAATTACCAAGCTCATGGACGTCGCGCAGCATTTCGGCCAGACCCAATGGCCGACAGTGGCGGTGTCTGCGGCAGTATTGGCGGTTGTCATCGGGTGCAAACGGCTGTCGCCCAAACTGCCCGGCCCCCTCTTCGCTATACTGGGCGTCATTCTGTGCAGTTGGGCATTTCAATTCAGCGCATCCGGCATTGGCGTATTGGGGACGGTTCCCGGCGGCCTGCCTGCCCTGTCGATCCCCGATGTGAACTGGAGCTGGTCGCTGTTCAAACAGCTTCTGCCGACAGCGCTGTCCATCTTTGTCGTGATCCTGGCGCAAAGCGCGGCGACCTCGCGCGCCTACGCTGCACGCTACGATGACAAGTTCAGCGAAAACACCGATCTTGTCGGCCTCGGACTGGCCAATTTGGGCGCAGCATTTACCGGGACATTTGTGGTCAACGGCAGCCCCACCAAGACCGAGATGGTGGCCAGCGCCGGAGGCCGCAGCCAGATCGCTCAACTCACGACGGTTGCGATTGTCCTTGTGGTGATCCTGTTTCTGACCGGCCCGCTTGCGTTTCTGCCCAATGCAGCGCTGTCAGCTGTGGTATTCCTGATCGGCGTCAAGCTGATCGACCTCAAGGGTCTTGCCGCCATATACCGACAGGCCCGATCCGAGTTCTGGATCGCGCTTGCGACTGCTGCTGTTGTGGTTTTCGTTGGCGTCGAGCAAGGGATTATCTTTGCAATGGTCCTGTCACTGATCGACCACACGCGCCACGGCTACCGCCCCAAGAATGCAGTTATCGTCAAAAGCGGCGATGGCGGCTGGCGGTCCAAACCCATCACCGCGCCCAACCAGTTTGAACCCGGTCTTGTGATCTATCGCTTTTCGCACAGCCTGTACTACGCCAACACCCAGCGCCTGTCGGACGAGGTGGCAGCGATCGTGGACCAATCCGACCCGCCACTGCGCTGGTTCTGCATCGAAGCCTCTGCCGTGGATGATATCGACTTTACCGCAGGCTATACGCTGCGCGGCGTCCACGATCAGCTGAAGTCCAGAAACATCAAACTGGTCTTTCTGCTGGTCGAGCCCAATGTTCGAAAAGAGCTCGACCGCTACGGGATCACCGATCTGGTCGGGGCGGATGCTTATTTCGAGACAGGCAACGCCCTGGTCGAGGCGTTTCATCCGACAAACAAACCGCCCGCCTGAGGCCTATTGCGGCGGTTTCATCCGTGCGAACAACCGCAACGCATGGGATGCGTCCTGCGCCGCCCCGGGCAGAACCGGGTCATAAGCGGCCCTGATCAGCTCGGCGATGTCAGGCCGCAGGACGGTTGTGCCCCCGGCCACAGCCAGAGGGGACTGAGACCGGAACGCGGTATCAGACCACAGCAAAATCGTCTGCACCACCTGGCTCAGCGCCAAAGTCTCGGCCGGCACCTTCGACAATTCCTTGTCCATTCGCAGGAAAACAAAAGCTGCGCGGATTGCGCCATCTTCCTCGAACCGAAAGATGCGGTACTGGTTGGCATCCGCCGCGACCAAGCGATCCACCAAAGGCGCCAGATCGGGGATCAGCCGGTCCAGATCAGGGACTTCCAGCAACTCCTGCCAGTCGCGGAAGAAAAAAACCATACAATTGGCGCCAAGTTCCGGATCGGTCTCGGCCATCTTGTGCCCGGCCAGCGTCACCACAGCCTCGAACGCACCTTTGACGGTGGCCAGAGTTTCATCCTCAACGCCAAATACGATTGGCACAATGGGGCGCCCCCAGCGAGCGAACAGAAACTCACCACTTTCGCGGGTGAAATACGTCTGGATGTCTTCCGGGGTCACGCCCAATCCTTCATCTTTTCGAAATTACTCTCGCCGAAGGCATAAAATCTCTGACGTCCGGCTTCAACCAAACAGATCGCTCTGCCCCCTCGGGGCCGCCATACCCAGATGTGTCCACGCCTTTTGCGCCAGCATCCGGCCGCGCGGCGTGCGCTGGATCAGACCCTGCTGCAACAGATAGGGCTCGATCACCTCTTCCAGCGAATCCCGGCTTTCCGACAAGGCCGCCGACAGAGTTTCAATTCCGACCGGTCCACCCGCATAATTCTCGGCAATCAGTTTCAGATACCGCCGATCCGCACCATCCAGGCCCAGATTGTCTACCCCCAGCCGGGTCAGCGCCCCGTCTGCCAGTTCCCGAGTGATCCGCCCATCGCCTTCGACGATGGCGAAATCCACCACACGCCGCAACAGCCGCCCGGCAATCCGCGGCGTTCCACGAGACCGGCGCGCAATCTCGCGTGCGCCCTCATCATCGGCAGGCGCACCCAGCTTGCGGGCATTGCGGGTGACGATCTCGTGCAACTCATCGACCGTGTAGAATTGTAGCCGCGTCGGAATACCGAACCGGTCACGCAGCGGCGTAGTCAGCAGGCCCATCCGCGTGGTTGCCCCGACCAGCGTAAAGGGCTGCAACTCGATCCGAACCGTGCGCGCGGCGGGGCCTTCACCGATCACTAGGTCCAGCTCAAAATCCTCCATCGCCGGGTACAGCACCTCTTCGACCGCCGGGTTCAGGCGGTGAATCTCGTCGATGAACAGAACATCGCGCGATTCCAGGTTGGTCAGGATCGCCGCCAGATCACCCGCCTTGGCCAGAACCGGCCCCGAAGTCATGCGGAAATTCACTCCCAGCTCGCGCGCCATGATCTGCGCCAGCGTGGTCTTCCCCAATCCCGGAGGACCATGGAACAGGGTATGGTCCATCGCCTCGCCCCGTTGCCGAGCGGATTGAATGAACACGCGCAGGTTTGCACGCGCCTCAGCCTGACCAATGAACTCATCCAGCCCCTGAGGGCGTAACGCGCGGTCATTATCCTCGGGCAGAGGGTCCGGGCGCAGGGTGGGATCGGCATCTACCATTCAATCACCCTTTCGGTGCAAGCAAC
Organism: Ruegeria sp. CG11; assembly: GCF_056537245.1. Taxonomy (NCBI): domain Bacteria; kingdom Pseudomonadati; phylum Pseudomonadota; class Alphaproteobacteria; order Rhodobacterales; family Roseobacteraceae; genus Ruegeria; species Ruegeria sp. CG11. The sequence goes on from NZ_JBQFRE010000002.1 coordinate 254,902, forward strand.
TTGAGCGCGGCTCGGATCAGGTCGGCCTCACCGGCATCTGGCAGACTGGCCGCCGCTTCGGCCACGGCGGACGCGGCGTCGGAAGGCCCATAACCCAGATTGGACAGGGCCGACAATGCACCCGCCGAGGCTGCAGCCGACCCCGAGGCCGGTTTCGCCGCCCGCTTCGGGGCCGGTGCGGGTTCGGCCGACTCAACGACTTCCAAGGCGGGGCCATCCATCGCCTCGGTCACAGTTCCGCCCATAGCCATGACACCCGGTGCCTTGTCCTTGAGGTCCAGCACGATCCGCTGCGCCGTCTTAGGCCCGACCCCTTTGGCCGCCTTGACCGCCCCCCAATCGCCCAAGGCAATCGCCCGGCTGACCCCGTCCGGTCCCAGCGCCGACAGGATGGCCAACGAGACCTTGGCCCCGACCCCCTGAACCGAGCACAGCAGGCGATGCCATTCCTTCTCGATCAACGAAAGGAACCCATACAACTGCATCAGATCTTCGCGCACCACCATGTCGGTGTAGATCGAGACCGCCTCGCCCACACCCGGCAAAGCCGCCATGGTCCGGTCCGAGCAATAAACGATGTAGCCAACCCCGCGCACGTCGATCAGCACGTGATCCGCCGCACGGTAATCCAGCCGCCCTGTCAGTTTTCCAATCATGCCCGCACCTCTTTCATTCGCGCCTGTGGCGCTGCGCCGTAATAGGAATGACAGATTGCAATCGCCAGCGCATCTGCCGCATCGGCCCCTTTGGGCTGGCAGCCCGGCAATTGCAGTTTGACCATGTGCAGAACCTGCTCTTTCTCGGCGTGACCGACACCCACGACGGTTTTCTTGACCCGGTTGGGTGCGTATTCTCCCACCGGCAGCCCGGCCTGCGCCAGCGTCAACAGCGCCACGCCGCGGGCCTGGCCCAGCTTCAGCGTACCAGCGCCGTCCTTGTTGACGAAGGTCTGTTCGATGGCCGCCTGATCGGGCTGATGTTCGGCAATGACCTCGACGATCTGGTTATGCAGCGACAGCAACCGTTCGCCCAGATCATCCCCGTCAGATTTACACAAGCCATTCGCAACGTGGCTCAGGCGGCTGCCATGCGATTCGATGACGCCCCATCCCAGGGTCCTGAGCCCCGGATCAATGCCCAGAATTCGCATATTTTGCCTCAGCCTGCTCGGGTTTTTGTGATCTTTCTTTCGGATTAGCACGAAGCGTGAACATTTTCCAAGCGAATTGACCCTGCGCCTGAAAACGACACGCCTGTCCCGGGGACGACAGAACGGCCTGTTTGCGACTGCGGAAAGTCTGAAATCGACACGTTTTCTGAACGCTTAATGGCCTATAAATTAAGGGTTTTTAATGATCCCCTACCCTTGCAAAAAACGCATAGGACACATGCAATTTCCGCACTTGTGCGGCCAGATCGACAGGACTAGATGCCGCTCAGATCGGATGATCAAAAATTAAACTCTAACCAGAAGGAAACAGGATATGGCTGCACTGGATACCACCCGCACCACCACTGGCTCGTTCGGCCTCGTTGGCCGTATCGGCGAAACTTTCGCATCGGTCGTGAACGCCGTTGTTGAATGGAATGACGCCCGCGTGACACGCAACGTGCTGAACGGTCTGTCGGATCGCGAACTGGAAGATATCGGTATGTGCCGCGGTGATATTGACCTCGTGGCAGAAGGTCGTCGCTAAGAGACAACCATCACTCACTCGCCCCACTCTCCCCTGGGGCACATAAAGAACGCCGCGCATTTCACGATGCGCGGCGTTTCTTTATTCGTCAAAGCTGATCTGGTTAGTGAAGGTAGCCGCTGATCTGAGTCGCAAGATACTCGGACACCGGGTCGATCTGCATCACCCAGGCCCCCGCTTTCTCAACAGATGTCCCCTCCGCCAGACTGTCGACGCGATATTGGTAAGCCGAAGCGCCCAAGCTTATCAGCAAAAAGATCTTGAACGCGAACAAGCCCAGCAGGCACCCCATAAGCGCCTTTACCGGAACCGCAGATTTGACCCTCTGCGGTTTCATGACCACAAGGCCATCCTTGCGCATAGTAGCGCGATAGCCCCGACTAAGCTTAGCGTGCTTCTTGTTCAGGCGTTGAACGCGCTGATCGAATTCCAGATGTTTCACCGTCATGGCAGCCTCCACAAAACCGCCCCCGTAACCACGTTATGACGGTAGTTACAGATTGCGACAAAAAAGAGGCAAGAATCCACGAAACTCCTGCAAATGGTCTAATTTAGGCCTTTTTTGCTCAAAATTAGCGTTGTCCACTCACCAATCTCATCTCTTCTGACCAGATTGAACCCGTTTTGGGAATAAACTGAAATCACATCATCGGCTTGTTCATTGAGGATTCCCGACAGGATCGCAAATCCTCCGTCTCGCAGATTCGCGGCGATTTCAGGGGACAATGCCACCAGTGGGCCTTTGAGAATATTGGCAAAAATCAGGTCATACGGGGCGTGCGAATGTAGGTCGGGGTGATCGAATCCGGCGGCCTCAACGCAATGCACCTGACCGGACATACCGTTGGCCTTCAGGTTGGCCTCGGCCACATCCACCGCAACCTGATCGATATCACTGGCGATGATGTCGCCATCCCAGACCCGCGCGGCGGCCATCGCCAGAACCGCTGTACCGCAGCCAATATCGGCCACTTTGGTCGCCGCAAACCCGTCATCCAGCAGATGATCCAGCGCCTTGAGGCAGCCCAGCGTGGTGCCGTGGTGACCGGTGCCAAAGGCCATCGCGGCCTCGATCAGCAGCGGGATGCGCCCTTCGGGCAGTTTGTCAGCATCGTGGCTGCCGTAGACAAAGAACCGACCAGCCTCGACTGGGGCCAGTTCGCGGCGCACATGGGCAACCCAGTCAGTTTCCGGCAGTTCCGAGACCACAAACGGCTTGGACTCGAAGGCAACGGCCAGAACGGCCAGCGCCGTTTCATCCGGTGCCTCGGTGAAATAGCCACCAACTTCCCACAGGCCTGATCCATCCTCGACCTCGAACACACCGACGCCGGTGGGTTCCGGGTCCAGGCGCTCCATCGCTTCGCCCAGACCTTCGGCGGCTTTCTTGCCGGTCAGAGTGGTTAGCGCGGTGAATGTGGGCATGAGGGCCTCCTGTCTCAGTTGAGACAGCGCCTAGGGCGTGGGCCCGCCAAGGTCAAGCATTTGCGCCTATTCCGCAGGGGCCGGGGCGTATTTCGACAGAATGGTCTCATTACCCGGTTCGGGGTGGCGGGGGATCAGCAGCGACAAGGCCAACGACACCAGCGCCATTGCAGCGGCCAACCCAAAGACCGCACCGGGCGATACCACCCAGAGCAAACCCAGCAGCGCAGGCAGGAATACGGCCGCGATATGGTTGATGGTGAAAGCCACCGCTGCCGTCGGCGCGATATCCGCCGGGTCGGCGATCTTCTGGAAATAGGTTTTCAGCGCCAGCGCCAGAGCAAACAACACGTGGTCGATCACATAAAGGATCGCCGCCAGCAAAACGCCCCAGCCGAACCAATAGATGCCACCATACGCTGCGAAGACGATGGCCAGACCCGTGTATTCGAAAATCAGCGTGCGGCGTTCCCCAAACATCGACACCGCTTTGCCCAGCATCGGGGCGGCGGCCATGTTGATCACGAGGTTGATCAGATAGAGGCTGGTCAGCTCGTGGACTTCGAACCCGAACTTTTCGACCATCATGAAGCCTGCGAAGACGACAAAAATCTGCCGCCGTGCGCCAGCCATGAATTGCAGCGCGTAATACAGCCAATACCGTTTGCGCAGGATCAGCTTTTTGGTCTGCGGCGTGGGCGCGTTGAATTGGGGATAGGCCACCAGACAGAACAGCGCCAGCAACGCCGTCACTCCTCCTGCAGCCATGAACACAAAGTTATAGGACAGATCGAACCGATCCCAGGTCAGCACGATCAAGCCATAGACAACCGCCGTGGCCGCCGAGCCCATGGCCACCAGCCAGCCCAACACCTGAGGCGCTCGGTCTTTGGGCAGCCACTGCAGCTGCAGCGACTGGTTCACCGTTTCGTAGTAGTGAAAGCCGATCGAGCTGAACAAAGTCACGAAAAGCAATCCGCCGAGGCTGGGAAACCACGCCGTCACCGCCGTCGCCACGCCCAACATCATCAGCGAGATCATCGCCAGCACCTGCTCGCGGACGAAGATGATCACCGCGATCACTCCAACGGCTAGAAAGCCCGGGATCTCGCGCACCGTGTGCAGCAGGCCGATATCTGCACCGTCAAAGCTGGCCACCTCGATTACGAAGTTGTTCAACAGCGCGCTCCACGCGTTGAAGGCGATGGGCATCGTCAGCGCCATCACGAACAAGAGCGTGATGGGACGGCGCCAGAACGGCAGGCTCTGCGCCTCGGAAAGCGGCATGGGTTTCAGCATGGGACTCCCTCTACGCCTATTTTCGCTGTTTGGCGAGAGCCAAGGACGCCGTGCACATTAACCCTGCGCTGACGCAGGGTTAGTAAAAGTTTTGCGGGTCGATATCGACGGTCAGGCGGATATCCCCTTTCAGTCGCAGGGGGGCGATCCAGCGGGCGATAGCGTCCTGAATGGGTGCGCCCTTGGGGGCCTTGACCAACAGGCGCACACGATGACGCCCCCGGATGCGCGCAATCGGCGCAGGGGCCGGACCGAAAACCTGTGCGCCGATATCGCGCAGCGGTACATCGTTGCGGGCCATAGCGTTGCCGATATCGAAAACCGGCCCGACCTCTGGCCCCGACAACACGATCCCCGCCATACGCCCATAGGGCGGGACCCCGGCGGCCTGCCGTCCGGCGGCCTCGGCCTTCCAGAACCCCTCTTCATCGCCCGACAGGATCGCCCGGATCACCGGGTGCTCCGGCTGAAAGGTCTGCAACAACGCCTGCCCCGGCTTGTCCGCCCGGCCGGCGCGCCCTGCGACCTGCCGCATCAATTGAAACGTCCGTTCGGCAGCCCGCAGATCGGCGCCGTGCAAGCTGAGGTCAGCGTCAATCACCCCGACCAATGTCAGCTTGGGAAAGTTGTGTCCCTTGGCAACCAGCTGCGTTCCGATGACAATATCCGCGTCACCTTCGGCAATCTCTTCGATCTTGGCCTTCAATGCCCGGGCCGAGCCAAACAGATCGGAACTGAGCATGGCGATCTTCGCCTCGGGGAAAGTCGCTTCGGCCTCTTCCGCCAGCCGTTCAATACCCGGCCCGACCGGAGCCAGCTTGCCCTCGACCCCGCAGGACGGGCAGGTGTCAGGCATCGGCTTGGTCTCACCGCATTGGTGGCACATCAGGCGTTTCAGGAACCGGTGCTCGACCATCCGTGCATCGCAATGGTCACAGGCGATCTGCTCGCCACAGGCCCGGCACAGAGTCACCGGCGCATAGCCGCGGCGGTTGATGAACAGCAGCGACTGCTCGCCCCGTTCAATCCGCTGCCGCACAGCCTGCCGCAGAGAGGGAGAAATCCACGTCCCCGGCTGCATTTGCTCGGCCCGCATGTCGATAGGCTTCATTTCCGGCAGCACCGCCGCGCCAAAGCGTGAGGTCAGGTCCAGCCGTTCATACTTGCCCGCTTCGGCATTGGCCCAACTTTCAAGCGAGGGCGTGGCACTGGCCAGAACCACCCGCGCGCCGCAAATCGCCGACCGCAGAACCGCCATGTCGCGGGCGCTGTAATGCACACCGTCTTCCTGTTTGTACGAGGTGTCGTGTTCCTCATCGACCACCACCAGCCCCAGATCACGGAACGGCAAGAACAGCGCCGATCGCGCGCCTACGACCAATTGCGCATCGCCTTGCCCAACCATCCGCCAGACTCGGCGGCGTTCGGTCATAGTCGCACCCGAATGCCACTCGGCCGGGCGCGCACCGAACCGCGCCTCGACCCGGGTCAGGAATTCAGCCGTCAGGGCAATCTCGGGCAACAAAACCAGAGCCTGCCGTCCCATCCGCAACGCTTCGGCCACGGCCTCCAGATAAACCTCTGTCTTGCCCGAGCCGGTCACGCCCTTCAGCAATGTGGTGCCATAGTCGCCGGTCCGCTGACCGGCCTGCAACCGCGCGACCGCCGCCGCCTGATCCGCAATAAGCTCTTTGCCCGACAGGTCCGGGTCCAGATGCGGATAAGGCAGATCGCGCGGACTGTCCTCTTCCCGCACCGCACCCTGTTTCACCAGCCCTTTCACGACCGACGAGGTCACGCCCGCCTGCTCGGCCAGTTCCTTCAACGTAAAGGCCAGCCCGCCATAGTCCCGCAGCACCTCAAGCACACGGGTCCGCGCGTCGGTCATCCGATCCGGCTCACCATCGCCAAGGCGGTAAATCTTGCGCATCGACGGCGGATCACCCAGCCCCGGTGCGCGCGTTGCCAGCCGCAACATCGCAGGCATCGGCGTCAGCGTGTAATCGGCCACCCGGCCCAAAAACGCCCGCATCTCCTCGCGCATCGGCGCGACCTCAAGCACCCGGATCACGGATCGAGCCTTGCTGATGTCAAAGCCGCCTTGCCCCGGGCCCCAGACCACGCCCAATACCTTACGCGGCCCCAAAGGCACCTCGACAAACGCGCCCAGAAAACACCCGCCTTCGGGCGCCTTGTAATCCAGCGTCCGGTCCAGCGGCTGCGTGGTCAGCACCGCCACCAGCTCACCGTGGTCGAAATACTCCTGAGTGCTCACCGCATATCCTTGTCAGGGGTTTCAGCATGGGTCTCTTTGAGGTAAAGGCATCCGCGACCAAGGCCAACCCATCAAAGGACTGCCCTCATGAAATTCTTCGTAGACACTGCCGAGATCGACGCCATCGCCGAACTGAACGATCTGGGCATGGTGGACGGCGTAACCACCAACCCCTCGCTGATCCTGAAATCGGGCCGCGACATTCTGGAAGTGACCAAAGAGATCTGTGATCTGGTCGACGGCCCTGTATCCGCCGAAGTGGTCGCCACCGAGGCCGACGACATGATCGCCGAAGGCCGCAAACTGGCCAAGATCGCGCCCAACATCGCGGTAAAAGTGCCGCTGACCTGGGCCGGCCTGAAAACCTGCAAAACGCTCAGCGACGAAGGCCAGATGGTCAACGTGACCCTGTGCTTCTCGGCCAACCAGGCGCTTTTGGCCGCCAAAGCGGGCGCAACCTTCATCTCGCCCTTTATCGGCCGTCTGGACGATATCAACCTCGACGGTATGGACCTGATCGCTGACATCCGCCAGGTCTACGACAACTACGGGTTCGAAACCGAAATCCTCGCCGCCTCGATCCGCACCGTGAACCACGTGACCGACAGCGCCCGCATCGGCGCCGACGTGATCACCGCCCCTCCGGGCGTGATCAAGAAACTGGCCGATCACCCGCTGACCGACAAAGGCCTGGAAACCTTCCTGGCAGACTGGGCCAAGACCGGTCAGAAAATCCTCTGATACTCAGAGCACCCGCGCGGCGCCGTCAGGCGCCGCGCCCGGCCCAACTGCAAAACCTGATCTTCTGATCAGGGGTTTGCAGGCGGGAGCCTTTCCGACACATGCCCACATGAAATCCACTTTTACCTGCATTTTTCCCAAGGCAAATGTCGCATTCCGTGTTATAAGCCCGCCAACAAAAAAAGACCGGACGGGACATGAGCAGCAACACCACACTCAAGGACAATCTCCGCGCCGCGATTCTGGCTGAACCGGACGCCGTGCTGGACGACAAGGATCTGATGCAGGCGCTGGTGGCCGCCAATGAACAGGCGCGCGGCGACAATGTCATCGACCTGCGCGGCATCGCCATGCAGCGGCTTGAGGCGCGGCTGGACAGGCTTGAGGACACGCATCGCTCGGTTATTGCCGCGGCGTACGAAAACCTCGCCGGCACCAATCAGGTGCACCGTGCCATTCTGCGGTTGCTGGAACCCGTCGATTTCGAGGATTTCCTGCGCACACTCGGCAGTGAAATTGCCGATATCCTGCGCGTGGACCACATCACGCTGGTTCTGGAAACCACAGTCCGGCAGGAAGACCCCGCGATCGAAAAGCTGGGCGGTGTGCTGACTGTCGTCGAACCGGGTGCCGTCGATGCCTATCTCAGCCAGGACCGTGGCGGTCCCGCACGGCAAGTTGTCCTGCGCCCGATTGCCCATGCCAACCCCCGTGTGTTCGGCACCATGGCCGGTCAACTTCGGTCCGAGGCCTGCCTGAGGCTGAATCTGGGCGAAGGCCGCCTGCCCGGCATGATCGTTATGGGGGCCAAGGACGCCAACCACTTCACCCCGCAACTGGGCACCGATCTGCTGTCCTTCTTTGCTGGCGTGTTCGAACGCTCGATGCGCCACTGGCTGTCGTGAGCCTGATCTCCCCAGCCTGCCGCGATGCGCTACAGCATTGGCTGGACAGTCTGGGGGCGCTGGCCGGGCGGTCCGAGAACACACAGACCGCCTATCGCGGGGATGTCACCGATTTCCTGTCCTTCATGACCCTGCATCACAGCGAGCGTCAGGGACTGGCGGCGTTGGCCCGGATCACCGTGTCCGACATGCGCGCGTGGATGGCAGATCAGCGCGCCTCGGGCGTAGGAGCGCGGTCATTGGCGCGCAAACTCTCGGCCGTCAAAAGCTTCTACCGCTGGCTGTCCGAGCGGGAGGGGTTCGAGCCCACGGCTGTCCTGTCAACCCGCGCGCCCAAGTTCACCAAGAAACTGCCCCGCCCGCTGACCGAAGACGCCGCCCGCGCCATGATCGAAACGGTCGAACTGCAATCGACCAACGACTGGGTTTCGGCCCGCGATGTGGCCGTGGTCACGCTGCTTTACGGCTGCGGGTTGCGTATCTCCGAGGCACTGTCTCTGACCGGTGCAGACGCCCCCCTGCCCGAGACCCTGCGAATCGTCGGCAAAGGCAACAAAGAGCGGATCATGCCCGTCCTGCCTGCCGCCCGCGCGGCGGTGGATCACTATCTTAAGCTGTGCCCACACCCGCAAGACAAGGACAAGGCCTTGTTCCGCGGTGTGCGTGGCGGCCCGCTGAACCCAAGGGCCATTCAGGGTGTAATGGCCAAGGCACGAATGCAACTCGGCCTGCCAGCAACGGCCACGCCACACGCTCTGCGGCACAGCTTTGCCACCCATCTTCTGTCCGCCGGGGGAGACCTGCGCGCCATTCAGGAACTGCTGGGGCACGCGTCGCTCTCGACCACGCAAACCTACACGGCCGTCGACACGGCTCGACTGATGGAGGTCTATAACCGCGCCCACCCCAAAGCGTGACGTCTTCGCATCGCGACGTCAGGCATTCCCCCTAACCCGGCTTTTGGTTTGCATCTGGCGAACGCATCGGTCATGACACCCGCATGACACTCAGATTAAAAGCGCTTCTCGTCCATCTGTTCACCGCTACCGGTGCCGTCTTCGCAATGCTGGCCATGCTGGCCGCTGTCGAAGAAAAATGGAGCTTGATGTATCTATGGTTGGTGGTCTCGTTCATCGTGGACGGCATCGACGGCCCTCTGGCCCGCCATTACCACGTCAAGAAGAACGCGCCCGAGTTTGATGGCGTGCTATTGGATCTGATCATCGACTACCTGACCTACGTGTTCATTCCGGCCTATGCACTGTTCAAATCCGGTCTGATGGACGGCTGGACCGGCTGGTTTGCGATCATCGTCATCACCTTTGCCAGCGCGATGTATTTTGCCGATACGCGCATGAAAACAAAGGACAACTCCTTTTCCGGCTTCCCCGGTTGCTGGAACATGTTCGTGATTGTGATCTTCGCGTTGGAGCCCAACTTCTGGATCATCCTGCTGCTGGTATCGCTGTTGTCTCTGGCGATGTTCCTGCCGCTGAAATTCATCCACCCGGTCCGTACCGAACGCTGGCGCGCCGTGTCGCTGCCCATGGCCTTTGCCTGGACTTTCTTTGCCGGATGGGCTGCATGGGTCGATTTCCATCCCGAAAGCTGGGCGCATTGGGGTTTGGTGATCACCAGCCTCTATCTGGTGTCCGCAGGGATTGCGCAGCAGATCATACCGCAGCGCAAAAGCGCAGATTACAGGACTTCCTGAACCTCGAACTCGGTGCCGTTATGGGTGAAAACATCGCCCTCCTGCAGGCCCACCATCGACAGGTAGATCGGGCTTTGGGTTGAGATCCCCATATAGGTCTTGCCGTCCACATCAAACCGTGTGGTCGAAACGCAGACCACAAAGCGGCGGTTGTTGAACTTGACCACCGCACCGGGCTGCACCGTGTTGGTCAGGCTGAAATCGGTGTTTTCGATCACGTCGATCTTGGCGTGATGAGCGTGCACCGGAGCATCAAAGGCCGCCGCCAGATCCGCATTCTCGCGCGAGGCTGCGATATCGTCCTTGTCATGCCCTTCCCGGTCATCCAGTTGAGAATCCTTCAAAAACGCGTCGTAATGGGCTTGCGCGGTGGCAAGCTCCTGCTCTTCCAGCGACATCAGGCGGTCAATAATGACCTTTTTACGGGCGGCCAGGTCTGATTGGGCGGTCATTCAATGCGGTCCTTTGAATTCTCTATCTGATACAAATTGGGCCTCAAGCAACCGGATTGCAATAGAATTCCGCTTGTCAGATCAGTAGGCCTGCCGCCCGTTCATGGCGCAACAGGGCAACCTTGGTCTCGACCCCGCCATCGCCGGAAAACCCGCCCAGACCGTTGGCCGCCAATATCCGATGACAGGGAATGATGACCGGGATCGGATTGGCACCGCAGGCCTGCCCCACGGGCTGCGGGGGCTGCCCCAGCTCTTTGGCGATATCGCCATAGGTGCGGGTTTCGCCCAGCGGGATGGCATACATCAGATCACAGACCTGCTGCTGAAACTTTGACCCGATGACATGATAGGGCAGATCAAACCGCTCCAACCGCCCTCGGTCATAGGCCGTCAACTGCGCGGCAGCTTCCTGCAACAAAGGCGTCACAGGCCCTTCGTTCCAGCCATCCCAAACAAGGCGCGTGATGGCACCATCCGTCTCTTCGACTCCAAGGCAACCAAACTGAGTTTCAACGGCAATCATCGGCATGGGCGCAGGGTTTCAGATCGCCGCGCCCTACGCAACGAAAAACCCCCGGCGTTTAAGCCGGGGGTCTGATCTTAGCTCAGCGCCTCGTCGCAGCGTCCGCAGACGCCTTTGTGGGCGTGGCGGCCCACATCGGGAAGGATTTTCCAGCAACGCTGGCACTTTTCGCCCTCAGCCTTTTCGAACACCACCGCGACGCCTTCGATCTCCGGCACGCGGAACGCCTCGGCCGGAGCCGGGTCGCCGGTGACGGTCAGACCGGATGTGATGCACATGTCATCCACGTCGAAAGTGGCCAGCAGGTCGCGGGTTTCCTGATCCTCGACATGCACGATCGGCGCTGCCTCGAGGCTGGAACCGATTACCTTGTCCTGACGCTGGATCTCCAGCGCGGCGGTCACGGCGCGGCGCACGCGGCGCACCTTGGCCATGTAGGTTTCCATCACCTCGTTGCGCCAGTCGGCGGGCGTGTCCGGGAAGTCCACCAGATGGACCGAGCTGTCATCGCCCGGGAACCGCTCCAGCCAGACCTCTTCCATGGTGAACACCAGAACCGGGGCCAGCCATGTGGTCAGGCGGTGGAACAGGATATCCAGCACGGTGCGGGCCGCGCGGCGCCGCAGGCTGTCGCCGTCGCAATACAGCGCGTCTTTGCGGACGTCGAAGTAGAAGGACGACAGATCAACCGTGGCAAAGGTGAAGACCGCGCTGAACACGCCCTGGAAATCGAACGCGGCATAGCCCTTGCGCACCTGTTCATCCAGATCGGCCAGACGGCTGAGGACCCAGCGTTCCAGACGCGGCATATCCTCGGGCGCCACGCGGTCGGCTTCGGTGAAATCAGCCAGCGAACCCAGCATAAACCGCATGGTGTTGCGCAGACGGCGATAGCTGTCGGCGGTGCCTTTCAGAATCTCCGGCCCGATCCGCTGATCGGCGGTGTAGTCGGTCTGGGCCACCCACAGGCGCAGGATGTCAGCGCCGTATTGCTTGACGACCTCTTCCGGCACGATGGTGTTGCCCAGCGATTTGGACATCTTGTTGCCTTTGGCGTCCAGCGTAAAGCCGTGGGTCACAACGTTCCGGTACGGCGCACGGCCCTTGGTGCCGCAGGCTTGCAGCATGGACGAGTGGAACCACCCGCGGTGCTGGTCGGTGCCTTCCATGTAAACGTCAGCGATACCATCCTCGGTGCCGTCCTCACGGTCGCGCAGCACGAAGGCATGGGTCGAACCCGAATCGAACCAAACGTCTAGCACGTCGAAGACCTGATCGTAGTCGTCCGGGTTGGCGATGCCGTCCAGCACCTGAGCCTTGAAGCCATCGGTGTACCAGATATCCGCACCGTCCTTCTCGAATGCAGCCTTAATGCGTGCGTTCAGGTCTGCATTGCGCAGCAGGTAATCAGCGTCGGTGGGCAAAGCCCCTTTCTTGGTGAAGCAGGTCAGCGGCACGCCCCAGGCGCGCTGGCGGGACAGAACCCAATCCGGGCGCGCTTCGATCATCGAATACAGGCGGTTGCGACCGGTCTGCGGTGTCCATTTCACCAACTCATCGATGGACCGCAGAGCGCGTTCGCGGATAGTATCCCCCATCTCGCCCATGCCATCGTTCAGCTTGCGGTCGACGGATGCAAACCACTGCGGCGTGTTACGGTAGATGATCGGAGCCTTCGAGCGCCACGAATGCGGATAGCTGTGCTTGATCTTGCCGCGCGCCAACAGGCCGCCGACCTCGACCAGCTTGTCGATGACGGCTTTGTTGGCATCGCCCTCTCCGCCCTTGCGAGACAGAATGAACTTGCCGCCAAAGAACGGCAGATCGGCGCGGAACGAACCATCGTCCATCACGTTATAGGTGATGACCTGCTCCAACATGCCCAGATCGCGGTACAGCTCGAATTCTTCCATACCGTGAGACGGCGCACAGTGGACGAAACCCGTACCTTCGGTATCGGTAACGAAATCAGCGGCGCGGAAGTCGCGATCCTGACTCCATTCTTCGCCGCTACCTTTGGCACCAGCAAGCGGGTGTTTCAGTTTCATTTTGGCGAGTTCAGATTGAGGAACGTCGCAAACACGCACCCATTGGTCATCGTTCAGACGCGCTCGGCCCAAAACGTCAGCAGCTAGATTGTCGGCAAGAATGTACTTCTCACCAACTTTAGCCCAACACTCCTCAGGAGCACCAACGACCTCATAAAGACCGTAGTTGATATCCTCACCGTAGACGACCGCCTTGTTCGATGGGATCGTCCATGGTGTCGTGGTCCAGATAACTACGTAGGCACCGCCGAATTTAGATTTTTGTTCTTCGAGAACAGCCTCTTTAGTTTGACGGTCGCGTTCCGCATCAGAAAACGACAAACCGACTCCGACAGCCATTTCCTTTTTGACCTTGAACTTCACCCAGATGGTGAAGCTTTCCTTGTCATGATACTCGACCTCGGCCTCGGCCAGTGCGGTCTTCTCGATGGGCGACCACATCACGGGTTTCGAACCCTGATAGAGCGTGCCGTTCATCAGGAACTTCATGAATTCGTCGGCGATCACGGCCTCGGCGTGATAATCCATGGTGATGTAGGGGTCAGCCCAATTGCCGGTGATGCCTAGACGCTTGAACTCTTCGCGTTGGATGTCGATCCAGCCCTCGGCGAACTTGCGGCATTCCTGACGGAAGTCGACAACGTTCACCTCGTCCTTGTTCTTGCCCTTCTTGCGGTACTGCTCTTCGATCTTCCATTCGATCGGCAGACCGTGGCAATCCCAGCCCGGCACGTAACGCGCGTCGAAGCCCATCATCTGATGGGAGCGTACGATCATGTCCTTGATGGTCTTGTTCAGCGCGTGGCCGATATGCAGGTGGCCGTTGGCGTAGGGGGGACCATCGTGCAGGGTAAAGGGCGCGCGGCCCTCTTTTTCACGCAGGCGGTCATAGACGCCGATGGTTTCCCACCGTTCCAGCCATGCGGGCTCGCGCTTGGGCAGGCCAGCGCGCATGGGGAATTCAGTTTTGGGCAAGTTCAGCGTGTCTTTGTAATCAGGTGTCTGGATCGTGTCGGCGCACATTGGGGGCGTCCTTTGGATGATCTGGTCGTACTAGGATCGAAGCGGTCGGTGCGAAGTCTCAAACACCTTTGCCCGGCGTCTCAGAGGGTCAGAGCGCCGGGGATATAATTCGAATAATGATGGCCGTCCGGTCATACATGGCCGCGCTTATAGGACGACCGCGCCTAATGGTCCAGAGGTTCCGCCCGTTGCGGCGAATGGCGCAGCTTGGCCCATCGATTGAGCCACGCCAGACCCGCCAGTGCAAGACCCAATGCCAGTAGCGAGAACACCCGGATCAGGCCGCCCAGCCCGGCAATGTCGATCAGAAACACTTTGGCCACGGCCAGGCCGATCACCCCCAGACCTGCCTTGCGCATCAGTTCGGACCGACGCGCCAGCGATTGGTAGAAAAGTGCCGCCCCGATCACCAGCAGGGCCATGGTATAGGTGTAAAGCTCGGGCTGTGTGAAACCGTTGCCCTCATACATGCCGACTGCGCCCTGCCAGACATGACGGATTGTCAGGCCCAGCCAGACAGCGGCCAACAGACCGCTCAGCCCCCAACTGGCGCGCTTCAGCCAGAGCGGTGTCGCGCGGATACGCCAGACCGAGAACCCAATGGCCAGTGCAGGCAGTAAATAGGCCACAGCCAGTGTGTTCAACACCGGCGGCCCCAGAACTGGCGGGGCCACTGTGCTGAGCAGCGGGTTCGCCTCAGCCAGCGCCTGTGCCAGCCGGAAAAGGCCATGCCCGGCAAAGAACGCGGCCAAAAGATAGCGGGCATAGTTCAGCTGTCCGCCCAGTTCAAACCGCTGCACCTGAGCAAAGGCCAGCAGAAGCCAGATGATCGCCAGCAGGCCCAAACCCCAGTGGCTGTTGGTGGCGCCGCCTTCGCCAAAGCTCTGCAGCCAGCGTTCCAGCAGCAGCGACAGCAAGATGCCCCCCGTCGCCCAAGCCGCACTCTCCAGCAACAGCGTCGCCACAGGGCGGTCCAATGGCCGGATCAGCAGCCAGCCAATCAGGAAACCAACGGTGGCCGTACTGTAAACCAATGCCATCTCAACCAACGGAGCCGTGCTGGCCCAGTCGAGACCCGGGTTCAGCACCAGCCGCACCGTGACCGTAAACACTCCGGCCCATATGAACCAGCTCAACGGAGGCAGGGTGAATTTGCGATCCAGCGCGGCGGCCACGACGACCATCGCGACCAAAGCAATGGTCAGCGCCGCTGAACTAAGGACGATGACGCAGGCGAAGGTCAAACAGGACAGCGCCGAAAGTGTCGCCAGAGACGCGCGCATCCGCTTGTCGCCATCAACGCGCTCAAAGCGCTCGGCAAAGATGACCATCAGCACGCCCAAGGCAATGCCATGCAGCGCCCACGGATAGGCTCCGATGACCGTCGCGGGGTGCCAACCGACCTCAAGCGCGATGGCCAAGGCGGGTGCAAAGACAGCAGCCGCACCGGCCCAGACCGCCGGGAATGTGCGCGCCTGCATCGAGCGCCACGCTGCGGTGACGGACATCACCGCGCCCAGCATGATCAGGATCGTGACTACCCACGGGTAGTCTGCTTCGGCGGTTTCGGCGTAGGTTTCGGCGAACTGGCGCAGCACGATGCCGTTATCCCAGCCATGCACCAGAACGAACCAGACTAGGCCAAGCGCAGGCAGCGCAGTTGCGTCCTTCAGGGCCTCTGCCCGCCTGCCCCACAGCATCAGTCCAAGTGTCAGCCCTGCCAGCAAGGTCACGCCCAGCCAGAACTCCGCCGGGCTGTCGGCCCAGTGCACCGACAGAATGGCGGAACTCACAGCAATTGCGCCAAAACCCAGCCGTGTCGGGAATTCAGGCCATGCATCTCCCTTTTTGCGGCGGATGATCTGGCTGATCATCGCACCGCCATGATCCGGCCAGACCCGCCGGACCGGAATGGCAATGGCTATCACTGCCAGCGCCGTGACGCAGATCAGGTAATCCGGTTCAGTCAAGGGCGAGGACAGGACCAGCAACAGGCAAGCGGTGTATGTGCCAAACAGGGTCAGAACCGAGATCCACGCCCAGCGCCGCACCGTGTCGATCCCAAGCCCCAAAACAGCGATCACGAAGAAATAGGCGTACAGCCAGCTTGGGTCCTCGGAGGTTCCGCCAACAACGAAGGGGGCTGAAAAGGCTCCGATCAAACCAACGGCGGCCAGCAAGGGGCCGTGAAACCACCCCAAAACTAACCCCAACAGTGCGACAACAACCATCGCAGCCAGCGCGACCTCGGGTCCGATCAGGTCATAAAGCTGTCTTGCGGCCAGAATACCCCCGAACAAGGTAACCAGACCGGCGCCGGAGAAGACCGAGGGCAAATAGGCGGTGGCCGAGGATTCGTCATCGCCGAACCTGCGGCGGATCACTTCGCCAGCCACAATCAGCGCCGCGCCGAAAAGCAACGCGGCGATCACGCGGGCGGACGGTGGCAGCAGGCCATTTTCAACGCCGTATTGAACCAGAAATATCCCCGCCAGCGCCAGCGACAGGGCCGACACCGCGTAAAACCAGTTCTCCTTCAACCAGGTCGAGAAGGCTGCAAACCGATCCTCGCGAAACACAACGGCGGCAGGCGGGGATTGCTCAGTTGCGGGCTGAGGTGCTTGAGCCTTGGACCACGGCGCGGTCTTCGGTGGCTTGTCCGGTTTCTCGGTCGGCTTGCGCGGCTCGGGCCGGGCTGGCGCAACACGTGTCTCGGGCACCTCCCCACCCAGCGCGCGGAGTTGCTGTTCAAGCTGTTCGACCCGGCGGCGCAGGCGCGTGTGACCGACAAGCAGAACAATGATGGCCACCGGTATGGCCAGCACGATCAATCCGACAAGAACAAGCAGGGATTCCAATGGGCTCTCCGGTTGGTTTCGACGTCAGGCTACCCGAGGCACGCAGCGGGCAACAGTCAGAAATCCCGGCAATTTACTCGCAAGCCTGCGGGCTAAATCACCCGATCGTCGGGCGCGCAATCATCAGCCAAAGGATGGTCAACACCGCCGCAAAAGCCGGAAATCCGCAAACAAACCAGATGCGGAACAGCCGGTGATAGGCCCGCGGCAAGGGCACGGCGCTGTCAGCCGCTGCCTGCGCCAGCCCGCGCATACGCACCTGTATCCACACGACCGGCAGCCAGAACACCCCAGCCACCGCATAAAGCACCAGCGAGGCCAGTATCCACCCCTCGGTCAGGGGCCAACCCAGCCGCCATGCCAGCAGCCCGCCGGTTATGGGCTGGGCAATAACGGCCGTTGTTGTGAACACAAGATCGGCCAAAACCACGATTCCGGCGGTTTGCGCGATAAACCGGGCATCGCCTGAGCGATGCGCGATCAGCATGAAAAACGCGATCCCGGCACCGGTGCCCAGCAGAACGCAGGCTCCGATGATGTGCAGCCAAGGCAGGATCAGGTCCGGGTCCATTAGCGGCTCTGCAACAGGGGCCAGGCGACAAGCGAGAGCATCATCGCCGGCAGGATCTTGATCAACGGGCCGAGCGGGTCGAGCCATAAGCCCGGCACTGTGAAACTGGCGGCCAGCAGGTAAAACAGGGCAACGGCCACCTGCGCCAGACAGGCGCGCGCTGCCCAGGGCCGCCAGAGGATCGCAAGGCCCAACGCGATATCGACAAAGGACCAGAACAGGACGCTGGCCACGGCCAAGGCCATACCCCACCCGGCATTGGTCAGAACAGACGCGGCATCGGAGATGCTGATCAATCCGATCAGGCCGGATATCAGCCAGAACAGGCTGAGCACCGCGACAACCGCAGGCATCAGCAGCGACATCCGCGCCGTCAGCCGATGCTCGCGCGAACAGGTCAGACCGGCATAGACCTGTGGTAAGCTGGCCAGTGACTGTCCCGTAGCCGCACGGTAGGGCTTTGGGTCACCCACCACTCCGTCTGCCATCACCGTCATCGCATTGCTGCGCAGGGGCGAGCGCCACCCCAAATGACCCAACCCGTCGGCACAGGCCGAGATCAGGGTGGTCACCACGCCCGGAACCGCAATTGTGGTACGCGCAGCCGGGAACCCCATCCATTTGCGGGACTCCGCCAAAACGTCAAACAACGAGGCCGGAGAGTCTTCGACCAGATCATAGGTTCCTTGCGGTAGGTCCTGCGCCACGGCCTGCCCAACGGCGCGGCATAGGTCCTGCATCCCGACGCATTGAACGGGGGTGTCGGGATATGCGATAGGCTGCACCAAGGGCACTGCCGCCAGCAATCGTAACAGCGCCGTGCCGCCATAATCCGATTGCCCGATCACCAGCCCTGGTTTGAGTATCCATAACAAAGCACCGCTTACCCGCAGCGCCGCATCCCCAGCGGCCTTAGTGCGCATGAAATCGGTGTTCGCATCGGGTTCGGCCCCGATGGCCGATATTTGGACCACCGCGATATTCTGCTGCGCGCAGGCCCTGCCCAAAGATGCAATGGCGGTGTGGTGGACCGCCTCAAGATCATCTGCCGGGCCGTCCTGCAATGCGCCTGCGCAGTTCACGACGCAATCAACGCCGTGCAGGTAATCATCCCAATCCTCGGGTCGTAAACAGGCCCGCAAATCGCCCTGTATCTGCGGAATATCCCCAAAAACCTGCGCCCCCGCTTTCCCGCTACGCACAAAGGCCGAAACACGCGCACCCTCAGCCCGCAGCGACCGCGTGACAGCAGTGCCGATAAAGCCATAAGCCCCTAAAACCAAAATGTTTTTACTTGCAAGCTGCAACGGG
Organism: Ruegeria sp. CG11; assembly: GCF_056537245.1. Taxonomy (NCBI): domain Bacteria; kingdom Pseudomonadati; phylum Pseudomonadota; class Alphaproteobacteria; order Rhodobacterales; family Roseobacteraceae; genus Ruegeria; species Ruegeria sp. CG11. The sequence continues at coordinate 273,747 of NZ_JBQFRE010000002.1, forward strand.
CACTCAATCACTAGAACCTGTTTGCAGCAGCCTAACTGCTAGCCCGGGTTTGACCAGCCATTTGCGCCACCCTGCGACAATCTTGGCCGTCAGGGGTGAAACAGCGACCCGACAAGATAGGCGATCAACGCCGCAGCCCCGCCGATCACAAAAGTCTCAATCCCAGACCGCCACCATGGGGACAACGACCACCGGCTCTTGAACGCTCCGATGGCAAAGAAAACGCCCATGGTCATGCAGGCCGAGATGGTAAAGGCCTGATCAAGTCCCAGCAGGAATGGCAGCAGCGGCACCATACCGGCAACGAGGAACGCTATGAAGGTCGCCATCGCGGCCTTGAACGGATGCGGATCGACGCTTCCCAGTCCGTATTCGCCCTCGACCATCAGGTTGATCCAGTTTTCGTGGTTGGCGGTGATCGCATCGGTCGCCTCGTCCAACACGCGGCCCGACAGGCCCTTCTGCGCCAGAATCTCGCGCACCTCGCGGCGCTCGCCATCGGGGTACATCCTGATGTGACGCTCTTCGATGGCGCGGATGCGGCGGATATTATCCAATTCGGCCTTGGTGCCCGAGTAATTCCCCGCAGCCATGGAGAACCCATCCGCTAGCACGTTGGCCAGTCCCAACGCGACGATAATGAATGGAGACAACCCCGCCCCGGCGACCCCGGCCACGATGGCAAATGTGGTCACAGACCCGTCAATGCCGCCATAGACCACATCGCGCAGCACACCCCGACCGGGCGGCGCATTGATCCGCGCGGTGACTTCCTGCTGGCTGTGTCCGTGGTCGGTCATGGCTGGCTCCGGCTTTGTTATGCACGCCAGCAGGCCAGTGGACTTTGCGTCAGGTCAAGTTTTGGAAAACAACCCGCTAAGCGCCCGTTTGATCATCCCGCGCGTCGAGGGTTGATACCGGTCGGAAAACGGTAACGGACGGCAGACCTCCATCGCGGCCACGCCAACCCGCGCGCTGAGCGCGCCGTTCACCAGCCCCTCACCAAACCTGCGTGACAGTTTGCTGAGAACCGATCCACCCAAAACCGGCTCCAGCAGATCGTCGCCTACAGCCACAGCCCCCGTCGCAACAAGGTGCACAAACACCGCGCGGGTTAATCGCCAACTGCCCAGAAACCCTGCGCGGCCGCCATAGATCTCAGCCACACGGCGGATCATTCGCAATGAGGCCGCCAACGCCGTCACCACATCCGCCAGCGCCAACGGCACCAGCGCGGTCACGGTCGCCACCTGCCGGGCGGCAGCTTCAACCTCGCGGCTGGCGGCGGCGTCCAGAGGGGCCAGCAATTCGTCTTCGGCCAGGGTCAGCAGGGTCGAGGCGTCGAACTGCTCGCCCATCCGCTCGGCCAGACGATCGCGGCCCCATTTAGTTTCATCACGCCCTTTGTAGAACGCGATCAGGCGGTTGGTGACCGCGCGGGCCTGCGCCAGATCGCCCTCGGCCAATGCGACATCCGCAGCGTGGCGCATCCCATCCACACGGGACAGCCGCCCGATGGCGGCCAACTCCCGCACCGCGATGATCAGCCCAACCAGTACAAGCGCGCCAATCAGACCGGTCACGACCCAACCCAAAATCGGCGCGCGCAGCAGTAGTGAATTGACGAAATCCCAGGCAGCGACCGAGACTACAGCGCCGATCACCGCCAGCGCCAGCCCCCAGAACCACCGAAACAGGGCCGAAGGCTTTCGCGCCGCCAGCCGTGCCGCCGTCTGCATCGCCTGCCCTTGCGGCGGGGCAATGTCGGGCACCGGCGGGGCCTGTGCCACGTCGGCTGCAGGTTCTTCCGCGTCCAGATCGATCAGTACCGGTCCTTTAGCCATCAGCCGCCCCTTCCCTGTGCCAGACATACTTGATGTCCGGCAGGTTTTCATCATTGCCCGACCCGTCGCTGCGGGCGACCTCGGCGAAACCATTGCGTTCGTAGAACCGACAAGCTCCCCGATTGGCCTGAAACGCAAACAGGGACAGCTCGGCCCGACCAGACTTTGCCTGTCCCAGCAGGCATTGACCAATCCCCCGGCCGCATACTGCAGGTGTCAGGTACAGAGAGTGAATTTCCGTCCCGTTGAGCGCCAGAAATCCCACAACGCCCGCATCGGTTTCGGCCACAGTGACCCAGCCCTGATCGATCATCCAGCCGCAAAAGGCGATGGTTTCGGCGCGCGAATGCAGCTCGGGCATCCAGTCATTTTCACGGGAAAAGCCGTGCAGGATCTCTCCGATACTACCGGCGTCCGTGCTGCGGGCGGGGCGGAGGGTGACGGTCACAGGCGGTCTCCGATCAGGAATTGCGCGGCGCGGTCCAGCCGGATATGCGGCGGACCATCACCGGGGCGCAGGGTCAGATGCGCGGGCGCGAAGGCCATGAAGCCATATTCTTCACCCAGCCAGCTCTCTGCCCCATTGCGGGCCGGTCCCAGCAGGTGCGCCGGGTCGTCGGGGAGTTCGCCGGGATAAAATGCCGCCTGTTTGCCATCCAACAATGTACCGCGCACGCAGGGCAGCTCGCTTCCGTTATGAGTGCGAATTTCCTCGGTCGTCGCCCGCAACGCCGCCAGTGACAGTGCCGCCGTCTCCGCCCCGGCAAAGCTGGCGCGGTCGCGGGCGTCGCGGGTCAAGGCCTCCATGATATGGGTCAGGCGAGGATGCTGCGTGTGATGCAAGTGATCGGCCTTGGTGGCGGCGAACAGGATACGCTCGACCCGTTTGCCCAACAGCAACTGGCTGAGCCACGCGTTGCGACCGGGGCGGAAGGCCGCAAGGATGTCGGCCATCGCCCGGCGCATATCCTCGACCGCCTGAGGGCCTTTGTGGATCGCGCCCAGCGCATCGACCAGAACCACTTGCCGGTCGATGCGCGAGAAGTGATCGCGAAAGAACGGTTTCACCACCTGCGCCTTGTACGCCTCATACCGACGCGCCATTTCCCGGTGCAGGCTGCGGCGCGGCGCATGGCCGCCCACCGGCAGCGGCGCAAAGGTCAGCACCGGAGACCCCGCCAGATCGCCCGGCAACAGGAATCGGCCCGGTGTGCAGTCATAGAACCCAGCCTCCCGCGCGGCGCTCAGATACGCGGCGAAGGTCTTCGCCAGCGCCTGCGCTGTGGGTTCGTCATGTTTCTCCGCGGGATCGGCTGCCTTGGCCTGCGCGAGATACGGCGCGGCCTCAGTCCGGCCAGCGATGCGGTCCAGCGTCTCGGCCGACCAGACCTCATAGGACTTGTCCAACAGCGCCAGATCCAGCAGCCATTCGCCGGGATAGTCGACGATGTCCAGATGGATGGTCCGCGGCCCCTGCAGGCCGGACAGCAAACCCGCAGGGCGCGCCTTGAAGGACAGGCGCAGCTCGGACACGGCGCGGGTGCTGTCGGGCCAGTGCGGTTGCGGCCCGGTCAGTGCGGCCAGATGGTTTTCATAGTCGAACCGGGGCACGGTATCGTCGGGCTGCGGCTGCAGATAGGCGGTGTTAATCCGACCCTCCTGCTGGGCCACCAGTCCGGGCATCCGCCCCCGATCCAGCAGGTTCGCAACCAGAGAGGTGATGAATACCGTCTTGCCCGACCGCGCCAGACCGGTGACGCCCAGACGTATGACCGGCTCGAACAATGTCTCGGATACGCGATCACCCACGCTTTCGACGCCGCGCAAAAGACTGTCTGCCAAGGATGAGATGACCAAACTGTCGCCCCGCTTTTATCATTTCGCTCAAGATAGGTAGAGGTCACTGCACTTGCCAGAGCTTTCCCGCTCTTGCCCCTTTTCGCGCGGCACGTTACCAGCGGCCCATGCCCAGATACGCGCTGAAAGTCGAATACCAGGGGGAACCGTTTGCCGGGTGGCAGCGGCAAAAGGAATTGCCGTCCGTTCAGGGGGCAATCGAAAAGGCGTTGTCGCGCATTCAACCCGGCGAGCACACCATTGCCGCCGCCGGTCGCACCGATGCAGGCGTGCACGCGCTGGGTCAGGTGGCCCATTGCGATCTGGTCAAGGACTGGGATCCGTTTCGCCTTTCCGAGGCGCTGAACTATCACCTCAAGCCGCAACCGGTGGCCATCGTCAAGGCCGCGCGGGTGGATGACGACTGGCACGCGCGGTTTTCGGCGCTGGAGCGTCAGTACCTGTTCCGCATCCTGATGCGCCGTGCGCCAGCGACCCATGACGCTGGGCAGGTCTGGCGGATCAACCACCGGCTGGACGTCGATGCGATGCAGGCCGGGGCGGATATGCTGATCGGGCGGCATGATTTTACCACCTTCCGCTCGTCCATTTGTCAGGCCGCCAGCCCGGTCAAAACGCTGGACGAGCTGCGGGTCGAACAGGTTGAAGGCTTCTCAGGTCCCGAGGTGCATTTCCACGTCCGTGCCCGGTCCTTCCTGCACAATCAGGTGCGCAGTTTTGTTGGAACGCTGGAGCGTGTCGGCGCGGGTGCATGGTCACCCGAGGATGTGCGCGAAGCATTGGAAGCTGCAGATCGTGCTGCCTGCGGGCCGGTATGCCCACCGCAGGGCCTGTATCTGGCGCGGGTCGGGTATCCGGAACCGGTTTTCGACTAGATAGCGCGCATCAGCAGACCACTGGCAATCACAACGATAATCAGCCCCGCCACCAGTTCGATCGTCGGCGCCAGTACCGAGGCAAACCGCGTGGCCGAGGCAGAGGCCAGCAACCCTCCGCGCAGCCCGAACGAGGTCCACCCAACCAGAGTTGTTACCGTCGCCGTGCCCAAAGCCATCGCAAAGGCGCCCGCGATGCCGACCAATGCGATGCCCATCTGCCAAGTCAGGATCAGCACGAACAGGGCGCCCGTACAGGGCCGCGCCGCAATGCCCGCGATCAGCAGCATGGCCTCGCGCAGGCTGCCTACCTGAGCGACTTCCTCGGCCGTCGGGCCATGGCGGTGGCCGCAATCGGAACAGACGCCGTCATCGTGATCGTGATGTTGGTGGGCGTGGTCATGATGGTGGTGATCATGGTCGTGATGATCATGGTGGTGATGTGCGGTTTCGGTCCGATGACGCCGTGCAAAACTGCGAACAGACCGGACCACCAGCCAAAGACCAATCGCCGCGATGGCCGCATAGCTGATCGGGGCCATGACCTGCTCGGTCGTACCCACCAGACTTTCACGCGACATCTGAAAGACCAGAACCCCGGCGTAGACCAGCACAACGGCCGTCACAGCCTGACCCAGACTGGACAGCACACTGATCGCAGCCAGGCGCCAGAACGCGACGCGGCGACCCAGCCCGTAGCCTCCGATCAGCACTTTGCCGTGGCCCGGGCCAATCGCATGGAAGAAGCCATAGGCGAAACAAACCGTCAGCAGGGTCGCAACCGCCTCGGGCTGTTCGGCGCGGGCGGCACGCAGGGCGCGGGCGATCTGGTTCTGAAACTCGCGCTGCTCACCTGCGGCCCAGGCGGCAAGACTGTCAAAGCCGCCGCTGCCCCAAAACCACAGCAGCAAGGCAATGGCGATGGCAACCGGAACAATCAGGTATTTGGACATGAAACGAAAATCTCGGTCGCAAAGCTTTCCCCGACCAGCGGGATATCGTTTTCCTCAAGATCGTAATCGGCATCCAGCGTCAACAGGAAGGCCTGCATTTGCGCCAGCTGGCCGTCGATGTCGGGATCAACCCGGCTGACCTGACAAGACGCGGGGCCTGTCACCGTCACCGGGCGGGTCACCTCGTAGGCGGTGTAGTAGGTCTCGTCATAAGCTTTTGCTGTCAAGGCAGCAGCAGACACCGCGCCACCTTCAACTGCTCGCAGATGGGACGAAACAATGCGCCCGTCCTCGGTGGTGGCCTGCGGCTCCAGCGGGCCGGACAAGGTGACCGGAACACCGTCCGCAAACACGACCAGATCTCCGTTGTAGCCTTCCACCCATTGCGCATCGAAACCGGCCAGGAAACCCTGTTCGCTGTCCGTCAGAACACCGTCCGCATCCTGATCCAGCTTCATGTCTTCCAGGACCAGCAACGAATAGAACTCATCATAAGCCCAGGTCACGCGCACATGCGTTAACTGGCCGGAGTCGTCCACGATGAACTCCAACCCGGTGTCGATGAAGACATGCGGGTGCGTCATCGCCGGGATCGGCAGACAGCAGGTCAAAAGGGTCACAATCCAGCGCATGGGCGAAAGATAGGGGCTCGGCCCCTGCCCGGCAATGCGATTCACCGGTGACGTGCAGAAACCGGCCAAAAGATCAGGTGGGTGGGAACAGAATAATCGTTTGCAGGGCCGTGCCCACCGGCCCTTCGGTGTCATAAAGCACCGATTGAGACATCCCAATCCCTGAGGATTGCCAATGGCTGACCGACTCCGAGGCCAGCCAATCCGACACCGGCTCACGATGGATTTGGACAGTCAGATCGGTGTTCATGAACCCCATCTCGCGTGTCGGCGCGTTCCACGAGATGCCGTTGCCGCAATCGGCCAGCGGGCACAGCGCCTGGATTGGCGACGGGTCCTCACCCTCAAGCAATGCGGGAACGCGCATCCAGACCGTTTTTGGGCCCGCGCCCTGATTGCCGCCTTTCGGATACAACACATCCGAGTGATTGGCGAAGCCGGGCAGATCATGGCGCACCTCGCCGATCGGGAACGGGCCGGTCACTGCGTCTTCCACCCGGGGCGGGGCCATCGTCACATTCGGCACCGGCCCCAGATCGCGCCGCGCCAGATGCATGGTCGTGGCCGTGGCGCAGAGCCTGTCGTCCAGATCGTGCACCGTGACCCGCGTGGTTGCCAGCGTCTTGGTGTGGCGCGTGGTTTCCGCCGCTACCCGTAGCCCTGCCAACGGTTGCGGCCGCAGCAGGTCGACCGTCAGACGGGTCAGCATCTTCTCAGGGCCAACCTCAGTTTCCGCGGCGCGCACAATCAGTCCGCTGACCGGACCCGCATGGCAATGATCGGCAGACCAAGGGCCGCGCGCCGGATCGTTTCCGACAAAGGCCCCGTCGTCGCGCAGATGAAAATAGGCCTGCCGGCTTTGTTGTGATGTCCCGCTCATGGACTGCCTCAAATGTTTTCTGCTGACCCGATCTAAAACCGGGCTTTACCTTCGGCCCGAGAATGACTTAGCTGCGGGGAAAATGTCCAGTTCGGTAACGGGGCATAGCGCAAATTGAAGCAGTGGGAGGTGCGACATGGCGTTGTTGATCGAAACCGGGTTGTCTGACTGGATCAGCGACAGCGATATCGCCCGCGATATCCAGCAGCGTTACCCTAACGCGGACGTACGGACGCCGGATACGATCGGCGATCCCGCCGATATCACCATGGTCGCCGTAGTCGGGTTGAAAAACGACCACCCCGAACGCCTGCCCAACCTGCAACTGGTGCAAAAACTGGGCGCTGGGGTCGAGACCATCGTCAGCAATCCCAACCTGCCTGGACATGTTCGCGTGGCACGGCTGAAACCGGATGCACCCGCACAGGAAATCGCCGAATGGTTCGTGGCCTATGTCCTGCGCCATCAGCGTCACATGGCTTTTCACGAGGCTGCCCAGCGCCGCTCGGAATGGCTGCCCAAAGCACCCCTTTATGCCCCGGAAACCGTAGTTGGAGTTCTTGGACTGGGCCATATCGGCGCCCGCAGTGCCAAAATGCTGCGGGCAATTGGGTTTCAGGTGATGGGCTGGAGCCGGTCCCCCAAGCAGATCGACGGCGTGACTTGCCTGCACGGAGAAGCCGCCCTGCCCGAATTGCTGGGCCAATGCGACCATGTCTGCGCGATCCTGCCCTCGACCCCTCAGACCGTTGGGTTATTCGATGCCCGGATGCTGGCCGCGATGAAGCCCGGCAGCCAATTGTTGAACGCCGGTCGGGGTGATCTGATCGACGAAACCGCGCTGATCACCGCGCTGGACGACGGCACACCCGGCCACGCGGTACTGGATGTGACCTCGACAGAGCCGCTGCCGTCCGAAAACCCGCTCTGGGCGCATCCAGGCGTCACCATCACGCCGCATGTCTCCGGCTGGCATCTGGGCGAGGCTCTGACGGATGTGGGCGAAAACTTTGAACGGCTGACCGCCGGAAAAGCCCTGCTGCACGAGGTCGACAGGGCCCGAGGCTACTGATCCCGGATCAGGGTGTCAGGATCCAGTTACCGCCCGCATCGCGGCAGCGACGGGTCCTGACCTCTCGGGTCTGGTCAGACCCTTCGGGTTGAATAAAGTGCTGCAGATGAACGCAATTATCGCGCACATCACGCACGCGGATCGTGCCTTTCGATCCGGTGGCGTCATTCACCCACGTGCTTTCTTCGCCTACCCGAGGTGTTCCCCCTGCAAGCATGGCGTCCGCAGCTACGTTCACAACTTCGAAATCCGCAGGCGTCAGCCCCATTTCGGCAATGATTCGGGAAATCGGCTTGGCTTGGACAACCGTCGCCGCTCCAAGAATGACAACCGCAGTAAGAGTAGAAGAAATCCAGGCTTTCATGATCGCCTCGCCTTGCTGAAAAAGATTTGCATTCAAGACTATACCGCCAGCGAACCGGGGCCAAGCCCCGTTGGGCGACCTTCAAGTCATCCCGAACAAACCTATCGAGACTCTGCCGCTAGGACCGCTGAGGCAATCCCCGCATAGTGCTCCGATCACCAAGCAGAGGCACCCGATGGCACAACCCACCTACTACGCGCCCACAGGCGGCCACCCCGGTCAGGACCAGCTTTTGACCGACCGCGCCATGTTCACCGAGGCCTACGCGGTGATCCCCAAAGGCACGATGCGCGACATCGTCACCAGCGCACTGCAATTCTGGGAAAGGACCCGGCTTTGGGTGCTGTCCCGCCCCCTCAGCGGATTTGCCGAGACCTTCTCGCAATACATCATGGAGGTGCAGCCCGGCGGCGGCAGCGACCGACCCGAAACCGACCCGCAGGCGCAGGGCGTGCTGTTCGTAGTCGAAGGGGCCGTGACGCTAACGCTGGGCGGCGCGGTTCACCAGCTGGAAACAGGCGGATACGCGTATGTTCCAGCCAGTTCCGACTGGACCCTGCACAACAACACCAATGAGACCACCCGCTTCCATTGGGTCCGCAAGGCCCATGAGGCCGTCCCCGGCCTGCCCACCCCCGATCCGATCATCACCAATGAACGCGACGTGACCCCTGTCGAAATGCCGGGAACCGAGGGCCGATGGTCCACCACCCGCCTTGCAGACCCGCAGGATCTGCGCCACGACATGCACGTGAACATCGTGAATTTCGAACCCGGCGGCGTGATCCCCTTTGCCGAAACCCACGTGATGGAGCATGGACTCTATGTGCTTGAAGGCAAGGCGGTCTACCGGCTCAACTAGGATGGGTCGAGGTCGAGGCCGGCGACTACATGTGGTTGCGCGCCTTCTGCCCACAGGCCTGCTACGCGGGCGGCCCGGGGCGATTCCGCTATCTGCTCTACAAGGATGTGAACCGACACATGCCGCTGTCGTTGCCCAAACGCTGAGGCCAAATCGGTGTTTTCCGGTGCAGGGGTTCACAGAAGCGCTTTAATCTGGTGAAATAACACCGGTTTTTAGCACTGGAGATTGTTCAATGGTACTGCGCGGATCGATGCTGGCTCTGGCAGCTGTAGTTGGCCTGACGGCCCTGGAGGCAACCCCCGTTGCCGCTAAAGAGGAAACCAAATCGGTATTCGTCATGAGCCGCACCTGGGCTGTAACGCAGATCTCGGATGCTCCGGTCGTGTATCGCGCCACCCGTGACAACAACAACCTGAACCCGTTTGGCCCACCGCCGCGCCTGCGCACCATTCAGGCCATGGCGGCGATTCAGGCGGCGACCGGATGCAAGCCGATCCGGGCCAGCATGTATCAGAACATCTCGGGTCAGTTCTTCTCGCAAGTCAGCTGCAACTGACCTTGGGTTGAAACGGGCATTGAGGTCGGCGCAACCCACTGCCATAGCTTGTACATGAAACTTGCAATCAACGGATTCGGTCGCATCGGCCGCACGATCCTGCGGCAGCTGCTGGCCTTGCCGCTGGGCAAAGATATCGAGCTGGTGCTGATCAACGACATCGCACCGCTGGAAACCTGTGCCTATCTGTTCAAATACGACAGTACCTTTGGGCCCTACCCCGGCGCGGTCGAGGCCGGTGACGAGGCGCTGGTGGTCGACGGCCGCACCATTCCGGTCACCCACAGCCCGGACCTGTCCCGCGTCGATCTGACCGGGGTCGATGTCCTGATGGACTGCACGGGTGTCGCGCGCACCTCGGACGTGGCCGGACAGGGGCTGACCGCCGGGGCAGGCAAAGTGCTTATCTCCGGCCCCTCACCTGCCACTGAGGTGACCATCGTTCTGGGCGCAAACGAGGATCAGCTGGGCAACGCCCGGATCGTATCGAACGCCTCCTGTACAACCAACGGGCTGGCCCCAATGGTCAAGGTGTTGGACGGAATCGCAGGCATCGCCTCGGCTCACATGACAACGATCCACTGCTATACCAACAGTCAGCCCATGGTGGACGCACCTCGCGGCGATCTAGCCCGGTCGCGTGCCGGAGCGCTGTCTATGGTGCCCACCACAACCAGTGCGACACATCTGATCGATGAAGTCATGCCGCACCTTGCAGGCCGAATTTCCGGCGCGGCAGTGCGCGTTCCAACCGCCAGCGTGTCTGCCATCGATCTGGTCGCGACGCTTGAATGCGGCATGTCCGCGTCTGCATTTGAGGCCGAATTTCGTAAAGCCGTCACCCACTCCCCCGTACTCGGCTGGACCGATCACGCGCTGGTGTCTTCGGACCTGCGAACACGACCGGAATCACTGGTCATCGCGGGCCCCGAAACGCGCATGGTCGGTGAAAACCAAGTCCGTATTTTCGGCTGGTATGACAACGAATGGGGCTTTTCGGCGCGAATGCTCGACGTCGCGCGCCTAATGGCACAACCCTGACACAGGCGATACCGCAGCGGGCGGGCTTGCCCGCGCGCTGCCCGGCCCAACGGGTCCCAAGCATCCATGATGCGCCAAGGGCCGGGCGGGAGAACCGGTTTTAGCCAGCTACCACTTCATAAGGTTCGTCGAACCACACCTCTTCCAGATTGGCCCCCTCTCCGATCCGGTCGACAACGGCAAACAGGCCCGGAGCGTGCAACGGCGTCAGAACGCCATGCCATGTCCCCCGGTGATAGTTCACAGCCTGTCCGGGCGCGGTAACAAAGGCCAAAGGCTCACCCGGCCGACCGCGCACATCCGGAGCCACGATGACCAGAAACGGGTGCTGTGTCATGGGAATGAAGGCCTGACTGCCCTCGGGGTGTCGCTCAACCATATCCAACCGATAGGGCAAGCTTCGCGGATAGGCGTTGAACAGGCTGATCCCTGCACGCCCGTCGGAAAAATCCAACCCTGCGCGATCATGATACCGACCGCACTGCCCTTGATTGATCAGCTTGTCCGGTTCGCCCGCAACCTCCAGCACATCGCCAAAGGGTGCAAAGGCCTCAGCGGTCAACGACGCGGCAACGATCCGGCGGGTCATGAGGGCAACACGTCCCGCAAACGGAACTCCGCGATACGTTCGACCTGACGGCAGGCCTCGGCGAACTCCGTATCCCGGTCCTGTTCGATCCGCCGCTGAAATGCCTGCAGGATCGACGCCTTGTCGTGGTCACGCACCGCAATGATGAACGGAAAGCCGAACTTCTCGGTATATCGCTGGTTCAGTTCGGTGAAAGCGGCACGCTCCTCATCCGTCAAAGCATCCAACCCGGCCGAGGCCTGCTCGGATGTGCTTTCCTGCGTCAACCGCTTGGCCTGTGCCAGCTTGCCCGCCAGATCCGGGTGTGCGGTCAACACGCCCAGACGCTCCTCATCCGAGGCCGAGCGGAACATGCGGGACAGCGCGTTGTGCAATCCCCCCGCCGTGTCATGAGCTGGCCCAAGCTCCAGATCAAAGGCGCGCTCCGCGATCCACGCGGAATGTTCAAAGATGCCACCATACGCCGCGACAAACGCATCCCGCTCCATCTGCGACGGCTTCGGATGCTGCACGGCAGGATGTTGCGCCGCCCAGTGTTCAGCAATCTGCAACCGTGTCGCAAACCAGACATCCGAGAACCCGCGCGCATAGTCCAGAAACCGCTTCAACGCCATCACCCGCCCGGGCCGCCCGATCAGGCGGCAATGCAACCCGATCGACAGCATCTTGGGCGCGCCCGCCTCTCCTTCGGCGTAAAGCGCATCAAAACTGTCCTTGAGATAGGTGTAGAACTGATCGCCCGAGTTGAACCCTTGCGGCGTGGCAAAGCGCATATCGTTGCAATCCAGCGTGTAGGGCATGATCAACTGATCCCGCCCTCCAGTCTGCATCCAATAGGGCAGATCATCGGCATAGGTGTCGGCCACATAGGCAAACCCGCCTTCTTCGGCCACCAGCCGAACGGTGTTTTCGGAACAGCGCCCAGTGTACCATCCGCGCGGACGCTCCCCCACGACCTCGGTATGCAGTCGGATGGCCTCGGCAATCTGCGCGCGCTCCTCCTCCTCGGCCATGTCCTTGTGCTCGATCCATTTCAGACCATGGCTGGCAATCTCCCAACCTGCCGACTTCATTGCCGCCACCTGATCCGGCGAGCGAGCCAGCGCCGTTGCCACACCGTAGACCGTAATCGGCACGTCCTGCATCAACCGGTGTAGACGCCAGAACCCGGCGCGCGACCCGTATTCATAGATCGTTTCCATATTCCAGTGGCGCTGCCCGGGCCATGCCGCAGCACCCACAATCTCAGACAGAAAGGCCTCGGACGCGGCATCACCGTGCAGAATATTGTTCTCACCGCCCTCCTCATAATTCAGCACAATCTGTACAGCCAGCTTCGCACCTCCGGGCCATTTGGCGTCGGGAGGGTTGGCTCCGTATCCGATCATGTTACGAGGGTATCGAGGCGGCTGCATGGTTTCTTCCGTTTTTGTGCGTTTCGTCAGCCTTAGCCCAGAAACACGCGGTTGATTATCAAACTGATCCGAACGCTGTTTCCGGTTCTTTCGGCATTTCCACTGTATCGAACTTTGCGCCAGACTGCGACAAAGCGAAAGGCAAATCAAAGGAGGCCCTCGTGGCAGGTTATCTGACAACCCACGTTCTGGATACGGCACGCGGCTGCCCGGCCGAGGGGCTGCGGATCGCCCTGTACGAAATCACCGGGGATACTCGCCGCAAACTGGCCGAAACCAAAACCAATTCTGACGGCCGCACCAACAGCCCGATCCTACCGCAAGAAGAATTCAAAACAGGGTCTTATGAGCTGGTGTTCTTTGCCGGAGACTACCTGCGTGCAACAGGCCAAGCTGCTGACGACCCGCTGTTTCTGGATCAGGTGCCGATCCGGTTCGGTATGTCTGACGCGGATGCGCACTACCACGTGCCGTTGTTGCTTTCGCCCTACGGTTACTCGACCTATCGGGGCAGTTAACCAATTCACGCAAGGCTCCCGCCCGTCGGCCGCCCATGATAAGGCGCCCGGCCCAACGGCGTGGGGCTCCCACAGGGCGCGAACAGGGGCGGGAGCCTTTGAAAATCTGAGTTTCGGAATTGTGCTCTACTTTGCCCATCCGCGCGATCATGAAGTCCATGAAAAGGCGCGCCTTGGGGTTCTGATGGCGTCGATGAGTGTAAAGGCACGCCATCTGCACCGGAACCGGAGGGATATCGACCTCAACCGGCACCAGCCACCCGGCCTTTAGATGCTCAGATACCTCGAATACCGGCTTCATTGCGATCCCCTGGCCCGACACTGCGAACCGTTTGGGCCCTTCGGGTGTCTCTAACTGCCACTGGAACTCTGTCGCGCCGGGAAAGCGCAGGTTCAGGCACTCGTGCTTGCCTGAGATCAGGTCTGCCCCCGTCTGCGGCATCCCCATTCGCTGCACGTAGTCGGGCGCCGCGCACAGCACCCTTTGCCAATCGGCGACCTTGCGTATACGCAGGGTGCTGTCCTCGGGTTGACCAATGAAGAACTCCAGATCCAACCCCTCGGCCGTCAGGTCTACTGACCGGTCCGTCAGACGCAAGCGCACGTCGATATCGGAATATTTCTCTAGAAATATCAGGCACATGCGGCGCAAGCAACGGCACCTTACCCCCAATGGCGCCGCAACAAACAACGATCCACGGGGCTCTTCGGTCAGATGAACCACCTGCGCTTCGGCGTCGTTCACCTCGTCCAGAACTGTGACCGCTCCGGGTTAGAACGCCCGGCCCTGCTCGGTCGGGCTGAGGTTGCGCGTGGAGCGTTGGAACAGGCGCTCACCCAGGTGGTCCTCAAGCTGAGAAATCCGCAAATCGCGGCCGGAAGCGGACATGCTGCCCAGATAATAGACACGAACAAACGTGCGGATGTTGTCGAGACAGGACATCTTATCGTTTTTTTTGATACAGCCCGACAATACACGGTAATGCCGAAGAAAAGCCCGTTTGCCTAGTGTGGCTGTAACTTACCGGAGAAACCTCTCATGTTCGAATTCGTCGTGTTCTGGGATTGGATAGGTTTTGCCGTGCGCTGGCTGCACGTCATTACCGCGATTGCCTGGATCGGATCGTCCTTATACTTCATTGCGTTGGATCTTGGCCTGAACCGCAACATCCCCGGCCCGGCGGATGGTGAGGAATGGCAGGAACATGGCGGCGGCTTTTATCACATCCAGAAATACTTGGTCGCGCCCGAGCAGATGCCCGATCACCTGACCTGGTTCAAATGGGAAAGCTATGAAACCTGGCTCAGTGGCGCTGCGCTGTTGATGATCGTCTATTGGGTCGGTGGAGAGCTGCATCTGATCGACGCCGAAAAGGCCGATCTGGCACTGTGGCAGGGGATTTTGATCTCGGCGGCTTCGCTAACCGTGGGCTGGCTGATCTATGATTTCCTGTGCAAATCCGGGCAGGGGTAACGTCCCACTCTGCTGATGCTGATGCTGTTCGTTCTGCTGGTGGCGATGGGCTTGGGGTATAACCAGATTTTCACCGGGCGCGCGATGATGCTGCATCTGGGTGCGTTCACTGCCACGATCATGACAGCTAACGTATTCGTCATCATCATGCCAAACCAACGGATCGTGTTGGATGATCTGAAGAATGGTCGCACGCCAGACCCGAAATACGGCAAGATCGCCAAGCTGCGTTCGACCCACAACAACTACCTGACGTTACCGGTCGTGTTCCTAATGGGCGTCACCATCCGGCACTACTTTAACACCCGCCACACCCGCGCCGGAAACCCAACCTGGACTTGGGCCATCACGGCGCTGTTGTTCATTGCCATCATGTGGCTGTCCACTGCGCCTATGTACAAACCACTGGAAGAGGCCGAGGTGCAGCCGCTCACGCCCTACGAACAGAAATTCGCCTCGTCGGACAGGTTCGAAGAGGCACATGACGTGGTTCTGGGTCGCTGTTCCATGTGCCATGCCCGCGAACCGGTGTGGGTGGGTATTCAGCGGGCTCCAAAAGGTGTCTCGCTGGAAACCGAAGGCAACATTGCCCGCAATGCCAAACAAATCTACCTGCAGGCGGGTGTCACCCACGCCATGCCACCCGCCAACATCACCTACATGGAGCCCGAAGACCGTGCCGCGATCGTCCGCTGGTTCCGAAATGCCGGGTCCTGATCACAACACGATCCGTTAATTCGGCATTGTTTTCGATATCCTCTTTCCCTGCGCCGAAACTGATGCTCTAACATGAACGTAACCAGCCGTCGCTTTGCATAAGACGGCGAAATTGATTTCGACTTGGGGCAGTTGGAGCCATTCGATGCCGGGAAGCAGGCCGCGGGCCTTTGTGAAATATTGCCTTATTGGCATTGCTGCCGCCGCTCTACCCTCGTCACTGGCCGCGCTTGAAACGACGCTTTCGGCACCTGGCGCCCCTAAAGCGCTGATCGAACGCATCGAGGAGACGTCCTCGGTTGCGACGGCGGAAGACAGGGGGCTGGATACGCCGCTGGAAATCCTGTCCGCCGCATTGTCGGATTACCGTACCATCGTTCAGATTCTGTATGACGAGGGCTATTTCAGCCCGGTCGTCAGCATCAAGCTGGACGGGCAGGAAGCCGCGGACATGAGCTCGCTAACTGTGCCCAACGCGATCAACCGTGCCGTCATCACGGTGAATACCGGCCCGACCTTTACCTTCGGCACCGCCATCGTTGCCCCCGTCGCGCCGGGCACCGTCCTGCCCGAAGAGTTTGCCCCCGGCAAGCTGGCCACGACCGGTGCCATCCAACAGGCAGCCACGACCGGGGTACAGGGCTGGCGCGATGCCGGCCACGCAAAGGCAGCGGTCGAAGATCAGAAGGTCATCGCCCGTCACGCGCAAGATCGGCTGGACGCCGAGATCGACCTGGCACCGGGGCCACAGTTGGTCTTTGGCAAGATGATCATCAAGGGCGACACGGATGTACGGTACCGGTCGATCGAAAAGATCGCCGGGTTCCCCTCGGGCGAGGTATATTCACCGGCGAAAATCCAGAAAGTCGGCACACGGTTGCGCCGCACCGGCACGTTCAGCGTCGTGTCGATCGAGGAACACGAAACACCCAACCCAGACGGCACACTGGATTTCGATGCCACGTTCGAAGACATGCCCAAACGTCGCCTGACATTTGGTGTCGAGCTTGCCTCGAATGCCGGTCTGGACGTGAGCGCAACCTGGACCCATCGAAACGTGTTCCGCCGCGCCGAACGGCTGCGGTTCGAGGCCGCACTGCGCAACATCGGCGGGTCCGAGGATCTTGACGGTCGGATCGGCCTGCGTCTGGATCAGCCCGACCGGCTGGGCCCGGATGACAACACCTTCTGGAGCGCGCTGCTGGAGCGGCGCAATACCGAGAACTACAACGTCTCGGTCGCGTCGCTGGCCTATGGTGCGCGGCGCACCT
Source organism: Ruegeria sp. CG11 (assembly GCF_056537245.1). Taxonomy (NCBI): domain Bacteria; kingdom Pseudomonadati; phylum Pseudomonadota; class Alphaproteobacteria; order Rhodobacterales; family Roseobacteraceae; genus Ruegeria; species Ruegeria sp. CG11. The sequence goes on from NZ_JBQFRE010000002.1 coordinate 290,670, forward strand.
TTTCCGACCGGCTCTATGCCGAGGCCTCGGCAGGATTTCAGTGGTCGGATGCGGATGACGCCTATGGCAGCGGCCGCAAGTTTCGATATTTTATCATCCCCACCCGCTCGGAGTGGGATGAGCGTGACAGTAAGGTCAGCGCCACGCGCGGGTTCTATCTGGACTCGCAAGCCATGCCCTTCGTCGGCCTGTCCGGCACTCACAACGGCATTCGGCTGTTTTTTGACGGGCGCGGTTACACCAGCCTAAATACCGGAGGGCGGCTGGTACTGGCGGGCCGCGTTCAGCTGGGATCGGTGATTGGCCCCTCTCCCAGCGGTGTGACGCCGGATTTCCTGTTCTTCTCGGGCGGTGCAGGAACTGTGCGCGGGCAACCCTTTGAAAGCCTCGGTATTCCGGTCAACGGTGGCGTGGCTGGGGGCAAGTCCTTCCTCGGGCTGTCCGGTGAGGTTCGCGGAAAGATCACAGACACAATATCCCTTGTCGGGTTTTACGATTTCGGTACCGTGGACACGTCATCCTTTATCAGCAGCGATGCTGAGTATCATTCAGGCGCCGGCCTTGGAGTGCGGTATGATCTGGGCGGGTTCGGCCCGCTGCGTCTGGACCTGGCCTTGCCCGTTCAGGGCGAGACCGGAAGTGGGCTGCAATTCTATATCGGGATCGGACAGGCATTTTGATACGGCACTACGCATATCCCGTTGTGACCACGATACTGATCGTGACGGCGCCCCCTGTAGCCGCGCAAGAGGATGATGGCGGCGGCAGCATGCTGGAACGGTTCCTGCAGGACACGCTGTCGGGCGACGATCAGAACGTCACCGTCAAGGGCCTGCAAGGGGCGCTGAGCGCGCGCGCCACAATTCAGGAAATCACCGTCTCGGACGATGAAGGTGTCTGGCTGACCATCAAGGATGCCGAGCTGGACTGGAACCGACTGGCCCTGATCCGGGGGCGGTTTTCCGTCAACGCCTTGACAGCGCAAGAGATCGACATCGCCCGCACCCCCGGCACGACCACCAAAGAAGCCCCGCCGCCTTCGGTCGAAACACAGCCCTTTCAGCTGCCCGAACTGCCCGTTTCCATTGAGATTGGCGAGATTCGGGTGGATGAGCTGTTGCTGGGTGAGCCCCTGATCGGGGTTTCTGCGGCGTTGTCTGTGACCGGCAACCTGTCGCTGGCCGATGGTGCGCTGGACACCAACCTGGATATTACCCGGCTGGACCGCACCGGTGACAGGATCAAGCTGACCGCCGGGTTCCAGAACGCCTCGCGCGAAATCAATCTGGATCTGGACGTGAACGAGGCCGAAGGCGGCCTGATTTCAACGGCGCTGAACATCCCAGACAGCCCTCCGATCGGCTTCACGGCCAAAGGCGCTGGCCCCCTGACCGATTTCACCGCCGATATCGCCCTGAGCAGTGACAAGCAGCCACGGGTGACGGGACAGGTCGAGTTGCGCGCCGCAGAAACAGGCGCTGCGGAGGGGATTGCCTTTACCGCCGATCTGGGTGGCGATCTGACCCCCTTCATGGCAGAGGATTTGGACCCGTTCTTCGGCCCCAATACGCGGCTGTTCGTGGACGGTCGGACCAAACCTCAAGGCGCGTTGGATATCTCTGACCTGGAGCTGACAACGCAGGCGTTGAACCTGAAGGGTGAGCTGCAGCTGGCCGAAGGAGGCACCCTGCAGCTTGCGGCCTTGCAGGGCCGGATCACCCCGCCGGACGGCAAAACCGTGGTGCTGCCGGTTGCGGGTGGGGATACGTCGATCGAGGCGGCGCAGCTTTCTGCCCTGTTCGATCAGAAAAACGGAAACCTGTGGGACCTGAGCCTGACCGCAGGCGCGTTTCAGTCGCCGCAGGCAAAACTCGACAATGCCCGGATCACCGCGCAGGGCACCTTGGAACAGGGCGAGGCGTTCACCGTTACAGGTGATCTGCAGGCCATCGTCGACGGAATCGACCTGAACGATCAGGCGCTGAACACCGCTTTGGGCGAGCGCATCACGCTGGACGGCCAGTTCGACTATGGCAGCGATCAGTCCCTGAACCTGTCCAGGTTCGAGCTGGTGGGTACCGACTACACGCTGGCGCTGGACGCGCTGATCGACGGTCTGACCAGTGGGTTGACAGTTGATGGTTCGGCCACGCTGCAGGCATCGGACCTGGCGCGCTTTTCGGACCTGGCGCAGATGGATTTGGGAGGCGAGGCTTCCGTCCGGGTCGAGGGTAAGGGCTCTCCGCTGGAACGCAGCTTTGACGGCAAGGTGGTGGTTGAGGGCCGCGATCTGGTCACCGGGCGCGACGATATCGACCCGGTCATCAAGGGCGAGACCACGATCACGCTGGACGCCAGCCGCGGCAGCGACGGCATCACCATCCGCGAATTCGACCTGAACAGCGAAGCCGCACAGGCGCAGGCCAGCGGCGAGGTCACGACGCCCAACGGCAACCTGACCATAGATGGGCAGGCCAACGTGAATGCACCTGACCTGTCGGTCTTCTCCGGGTTGGCCAAACGCGAACTGGGCGGCAGCCTGCAGGCTGAACTGGACGGGAAAGGCACGGTGCAAACGCTGGAATTCGACGGCACAGCCAGCGTGACCGGACAGGACATCAAGACCGGCATGGCCGATATTGACCCTCTGCTGACCGGCAAAACCGTGATCACCTGGGACGGTGCGCGCACAGCCGACAAGATCGACATTCGAAAGGCGACGATCAACGGCAAAGCCCTGACCGCACAAGTCGCCGCAACGGTCGACGACCCCACCGGCGATCTAGCGGTGGACGGAAACGCACGCGTGAATGCCCCCGATCTGTCGCTGTTCTCAGGGCTGGCCAAACGCGATCTGGCTGGGACAATCTCGGCAAATCTTCAGGGCAGCGCAGCCCTCGCCGACAAGGTTTTCGACATTCAGGGCGGCGTGAATGCCGACGACATTCAAACCGGCATCGAACTTGTCGACAAGCTAATCCAAGGCCGCACGACACTAAACGTCGATGCCGAAAAAGGCGAAGAAGGGGTGGATATCCGCACCTTCCGCCTGCAGGGCACCGCCCTGTCCGCCACCGCATCGGGCAAGTTGGACCGTGACGCTGGCGGGCTGAACTTCACGGCAAAGCTTGACGATGTGTCCCGCGTCCTGACCACGATGTCCGGGCCATTGACACTGGACGGCAACGTCGCCCCAACCGGATCGGGGCTTGAGGGCACCATGCGGCTAAACGGGCCGGACAGCTCATACGCAGCGCTGACCGGAACTGTGGACGCAGAAGGCACCGCCGATGTGGATTTCGACGCCAAGCTGAACAAGATCGAGCGCTTCGCACCCGAGTTCCCCGGCACCATCGCGGCATCCGGCAACGCCAAACGCAAAGGCGGCGTCTGGACCATCGACGGTTCGGCCAATGGCCCCGCCGAAATCAGCAGCACGATCACGGGCACTTTCGATGAAAACAGCGGCGAGGCCGATCTGCAGGCCCAGGGCGGTGTCAACCTTGGGGTCGCCAACCTGTTTATCTCGCCCAACAAGATCGACGGAACGGCCCGGCACAATCTGCGGCTAAAGGGCAAGCCTGCGCTCGAATCTCTCAGCGGGTCCATCACGACCTCGGGGACATCGCTGGCGATCCCCGAAGCAGGGCAAACGATCACGGGCATCAGCGGCTCGGTAGAACTGGCGCAAAGCCGGGCCACGATCTCGCTGAATGGCGGAATGCGCGCGGGCGGCAACTTTACCGTCTCGGGCCCGCTGGACCTGACGCCGCCGCTCAATGCGAACATCGTTACACGCCTCAACCAGCTCGTGGTAACCGACAAGCTGCTCTATGAAACCACACTGAACGGCGAAATCGCCCTGACCGGGGCCTTGGCGGGCAACAGCGCCCTTTCCGGCCAGATCACGTTTGAAGAAACCAACATCAACCTCGCTGCCGCAGCCGGGGCCGTAGGGGCCGCTCCGATCCCCGAAATCGAGCATATCAATGAAAGCCAGGCCAGCTATATCACCCGTGAACGAGCACGACTGATCGCCGAGGAAGGGGCCTCCAAAAGCGATTCCCGTATGGCGCTGGACATCAGCCTGCTGGCGCCCAAGGCGGTTTTCGTGCGTGGCCGTGGCGTGAATGCCGAACTGGGCGGAAACCTGTTTATCGGCGGCACGACCGCATCGGTCATCCCCTCGGGCCAGATCGAACTGATCCGAGGTAACTTTGACATTCTGGGCCGCAGGCTGGCGCTGACCAAGGGGATCGTGACCCTGCAAGGGGACCTGACGCCATATATCGAGTTCGCGTCGTCAACCAGCACATCCGAAGGCACCGCCACGATTGAAATCTCCGGTCCACTGGATGCGCCCGAGGTTGACGTCTATTCCGACCCCGAGCGCCCGGCAGAAGAGGCCCTGGCCATGCTGTTGTTCGGCAACAGCTTCTCGGAATTATCGCCCTTTGTCATTGCCCAGATGGCTGCGTCGCTGGCGCAGCTCAGCGGCGCGGGGGGCGACGCGACCAAGGGATTGCGCGATTCGACAGGAGTTGACACGGTGGACATCGGCGCCACTGCGGGCGGCGCGGGCCGTCTGGGAGCCGGGGCCTATCTGAGCGACAACCTCTATACCGATTTCACCGTCAACACCGAGGGCGACACCGAGGTGAACCTGAACCTGGACGTCACCGACAGTTTCACGGTGCGCGGAACGGTAGACGGGCGCGGCGAAACCGGTCTGGGCCTGTTTTTCGAACGGGACTACTGAGGGCGTTATTTTCGCCGGATGCCAATCGCCTGCCCGACCTGTGGCGCGGCCTCCAGCCCGGCGTGATCGCGAACCATGCGGGCCAGCCGGGCGACTGCCCAATCCGGGTAGGGCTCTGATCGTCCGGTGGCGTGGCTGACATTCATGAACAGCGCTTCCTGCGTGGCGCAGACTGTGTTGTCTTTTTCCGACAGCATCTGCGCAAAGTAATGACCGCGCTTCTGATCTGAATCCAACATCCGAAAGCGGAAATAGAACGGCTCGTCCGGCTGGACCTCGCGCAGGAAATTCATGTGGGATTGCAGGACATACGGCCCCTGCTCCAGCGACTTGACCTGCACCTCACCCAGCCCCAGGTGATCGACCATCAGTTTTTCCAGCGCCATGTCGAAGGCCACGCCGTAATAGCCCACGTTCATGTGGCCGTTGTAATCGACCCATTCCGGCAGGACCGAGAACCCCCGGACTTCCACCGGCGCGTCATACGGGCCGTCATGTCCGCTGAGGGGGTTATTCATCACCGTCCTCCTCAATGATCGCGACAGCCCGCACAAAGCCCGCCGACGCCCCTTTGATCTTGAACGGAAAGCACGAGATTTCGAACCCGGTGGGTGGCAGGTCTTCGAGGTTGGTCAACTTTTCGATATGGCAATAGCCGATCTCCATCGAGGCCCGATGGCCTTCCCAGATGATCGACGCATCCTTGGTTTCGGCGTATTCCTGAGCGGTCAGGGGAAAGGGTGCATCCCAGCTCCAGGCGTCTGTGCCGGTTACACGCACACCGCGCTTGGTCAGGTACAAGGTCGCCTCGCGTCCCATACCGCAGCCTTTCATCAGGTAGTCCGGCTGGCCGTACTGCGTGCCTGCCGAAGTATTGACGATCACGATGTCCAGCGGCTGCAGGTCATGGCCGATCCGTTTCAACTCAGCTTCGACATCGTCCGCAGTCGCGACATAGCCATCGTCGAAATGCCGGAAATCCAGTTTTACGCCAGGGTTCATGCACCATTCCAACGGAACCTCGTCGATGGTGATCGCCCGTTCGCCATTATTCATGGTCGAATGATGGTGATAGGGCGCGTCCAGATGGGTGCCGTTATGGGTGGCAATCTGCAGCCTTTCGATGGCCCACCCCTCGCCGCCCGGAAGGTCGTCTTTCTGAAGACCGGGAAAGAACGCCATCACCTGCTCGGCGGTCTGATCGTGGGTCAGATAATCGATCTCGGGCAGCATGATAGGCGGGTCGGACACGATCCCGGTTTCCAACGGCACGGACAGATCAACGAAACGGCGGGCCATGTGCTCCTCCATCACCAAGGTGACGACAGGTTTGGTCGCAAGCAACACTCTGTCAAGGAAAGAAAAAAGGCGACCCAAAGGGCCGCCTTTTCTAGATTTGTGAGTGGTGGTGTTATTCCGCCGCGACAGCGTCTTCGATCTTTTCGACCCGGATCGCCGAGAACTTGAACTCGGGGATTTTGCCGTAGGGATCGATGGCCGAGTTGGTCAGGACGTTTGCCGCCGCCTCGACATAGGCAAACGGGATGAACACCATATCCTCGGCAATCGCCCGGTCGGCCCGCGCCATGATCTCGATCGAGCCGCGACGGGTGGTCAGACGGATCATCTCACCCGGTTCGATCCCCATCAGCTTGAGCGTGCGCGGGTTCAGCGAACAGTTCGCTTCCGGCTCCACCGCGTCCAGAACGTTGGACCGGCGGGTCATCGACCCGGTGTGCCAGTGCTCCAACTGACGGCCGGTGGTGGCGATCATCGGGTATTCCTCGTCCGGCGCCTCATCCGGCGGGATGACGCTGGCCGGGGTGAACCGAGCACGACCCTCCGCACGCGGGAAGCCATCGCCGAACACGATCGCCTGACCCGGGTCTGTCTCGGACAGCGACGGATAGGTGATGGTCTCGGTCTCCAGACGCTCCCACGTGATGTTGTTGAGCGAGTTCATCGTCAACTTCATCTCGGCAAAGACCTGAGACACATCGGTGTAATCCCAGTTCAAACCGATGCGCTGCGCCAGTTCGACGGTGATCTTCCAATCCTCGCGCGCCTCACCCGGAGGGGTCACGGCCGGACGCACACGCTGTACCTGACGGTTGGTGTTCGACACAGTGCCGTTCTTTTCATACAGCGCCGAGGCAGGCAGGATGATGTCGGCATAGTTCGCCGTCTCAGTCAGGAAGATGTCCTGCACGATCATCAGGTCCAGCTTGGCCAGCGCGTCACGGGCGTGGTTCACGTCCGGGTCGGACATGGCCGGGTTCTCACCCATGATGTACATGCCCTTGATGTTGCCCGCATAGGCCTGATCGATGATCTCGGTGACGGTCAGACCCTTCTCGTTCGAGAAGTCGTCCGAGTTCCAGACGTTGTTGAACTTGGCCCGAATGCCATCGTCGGTCACGGTCTGGTAGTCCGGCAGGAACATCGGGATCAGGCCCGCGTCGGATGCGCCTTGCACGTTGTTCTGACCGCGCAACGGGTGCAGACCCGCGCCGGGTTTACCAACGTTGCCTGTCATCAGAGCCAGCGAGATCAGGCAGCGCGAGTTGTCGGTGCCGTGGATATGCTGGCTGACGCCCATCCCCCAAAAAATCAGACCGGCCTTGGCCTGCGCAAATGTGCGGGCGACGCGGCGCAGCTGATCCGGTTCGATGCCGCAGATCGGCGACATCGCCTCGGGCGTGAACTGGCGCAAGTGCTCTTTCTCGGCTTCCCAGTTCTCGGTCCAGCGGTGGATGTACTGGCTGTCATAGAGCTCTTCCTCGACGATCACGTTCATGATCGCGTTGAGCATCGAGACATCGGCCCCTGGACGGAATTGCAGCATTTCGTCGGCGAACTTGCGCATGCCAACGCCGCGCGGGTCCATCACGATCAGCTTGCCACCGCGCTTGGCGAACTGCTTGAAGTAGGTAGCCGCAACGGGGTGGTTCTCGATCGGGTTCGAGCCAATGATGATCGCCACATCCGCGTTTTCAATCTCGTTGAAAGTCGCGGTCACGGCACCCGAGCCCACGTTCTCGATCAGAGCTGCAACGGACGACGCGTGGCACAGACGGGTGCAATGGTCGACGTTGTTGTGCTTGAAACCCTGACGGATGAACTTCTGGAACAGGTAGGCTTCTTCGTTGGTGCACTTGGCCGAACCAAAGCCTGCAACGCTACGCGGATCTTCTCCGCGCAGGGTTTTCAGCTTGGTGGCGGCCAGATCCATCGCCTCTTCCCACGTCGCCTCGCGGAAATGGGTCGACAGGTTGCCGGGATCGACATTCAGACCCTTGGCCGGTGCATCCTCACGACGGATCAGCGGCTTGGTCAGACGGTGCGGGTGGTGGATGTAGTCGAAACCAAAGCGGCCTTTGACGCACAGACGGCCTTCGTTTGCCGGGCCATTGATGCCCTCAACATACTTGACCTTGCCGTCTTTGACCTTCAGCGAGACTTTACAGCCCACACCGCAGAACGGGCAGACGCTTTCGGTTTCGCTGTCGTAGTCCTTGCTGTCGCCCTGCTGTTTGTCGTCCAGCACCGTGGCCGGCATCAGGGCACCGGTCGGGCAGGCTTGAACACATTCACCGCAGGCCACACAGGTTGAATCACCCATAGGGTCGTTCTGATCGAACACCACCTGCGCCGTATGGCCACGACCGGCCATGCCGATCACGTCGTTCACCTGCACTTCACGGCAGGCGCGGACGCAGAGATTGCAGTTGATGCAGGCGTCCAGATTGACGCGCATCGCAACGTGGCTGTCGTCCAGCAGCGGGATCTTCTCGGCCTCTTTCGCCGGGAAACGGCTGTCGCTGACATCGTTCAGCTTGGCCATGTCCCAGAAATGGCTGGAGGTGTCGTGGGCTTCCTCGGGCTGGTCGGCGACCAGCAGTTCCATGACCATGGCGCGCGATTTCTCGGCACGCTCGCTGTCGGTCTTGACGACCATCCCGTCCGCCGCGGGGCGGATGCACGAGGCGGCCAGCGTGCGCTCGCCTTCCACCTCAACCATACAGGCGCGGCAGTTGCCGTCCGGACGGTAGCCCGGCTGCGGCTTGTGGCACAGGTGAGGGATGGTGAACCCCTGCCCTTTGGCGGCTTCCCAGATGGTCCAGCCTTCGGGCACGGTGACGTCTTCGCCGTTTAGGTTGAAGGTGACGGTCTTGTTTGGGCTTGCATCAAGCATGGCTCTGTCTCCCTCAGATTTCGTCAGCGAAATGTTTCATGACAAGGCGGATCGGGTTCGGGGCTGCCTGCCCCAGACCGCAAATCGATGCGTCGCCCATGACCTGGCACAGATCTTCCAGCAGATCGGTGTCCCATTTGTCGGCTTGCATCAGCTTCACCGCCTTTTCGCAGCCAGCCCGGCAGGGCGTGCACTGGCCGCAGCTTTCGTCTTCGAAGAAGCGCAGCATGTTTAGCGCCGCATCGCGGGCGGTGTCCTGGTCGGACAGAACCACTACAGCAGCAGAGCCGATGAAGGTGCCATGCGGTTGCAGCGTGTCGAAATCCAGCGGGATGTCATCCATCGACGCAGGCAGCAGACCCGAAGACGGACCACCCGGCTGATACGCCTTGAAGGTCTGACCTTCGGCCATGCCACCAGCCGCTTCGATCACGTCTAGAATGGTCGAGCCAGCGGGCAGCAGATAGACGCCCGGCTTCGCCACACGGCCCGAGACCGAATAGCTGCGCAGACCCTTACGGCCATTTTTTTCGGTGCTGTTGAGGCACTCGGGCCCCTCGCGGCAGACTTTGGTGACCCAATAGAGCGTCTCGACATTGTGCACCAAAGTCGGGCGGTTAAAGACCCCAACCTGCGCCACGAACGGAGGACGGTGACGCGGCAGGCCCTTCTTGCCCTCAATCGACTCGATCATCGCGGATTCTTCACCGCAGATGTAAGCGCCGGCACCCCGGCGCAGGTCGATGTAACCCGGCTCAACAATCCCGGCGTCTTCCAGCGCAGCGATCTCGCGGCGGAGGATTTCCAGTACCGCCGGATATTCGTCGCGCATGTAGATGAAGCAGGTTTCCGCCTCGACGGCCCATGCAGCGATCAGCATCCCTTCGAGGAAGACATGCGGCGTGCGCTCCAGATAGTAACGGTCCTTGAACGTGCCCGGTTCGCCCTCGTCCCCGTTCACGGCCAGATAGCGCGGACCTTCGTTCATGCGAACAAAGCCCCATTTCTTGCCGGACGGGAAACCAGCGCCGCCTAGGCCACGCAGGCCCGAGGACAGGACGTCTTCCTGCACCTTCTCCCAATCGCCGCCGTCTCGCAGCTCTTTCAGCTTGGCGTAACCGCCATTTGCTTCATAGACCGCAAAGACTTCGTAGTCGGGCAGATGCGCGTGAGTGTCACCGGCAGCAATCGCAGCCTGTACCTTTTCGGGGGTCGCGTTGTCGATATGGTTGTGACCAATCTCAAGTACCGGAGCGGTGTCACAGCGACCCATGCAGGGCGCGCGAACCACGCGAACCTCAGCCGGGTCCAGACCGTCTTCCAGCGCCTTCTGCAGCTGCTCGGCACCAGCCATTTCGCAGGACAGGGAATCACAGACCCGGATGGTCAACGCCGGAGGAGGCGTCTCGCCTTCTTTCACCACATCGAAATGGGCGTAGAAGGTTGCGGTCTCGTAAATCTCGGCCTGTCCGATCCGCATCTCAACCGCCAGCGCGGCGATGTGGTCGGCACTGATATGGCCGTGTTCGTCCTGAATCAAATGCAGGAATTCGATCAGCAGGTCGCGGCGGCGCGGGAGGTCGCCCAGCAGGCGATGAATCTCAGCCTGCGCCTCATCCGTGAACTGACGGCCTTTGGGCGTGTGCCGCCCTTTGCCTTTACCTGACTTCCAGACGCCCTTGGGTGCGCCTGATGGCTTGGTGTCTAATGGTGCCATGATGCCCTCCGATTGAGGCTCCGTGTCTCATCAGAATAACATATCGTCAAATCGCTTATCGCAATCGCACGATAACGACACCTTATCACCGCAAAGACGTCACCACAGCCCGCAAAGCCTCGACCGTGGGCAGCTCCGGATCACGAGACAGGGTCGCCAGACAAATCGGTTTGCTGACAACGGGATCGACCAAAGGCAGCACCTTCGTGCCCTTCAGATCACCAAGCGCGCGGATGAGCACGCGCGGGACCACTGTGGCCGCCAACCCTTCACGCGCCATGACCATTGAGGCAGTGAAACCGCTGGTTTCCGCGACAACCTGCGGGTGCAGCCCCTGTTCGGCAAAAATCCGGTCCAGAATGCGCCGGTTCTGCATCTGCGGTTCCAAAAGGCTGATCGGGAATTCAGCCACCCGCGCCCAGGGGATCGGCCCGGTTTCAACCGTCATGTGCGACGGCACTAACAGCACATAGGTTTCCTCATACAAAGGCTGCACCTGCCGCAAGTCGGTTCCGATACTGTCACCATAGGTGATACCCGCATCTAGACTGCCCTCATCCAGCCGATGCTGAATTGCGGTGGCGGACATGGTTTCGATCCGGGTGACAATGCGAGGGTGTGCCTGCCGCAAGCGTTTCGTCAGGCGACCCGTGAACGCGATCGCCGTCGGGATCACGCCCAGAATCAGCGTGCCGGTGATCTCGCCCTTGGCGGCAAGAACCTGCTGCTCCAGCGCTTTGGTATCGTCGAGGATACGCCGCGCCCGTTGGACGATCATTTCGCCTTCTTCGGTCAGGCCCTGAAACCGGTTGGCGCGGCGGACGATCGAGACACCCAGCCGGTCCTCAAGATTGCGGATGCGCATCGAGAAGGCAGGCTGCGAGATCCCGCATTCCTCGGCCGCCTTGGCAAAATGCTGATGCCGCGCCAATGCGCTGAGCAATTGCAGGTCGCGGATTTCGATCATTCACCGGTATCCCAAGTTCAGGCCAGGAAATCACTTTAACCGCTATTCCAGCGAGGGAAAGAACCACCGCGCTAATCAGGCAAGACGTAACGCATACACGTTGTTCAAATACCCATTACCTTCGATCCGGAAGTGAGTCTCGCCAATGTGCTCAAACCCTTGCGCAAGATAGAATGCGATAGCCGGGGTGTTCTCGGCGTTTGTCGCAAGCCATACGACCTCCTCACATTGCCCTTTGCAGAATTCAAGAGCCGCAGCCAAAAGGCGCTTGCCAATGCCTTTGCCGTGATGGCGCGGCTGAACGTAGAAGGTTGAAATTTCCATACCCGACCACCCGGGTACAGGGACATTTCGGGCCGGAGAGACTCGAATGAACCCGTCGATCCCCTCCTCGTTGTCGGACACCAGAATGAACTCATCCGGATCACAAACCAAGTCTGTGATTTTTGCAGGCGTGAATTCAGAGAGGGCGTAATCTGCGAAAAACCCGTTTACCCCCTGCTTGAGATATGTGCCGATCCACACCTCGATCGATATGGCCGCAATGCTGGATGCATCCGACCTGTCTGCCTGTCGAAGCGTCAACACACGCCCGTCAGGTGTTGAAAAGAAAGTGCATTACATCGCCGTCCTTGACGATGTAGCCCTTGCCCTCGGCCCGCATCTTGCCCGCCTCTTTGGCGCCCTGTTCGCCATTGGCGGTGATGTAGTCGTCATAGGCGATGGTCTCGGCCCGGATGAAGCCTTTTTCAAAATCACCGTGGATGACGCCAGCGGCCTGCGGCGCGGCGGTGCCGGTGCGGATGGTCCAGGCGCGGGCCTCTTTCGGGCCGACGGTGAAATAGGTTTCCAGTTTCAGCAGGTCGTAACCAGCACGGATCAGGCGATCGAGGCCAGGCTCTTCCAGGCCCATCTCTTCCAGGAACATCTGCGCTTCTTCGTCTTCCAGCAGGCTGATCTCTTCCTCGATCTTGGCGCTGATGATGACGTGCGCGTTGCCCTGCGCCGCTGCCATCTCGGCAACTTTGGCTGAATACTCGTTGCCCTCGGCGGCCTCTTCCTCGGACACGTTGCAGACATAGAGCACCGGCTTGGTGGTCAGCAGCTGCAGCATTTTCCAAGCCTTGGTGTCCTCGTCCGAGACCTCGACCAGACGCGCGGGTTTGCCGTTTTCCAGCATCGCTTGCGCTTCGGCCAGCAGGCGGTCCTGCTGCTGCGCCTCTTTGTCGTTGCCCTTCAGCTTACGCACCAGATTTGCGCGACGCTTTTCGATGCTTTCCAGATCGGCCAGCATCAGCTCGGTCTCGATGGTGTCGGCATCGGCCACAGGGTCGACGCGGCCGTCGACATGGGTCACGTCGCCATCTTCGAAACAGCGCAGTACATGAGCAATGGCGTCAGTCTCACGGATGTTGGCTAGAAACTGGTTGCCCAGCCCCTCGCCCTTCGAGGCACCTTTCACCAGTCCGGCGATATCCACGAAGGTCATCCGCGTCGGGATGATCTGTTTCGAGCTGGCAATCGCCGCCAGTTTATCCAGACGGTCATCAGGCACGGCAACATCGCCCACGTTGGGTTCGATCGTGCAGAACGGGAAATTCGCCGCCTGCGCGGCCGCGGTCTTGGTCAGCGCATTGAAGAGGGTCGACTTGCCCACATTCGGCAAACCCACGATTCCCATTTTAAAGCCCATGACGGTCTCCTGATGCCATTCGAGGGGTGCTTCTATGCAGGTCCGGGTCGATGCGCAAGCCAGACTGCAAGCGGCCCGGCCAAGTCCAATCTGCAACATCACGAAAATGTTCACCGCTTAGCGGCTTGCCCGGCTTCCAAACAGCACTCTAAGATCGTCGTATAGAAGGTTAAGAACAAACAAATAGTGAATGGTAGGTATGAAGAAAATTATCGCGACGCTCGCGCTGCTGTTGGCTGCCCAGACTGCGCAAGCTCAATCCCTTGTCTTTGGCGCCGGGTACTCGGATTTTTCTGACAGTAACGCAGATGACGAAGCCGTATTCGCGCTTGAATATCATCACCGCCCATTTCACGAAGCCAGCCGCTTTTCCGCCACGTGGGGGGGATCTCTGACCGTGGATACCGCCAGCAATGTCCATATCGGCATCGGGCTGATCGGCTTCTACACCTTTGCCGACCGCTGGTTCGTCGAAGGCAGTGTCATGCCTGGGTATTTTTCCAAGAGTGACGAACTGAGCGATCTTGGCGGAGAATTCCAGATCCGCAGCCTGCTGGGTCTTGGGTACACTCTGGATAACGGCAACAAGGTGTCCTTTGCCATTACACATAAGTCCAACGCCAGTACGAATAACGAAAACCCGGGCGTCAACTCGGCTTTGCTGCGGTATCACTACCAGTTCTGAAGCAATCTGACCCGGCGGGATTGATTTCCGGGCAAAGTTTCTGCACATCAGGTTCAAACCTGAACGCAAGGACTGCAGATGACCCGTATCGATGCCAAGTTCGCCGCCCTGAAAGCCGAAGGGAAAAAGGCCTTCGTTGCCTATATCATGGCCGGCGACCCCGATTTCGACACCTCGCTTGAGGTAGTGAAAGGCCTGCCCGGTGCCGGTGTGGATGTGATCGAACTGGGGCTGCCCTTTACTGATCCCATGGCGGATGGCCCGACCATTCAAGCCGCCGGTCAACGGGCGCTGGATGGGGGCATGACCCTGCAGCGCACTCTGGATCTGGCGCGCGCGTTTCGCGAAACCGACGACACAACCCCGATCGTTCTGATGGGCTACTACAACCCTATTTACAGCCGCGGCGTGGACAAGTTTCTTGCCGACGCCCAAGCCGCAGGCATCGACGGGCTGATCGTGGTGGACCTGCCGCCGGAAGAGGACGAAGAGCTGTGCCTGCCCGCTCAGGCGGCGGGGCTGAACTTCATCCGTCTGGCGACCCCGACCACCGACGACAAGCGCCTGCCCCGCGTGCTGCAGAACACCTCGGGCTTTGTGTATTACGTCTCGATTACCGGCATCACCGGCGCGGCCGAAGCGCAGGCCACAAATGTCGGCCCCGAAGTCGCCCGGATCAAATCCGCAACCGACCTGCCCGTGATCGTGGGCTTTGGCATCAACACGCCCGAGAAGTCCAAGGCCATCGCCAGCGTCGCCGATGGTGCCGTCGTCGGCTCGGCCATTGTCAGCCAAATCGCGGCAGGCAAACCCGTGACCGAGGTTCTGGACTTTGTGAAATCACTGGCCGACGGCGCGCATTCCGCCTGATCGTTCAGCAGTGAACCCATTCGAAAAACCGCAGCAAGCAACTGGCCTGCTGCGGTTTTTCTTGCCTGCAGCCGATTGCGCCGTGCCGAATGCCCCATTAGAAATACTTAACCACTCAACCAAAGGCGCGGCCCCATGCCCGTAATCACCACCATCGAAGACCTGCGGCGCATCTATGAACGTCGTGTCCCGCGGATGTTCTACGACTACGCCGAAAGCGGCAGCTGGACCGAACAGACCTTTCGCGACAACAGCTCGGACTTCTCGGATATCCGCCTGCGGCAACGGGTGGCGGTGGACATGGCCGGACGCTCGACCGCTTCGCAGATGATCGGGGAGGATGTCACGATGCCTGTCGCGCTGGCCCCGGTCGGGCTGACGGGTATGCAGCACGCGGATGGCGAGATGAAGGCCGCCAAAGCCGCCGAAGAGTTTGGTGTGCCCTTTACTCTGTCTACCATGTCGATCAACTCGATCGAGGATGTGGCCGAGCACACGACGAAACCATTCTGGTTTCAGCTTTATACGATGAAGGATCAGGACTACGTCAGCCGCCTGATCGAGCGCGCCAAGGATGCCAAATGTTCGGCCTTGGTGATCACGCTGGACCTGCAGATCCTGGGCCAGCGCCACAAGGACCTGAAAAACGGCCTGTCCGCCCCACCAAAACTGACGGCGAAAACCATCGCGAACCTTGCAACCAAGTGGTCGTGGGGCATCGAAATGCTGGGCGCAAAACGGCGCGAGTTCGGCAATATCGTCGGTCACGTCGAGGGTATCTCGGATGCCTCCTCACTTGGCGCATGGACGGCCGAGCAATTCGATCCCAGTCTTGATTGGACCAAGGTCGAAAAGCTGATGGAACAATGGGGCGGCAAGGTCATCCTCAAAGGCATTCTGGACGCCGAAGACGCCAAGATCGCCGCAAAGCTGGGTGCTGATGCCATCGTCGTGTCGAACCACGGCGGGCGGCAGTTGGACGGCGCGCTCAGTTCCATTCGTATACTGCCGCAGATCATGGACGCGGTCGGCGATGATATCGAGGTTCATCTGGACAGCGGGATCCGATCTGGTCAGGACGTTCTGAAAGCCGTCGCATTGGGCGCCAAAGGCACCTATATCGGCCGTGCTTTTGTCTATGGGCTGGGCGCGATGGGACAGAAAGGTGTGACAACGGCGCTGGACGTCATCCACAAGGAACTGGACACCACGATGGCGCTGTGCGGCAAACGTAACGTTGGCGATCTGGGGCGGCATAACTTGCTGATCCCCGAAGACTTCGGCGGCCGCTGGCAGGAGTGATTTGACCTTTCAAACAAAAGGTCAAAAACCCCTTTCCAAACTCAATGAATCAAGCTAAGGACGCGGCTTCACGCGGGCATACAGCCTTGGAGGATGCCCGCCCTAACATTTGGAGATATATCATGGCTGGTGAGATTCCTGATCTCGTAGCTCTGGAACGGACGGGGACAGGCAAGGGCGCCGCTCGTCAAGCACGCCGCGACGGCATGGTTCCGGGCATTGTTTTTGGTGGTGACAAAGAGCCGCTGCCGATCCAGATCCCGTTCAACGTCCTGTTCAAGCGCCTGAAAGCAGGCCGGTTCAAGTCGACCCTGTGGAACCTGAAGGTTGAAGGTCACGAAGACGTCCGCGTCATCTGCCGCGACGTTCAGCGTGACGTTGTCAAAGACCTGCCGACCCATCTGGACCTGATGCGCCTGCGGCGGACCACCAAGATCGCGCTGTTCATCCCCGTTGAGTTCGTCAACGAAGAAGAAGCACCCGGCATCAAGAAGGGCGGCGTTCTGACCGTTGTCCGTCCGGAAGTCGAACTGATGTGCACCGCCGGTGATATTCCTGAGAAGATCACTGTCGATCTGTCCGGTCTGAACATCAACGACGTTGTGACCATCTCGTCCGTTGATCTGCCCGCGGGCACCAAACCGACCATCGACCGCGATTTCGTGATCGCGAACATCTCGGCCCCGACCGGCCTGTCGTCCAGCGACGATGAGGAAGGTGAAGAAGTGGCTGCAGACGAGGTTGAAGTCGTCGGTCAGGAAGCCGCAGAAGAATAAGTCCGCATCTTCTTATCTGATTTGGAAACGGGGCTCGGGTTCGGGCCCCGTTTTCTTTTGCCTACTGGGCTGGAAAAGCGGTGGCATTCCGTGCCATCAACCCCATGCATCGCACAAGGACGAGACTATGAAACTGTTTGTCGGATTGGGGAACCCGGGGTCGAAATACGCCCGCAACCGGCACAATATCGGATTTATGGCCGTGGACCGGATTGCCGAGGATCACGGCTTTGGCCCGTGGAAATCCAAGTTTCAGGCCGAAATCGCCGAGGGCCGTTTGGGCGGCGAAAAAGTGTTGTTGATCAAGCCGCAGACATTCATGAACCGCTCTGGCCAGTCAGTGGGCGAAGCGATGCGCTTCTACAAGCTGGATTCGACCGACGTGACCGTCTTTCATGACGAATTGGACCTCGCCCCCGGTAAAGTGCGCGTCAAGGCGGGCGGCGGACATGCCGGACATAACGGGCTGCGTTCGATCCACGAGCATATCAGCCCCGCCTATGACCGGGTACGTCTGGGGATCGGACATCCGGGGCGAAAAGAGATGGTCTCGCCCTATGTCCTGAGCGATTTTGCTAAAGCTGATGCCGATTGGCTGGACGATGTGCTGCGTGGTGTGTCGGACGGCGCTGGACATCTGGCCGATGGGGAAAGCGGCAAGTTCATGAACGCGGTTGCCCTGCGCACCGCACCGCCGCGGTCTTCGAAATCTCCGGCAAAAACGCCGAAGCCGGACGCCACCCCCGCGCCGGAACCCGAGGTCGACGAACGCTCGGCCATGCAAAAGCTGCTGGACAAGTTCAAATAAGGCTGCTGACTTTGCCGTAACGTCCCAATTGCGAAACCACATCGGGCGGGTTCCAATGTGACAGGGATACGGGAGGCGATAGATGAAAGCTCTGTTCAAGTGGGTGCTGCGCATCCTGCTGATGCTGGTGCTGGCTGCAGTTGTTGTCGGATTCTGGAAACGCGAAGAGCTTCAGCGGTTGATGGCCGTGAACTCTTTGTTTTCCGAAGAAAAGATTGTCCACAATTTCTCGCATATGAATGAGGCTTTTCTGACGGTCGATCTGCCGCGCGGCGATGGCCCGACCTGGGAACTGCTCTATGGCCCCGGTTTTGACCTGCCCGACGGCACCGACCAATGGATCGAGGACCGGGCGGTGACCTCTCTGCTGGTGATGCAGGACGGGCAGATCCGGTTCGAAGAATACTATCTGGGCACGACCCCCGAGGATCGGCGAATTTCATGGTCGGTTGCCAAGAGCTACCTTTCGGCTCTGTTCGGCGTCCTGCTGGCTGAAGGGGCTATCGAGTCGCTGGACGATCCGGTGGTGAAATACGCGCCGAAACTGGCAGGTACGGCCTATGATGGCGCGACGATCCGCAACGTGCTGAACATGGCCAGCGGCGTTACCTTCAACGAAGATTATTTCGATCCCAATTCTGACATCAACCGGATGGGCCGCGTCGTGGCCCTGGGCGGAGAGTTGGACGAATTCGCAGCCTCGCTACAGGACACTTTCGTCGCCCCGGGCGAGACATGGCAATACGTTTCCATCGACACCCATGTCATCGGCATGGTGATACGTGGCGCCACCGGCCGCAGCGTGACCGAGTTGCTGACCGAAAAAATCATTCAACCGCTGGGACTGGAATATGATGGCTACTATGTGACCGATGGTGCCGGGGTAGCTTTTGTGCTAGGAGGGCTGAATTTCACCACCCGCGATTTCGCCCGCTTTGGCCAGATGATCCTGCAGAACGGAGAGCTTGATGGCCAGCAATTGGTTCCCGCAGACTGGATTGCCGAATCCGTCCTGCCCAGCGCACCGACCGAGGCGGGCGAGATCGGGTACGGCTATCAATGGTGGGTACCCGTCGGCGCGCACGAAGGAGAGTTCTTCGCGCGCGGCGTTTATGGTCAGTACATCTATTTCGACCAGCCGCGCGGGGTGCTGATCGTGACGACCGGGGCCGATCGGAAATTCCGCGATGACGGCGTGAACGAAGGGAATATAGAAATATTCCGCAAAATCGCGCAAAGCCTGTAAAGTAGGACCATGGAAAAACAGGACAGCATCAATGTGTTGGGCGGTGTGCTCGCCCCATGTTCCCGTGATCCGCTGACCGGGTTCTTTCGCGACGGGGCCTGCAACACCTGCCCTGAGGATCAGGGAAGTCATACGGTTTGCGCCGTGATGACGGCCGAGTTTCTGGCCTTTTCCAAATATGTCGGAAACGACCTGAGCACCCCTCGCCCCGAGTTCAACTTTCCCGGCCTGAAACCCGGTGACAGCTGGTGTCTGTGCGCCGGGCGGTTTCTGCAGGCCCATGACGAAGGCTGCGCCCCTAAGGTGCATCTTGAGGCCACCCATCAGCGCGCGCTGGACGTGGTGCCGCTGCGGCTGCTGACCGAACACGCGGTTGTGGAATAGACAGACCGGCCCGGGATAGCCCGGACCGGCCCTTATTCGGGATCACTCCCGCAGTTTGACAAGGTCGGACATCAGACCTTCGGTCCCGTTGTGGACCGTCAGCCGCTCGACCTTTCCGGCGATGGTCTCCAGCGCCTCCAGCTCTTTCAGCCGCAGCATCACCGGGTTTTCCGCCATCACCTTTGCGGTGTTCAACAGAGACCGCGTGGCGTTGGTTTCTTCCCGCCGCCGGATGACGTTGGCCTCGGCCTGTTTCTCGGCGGCGACCACGGCGGTCAGGATCTCCCGCATCTCACCGGGCAGGATGACGTCTTTCAACGCGATCTCACCCACTTCGATACCAATCCCGGCCATCTGTGTCCGTACCCGATCCGCGGCCTCGGTGTCGACGGTCACCTTCTCGGCCAGCAGCCGGTCCAGCGTCATCGCGCCCAAGGTCTTCCGGAACGCCAGTTGCAGCGCCCGGTGCAGGGCCTGATCGAAATCCTTGACCGCCCCCACCGCCTTGACCGGATCAACGACCCGGTAGTCGGCGCTAAGGTTGACCCGAATGGTCACCCGGTCCTTGGTCAGGATCTCCTGCCCTGTCACCTCATGCGTGCGTTGCCGCAGGTCGATCTGCTTGACCTCGACGTTCCGCCCGACTTTCCAGAAGGCGTGCGCACCGGGGGTCAGCTGATCCACCAGTACCCCGTCAACCGTCAGCAGCCCGGTATGCCCTTCGGCAACCTCGACCTGCGTCAGGTTCAGCCGCAGCCCGGCCCGAACCAGCCGCTGCGCCGTCTCTTTGGGCACAACCATGGTGTCGGTCAACGCGTGATGTTCGACCTTCCACGGCCCTGCAGCTTTCCAGACCAGCACCCGGGCTTCGGGGTTCAGCGCCCGAACAGGCACCCCGTCCCGCAGCAGAACCAGAACTTCGTCAGGCTCGGCCCGAAACTCGGTCAGATGCTTGGCGGCCAATTCAGGTCGGTTCTGCATCAGCGCCCGTTCATAGGGCGACACGAAAAAGAGCTTTTCCAGATCGTGCAGCTCGGTCAGCACATCCTTGCGCGGCAGCCGGTGTTTCCCGGGGCCGAGGATTGCATCAAACACCCCGTTGCGCAGGACCAGCATCCGCTGGGTCTCGGTCAGGGTCAGCCGCCGATGGCCGGTCAGCCGGTCAATCAGATCTTGGAACAGTGTCATATCATTTCTCCTTTTCGTCTCGCTCTACCGTCGTCGCAAATGCGAACTCCTTTTCATGTTTTCAGTGGGTTGCACCCCGAACGGGTGACAGGTGTGAAGCCCTCGGTTGAAGGCGGGAAAGACCCGGGCATCCCCCGCGCCATGCCCCTGCGCGGGAGGGTCAGAGAGAGGGGCGCGGGACCCATGCGCCGCCTTGCCTTAATGGCTAAGCGGGGCACCGATCCGGCGGCACCGTCATCTGCCCTCCGGCCCAAGGCCAGAGCAGCGAAGGCCCCTGCCCCGCCCGGCCAAAGCCTGACGTTGCGCGGTGCCGCCCCTGCTGAGGAACACCCGGACCCATATGTTTTGGACCGTTTTCACGGGCCGGCGTTGAAGGCCGGTGCTGACTGAACAGCTTTGTCAAATGGCGGGATTCGAACCCGCAACACATCGATTCGCAGTCGATTACTCTACCGTTGAGCTACATTTGCGGCTTTGGAAGGAGTCGAACCTTCGCTCACAGAATCTGAATCTGTTGCTCTATCCAACTAAGCTACAAAGCATGTACCAATCCCCGGTTTCGGCCCTGGCATACGGTTTCGGCAGCGCCGTCCGCACCGGGAGAGTGATCACCTCTGCCCGCTAGGGTCCGGCCCGTTGTGACCGGTAACGGCGGGTTTAGGCGAAGGGTCTGGATTCGCTCAATAATTTTTTGCACCCCTAAAACGCACCTGTGGCGAGCGCGCAACAAAATTACCCAGTTGCGCAATATTCGAAAAGGTAATGCACCAAAAACAAAGCGGCGCACCCGTCAAGGGCGCGCCGCTCTTTTCAGAAATTTCAAAATTTACCGCTTGGTCAATCGGCGCTGCGGCCTTCGGTATCCGACATGTCGAAGTTCAGATACTTGGCCACGGTCTGCACGTCCTTGTCACCGCGTCCGCACATGTTCATGCAGATCAGGTGATCCTTGGGCAGTTCGGGGGCGATCTTCATCACATGGGCCAACGCGTGGGAGGGCTCCAGCGCCGGGATGATGCCTTCGGTCGCGCAGCACAGCTGGAACGCCTCAAGCGCCTCCTTGTCGGTGATCGAGACATAGTTCGCACGGCCAATTTCGTGCAGCCACGAATGCTCGGGACCAATGCCCGGATAGTCCAGACCGGCCGAGATCGAATACCCTTCGAGAATCTGGCCGTCATCATCCTGCAGCAGGTACGTGCGGTTGCCGTGCAGCACGCCCGGACGACCACCGGTCAGCGAGGCGCAGTGCTCCATCTTTTCGTTCACGCCCTTACCACCAGCCTCAACACCGATGATGTTGACGTCCTTGTCGTCGAGGAACGGGTAGAACAGACCCATCGCGTTCGAGCCTCCACCAATGGCGGCGATGATGGTGTCGGGCAGACGGCCCTCGGCCTTCATCATCTGCTCTTTCGCTTCCTTGCCGATGATCGACTGGAAGTCGCGGACCATCGCCGGGTACGGATGCGGACCGGCCACGGTGCCGATGCAGTAGAACGTGTCGCGCACATTGGTCACCCAGTCACGCAGCGCATCGTTCATCGCGTCTTTCAGCGTGCCACGACCCGAGGTTACTGGGATCACTTCGGCCCCCAGCAGGCGCATACGGAACACGTTGGGGGCCTGACGCTGCACGTCATGCGCGCCCATGTAGACCACACATTTCAAACCGAATTTGGCGCAGACGGTAGCAGTGGCCACGCCGTGCTGACCGGCTCCGGTTTCTGCAATGATGCGGGTCTTACCCATACGCTGCGCCAGAATGATCTGACCCAGCACGTTGTTGATCTTGTGCGCGCCGGTATGGTTCAGCTCATCACGCTTGAGGTAAATCTTGGCACCGCCCAGATGTTCGGTCAGGCGCGCCGCGTAATACAGCGGCGAGGGGCGGCCCACGTAGTTGGCC
Organism: Ruegeria sp. CG11; assembly: GCF_056537245.1. Classification (NCBI taxonomy): domain Bacteria; kingdom Pseudomonadati; phylum Pseudomonadota; class Alphaproteobacteria; order Rhodobacterales; family Roseobacteraceae; genus Ruegeria; species Ruegeria sp. CG11. The sequence continues at coordinate 313,169 of NZ_JBQFRE010000002.1, forward strand.
CACAGGTCGTCCATCTCGGCCCAGAAGGTGGGATCGTCCTTGGCCTTTTCGTATTCCTCTTCCAGCGACAGGATCAGGGGCATCAGCGTTTCGCTGACAAACCGCCCGCCGAAGATGCCAAAGCGGCCCTGTTCGTCGGGGCCGGACATGAAGGAATTGAAAAGATCGTTGGCCATGGGTGTCTCCATCGTCGTACGCGACTGTCATAGGAGGTAGCGGCGGGATTTGCCATGGCAAAACGTATCATTCCGCCGCCTGAACGCGCTGTGCCCATACCTGCAATGCCTGATATCTGCTGGGCACGGCAATACAGGGGAAATGGTGAAACTCATTCACCTCGGCCAGTCGCGTGGCCGCCTGCACGACGCGGCGATGAGGACCGGAATGGGCGAAGGTCAGCATCGCCTCGGCGTCGTGCCAGACACTTAACGAGAAATAGAGCCCCTGATGCGGAAAGACCTCCACCTTCAAACACAGCGGATCACCCCGTGCCTGCAACATTGCCTGACGGGCGCGCCAGAAAAACTCCGGCCCGTAATACCACCGTTTTAATGAAACTCCGCCAATCGCTGCCAGCATTGCCGCGCCCTCCCCTAACGGGGATACGCGGGCATCCGGTGATCAGATCACCGGGTGGCGTCGATAAAGGCGCGGATCAGGGTCGCGTCCTTCACGCCGGGCGCGCTTTCCACACCCGAAGAGACGTCGACCTGCCGCGCGCTGGTCATGCGCATGGCCTCGGCAACGTTATCAGCCGTCAGCCCACCGGCCAGCATCCACGGACGGCGCCAGTATTTGCGCCCGGCCAGCAGGCGCCAGTCAAAAGCCAGACCATTGCCGCCCGGCAGCTCGGCGTTGCGCGGTGGTTTGGCGTCGATCAGCAACTGGTCCGCGACCTCAGAGTACAGGTCGATCGCCGCGAGGTCCTCGGCTTCGGCCACACCAATGGCTTTCATCACCGGCAGGCCAAACCGCTGGCGAACCTCGGCCACGCGATCCGGGCTTTCCTTGCCGTGCAGTTGCAACATGTCCAGCGGCACGCTGGCTACAATCCGGTCCAGTTCCTCATCCGATGCGCTGACGGTCAGCGCGACCTTGGCGATCCCGGCAGGCACCAGATGCGCCAATTCGGCGGCGGCCTCAATGTCCAGATGCCGCGGCGATTTGGGGAAGAACACGAACCCAACATAACGCGCGCCTGCCTCGGCAGCCACGCGCACGTGATCGGGGGCGGTCAGACCGCAGATTTTGACACTTGCATCTTGGGCCATTGGCTTGCCTCAGCTGGCCTCGTCCAGCAGGGCCAGAACTTCGTCCTGACCTTCGTTCTGCTTTTTCTTGAGCTTTTTGACTTCACGCTCAAGCTTGCGCACTTCGTTCTTCTTCACCGACGCATCCCGGCGGTGCTTGTGCTCGCGCAGCCATTCCCAGAGGAAACCAATGATCAGGCCTGCAACAACACCGCCCAGCACCACCACGAACAACGGCAGCGACGTGCTGAAGTTAAAACCCACAAGCTCGGCAAAAGGTTCCGGCATCAGCGAAAGTTGAACCGATTCCCGATTGGCCAGCGAAACGGAAATAAGCACGATCCCGAGGATCGCCAGAAAAGCATATCGAAGGTAACGCATCATGCCTTAGGCTTTACCGTTCAATCGATCCCTAAGCAACTTACCAGTTTTGAAAAACGGCACACATTTTTCTTCGACCTGAACGGTCTCACCCGTACGGGGGTTGCGGCCAACACGCGCGTCGCGCTGTTTGACCGAAAAAGCCCCGAAGCCACGCAGTTCCACGCGGTCACCGCGCGCCATGGCATCCGTCACCTCTTCGAACACGGTATTCACGATCCGCTCGACGTCGCGTTGGTACAGATGCGGGTTCTCGTCGGCTATTTTCTGAATCAGTTCTGAACGGATCATGAGCGCTACCCTCCCAGGCGACCGGTTAACCATCTCTATTGTTCTGAACAGTATAGGAAAAAACTCGGATCGGGGGAACGTAAACTCTGTGTGCAAAGCCTTCATTTTGCTGCTAAACCGCGCGATTTTTCGCTTGTTCTCAGGGTTTCGTCTCAAAAAGAGCGTACGTTAGGTCAATTTAGCCCGGAAATCGGAACATATTGATTCGCAACAAAAACGGCCCCGCGTGTAAACGCGGGGCCGCAAATTCGGCTTTGGCTGTGGCCCGGGCTTAGTCGCCCGACTTCAGCGCTGCACCCAGGATATCGCCCAGCGATGCGCCCGAGTCGGAAGAACCGTACTGTTCCACGGCCTCTTTCTCTTCGGCGATCTCGCGTGCCTTGATCGACAGGCCCAGACGGCGGGTCTTGCTGTCAACGTTGGTGACGCGTACGTCGACCTTGTCACCAACCGAGAAACGCTCGGGGCGCTGTTCGGCACGGTCACGCGACAGGTCGGAACGACGGATGAACGACTTCATGCCTTCGTATTCCACTTCGATGCCGCCATCTTCGATCGCGGTCACTTCGACGGTGATGACCGAGCCACGCTTCACGCCGCCCACGGCTTCGGCGAACTTGTCACCGCCCAGGGCTTTGATCGACAGCGAGATACGCTCTTTCTCAACGTCAACTTCCGAGACAACAGCCGAAACCATGTCGCCTTTGCGGTAGTTCTGGATGGCATCCTCGCCACGCTCGTCCCACGACAGGTCCGACAGGTGAACCATGCCGTCGATGTCGCCTTCGAGGCCAATGAACAGACCGAATTCGGTGATGTTCTTGACTTCGCCTTCGACCTGCGTGCCCTCGGGGTGTGTCTCTGCAAACACTTCCCACGGGTTGCGCTGAGTCTGCTTCAGGCCCAGAGACACGCGACGCTTGGCGCCGTCGATTTCCAGAACCATGACGTCGACTTCCTGGCTGGTCGAAACGATCTTGCCGGGGTGGACGTTTTTCTTGGTCCAGGACATCTCGGACACGTGCACCAGACCTTCGACACCGGCTTCCAGCTCGACGAACGCGCCGTAGTCGGTGATGTTGGTGACGCGACCCTGATGGACCGAGCCCAGCGGGTACTTGGCAGCAACCAGATCCCACGGATCTTCTTGCAGCTGCTTCATGCCCAGGCTGATGCGGTGGGTCTCTTTGTTGATCTTGATGACCTGAACCTTGATGGTTTCGCCGATCGTCAGGATCTCGGAAGGGTGGTTCACACGACGCCATGCCATGTCGGTGACGTGCAGCAGGCCGTCAACGCCGCCCAGGTCAACGAATGCACCGTATTCGGTGATGTTCTTGACAACACCCTCGACGGTCTGACCTTCGGACAGGTTGCCGATAACTTCGGCACGCTGTTCGGCACGCGATTCTTCCAGGATGGCGCGACGCGAAACAACGATGTTGCCACGGCGGCGGTCCATTTTCAGGATCTGGAACGGTTGCTTCAGACCCATCAGCGGGCCAGCGTCGCGCACGGGGCGAACGTCAACCTGCGAGCCGGGCAGGAACGCAACTGCGCCACCCAGATCGACGGTGAAGCCACCTTTGACGCGACCGAAGATAGCACCTTCGACGCGCTGGTCGTCGGCATATGCTTTTTCCAGACGGTCCCATGCCTCTTCACGGCGGGCCATCTCGCGCGAGATGACGGCTTCGCCACGGGCGTTTTCTGCGGCGCGCAGGTAAACTTCTACCTCGTCACCAACAGCGATTTCAGGGGCTTCGCCGGGATTTGCGAATTCTTTCAGATCAACGCGGCCTTCCATTTTGTAGCCTACGTCGATGATGGCTTGGCCGGCTTCGATCGCCAGAACCTTACCTTTGACAACAGAACCCTCTTCGGGTGTGTCCATTTCGAAGCTTTCGTTCAGGAGGGCTTCGAATTCCTCCATGGATGCGTTAGCCATGTGGCGTTGTTTTCCTTTACATACGATTTTACTGGCCGAGCGGTTGTCTCCGCCGGTCTTAATGGATTGGTCAGACGACCTGACATATGCCACAAAACAAAGAGGGCCGGTTGGTTCCGACCCTGCTCGTCTCATTGTTTTATGGCTCAAATCGCCTTGTCGACGGGCGCTCTATAACGGGTTCGCCAAGCGGCTGCAAGTTATTAGGGGCTGTGCACGATACAACCTACCAGGCTTGACTGCTGACAGCCTGCGACCCGTGCTCGCAAAGCTGGGGGAAAGTCGTGGCGAAATCCCCCCGCCCGCACGAAACGACCACCTTAGAAGAGCTGCAAATCCTTCGCGCCGCTTTGGATTTCAGCCAAATTTGGCATATTCTGGACCGCCACGGGTGCCGGTTTTGTACCCGGTATCGCCACTGTCGGCCTCATCGACGACGCCGCTGCAAATGTTGGCGGTTTCAATTCCCCACGGATATCACGCAGCAGCGTTTTGTGATCCGGCATTGCTTGGATTATGCGCGCAAGGTCCATCTTCGCGTGCTTCATACCTTGGGCCCAAATCGGTTTCTTCAGTGGCCGCAGGCGATCGCGTATGCCGGTACCATAACCTGTATCGTAGACTTGCTTGCCCAATAGAACGGTTTGATAGACACGGGAATTGAATAGCGTGGCGAACTCGATATCGTGTCCTATCGGCAGGCGGTGTTGCCACAGTTCAAGATTTTCAGCCAAGCGATCCGGGATCTTCATCTCGGTGCGCGCATCAATCCAATATTGGTCATCCGTGCGGTTGCCCAAGCGGTAATGCAGGCAAATGAAATCCAGCACCTCATCATAGAGCTTGTTCATCTGCCGGTTATATCTTGCCCGCAAAGGCGGCTCGATATCGCGTGTGGGCAAGTGTTCAGCAAACCATCGCACCGCGTGATCAATCATGTGGATTGCGGTACTTTCCAGCGGTTCGATGAACCCGCCGGACAGACCAATTGCCAGGCAATTCTTGACCCAGGCATTGCGGACACGCCCGATGCGCATCGGGATTACGCGCGGCGTTGCCCCTTTGCCGCTGTCGCCCAGCCACTTGAGGTATTCATCTGCTGCCTGATCGTCTGTGCGATGCGCTGACGAAAACACATAGCCCGTGCCCACCCGGTTAAATAGCGGCACCCGCCATGTCCACCCCGCGCCCAGCGCGGTTGCCCGGGTTAGGCTTTCGATCTTCCTTGGGTTTGGATGCTCAATCTGCAGCGCCATGGCCCGGTCGTTGGGTAGGTAGTCCGAATAGTCCATGAACGGCTCACCCAGGGCCTGATTAATGATCAACCCGCGGAATCCGGTGCAATCAATAACCATTTCTATGTCATGCCGACCATTCCGCTCCAACGTCAGGTGGCTGACATTGCCTTGTTCATCCAGTTCGACCGCCTGCACCTCATCCTGGATATGTTCCACGCCGCGCTGTGTGCAGACCCGTGTCAACATGCCCGCAAACTTTACTGCATCCAAATGATAGGCATAGCCAAACCGTTGCTCGAACTCCGGCTGTCCCAGTTGCCGCGCGCCTTTGCACAAACGGCCCAGATCATCATGCGGAGAGACGGATTGCGTGAAGTCCCGCCCTCCGTTTCCAAATCGCAAGAAATACTCGGCCGCTTCCAACCCTTCGACCATCTGACCATGGGCAAAAGGGTTTACATAGTCGATGCGTTTACCCTTGGCATCCTTGTTCCAATTGCAGAACTTTACCCCCAGTTTGAACGAAGCGTTCGTTTCGCGAAAAAAGTCCCGCTCGGAAATGCCCGCCTGGCGCAGTGTGACCGGCATGCGCGGCACAGTGGCTTCTCCGACACCTACGGTCGAGATATTGGGGCTTTCAATAAGGCAAAGCTGTGGGCGATCCTTGGGCGCTGAGGTGCGAGAAAACACCATGTCCAGGATCAGCGCGGTCATCCATCCAGCCGTTCCCCCACCGACGATGGTGATCTTGCGCAGTCGATTGTTCATTTTTTCCATCCCTGTTGGCTTCAGGGGTGTTTTCGCTGCTTCCTTTTTCGAGTGTTTTTGGATTTTGCACAGCTACCCCCCATTTGCTTGAAAAATTACCATACCCGGTTTCAGGAACGTCGCTAGGGCCAAAGCCGGTTAGCCTTGTGCATATGTGTGGGAACCGCAACAAAACTGTTACCTTTGCCGTGTCAAATGGAGAGCGTTGCTTTCTGGTTCGGGTCAGATTTCTTCGCCCTTTTTCAGAAGCTCTTCGATCAAGGCGCGCTGAAGGTCGCCGCTATCACCCCCGCCGAATTCTACCGCGCCGCTGGAATAGAGAGTGCCATAACTGTTGGCGATGTTCACAGTCTGCGCCAGGCCCGAGATCAATTGGTCCTTTTTCAGCAAGGACAATGGGTGGATAAACGCGGCCCACAAGGTGCCGTTGGCAATCGCATAGCGGGCGTCCAGTGTAGTATCGAAATTTGCCTGCATCATACGCCGCATCTCCTCGGCGGTCAGGCCTTCGGCGCTGCGGATCGGAACCATGGCGCGCATTCGGTCGGCATTGATGTCCGTGATGACCAAGACCGGAACATCCGACACAGTCAGTTGGAAGCCTGGCCCCTGGGGTTGCGCCTCGGGGTCGAGCGCGAAGATGATCTTGCCCAGACGTTCATAGTCCATCGGCGGCTCGGCTTCCTGAGCAGCCAGGCTCCCGGCCAGAAAAATCAGCGTTAGGGCTAGTCGGATCATCGCATCTCTCCTGCAGGCTATGCCCCAACCATAGGGGCCGGCTGACAGGCTGACCAAACAAAGCTTGGTGAAGTGGATATCCCACCCGGCCGCAGGTTTGAACGATCTGCAGGGTTTGGCGGGCTTCCTGCGATAGTCCGTTCAGAACCGCACCTCTACCTATGTTTCAGCGGTTGGCCACCCCGGCTGATCCAAACTTGAACAGAAAGGAAATTCCAATGAAGTCTCTGGTTCTGACCACCCTCATCGCTGCCCTGCCCTTGATCGCTGCCCCGGCCTTTGCTGCGGATGAGATTAACGTCTCAAATGGCATTTCGGCCGCCGGTGCGCCGCTGGCCGCGCACGGCGTCGATCTGGTCGCACTGGTGAATGACGGCAACCCGGTCGAGGGCTTTGCCACCCATTCCGCTACCTATGACGGCGCGTCCTACTACTTTACCAGCGCCGCAAACCGCGAAGCGTTCGAGGCCAACCCTGCTGCCTATCTGCCGCAGCATGGCGGATTCTGTTCGTTCGGCGTGTCGGTGGGCAAGAAGTTCGACGGCGACCCGGATCAGTATCTGGTCGCGGATGGCAAGCTGTACCTGTTCCTGAACGCCAAAACCCGCGCGGCCTTCCTGAAGGACGTGGCAGCGACGGCAAAAACCGCTGACGATCAGTGGGCGAATATCAAAAGCATCGCCGTTGGCGAGTTGTAATCGCGAAAGCCCGCAGCGCTACGGTGTCGCGGGCTTTTTCTGTTCGATGAAGGCCACGGCCTGAGCCAGCGCTGCCTCGATACTCAGATCGGACGTGTCCAACAAAACGGCATCGTCGGCGGGTTTCATCGGCGCGGTGCTGCGTTCGGCATCCCGCGCGTCGCGTTCGCGCACATCGGCCAGCACCTGTTCACGGGTGACGTCCGAGCCCTTGGCGCTCAACTCCAGAAAACGCCGCTCGGCCCGAACCTCGGCGCTGGCGGTGACGAACAGTTTCACCTCGGCCTCGGGGCAGATCACCGTCCCGATATCGCGCCCGTCCAGAACCGCGCCCCCGGCACGCCGGGCAAAAGCGCGTTGGAAGTCGACCAAAGCCGCGCGAACCTCGGGAATCACGGCCACTTTCGACGCCGCCTGTGCGATCTCGGCCGTGCGCAGATCGCCCTGTTCCAATTCCTCAGCCGTCAGCGCCTGCGCGGCTTCAACCGGGTCGGTGCCATCCAGTGTCCGACGCCCGACCGCGCGATAGAGCAATCCGGTATCCAGATGCGCCAACCCGAAATGCGTGGCTACACCTTTCGAGATTGTGCCCTTGCCCGCCGCTGCCGGGCCGTCAATGGCAACCGTAAAGCTCACGTGCGTTCGACCTTGGCACCCAATGACGCCATCAGCGGTTCGAAAATCGGGAATGACGTGGCGATTGGGCCGCCGTCATCCACGGAAACCTGGGTCTTCGCACCCATGCCCATCACCATGAACGACATGGCGATGCGGTGGTCCAGAAAGCTCTCGCACGTACCGCCGCCGGGGACGTTTCCGATGCCCAGCCCGTCGACCGACCACCATTCCTCACCCTCGTCCACGGTCACGCCGTTGGCGCGCAGACCCCGCGCCATTGCGTCGATCCGGTCGCTTTCCTTGACGCGCAGTTCTTTCACACCGCCCATCATCGTGGTGCCGGAGGCATTGGCCGCAACCACGGACAGAACCGGGTACTCGTCGATCATCGAGGCCGCGCGTTCCGGCGGCACGTTGATACCCTTCATGTTGGGCGAATACTTGGCACGCAGATCGGCGACGGGCTCACCGCCCTCTTCGCGTTCGTTTTCATAGGTCAGATCGGCGCCCATCTCGCGCAGCGTGGTGAACAGCCCCGCGCGGGTCGGGTTCAGGCCGATTCCGGGCACCAGCACGTCCGAGCCGGGCGTGATCAGCGCAGCGCAAACCGGGAAGGCCGCGCTGGACGGATCACGCGGCACGGCGATGACCTGCGGTTTCAGCTCGGGGCGCCCGGTCAGGGTGATCACTCGACCCTCATCGGTATCTTCAACGGTGATTTCTGCGCCAAAACCGGCCAGCATCCGCTCGGAATGATCACGGGTGGCCTCTTTCTCGATCACCACGGTTTTGCCGGGCGCGTTCAGACCGGCCAGCAGCACGGCAGATTTCACCTGCGCCGACGGGACCGGAACTTCGTAGCGGACCGGAACGGGTTCTGCCGCGCCTACGATGGTCATCGGCAGACGTCCGCCCGAACGACCAACCGATTGCGTACCAAACAGCGCCAGCGGATCGGTCACACGCGCCATCGGACGCTTGTTCAGGCTCGCATCACCGGTAAAGGTCGCGGTGATGGGTGAAGTCGCCATCGCGCCCATGATCAGCCGCACGCCAGTACCCGAGTTACCGCAGTCGATCACTTGATCGGGTTCGGCAAAGCCACCGACGCCGACACCGTGCACGGTCCATTCACCGCCGCCATGATCAGTAACTTCAGCGCCAAAGGCGCGCATCGCCTTGGCGGTGTCCAGAACGTCCTCGCCTTCGAGCAGGCCCGAGATTTTGGTCTCACCCACCGCCATCGCGCCCAGGATCAGAGACCGGTGCGAGATCGACTTGTCGCCGGGCACCTCTGCCGTGCCGGTCAGCGGGCCGCAGGGATGCGAGGTCATCGGGATGGGCGTGCCGTGTCCGGACATGTGGGCTCCTGTTTTCGCTATCAGTGCCCAAGCCGATTAGCGAATTGGGGCCGCTTGGTCCAGCCGCAATACGACTGCCAGAGCACCCTAGATTTGGGCGTTCAGCGGTTTCCGGGCTATAATGGCCGAATTCAGAACGAAATCATTTTGTTTTCATAAATCATAGCCCGAGGTTTTTTCGTGTCACAGCTTCAATCCATGCTTTCAAACGGAACAGAAAAGTTCTTTCAGCCCAAAGACCCACTAAAGACTGACAGCGTTCTGCAGATGCGGCTGGCCTTCCTGGTCGGTCTTGTTGCCTTTGGCCTGCCGATCATTCTTGCCAGCGGAGCCGTGATTGGCGGCAGCTGTTTTCGCGACAGCATCAGCCATTTCTACTATGCCCAGTTTCTTGGGGCCATCTTCGTTGGACTATTGGTTTTTATCGGCGGCTTTCTGATCGCCTATACCGGAGACCATTGGCTTGAGGATCTTGGGTCTTTCATTGCCGGGATAGGCGCATGTTTTGTTGCGGTCTTCCCGACAAGCGGATCTGGCTGCGAAGAGCCCGTCAGCTTTAAGTCACGGATTTTTGCCGATGTGAACCAAACGCCGCCGCCAGTGCTGTCAGATCCCCAACCAGACGCGTTCTTCACCCTGTTCTCAGGCGCGCCGCATTTACATGCCTGGGCCGCGGGAATCCTGTTTGCCTATCTGGGCCTCTATTGCCTGTTTGTCCTACGTCGCGTGGTTCCGGAGCGTCACGTAAAAGACGGACACATGATCCGGACAAAAAAGCAGCGCAACACTTTGTATTCGCTGTGCGGCATCACGATCCTGTCGTGTGTTCTGGTGCTGGGCATCGTCGCCTTTTCCGGTGAAGGCGCTCAGGCGGGGTGGAAGTCCCACAACCTGACGTTTTTTGTAGAAACCATTGCGCTTTGGGCGTTCGGGCTGGCCTGGTTTGCCAAAGGCCGCGCCTTTCCCAGCCTGCGCGACCCCACACCGTAGCGGTCAGGCTTTGCGGAACGTCAGGTAATGCGGTGTGCGGCCTTCGCGCAGCGCTTTCTGTTCATAACGGGTAGAAATCCAGTCCTCCCACGGCTCGCTCCAGTCCGCGGGGCGCTCGGCCAGCCACTCGAACCCGGCGCGCGGGACTTCCTCGAGCGTCTGGCGGACATAGTCGGGAATGTCGGTGGCCACGCGGAAGATTGACCCCGGCTTCAGCACGCGCGCCAGCGGTTCCAGATGTTCCGGCGTCACGAAACGTCGGCGATGATGCCGCGTTTTGGGCCACGGGTCGGGGTACAACAGAAAGGCGCGCGAGATGCTGGCCTCGGGCAGCACGTCAAACAAATCGCGCGCATCGCCGGGGTGCACCGCAAGGTTTTCGACCCCGGCCTGACGGATCTTGCCCAGCAGCATGGCGACGCCGTTGATATAGGGCTCGGCCCCGATGATGCCGATATCGGGGTTGCTGGCAGCCTGATGCACCAAATGCTCACCGCCGCCAAAGCCGACTTCCAGCCAGACATCCTTGCCGCCGAACAGCGCTTTAAGGTCCAGCGGGTCGCGGTTGGGGTTGCTCTCCCAATCGACAGCGCCGGGCGACAGGGCGTCGAGGTCTTCGTTCAGATACGTCTTTTGACTGGGCTTCAGGGTCTTGCCCTTGAAGCGGCCATAGAAGTTTCTGCGGGGGCGTTGTGGTGTCTGGGTGCTCATGGCGGTGCCCATACTGCGCGGGCCGCACCGTTGCAACCCCGGCGCCGAATCGAAAAAGCGCGCCGGGGTCGGCGCGCTTTGATTGGTTTTGGATCAGACCGCCGCTTTCAGAGCGTCGACCAGATCGGTGCGTTCCCAGCTGAAACCGCCATCCGCGGCGGGCTCGCGTCCGAAATGGCCATAAGCAGCCGTGCGCTGATAGATGGGCTTGTTCAGTTGCAGGTGCTCACGAATGCCGCGCGGGGTCAGGTCCATCACCTGCCCGACGGCGGTTTCGATCAGAGCATCCGCAATCTGACCGGTACCGTGCGTGTCGGCGTAGATCGACAGCGGCTTGGACACACCAATCGCATAGCTCAGCTGGATGGTGCAGCGTTCCGCCATACCCGCAGCGACCACGTTCTTGGCCAGATAGCGCGCGGCGTAAGCTGCCGAGCGGTCCACTTTGGTCGGGTCTTTCCCCGAGAACGCACCGCCACCATGCGGTGCGGCACCGCCGTAGGTGTCCACGATGATTTTACGCCCGGTCAGACCGGCGTCACCATCCGGGCCGCCGATCACGAATTTGCCGGTTGGGTTCACGTGCCACTCGGTTTCCGCGGACAGCCAGCCCTCTGGCAGGGTCTCGGTGATATAGGGCTCGACGATGGCACGGATGTCACCCGAGCTCAGCGACTCGTCCAGATGCTGGGTCGACAGCACGATCGAGCTGACGCCGACCGGCTTGCCGTCGCGGTAAACCACCGACAGCTGCGATTTTGCGTCCGGGCCCAGCGCAGGCTCGGTGCCGTTCTTGCGCACTTCGGCCAGACGGCGCAGAATCGCGTGCGAATACTGGATCGGTGCCGGCATCAGCGCGGGGGTTTCGGTGGTGGCGTAGCCGAACATGATGCCCTGGTCACCGGCACCCTCTTCCTTATCCTCGGACGCATCCACACCCTGCGCGATATGGGCGGACTGTTCGTGCAGCAGGTTCGTCACCTCGACGGTTTCGTGGTGGAACTTGTCCTGCTCATAGCCGATATCCTTGATACAGGCGCGCGCGATCTCGTCGATGCGGCCCATATAGTCGTGCAGCTTTTCCTGATCAGACAGACCTACTTCGCCACCAATCACCACACGGTCGGTCGTGGCAAAGGTTTCGCACGCAACGCGCGCTTCGGGTTCTTCGTTCAGAAATGCGTCAAGGACGGCATCGGAAATCCGGTCGCAAACCTTATCCGGGTGCCCTTCGGATACGGACTCCGAAGTAAAAGTGTAGTTCTGTCGGGACATGAAAGTGCTCCATTAAGTTTTCCCCATCACGCCAGGAAGCCGTTGTGACAGGCAAGCGAGGGCATACGCCCACCGCATCACAGGGTCAATCGGTATTTAAACGTTGTCCCGCCGGACGTTGCGCCAAAGCAGCGCAAACAAAACCGCCAGCAGGGCAAAGACCGGAAAATCACCGATCCGGGCATACACAGTCGGGGTCAGGGGCGCCGGCAAATTTGCATCCACAAAGCCCGCCTGCCCCAATGCCAGCGCGTTTGTAACGTGCCCCAGCGGGTCGATCATCGCCGACACCCCGGTATTGGCCGAGCGCATCATCGGCAGGCCCTGCTCGATCGCGCGCATCCGGGCTTGCGCAAGATGCTGATAGGGACCGGACCGTGTACCGAACCAGGCATCATTGGTGATCTGCAACAGGAAATCGGCGCGGCCGGGCGCGGACAGCACATCCTGTGTAAACACGGCCTCGTAACAGATCAGCGGCAGCGCCCTTCCCAGCTTTCCGGCGTCCATCAAGGCAGCCCCCGGCCCAGCGCTGAAGCCATGACCTGCGGTTGTTGCCATCCCGTGAATACCGAATTTCGCCATCAGGTTTCCGAGCGGAACATATTCTCCGAACGGTGCAAGGTGGTGCTTGTCATACAAGCCCTTTTGCTGGCCCTGCTCATCCAGGTAGATCATCGAGTTGTAGATTTGCGGCCCATCACCCCGTTGGATGCCCAGAAACACCGGCACGCCCTGCGCTGCATCTGTGACCGCGGCCAAATACGGCTGCGCGCTTCCCAACCATGCAGGTATTGAGGTTTCAGGCCAGACGATCAGATCCGGCCGGGGTTGTGCTGCGGTGAACTCGATCTGGCGCGCAAAGAACAAGGGCGCATAATCCAGGTCCCATTTCTGATGCTGGGGCGCGTTAGGCTGGATCAGGCGGACGGTGTGATCGGTTTCAGTCACAGTCGGGCGGGTGGCCGCATAGGTCAGAGCCAGACAAGCAGCGCCAATCGTCAAGCCCAATGGCAGCACGAAACCGCCGCGTTGAGCTAACGCCGCACCTAAGGGAAGCGTTGCCAGCAAGGTCAAAGCCCCCAGACCATAGGGGCCGAACAAGGACAGAAGCTGCGCCACGGGCGTATCAACCCAAACCTGCGCCAGCCCGGCCCAGGGGAAACCCGTCAATACGTAACCCCGGGCGAATTCCGCCAGAGACACGGCCACGGCAAGGAAAACCGCCTGCTTGACAGCGCCTCCACCCGGTCGCCTTGCGACCCAAAAGGCCAGCGCCCAGAACAGGGCCAGCCCGCCTGCCATGAAGATCAGGGCAAAGGGCGCCATCCAGGCGTGGCGCTCGGCATCTACGAAAAACGGCTCAATGATCCAGCTGAGACCGTGGGCGAAGTATCCGGTGGCAAAGGCCCAGCCCAACCACGCGGCCCGACCCCGCGTTTCCGTCGACAGATACAGGGGGGCAAGCAGCAGCAGCCCAACCAGAGTCGCCGCCCAAATGCCAAACGGCGCAAGACCAAAGGCCGCCAGCGCTCCCAGCAGGGCCGACAGCACGAACCTCAACCAAAACGGCCAGCCCCGCGATGGGGTCATGCAGCAAGATCCGGCAACATGACACGCAGACGTTTGATCCGGCGCGGATCGGCGTCAATCACCTCAAATTCCGGGCCTTCGGGATGCAAAACAACCTCACCCCGCGCGGGTACCCGCCCCGACAGCATGAAGACTAGACCGCCCAGAGTGTCGATTTCTTCCTCGTCCACATCCTCGTGACTGGTCAGCGAGCGTCCGATTTCGGCTTCGAATTCCTCCAGCGGTACGCGAGCCTGAACAATGTAGCAACCGGGCTTTTCCTGCACCCACAGCTGATCTTCGTCTGCATCGTGTTCGTCGGCAATCTCACCAACCACTTGTTCGATCAGGTCTTCAATGGTCAGCAAACCGTCAACACCGCCATATTCATCGATCACCAGCGCCATGTGACGGCGTTCCGTCTGCATCTTGGTCAGCAGCACGCCAATCGGCATCGAGGGCGGCACGAACAGCAAGGTCCGCAGCATCGAGACCAGATCGAACTCAGTGCCGCCACCGTTGAACCCGTGGGTCAGCGCGAAATCCTTGAGGTGGACAAACCCCAAAGGTGTATCCAGCGTGCCCTCATACACCGGTATCCGGGACAGACCGCTGTCACGGAACACCTGTGCCAGCTCTTCTTTGGTGATGGTGGACGGGACCGAGATGATCTCGGCCGTCGGGATGGCCACGTCCTCGACCCGCATCCGCCGCAGGTTGATCATGCCGCGCGGCTGCGCCCGGTCGGTCTCGTGCCCGTTGGCTACGTGAACCTCATCCTCGTCCGGAGGCGAGAACGCGTCCACTATTCGAGAAAAAAAGCCGGCTTTCTCTTTGACATTGTCACCGCCGTTCTTCGGTTGCGCGCCCTGCGCCGCCATAGAACTGCCGTCTGTATCGCCCATGATCCTGTTCCAAATAATCGGCCCTGATGGCCCGTCTACGCATTATATGGGTCATCGAGACCCAATTTGCCAAGTATATCGACCTCGACCGCTTCCATCAAATCGGCGTCAGCGTCGTGGATGTGATCGTATCCCAGCAAATGCAACATTCCGTGAATGATCAGGTGCGTGACGTGATCATTCATTGGTTTGCCCGCCTCGGCCGCCTCGCGCGCGCAGGTGTCGTAAGAGATCGCGATATCCCCCAGCGCGATTTCGCCGGCGAAGTCCGGCTCGGGCGGCAGCGGCGACTGCCCCGGTCGGTCGGGCGCCAACTCCTCGGCGGGCCAACTGAGCACATTGGTCGGGGTGGGTTTTTCCCGGAACTCCGCATTCAGTTCGGCGATCCGGGGGTCGTCACAGGCCAGAACGCTGATTTCGCACAGATCAGCGTCCAGATCGCAATGATCCAGAACTGCCTGTATGGCCCGCGCGGCCAATGGCTCCAGCCCCTGCCAACGCCCGTCTTCAATCGTCAGTTCCAGGTTCATGCTATCCTGTCCAAAGCCTGCGGCCCCGGACGATTACCCCGTCTCGCGGCCTGAGTCGGCCTCATACGCTTCGATAATGGCGGCGACAAGCGGGTGCCGCACCACGTCTTTCGAGGTGAAGTAGTTGAAGCTGATATTCGGGATCGTCTTCAACAAACGTTCCGCATCTTGCAGCCCCGACTGGACCCCGCGCGGCAGGTCCACCTGCGAGCGGTCGCCGGTGATCACCATGCGGCTGCCCTCACCCAGACGGGTCAGGAACATCTTCATCTGCATGGTCGTGGCGTTTTGTGCCTCATCCAGCACCACGAACGCGTTGGCCAGCGTCCGCCCGCGCATGAAGGCCAGTGGAGCGATTTCGATTCGCTTTTCCTCGATCAGCTTAGCCAGTTGCTTGCCGGGCAGGAAATCATTCAGCGCGTCATAAAGCGGTTGCATGTAAGGATCGACCTTGTCCTTCATGTCGCCCGGCAGATAGCCCAGCTTTTCTCCAGCCTCGACGGCGGGGCGGCTGAGGATGATCCGGTCCACGTGCCCACCGATGAACATCGATACGCCAACAGCCACCGCCAGATAAGTCTTGCCGGTGCCCGCAGGCCCGATTCCAAAGGCCAGCTCGTTGTTGAACAGCGACTGGACATACGCCTTTTGTGCATCCGTGCGTGGCTCGACCAGCTTTTTGCGGGTCTTGATCTCGACCGTGCCGCCCTTGAACATCTCAAGCTGGTCACCGTCGCGGCTGCCGGTTCCTGTCTCGGACCCGCCCATCCGAAGTTCGCGGTCTACATCGGCGGCCCCTACGTCACGACCGCCTTCGAGACGGGTGTAAAGCGCCTGCAGCACCTCAATGGCCTGTTTTTGTGAATCCTCGTCGCCCATGACAACCAGTTGGTTGCCGCGCCGGACAATCTGGACGGACAGCTTTTGTTCGATTTCGGTCAGATTGCGGTCATACTCGCCGCACAAATCAATCAACAACCGATTGTCAGGGAATTCAATAAACGCCTCGCGCTGGGGCATATCATCTTGCGGTGGGGTAAGGGCACCGATGGCCAATCCGTTCTCCTGTCTTGGCGTTTCACCCTGAGCGTAGACAACAAGTCTCGGTGGGCGCAAGCCACAGTTTCAAATTTTCCCAAACGGATGGCAAAACCGCCGAAGAGTGCGCCAAACGATATCGCCTCGGCGATTGGTTTTGGTCAAAACGTGTAGTTCAATCCAAATCTCAATCCGCGATAGCGCGGCGTGGATTTCGTCGAGAACCCATTGCTGAATTCGACCTGACGCGAGTCGAACTGGACATATTCGTACTCACCCGTGATCGACCAGTTCTCGCTCAGGCTGTGCTCGGCACCGATGCTTGCGGAAAACCCGTTCCGCGTTTCATTCTCTTCAAAAGATTGTGACGTGGTCCCGGAAGTCAAGCCGCTTGCGGTTTTGATATCACCTTGCACGTATCCGACGGTAATAAAATACAAAACCGTGCCGCTTCTGTTGGTCAGACCATTGCGAAACCGAACCGACAGAATGTCCGAAATTTCGGACGAACCGGTGACTGTGACGCTGCCAATATCGGTCATGACGTCGTCTTCAAGCCCACTGAAATCATATCCAAGCTCGAACCCGTAGACATAGTCGCGCCCGCCCATGGCGGGCAGAACGCCACGCCAGCCACCCCGGACGCCGCCGTAGTCCCCTTTTAGGTCCAACTCGCCGATCTCGAAGGTACCGCCTGGGGTTGTCAGCCCGAATCGGTCGGTGCCGCTTGTTGCGTAACCACCACTCAGCCCCAGATAAAAAGCACTGACATCGCTGCCAAAGCGTTTCGGGCTGGCGACCGGAGGATCCGTCACGCCCTGTTCCAGATTGCCCGCAACAGTCGCGCTGGAAATAAGCGACAGCACCAGCGCCGACGAAAAAACACTCCAGCGGCTTGGCCCAAAGAACCGTGCTCTAATTTCCACTCGTAACCTCCATCGTCCCAACCCGACAGCCGGACCGGCACAGAACTGGAATTTCAGGGGCGCAGCGCGCTAGACCCTGAAAAAATCTGGCCTTTTTCCGAACATAGTTCCCGCTCGTGAATCAAGGGTTAAAATTTGAAACAACTGCCGACTATGGTTTTCTGACAGCACCCGCCGATCAGATCAGATCAATTCCCCCGCCAGCGAATTGGCGCCCGATCCGGTGATCTGAACGTCTCTCAGCTCACCGATACCGACGTCAGCGTCGGACACGTGAACCGAGTGCAGATATTCGGATTTTCCGACCATTTGCCCCGGCAAACGACCCGCTTTCTCGAACAGAACGCTGACTTTGCGGCCAACCATCGCGTCCTGAATCTCGCGCTGATGCTGCGTGATCAGGGCTTGAAGGCGCTGCAAACGGTCATCTGCCGCCGTGGCGTCAACTTGCGGCCGCTCAGCCGCAGGCGTTCCGGGCCGGGTCGAATATTTGAAGGAATAGGCATAGCCGTATTTGACCTCTTCCACCAAATCCAGCGTGGCCTGGAAATCCTCTTCAGTTTCCTCGGGGAAGCCGACGATGAAATCACCCGACATCATGATATCGGGCCGCGCGGCACGGATACGCTCGACCAGACGCAGATAGCTTTCCGCCGTATGACTGCGGTTCATCCGCTTGAGGATTTTGTCTGATCCCGACTGCACCGGCAGGTGCAGATACGGCATCAGTTTATCGCAGGTTCCATGTGCCTCGATCAGGTCGTCGGCCATGTCATTGGGGTGCGACGTGGTAAAGCGGATGCGCTCCAGCCCGTCGACCTTGTTCAACTCCCAGATCAGACCGGCCAGTGTCATGTCGCCGTTCGGGCCCGCGCCATGATAGGCGTTCACGTTCTGACCCAGCAGAGTGATCTCGCGCACGCCGCGTTCCACCAGATCATGGGCCTCACGAATGATGCGATCAGCCGGACGGCTGACCTCGGCGCCACGGGTATAAGGCACCACGCAGAAGGCGCAGAACTTGTCGCAGCCTTCCTGAACGGTCAGAAACGCGGTCGGGCCACGCTTGGCCTTGGGGCGGTTCTTGAGCTTTTCGAACTTGTCTTCCTCGGGGAAATCCGTGTCCAGCGCCTTGGCGCCGGTACGGGTCTTGGCCTCCATCTCGGGCAGACGGTGATAGCTTTGCGGCCCAACCACCAGATCGACCAGAGGCTGACGGCGCATGATCTCTTCGCCTTCGGCCTGTGCCACACAACCCGCCACGCCAATCTTCAGATCGGGTTTTTCCGCTTTTAGGCCCTTGAACCGGCCAAGCTCGGAATAGACCTTTTCAGCGGCCTTTTCGCGGATATGGCAGGTGTTCAGCAGAATCATATCCGCGTCATCGGGACTTTGGGTTTCGACATAGCCCTGCCCTCCCAGCGTCTCGGACATGCGTTCGCTGTCATAGACGTTCATCTGGCAACCATAGGTTTTGATGTACAGCTTTTTCGGTTCTGACATGGATATGGCCTTTGCATTCGCGGGATCGGCGTCATCTATACCTTACGAACGCCGCTTGCAATGCCGGGGCGATTACCCGATTTTGGCCGAAGATTCCAGCAAAGTGGAACCGGACAGGCAATGCAATACGACTCTCTCGACGTTTTCCTGAACTCAGGCAAATCGGCGCTGGCCAAGGGCCCGGTCGCCCTGATCTTTGCCGAGGACATGGTCGAGATCGACAGCACCATCCGGCATCATCTGCATCTGGGGTTCAAATCCGTGGTGGCCTTCGTGCCGCAGGACTTTGCTCTAGACCCCGAGCTATCCGAACGCATCCACCGCGTCACCCTGACCTGCGTGCCCAGCGCGGTTGTCTTCAACACTATCAACAGAATCATTCAGGCCGCGTCCGGCATCTGGATGTATTACTGCTATAACGCCGAATATCTGTTCTTTCCGTTTTGCGAGACGCGCACGATCGGCGAATTTCTGGCCTTCCACGCCGAGGAACGCCGCGATGCGATGCTGAGCCACGTGGTTGACCTCTATGCCGATGATCTGGATACCTTTCCGAACGGAGTCGCTCCGGACCGCGCGATGCTGGACAGCACCGGCTATCACGCCCACACCCGCCACGACGCCGAAGGCCATCCGGTCGAGCGTCAGTTGGACATGTCGGGCGGCCTGCGCTGGCGGTTCGAGGATCACATTCCATACGAACGCCGCCGTATCGACCGGATCGCATTGTTCAAATCCCGCAAGGGTCTGGAATTGCGCCCCGACCACACCTTCAACGAGCCGGAATACAACACCTATTCCTGCCCATGGCATCACAACATGACGGCTGCCGTGTGCTCATTCCGCGCTGCCAAAGCACTGAAAAGCAATGCCGGGTCCACTTTCGACATCCCGAGCTTTTGCTGGCGCAACTCGGTTCCGTTTCAGTGGACGTCCGGTCAATTGCTTGATCTGGGGCTAATCGAATCGGGCCAGTGGTTCTGAGCCTAGCGCCGTAGCAGCACCGGAAACCAATCTTCGCGCAGACGTTGGCCGGGGGTCATGTCGTGGCCCGGAAACGGCGGTGAGGTCCGGCCCGGACGCTCCACATATCGTGCGTCATCGCCCACCAGACGCAACGAAAACGCCCGGCGACGGCTGTCGGATTGATTACCACGCGCACCGTGCAGCGTGCGGTAGTTGAAGGCTACCGCGTCGCCCGGCTCCATCGCGAATTCCACAACCTTCATGCCTTCAGCATCCGGGTCAGGGACGGGGATGTACTGGCCTTCGTCGGGGAAGAAGTCCTCTTCCGAAACCCAGCGGGTAGGCAACACTTCTTTCTCCCACCGGTGCGAGCCCGCCACGCAGCGCAGCGTTGCCTGTTTCACCGGGTCCAGCGGCGACCAGAAGCTGATCGTCTGTTGTCCTTCGACAAAGTAATACGGCCCGTCCTGATGCCACGGGGTCGCCATCGAAGTTCCGGGCTCTTTGACCAGAACGTGGTCGTGGAACATTTGAACGGTCTGCGATTGCATCAGATCAGCCGCGACTTCAGCCGCTGGAGAGTTCTCGATCACCTCGCGGAACTGATCAATTCGCGACCAGTTACAGTAATCGTCAAAGAACAGGCCGGTTTCACCCTGTTTCTTGTTTTCGGACGCATAAGGCCCCGGCTCGGCCATGTTGGCGGCAACGCCTTCACGTAGGGCCTCGACGTGGTTGGCAAACAGCCCTTTGATCAGGACAACGCCGTCCTGCTGATAGGTGTCGATCATCTCTTGCGTGACCAGAGGGTGCGTCATGTCTGTCTCCGTGCCGTGGGGTTGGGTGATCTGCACATGGGAAAGCCCCCTGTTCAAGTCATATCTTTCAAAGATACACTTAACTTCATGTTATATATCTCGCTGCGCCAATATGAATATGTCTGCGCCATCGGACGGCATGGCAGCCTGTCCGCCGCGGCGCAGCACCTGAATGTCTCGCAACCGGCGCTGTCCAACGCCCTGACCCGGGTCGAGGAACAACTGGGCTATCCCCTATTCGCCCGTCGGCGCGGTGCTGCAATGGCATTGACCCCGCAGGGCCGCAGTTTCATCGAAGAGGCCGAAGCACTGTTGGCCAGCGCCGCCCGTTTGGAAAACGCCGCTGGCACCAGCACCGGCAAGGCGCGCTTGCGGCTAGGCTGTTTCGTCGATTTGGCCCCGTTTCTGCTGGCCCGTGCCCTTCTGCAGTTGCGCGCCGTGATGCCGGATGTGGCGGTGTCCTACAGGGTGGACAGTTTCGAGGGCATGATTTCAGGCCTGATCGACGGGCGGATCGACCTGGCGCTGACCTATGGGCTGAGCATGGACGCGACGTTCACCCGGCACACGTTGTTCACCAGCTCTCCGCGTGCGCTTGTGTCGCCGGATCACCCTCTGGCCGCAAACAGACAGATTTCTCTGCAGGATCTCGCTGCACACCCGCTGATCCTGTCCGAGGAAGGTCTGTCCGCACAGCATATACTGGGGCTGTTTCGTCAGATCGGAGAAAGCCCGACAGTGGCCCACCGCGCGGCCTCATTGGAAATTCAGCGCAGCCTTGCGGCAAATAACGAGGGCGTCGCGATCAGCTATGCCAATCCGCCTGCCAAAGTCAGCTATGACGGGATGTCGCTGTTGAGCCTGCCGGTCTCGGATCCGTTCGCGGCCGAACCCGTTGTACTGGCCCGACACGGCACAGGGCCCACTGACGCGCAGATTGCAGTCGCCGAGCGGGCGCTGATGCATTTGGTAACGTGAGGTTATTTCTTCCGCAGACGGATCACGACATCGACAGATGCGATCTCAACCCCTTCGGGGGCATCGGGCAGGCGCTGAATCACCAGCTGATCTGACGGCGCGTCGCTCAAGCGGCTTTCATCTTCCCAATAGAAATGGGGGTGATCATGGGTGTTTGTGTCGAAATAGCTTTTCGACCCGTCCACCGTGATTTCCTGCAGCACACCGGCCTCGCAAAACGCGCGCAGCGTGTTGTAGACCGTCGCAAGAGACACAGCATCGCCGTTCTTTTTCGCCGATTCAAACAGGCTTTCCGCCGTCACGTGACGGTGGCGGCCATCGCCAACCAGCAACTCGGCCAAAGCCATACGCTGACGCGTTGGACGCAATCCCGCGTCGACCAACCAATTCGTGGCTCTGCTCTGGCTTTGAGGTGTCATGAATCCGAAACCCGTTTGTTACTGCCCTATATATAAGTGCTCAGGTCAGGTAATTTCAAATGAAATTCATTCGCAAAGAATGTCCAGAACACAACATGATGTGGGCGACCGCTCTTGCAGGACCTTGCATACGGGTGCTAGGTGAGGCCAGATTAGAGAAACGGACCCCTGGCAGGAGAGGCGGCAGAATGGCCCAATTCCCGAGCAGCTTTGACAAGGACGATCTGCTGAAATGCGCCCGAGGCGAATTATTCGGCCCCGGTAATGCGCAGTTGCCTGCCCCGCCGATGCTGATGATGGATCGGATCACCGATATCTCGGCCGATGGCGGCGCGCATGGCAAAGGTCACGTTCTGGCCGAGTTCGATATCACCCCGGACCTGTGGTTCTTTGACTGCCATTTCCCCGGCAACCCGATCATGCCCGGCTGTCTGGGGCTGGACGGTCTGTGGCAGCTGACCGGCTTCAACCTGGGCTGGCGCGGCTGGCAGGGTCGCGGCATGGCCGTGGGCGTGGGTGAGGTCAAACTGACCGGCATGGTGCGCCCGGACCGCAAGATGCTGACCTATAAAATCGATTTCAAAAAGGCGATTCAGACCCGCCGCCTGACCATGGGTGTGGCGGATGGTATCGTCGAAGCGGACGGCGAAATGATTTACGACGTCAAAGACATGAAAGTCGTTCTGTCCGAAGCCTAAGCCGGACCGGCCTGAAATAAGGAGCACGCACATGCGTCGAGTAGTTGTCACCGGTCTGGGGGTTGTCTCCTCCATCGGGAACAATGCCGAAGAGGTTCTGGCCTCGCTGAAGGCCGGCAAGTCCGGCATCGAGGCCAATGAACAGATGGTCGAACACGGCTTTCGCAGCCAGATCGCCGGATCGCTGAAGATCGACGTGTCCGAGCATGTGGACAAGCGCACCCTGCGATTCATGGGGCCCGGTGCCGCCTATGCCCATATCGCGATGAGCCAGGCGATCGCCGATTCCGGCCTGACCGAAGAGCAGGTCGTAAACCCACGCACCGGTCTGGTTGCAGGGTCCGGTGGCCCCTCAACCAGCGCGATGCTGACGGCGCATCAAACGGTACTGAAAACCGGCGCGACCAAGCGGATCGGGCCGTTTGCGGTTCCGAAATGCATGTGCTCGACGATTTCCGCGAACCTTGCGACCGCGTTCAAGATCAAGGGCATCAACTACTCGATCACTTCGGCCTGCTCGACCTCGCTGCACTGCATCGGCAATGCGGCGGAACAGATCATGCTGGGCAAGCAGGACGTTATGTTTGCCGGTGGCGGCGAGGAGCTGGACTGGACTCTGTCCTGCCTGTTCGACGCGATGGGCGCGATGTCCTCGAAGTACAACGATACGCCAGCAAAAGCCTCTCGCGCGTTCGATCAGGATCGCGACGGGTTCGTGATCTCGGGTGGCGGCGGCATCGTCGTGCTTGAGGATCTGGAGCACGCGCTGGCGCGCGGCGCCAAGATTTACGCCGAAGTCACCGGCTATGCCGCCACTTCGGACGGTCACGACATGGTGGCCCCCTCGGGTGAAGGCGGCGAGCGCGCGATGCGTCTGGCGCTGGCGACCATGCCCGAAGGCCGCAAGGTCGATTATATCAACGCCCACGGCACCTCGACCCCGGTCGGCGATGTCGGTGAGGTCGAAGCCGTCCGCCGCATCTTTGGCGAGGGCAACGTGCCGCCGATTTCCTCGACCAAGTCGATGACCGGCCACGCACAGGGTGCCGCTGGTGCGCTGGAAGCCATCTTTTGTCTGCTAATGCTGGATAATGACTTTATTACTCCGTCGATCAACGTCGACACACTTGCCGAAGGCATCCTGCCCGGTGAAATTGCAACTCAAGTGGTTGAAAACGCAGGTTTGGACTCTGTCATGACCAACAGCTTCGGCTTTGGTGGCACAAACGGGTCCATGGTTCTGTCAAAGTATAACGGGTGAATATGATGTCTGATCTTCTTAAGGGCAAACGCGGCCTGATCATGGGGGTGGCGAATGACCGCTCGATTGCTTGGGGCATTGCCAAGGCGATGCACGAGGCAGGCGCAGAACTGGCTTTCACCTATCAGGGTGAGGCATTCGGCAAACGGCTTGAACCACTGGCCCAGAGCCTCGGCAGTGATTTCATGGTGGACGCGGATGTCACCGATGATGAGTCGCTGGACCGCGCCTTCAATGAGCTGGGCGAACGCTGGCCTACGATTGATTTCGTGGTTCACGCAATTGCTTACTCGGACAAGTCGGAACTGACCGGCCGATTCCTGAACACCACCCGGGCAAACTTCAAACACTCGATGGATGTCTCGGCCTATTCCTTTATCGAAGTTGCGCGTCGCGCTTATCCGCTGATGAAGGACAATGGCGGCACGCTGCTGACGCTGACCTATCAAGGGTCGAACCGGGTTGTGCCGAACTACAACGTCATGGGTGTGGCAAAGGCCGCGCTGGAATCGGCCACGCGCTATCTGGCAAACGACCTTGGTCCCGAAGGCATCCGTGTCAACGCCATCTCACCCGGCCCGATGAAGACGTTGGCGGGCGCGGCCATCGGTGGCGCACGCAGGACCTACAAGTTCTGCGATCAGAACGCGCCAATGCGTTCGAACGCAACGCTTGAGGCCGTTGGCGGCACCGCCGTGTATCTTGCATCCGAAGCCGGTGCCTGCACCTCGGGTGAGATCATCAAAGTCGACGGTGGCTTCCACGTTCTGGGTATGCCGCAGCCCGATCATATGTGACCCGATCTTTCCCTGCCCGCGCCAAGATTTGACCATCTTTCGCGGGCACGGATAGCGGCATGAGCAAAGCAGAACAAATCCTCTCGAACACCTCTCGGGCTTCCCGGCGCAAACAGGGTTTTCTGGGGCAGCGCGGCCGTATCGCGTTGCTGAGCCTGACCGTGCTGCTGCTGCTGTTTGTGTTCTTCACGCAACCAGATGTGCGCGCAGCCCTTACATCATGGACCAGCCTGATTTCAGGCTGATCCTTCGCACTGACCTTTTGCGGTCAGTTGATTGAGACAACCTCGATGTCAAAAATCAGGTCCTGACCGGCCAGTGGATGATTTGCGTCCAGCGTGACGGTCGCTTCGTCAGAGTCCATCACAGTCACCGGCACGGCTTGCCCGTCCGGCGTCTGCATCTGTAGCTGGGTGCCAGGTTCTAGCGGAATATCATCCGGAATGCCCTCACGCGGGATCTGCTGGCGCGCGGCAGGGTTGATCGGACCATAGGCGTCCACGCAGGCGATCTCGACCCGTTTTTTCTCACCCACTGTCAGGCCGGGCATGGCCGTATCCAGCCCGGGGATGATCTGGCCTGACCCGACCACAAACTCCAGCGGGTCACGCCCTTCGGAACTGTCAAACACGTTGCCGTCCAACAGCGTACCGGTGTAGTGGATGCGAACGGTGTCGCCTTGTTTGATCTCGGTCATAGGTGGCCTCCGGCCGTTAGGGGTTTAAGCGGCCAAGCCTAGGGTGTGACACGGCATTGTAAACCCTCCCCCCTTTTGTGCTTGCAACTCTTGTGCCAACCTGCGCGCGATCAAGGGAGGGGTACTGATGCCAATCACCACATGCGTTTTTGACGCCTATGGCACGCTGTTCGATGTCGCCGCCGCCGCACGACAGGCGGCGGGCGAACCGGGATTCGAGGAATTGCAGCAGAAATGGCCCGAATTGGCCAATCACTGGCGGCTAAAGCAGTTGCAATACACCTGGCTGCGCGCGATCACCGACGCCCATGCCGATTTCTGGGATGTGACGCAAGATGGTTTGGACTGGGCGCTTGAGGCCACCGGGCTGGAGGGCGACCCGGTCCTGCGCCAGCGCCTGTTGGACCTGTATTGGCAGCTACAGGCCTACCCCGAGGTCCCGAAAATGCTGGCCGATCTGAAAGCCGGAGGGCTGAACACCGCGATCCTGTCCAACGGGTCGCTGCCCATGCTGGATGGCGCGGTGCAGTCGGCCGGGATCGGCGACGTCCTGGACGATGTGCTGTCAGTCGAAAGCGTCGGCGTCTTCAAGCCCCATTCCAGTGTCTATGATCTGGTACAGCAAAGGTTTGGCGGAGATCGCGATGAGGTACTGTTTGTCAGTTCGAACGGCTGGGACGCTGCAGGTGCCAGCGGCTATGGCTTCGTGACCGCCTGGGTCAATCGGGCAAAAGAACCGATGGACCGCTTGCCATGGACACCAGCGCATGTACTGTCCGACCTGACGACGATCACTCAACTGGCTGGACTTTAATGGCTTTCTTCACGACTTCCGACGACAGGCGCCTCTACTATACCGACACCGGGTCCGGAACCCCGGTATTGTGCCTGGCCGGGTTGACCCGCAACAGCCGGGATTTCTCGTTCCTCGCGCCGCATATCACCGATCTGCGTATGATCACGATGGATTACCGGGGGCGCGGGCAGTCGGAGTTTGACCCGGATTTCATGAACTACAATGTTCTGCGCGAATCCCACGACGCCATTGAATTGCTGGATCATCTGGGGCTGGATCGCGTGGCCGTTCTGGGCACCTCACGCGGCGGTCTGATTGCGATGGCTCTGGCAGCCAGCCACCCCGAGCGCCTGTCCGCCGTAGTGCTGACCGATGTGGGGCCGGTGATCGAGACCTCGGGCATGGCCAAGATCATGGATTATGTCGGTCGGCAGCCGGTGGCGAAGACCTATGACGAAGTCGCCCAAACCCTGCAGCAAGTGATGGAGCCGCATTTCCCCGGCGTCCCCCTCAGCCGGTGGCGTCTGCAAGCCGCGATTCAGTATGAACAGACCAACGACGGGCTGGCCCTGCGCTATGATCCCGCCTTACGCAAAGCCTTGCTGGATCAGGCCGCTGCCGGGGCCATCCCGGATATGTGGATGTTCTTCGAGGCGCTGCGCGACATCCCCACCGGCGTCATTCGGGGCGCGAACTCGGACGTGCTGGGCATGGACACGCTGACCGAAATGCACAAGCGCCATCCCGGTCTTATCTCTGTAGAAGTTCCGGATCGCGGGCATGTTCCGTTTCTGGATGAATCGCAGTCACTGGAGCTTATCCGCAAGGTATTGGACGCCGCATGAGCACACTGGAAATGATCGAAGCCGCCGCCGCGCGGCTGAAGGGCCACGTTCGGGAAACGCCCCTGCTGAGTTCGCCCTTTCTGGACGAACTGGCCGGACGCAGGGTGCTGGTGAAGCCCGAATGCCTGCAACATACCGGCAGCTTCAAGTTTCGAGGCGCGTGGTCGGCGATCTCGGCTTTGGACGAGGAGGACCGGAAACGCGGCGTGATCGCCTTTTCCTCGGGCAATCACGCGCAGGGTGTGGCCTATGCCGCCGCGCGGCACGGGACTTCTTCGGTGATTATTATGCCTTCGGACGCGCCGCAGCTGAAGATCGACAACACCCGTGCGCTGGGGGGCGAAGTGGTTCTGTACGACCGCGCCAACGAAAGCCGCGAAGAGATTGGTGAGGCGCTGGCCACTGAGCGCGGCCTGACCTTGATCCGCCCCTATGACGAACCGCAGGTGATTGCCGGTCAGGGCACCACCGGGCTGGAGCTTGCCAGACAGGCCGCCGAAATGGGCGTTGAACAGGCCGATGTGCTGGTCTGCTGCGGCGGGGGTGGGCTGACCTCGGGCATTGCGCTGGCACTGGAGGCTCATGCGCCCGGCCTGCGCGCCCGCCCGTGTGAACCCGAGGGGTTCGACGATGTCAAACGCTCGCTGGCGACGGGTCAGATCCAGAACAACAACGCGACTTCGGGCAATATCTGCGACGCGATCCTGACGCCGCAGCCAGGACAGATTACCTTTCCGATTCTGAAACGGCTGTGCGGGCCGGGCTTGTCGGTCTCCGAAGAAGAAGCGATGCGGGCCATGGCGCAGGCCTTCCTGCGGCTGAAACTGGTGCTGGAACCGGGCGGTGCGGTGTCGCTTGCTTCGGCCCTGTTTCGCAGCGACGAAATCGACAGCGATGCGGTGATCGTTGTGGCCTCGGGGGGCAATACGGACCCCGAAGTCTTTGGAAAAGCACTGGAATACCTGACCTGACATGGATCAATGATTGGGTCACTGTGACGACTTAACGTATGACGACGGGGATTGAGTCATGCAGATCTTGGATCTTGGTGAAGTGCAGTTGCACTATCGGGTCGATGGTGATCCGGATGGTGCGCCGATAGTTTTTGCCAACTCACTTGGCACCGATCTGCGCCTTTGGGACGCTATGTTGCCCTACCTGCCCGCAGGGCTGCGGATCATCCGCTATGACAAGCGCGGACACGGGCTGTCCTCGCAACCCCCGGCCCCCTATTCCATGGGCGCGCTGGTACGCGATGCCGAGGCGTTGCTGGATCACCTGAACGTGCGGGATAGTGTTTTTGTCGGCCTGTCCATCGGCGGGCTGATCGCGCAGGGTCTGGCGGTGAAGCGGATGGATCAGGTGCGCGCGCTGGTGCTGTCGAACACGGCTGCCAAGATCGGCATTCCCTCGATCTGGCAGGATCGGATGGGAGCGGTGCGTCAGGGCGGTATCGAAGCCTTGGCCGATGCGACGATGGAACGGTGGTTTTCCAAGAAATTCCGTGCCGCCCCCGATCATCTGCTGTGGCGCAACATGATGGTGCGGCAGCCGGTGGACGGGTATCTGGGCTGCTGTGCCGCAATCTCGGGCACAGATTTCTACACCCCTACCAGCGGCCTGCGCCTGCCCACGCTGGGGATTGCCGGCAGCGAGGATGGCTCGACCCCGCCGGATCTGGTGCGTGAAACCATCGACCTGATCCCCGGCTCGAAATTCGAACTGATGCGCCGGGCGGGTCATCTGCCCTGCGTCGAACAACCGGCGGAATACGCGGCCCTGCTGCGCGGTTTCCTGACCGACATCGGACATATTTGAAGGAGCGTGACAATGGCAGATTTTCTGTTGGTCCATGGGTCCTGTCACGGCGCCTGGTGCTGGCGCGATCTGATCCCCGCGCTCGAGGCTCTGGGCCATTCGGCGCGGGCCATCGATATGCCCAGCCACGGCTCGGACCCGACACCGATCGCCGATGTCACGCTGGAGAGCTGCCGGGATACGGTGCTGTCGGCCTCGACCCCGCAAACGGTTGTGGTCGGCCACTCCTGGGGGGGCTATCCTATCAGTGCAGCCGCAGAGGCAAACCCCAAAGCCATGCGCGCGCTGATCTATCTGTGCGCCTATGTTCCAAGGGACGGTCTGTCCATGGTTGAAATGCGCAGACGGGCCCCACGCCAATTGATTGTCGATGCGGTCGAAAAATCCATCGACGGCCTGTCCTATACGGTCAGGCCAGAAAAAGTGCGCAACCTTTTCTACCACGATTGCCCGCCCGAGATCGTGCCCTTTGCCTTCGCGCGCCTGTGCCCGCAGGCGATTACCCCGCAGGAAACCCCTCTGCCGTTGACCGAGAATTTCACGCGTGTCCCCAAGGCCTATATCCGCGCAACGGATGATCACACGATCCCGACGGAATACGAAGAAGAAATGAGTCGCGTCGCCCCCGAGGAATTGCGCGCGACGATTAACAGCTCCCATTCTCCGTTCTTTTCGCACCCTCGCCATCTGGCGGAAATTCTGGACGATCTGGAACAAAAGCTGCCGGCAGCATAACCCCGCGTAACAGACACTTCACATGTGAACCAAGCATGATAGGGTCCGGGCGAAACTCGCGAATGGGTGCCATGCGTCTGCCTTTTATTTTCGTTCTCGGTACGGTCATGATCGACGCCATGGGCATCGGTCTGGTGTTGCCGATCATGCCCGACCTGATTGTCGAGGTTCAGGGCGGCACTCTAGCCGATGCGGCGATCTGGGGTGGTGTCCTCAGTACCGCATTCGCAGCGATGCAGTTTGTGTTCGGTCCGATTCTGGGGAACCTGTCTGACGCCTATGGGCGGCGCACGGTTTTGTTGGTGTCGCTGTTCGTGATGTCGCTGGACTACGTGGTGATGGCCATTGCAGGCAGCATCTGGCTGCTGCTAGCCGGGCGTATCATTGGCGGCATCACGGCGGCCACCCATGCCACCGCCGCTGCGTTCATGGCGGATGTGTCGAAACCACATGAGAAGGCTGCGAATTTCGGTCTGCTGGGCGCAGCCTTCGGCGTAGGCTTCGTGCTGGGCCCGGTGATCGGCGGGTTGCTAAGCGAATACGGCACCCGCGCCCCTTTCTGGGCCGCCGCCGGTCTGTCAGCCCTGACGTTTCTGGTCGGTCTGCTGGTGATGCCCGAAACGGTCACCGACAAAACCCGCCGGGCTTTCAGCCTGCGCCGCGCCAACCCGGTGAACTCGCTGCGCGCCATTGCCACACTGCCCGGCATCCGCCCGATGCTGTGGGTCTATTTCCTGTATTCGGTGTCGATTTATGTCTACCCCGCGATTTGGGCCTATTTCACCACGGAACGTTTCGGCTGGTCACCACAAATGATCGGTCTGTCGCTGGGTGTCTACGGCATCGGCATGGCCGCTGTTCAGGGGGGCCTGATCCGACCCGCAACGCGGTATCTGGGTGAGCGGGTCACGATCATCTACGGCATGGGGTTCGAGATCGCCAGCTTCCTGCTGTTGGCTTTCCTGACCAATGGCTTCATTGCCCTGATGCTGATCCCGGTCACAGCGCTTGGGGCGGTTGTCACACCTGCCCTGCAGGCCCTGACATCCCGTGCCACGCCGGATTCTCAGCAGGGCGAGTTGCAGGGGGTGCTTACCTCTCTGCACGCGCTGTCGATGGTGATCTCCCCGCTGGTGATGACCAGCGTGTTCGCGCAGTTCGCTCAGGCTGATGCGTCGCTTTACCTGCCCGGGGCACCGTTCCTGTTGGCGATGCTCTTGATGATCTTCGGATTCGCATTGTTTTTGCGGTCGCGTCCTGTCGTGGCGTAACAACGACACCCGGATGACGGTTTCCATCTTGCGACACTGACTTTCCCGCGCCACCGTGGACAAAAGGGAGCGAGGGACAAGAATGCAAACCATCAAAGCCGCCGTATGCCGGGCGTTCAACGAACCTTTGGTCATTGAAGACATCCAGATTGCACCGCTCGGCGCCGGAGAGGTCGAGGTTACACTGGATGCGGTGGCGATCTGCCATTCGGACATTACCTACGCCAGCGGCGCTTGGGGCGGGTATTTGCCTGCCGTCTACGGGCACGAGGCCGCTGGCGTGATTACCGCGACCGGAGACTCGGTCGGCGGATTTGAGGTGGGCGACGCGGTCGTGGTCACTCTGATCCGCGCTTGCGGGTCCTGCCCGTCCTGCGCAGGCGGTCAGCCGACGATCTGCGAGACGCCTTACGACTCGGTCAATGGCCCGCTGCGCACGGCGGATGGCGGCCCCTTGGATCAGGCAATGGCCTGCGGGGCCTTTGCCGAGAAGGTTGTGGTCAGCCACCGGCAGATCGTGAAAATCCCCGATACCATGCCCAAGGATGTCGCCAGCCTGCTGTCTTGTGGCGTCATCACCGGTGTTGGTGCAGCGGTGAATGCGGCCAAGCTCCGCCCCGGTCAGGATGTGGTTGTGATCGGCGCAGGCGGTGTTGGTCTGAACGCCATTCAGGGCGCACGCCTTGCCGGTGCGCGACGGATCGTGGCGGTCGACATGACCGAAGAGAAACTGGAGATCGCCAAAGAGTTCGGTGCAACGCATGGGGTTCTGGCTAGCCTCAAGCAACCTTGGAAGGCGGCGTTCAAGGCGTTGGGCGGGCGCGGCGCGGATGCGGTTCTGATCACCGTTGGTGCCATACCAGCCTACGATCAAGCCCCGCGCTATTTGGGCCGGGGTGGCAAAGCCATCATGATCGGCATGCCGCATTCGGGCGATATGTCCAGCTACGAACCCGTTGTGCTGGCCGCACTGGGACAAGGCGTGGTCGGTTCGAAAATGGGCGATGTGGTCATTCAGCGTGATATTCCATGGATGATCGACCTCTACGAACAGGGGCGGCTGAAGCTGGACGAGCTGATCTCGGGCCGATGGTCTCTGGATCAGATCAATGAGGCGATCGAGGACACCAAGACCGGATCGGCCAAGCGCAACGTGATCCTGTTCGATAGGGGGTAACGGCGGATGAAACTGCAAGACCTCGACATCATCGTCACTGCACCACCCGCGCCAGGCTGGGGTGGGCGCTATTGGATTTTGGTGAAAGTCACCACCGATACCGGGATCACCGGGTGGGGCGAATGCTATGCGTCCTCGGTCGGCCCCGAGGCGATGCAGCACGTGATCCGCGATGTGTTTGAACGGCATATGCTGGGCGAAAACCCCGAGAATATCGAGCTGATGTTCCGGCGCACCTACTCCAGCGGCTTCACCCAGCGCCCCGACCTGACCGTCATGGGCGCGTTTTCGGGGCTTGAGATCGCCTGCTGGGACATTTTGGGCAAGGATCGCGACCGCCCGGTCTATGCCCTGCTGGGCGGACTGATGAGCGAACGCATCCGCGCGTATACTTACCTCTACCCCCTGCCGCAGCATAACCTGACCGATTTCTGGACCTCACCTCAACAGGCCGGAGAATGCGCTGCCGAGATGGTGCGGCGCGGGTTCACGGCGGTGAAATTCGACCCCGCAGGCCCCTACACCATTCGTGGCGGGCATATGCCGGCGATGTCCGATATCTCGATGTCGGTCGCGTTCTGCAAAGCGATCCGCGAAGCGGTGGGCGACAAGGCCGATCTGCTGTTCGGCACCCATGGCCAGTTCAACACGGCGGGCGCGATCCGGCTGGGTCAGGCTTTGGAGCCGTATTCCCCGTTGTGGTTCGAAGAACCCACCCCGCCGGACATGATTGAGGACATGGCCCGGGTCGCCCGCAATGTCCGCATCCCCGTCGCCACCGGAGAACGCATGACCACCAAGGCCGAATTCGGGGCCGTCCTGCGCGCAGGGGCCGCCGAGATTCTGCAACCCGCGTTGGGTCGCGCAGGCGGCATATGGGAGATGAAGAAGGTCTCCGCCATGGCCGAAGTGTTCAACGCGCAGATGGCCCCACATCTTTACGCAGGGCCGGTCGAGTGGGCCGCCAATATCCACCTTGCCGCGTCGATCCCGAACCTTCTGCTGCTGGAAACCATCGAAACCCCCTTCCACGACGCCCTGATCAAAGGCACTCTGCGCGTGGACGACGGCTTTGTGATCGCCCCAACCGCGCCCGGTCTGGGGATCGAGGTGGATGAAGATCTGGCCCGCGCGCATCCCTACACCGGCGATGGCCTGCACCTGCAAATGCAGGAAGAGCCCTGCGACTATGTCAACGGTAACGCCTTTCAGGGCGGCGCGCCCGCAACCGAGGGGTGACAAGCAAACCCAATTTGGGGCATATTGCGCCAACCCCATCACAAAACAGGCCGCGCGTGACCACCACAGCCAAAGACACCACAAGCGCACATCCTGAAGCTCCGGCAGACATGCAGGAAAACGCCGCACGGGCTGCGGCCTTTCTAAAGACGCTGGCGCACGAGGGGCGGCTGATGATCCTGTGCCATCTGGGCGAAGGCGAAAAATCGGTCAGTGAGCTTGAGGACCTGCTGCAAATCCGGCAGGCCGCCGTCAGCCAGATGCTGGCCCGCCTGCGTCAGGAGCGGATGGTCTCGACCCGAAGGGATGGCAAAACGATCTATTACTCGCTGCAGGACGGCAACACGGCGCAGGTCATCGGGCTGCTGTATGACCTGTTCTGCAAGCTGGACAATTAGTTCGAGACGTAACCCGCAATCACCTGCAACAGCTTGAACGCAGTTGCGGCGTCGTTTTCGACCACGGCCAGGAATTCTTCCTCACCGATCCGCAGACAGGACAGTTCGGTCTCGGCGATCATGCTGAGCGCACGAGGTTCTTTGCGGATCAGACCCAGTTCCCCAACCAGAGCACCCGGTCCGACCTTTGTGATCAACTGATCCGGGCCTTCCATCTGCGGCAGGTACAGCCCGGCCTCGCCCTCCAGCACCACATAGGCGCCGTCGGTGGGCTGGTCGTCTTTCAGGAACACGACCTCACCTGGCTGGGCATCGTACCAGCGCGCACCAAAAGCCAGCAGGCGCAGCTGTCTGCGGTCGAGACCGGAAAACAGCGGTGTCTGCTCCAACGCGCGCAGCTTGCGTGCCAGATCGGCCGAGGCGGCGCTGTCCTCTTCCACCGTGACATCTCCTTCGTCCGACACCACCCGACCCTGCCTGATTTCGACAAAATTGTCGAATTTGTCCGGGTTTTCAAAATGGTCGTTCAGATAGATAACGGTCGTATCCGGCAGCAACTCGCGCAGGTTTTTATAGACGGCGACCTGAGTTGCCATGTCATAGCTGGCCAGCGCGTTTTCCAGGATCAGGATGTCCGGCTTCTTGATCGTCGCGCGGGTAAAGGCCAGCGGCTCGGCGAAAACGGCAGGAAGGTTCTGACCACCGATCGCGACAGGTACGTCAAATATCAGCTCGACCACCAGCGGACGCGCGCCGTTTTCGTCCAACACATCGACGATCAGCTTGCGCGCCTCGTCCGAGCGACCGCCGCCAATCTGGCTAACCTTGCCGAAAAGCGCGTTTTCCATAACCGTCAGGCCGGGAGCGAAGGCATCTCTATGCAGCGGTAAAAAGACATCCTGCAACCGCTCCAACAGTTTTTCAGAATGACTATGGCGCAGTTCCAGAATGCGGTTTTTGAGTTCATCCGTGAAAGCAGGTCCGATCTGCTCGGCCGAGATCACGAACGGCACCGCCAAAAGGTTCGCCAGCTTTTCGTCATCCAGCCCCGACACGCCCTCGCTCCGGGTTTTCTCGACAAGCTCAAGCGCAGTCTCATAGGTTTTGGCTTCCAGACCAAGCTTGCGGAACAACGGATGGTCTGTTCCATCCAGACCAAAGATCTGGCGCAGCATCTCGATCACGTCCTGAGTCAGGCTGACCAGCGTTTTGTCCAGCCCCAACTCGCGCAGCTGGCCAAGGAATACGGTCTGGCGGGCCAGAAGCTCTTGCGTGACAGGAACCCGAGGGGTGGCAAACAGCAGGTTTTCCGCAACCGGCAAAGCCGAATTATACGTGCACCAGTCGAAAACCAGCGCCTGCTGCCCCAGTCCGGCCTTTTGCATCGCCTGTTGCACGAGCGGGCGCAGCTCGACCAGTTTCTGCGCCAGTTCCGGGTGTTCGACAGCGTCGAAAACCTGATCCGACCCGCGCTGGAACAAAGCGGCACCCGATCCCATGCCGTCGATCAGATGCAGCCACCAATCGCGCAACGCCTCGGGGCTGTCCAATCCGGCCAAGGACGGGTCCAGCCAGTCCGCCTTGTATGGATCGGCGCTGTTGCCCGCGCGCTGTGTTTCGGCAAAATCGGGGTCGTCGATCTGAGTTGTCAGCGGCCTCTGACGCATGGGCATCATGACGTTGTCGCCCAACGTGCCCTGAAACAGGACCGGGCGCGACGAGGCATAACCGATGCGCGCGGCCACAATACCTTGGTGCAGGGTCGCCAGATTTTCGCCACCCACTTCCACCCGGCCCGAACTGGGCAGGATTTCCCGCGTCAGCAGCTCGGCCACGGCGCGCCTGTCTTCTTCGCTGGGGGCGGCGATACCAATGGTTTGCCCGCCTGCAAAGGTGAGGTTCAGATCATCCAGCACCTGATTGCCGTCCATATCCCGGACCGAAACCCGATCCAGTACGATATCGCCGTTCAGGTGCGGGCAGGATTCGGGCTCACCCTCGAACAGCTTTTCATCCGGCATCCCCGGCGGCGCAAAACGTTCGATCACCACGTCCCACCGCAGCGACATATCCTGCGTCTGATTGTAATAGGTCAGCAGCTCTTTCCACGGCGAGCTCAGGTCTTTATACGCCGCCAGCGCCGCCACCAGCGCCCCCAACGAAACTGAACCCTGTAGCACCAAAATGCCGCCGACCAGATAAAACATGAAGGGCGTCAGTTGAGAGATGAAGTTGTTGATGAACTTCATGAAGAATTTCTTCTGGTAAATCTCGAAGCGGATCGTGAACAGCCGCCCCAGCTGATCCGAAATCATCGCCCGGCGATAGCGCCAGCCGCCATTGCCCCGCAGGGTCGAGGCCCCCGCGGCGTTTTCACCAATCTGTGCGGCCAGAACGCGGACTTCCTGAATGCGTTTTTTGTTCAGCAGGTTGATCTGACGCTGCAGCTTGGGGATCAGCCAGGCCTGCAGCGGGATCAGCGCCACAGCGGCAAGCCCGAACCAGACGCTTTGCAGGAACAGGAAGGAGAGGATCGTGATCATCTGACCGGCCTGCAACACCGGCTGGCTGATCGCGTCACCCATCAAACCGCCCATCGGCTCGCTTTCGGCGGTGATCATCGACACCATCTCGCCTTGGCTGACCCGCTCGAAATAGGGCTGGGGAAACCGCAGAGCGCGGTTGATCAGCTGATACCGGAACCGGCGCAGCATCCGTTCGCTCAGCACGCCTTTCATGGTGTTGATACGCATCTTCATCAGGCCATGCGCCAGCACCGCCACCAGAAATGCACCGCAAAGGAGGATCAGAAATGTTGTCTGCGGCAGTTCATATCCTAGGACATCGACCACCGGGCTGGCTGCACCGATCGCATCGTTGATGATGCGCTTGGGCAGTTCCAGCGTGAGGTACAACAACGGAAACAGCGTAGAGGTCACGGCCAGCAGAACCAGCTGGTCGCGTTTGGAGTACTTCCAAATAAACCGGAAAATTGAACGTTCTATGGAACCTGCCCCTGTTCTGGATCACCGATCCTGAAGAAAGTGCCGCAAATCAAACACACTGAATTTACAGCAATCGTGGCATGTGACGCAAATAGTTTCCAGTTTGACCATATTTCTGCCGTGTGTGAACAAGTTCATTTGCGCCGCAACGGTTTAGCCCCTAAGCTTCGCTTCAGGACGATATCGGGAGGAACAATTTGACTGCCAGCATAGGCGCAGTACTGTTGATGCTCTGCTTATTGCAGATCAAACACATGTTTGCGGACTATTACCTCCAGACCCCGAAAATGTTGTCCGGGCGCAGTGAGTATTTTCACTGGGGGCGTGCGCAGCATGCCGGCGTGCATGTTGTTGGATCAGTCATTGTCTTTCTGCTGTTCGGGGCGCCGTGGTCATTTATCCTGATCATTGCCGCCCTGGAATGGATCGTGCATTTCAATATCGACTTTGCCAAAGCCGCCTATTCGGACAAGAGACAGCTGTCACCGACGCAGGCCGCGTTCTGGCGGGCAGCCGGGCTGGACCAGTTCATGCACAACCTGACCTATATCGCGATGGTCTGGGCCTGGGTGAGTTTCGCCGCCTGATCAAACCTAACCCTGCGGCGAATTCCCCGACCGGCTAGCCCAGAACCGAAAAACTGCTTTCTTCGTTGATCGGGCGTTTGCGGGAATAGAAGCCAACGTCGATCATCCGCTTTATATAGGGCAGTTCGAATTGCAGCGGTTGGGCATCGTGATCTGCACCGCCCTCACAATAGTCGATCAGGGCCGCCATCATCTTGCCCGCGATCGGCGCATTCTTGTACTGGTTCCCGCTGGTGCCGCAGGCCATGTAGAACCCCGGCAGACTGGATTTGTCATAGATCGGAATCCAGTCGGTCGACGCATCATACAGATCGACCACCCCACGCGTCTTGGACGGGATACCCAGGCTGGGCACTCGCTGAGCATAACGCATCGCCTGCGTCGTCCACTGGTCGGTGAAGTCGTGATTGTAGTGCACGTCGTCCTCGCACCACTGATGCGGATCGCATTCCGGATCTTCCGAACCGACCAGAATGTGGTTGCCATGCTCGGGGCGACAATAGCAGGCGATATCGCTGTCCGATACGATGGTGCCGTTGTTTTCGAAATCGAACCCTTCGGGCGCGGGGACGTGCACCACCTCCTGCCGCAGGGGGCGGGTTTCGATGGTCATGTCATCCAACACACCCGCCATCTTGTTGATGATCGCCGAGCCCGGCCCGGCTACGTTCACCACCACTTTGGCGCGAAGCTCCTCGCCCGAGGCCAGTTTGACCCCGGCCACACGGCCGCCGTCGGTCAGGATTTCAATCACCTCAGCACCGGTGCGCACTTCAGCTCCGTGCTGTTTGGCCGCGTCCATTAGGTTCTGCGCCGACAAGGCCGGATCGGTGACATACCCCGCCTGCGGCCAATACACACCGCCCTTCATCTTGCGCCCGTTCGGCTGGCCGAACTCCGGGTCGTCCATGCGACGCGCGGGCGCGAAGCTGTCCAGCGAATAGATTGGCAGGCGCTCGGTGATTTGCTCGGGCGACCATTCCTCGAACGGACAATCCAGATCGGCACTGTTCTTCATGTGCTTTTCGAGCATCCCGTTGGCATCTGTTTTCATCACCAAAGTGCCGGTCTCTCGGAACTGCGCCAGATTGGCGTCTGCAGGCAGGCCCAGATACTCGGCCCAGTCGCGCCAATAGTGATACCCCTCCCACGCAAAAGCGGTGCCATCGAAGGTCGAGTAGTGCATCCGAATGATGGCGCAGGACCCCGCGGTCGAGCCATGGCCCACCTGTGAATTGCGATCCAGCGACAGGGTTTTCCATCCGGCCTTTGCCATCTCGAACGCGATGGCGGCTCCGATGACACCAGTGCCGATGATGATTGCGTCTGGTTGGCTCATGAAAGATCTCCTTTCCAGCAGCGCAGGGAATATGCGCTGAATTCCTCAACTTCTTCAGGTTTTGGTTCGACGCCGGTGAACGCGTACAGGTAATGCGGCACCATCGAAATCCGCGTTTCTATCGGCTCGTTCAGTTGCGCCAGATCGTATCCGATCTGCATGTAGTACAGAACGCGCGCGCGGGTTTCCGCTTCGATCTCGGAATAGCCATAACGCGCGAACATGGCGTGCAGAGCCTCAAGCCGTCGGGCGTCCGACTGATCCAGCGCACGTCGCACCTTGCCCGACTTGCGCGCCCAGTCCCGCACGGCAAAATCCAGCGCCGTATCGAACAGATCGGTATTCACCACGCAGCGATGCACATTGCAGACCGCAGCCGTGATGGTGTCTGCCGGAGCCTCAGCCTGCGCAACCAATCCGGCTGTATTCGTGGCTTGCCAGCGGGACAGCAAAGCGTCCAGCAACTCCTGCCGAGACTTGAAGTACCAGTAGAAGGAGGATCTCGAGACCGCCATCCGTTCGGCCAGACTCAGCACCTTGATCTGGTCCACCCCGTCCGAGATCAGCACGTCCATCGCCACGTTTAGCCAATCGTCACGCGTGACCTTGACGTTGCCGACCAGAGGTTCAGCCTTGGGGTCGTCCCTGTGCAGGATCGGTTTGGTATTCATTCAACTCTCCGGCGGCGCGCCGCCCTCGGCAGTGCGTCGCGCGATGAAGTCTTGTAGGGCACCCAGTCGGTCACTGTCACCGGTAGGCGGTTTGAAGCCGTTCAGGATGTCCTTCCAAACGCCGGTTGCGCGATGGTTGGCATCGACCGACCCGCGCTCGGTCCAAGTGCCAAAATTGGCATAATCGTGAACGTGCGGCTGATAGAATTCGGTGTTGTAACGCTCCATCGTCTGGCTGGTGGCAAAGAAATGTCCGCTGGGTTCAACCTCGCGCAGGGCGGTATCGAAACCGATCTCGGCGGTCCCGGCCTGAGCCCCGTGGCACAGCTCGGCGACCATGTTCAGCACCTCGGCGTCACAGATCATTTTTTCGAACGACACCGTCAGCCCGCCTTCGAGCCACCCAGCCGAGTGGATGATCACCGTCGCCCCGGCCATCAGACAGCCCCAGAGGCCAAACTGGTTTTCGTTGGCCGCCTGGACGTCGTTGATGTTCGATGCCGACCCGGCAGCGGATCGCCACGGCAGCCCCAGATGCCGCGCCAATTGGCCCGCCGCCAGAGACGCCTGAAAATGCGAGGGCGTCCCGAAGGCAGGCGCGCCCGATTTCATGTCGACATTGCTGGTAAAGGTTCCGTAGCAAACCGGTGCACCGGGGTTAGTCAATTGGGTCAGTGTCAACGCGGCCAATGCCTCGGCATGGGACAGCGTGATCGCGCCGGCCACGGTGATCGGTGCCATAGCCCCCATCAGGGTAAAGGGCGTGATGATCGACATCTGACCGTGGAGTGCAAAATCGATCAGACCCTGCGCCATGGGGATGTCCAGCGTCCGCGGGCTGTTGGTGTTGATGATTGTGTAGCAATGCGCGTTGCCGCGGAACTCGTCATCCGACAGGCCGCGCGCGGTGGACAGCATCTCAAAGCAATCCATCACCTGCGGCGTCCCGCGTGAGTAGAAGAACGGGAACTTGTCCGTGAGTTCCATCTGAGCCTTCGTGGTGAAATAGTGGCGCAGATGGGTCGGCACGTCTTGTGGCTCGACCTGAGGCGAAATCATCTGGAACACGTCGAAATGATGCGTGAGTTTCAGGAAGTCCAGATAATCCTGCCCGTTTGCAGGGCGTCGACCCCGTTCCAGATCGGTCGCGTTTGGCGCCCCTGCACCCGGCTGGAACACAAGGCTGCCCAGTTCCAGCGTGAAGTCGCGATGGCGCGCTCCTGCTTGGCAGGCTATCGACTTCGGTGCCGATGCAACGGCCGCTTCGACCATGTCGCGCCCGATGAAAACCATCTCGGTGCTTTCATCCACGCGGGCGCCAGCCGCGGCAAAAATCCGGCGGGCTTCGGGCAACAGGACCTTTACCCCCAACTCCTCAAGCGTGCGCAGGGAGGTTTCGTGCATGTCCGCGATCTGATCGGCCGGGAACACTTCCATCTGCGGAAAGGGATTCCTGAGCTGGCGATAGTTCACGTCGCGCGTGGGTGGAGGCGCGGCCTCGGCCCCGCGCCCACGCCGTCGTCTGCTGCGTTCTGAGGTTTGTGAGATCATCTTCAGCCCCTCATCGCCTTGCCCTGCGGGTCGTATGGCGAGGGCGCAATCACCCGCGCGGGCCGTTCAACGCCAACCACATGCACGGTCAATTCGGTACCCGGCTCGGCCTTGTCCTGGTTGACCAGAGCCATCGCCAGCGACTTGCCGGTGTAATGCCCGTAGCCGCCCGAGGTCACAAAGCCCACACGGTCTTCACCCGACCAGATCGGCTCATACCCGCTGGCATCCGCGTCCAGCGCATCCACCTCAAGCGTCACCTGAACCTGCGCGGGGCCGTTGCCGTCTCGTTCAGACACGGCTGCGTCCTTGCCGACAAAGTCCTTGTCCCAGTCGATCCAGCGATCCATTCCGGTCATCCCCGGTGTGTAGAGCTGGGTGAACTCCGCCGACCAGATGCCAAAGCTCTTTTCCAATCGGGTCGAGAGCATCGCATTGAAGCCACATTCGCGGATACCCTCGTCAGCCCCCGCTTCCAACAGCATACGACGCAACTTGATATGGTCGCCATATCGACAGTTGATCTCGTAGCCCTTTTCGCCGGTCACCGACATGCGCGCGACGCGAGCACGCACCAGACCGATATCGAAATCGCCACACCCCATGAATTTGAGGTCCGAGATATCCTGTTCCGCCAGCTTCTCGACCACCGCCTGGGATTTCGGACCGACCACGGCAAAGCCGCAAAATTCTTCACCCAAGTCACGGATATCGACACCGTCGATCATGTGGTCATCAAACCACCGCATATGCCAGGCGCGCAGATAGTAGCTGCCCATGATCCACCACGTGCCGTCGCCCCAGTTGAGCACGGTCAGATCACCCTTGAGTCGTCCGTTTTCACCCAGCATCGGGGCCAGCTTGGCACGCCCCGGTGCGGGCAGTTTCGAGGCCATGACCTTATCCAGCCAAACCTCGGCATTCGGGCCGCTGACCTCGAACCGCGAAAAGCCCGAGATATCCAGCAGGCCTACGCCTTCGCGGATCACCTTGCATTCCTCGGCCACGATGTCATGCGCGTTCGAACGCTTGAGCGTCGGCGTTTCCTCGAACCCTTTCGGCGCGAAGTAAAGCGGCACCTCCAAATCCCAGCTGACACCCCATTTGCACCCGGCCTCGGTCATTGCGTCATGCGCCGGAGCCATTTTCAGCGGACGGCCCGCAGGCAGTTGCTCATTCGGATAGGTCATCACGAAACGGCGCGAATAGAACTGGCCCGTCGTTTCACGGATATAGCGTTTGTTCTGCGCGAAGTCGCCATAGCGCGCCACATCCATTGGCCACGCATCTGCCTCGGGCTCGCCATGGATCATCCACTCGGCCAAGGTCTTGCCCACGCCGCCACCCTGCAGGAAACCAGCCATAACCGCGCAAGCGGACCAATAGCCGGGTTTGCCGGGCACTGGACCCACCAGAGGGTTGCCGTCGGGCGAGAACGTAAACGCGCCGTTCACCCAAGTCTTGATGCCCACATTCTGGATCGAGGGGTAACGTTCAAAGCCCAGCGTCAGTTCATTCTCGATCCGGTCGAGTTGTTCTTGAAACAGCTCCTCGCCGTAATTCCAAGGCGCGCCGTCCATCGCCCAATGCTCGTGGTCGACCTCATAGATGCCAACCAGAACGCCCTTCTGATCCTGCCGCATATAGGTGAAGCCTTCGAGGTCCACGGTCATCGGCATCTCGAAATCAGCCTCGGCCACCTCGGGCACGGTGTCGGTGATCAGATAGTGGTGCTTCAGCGGCGAAACCGGCAGTTCGATCCCTGCCATGCGACCCACCTGCTTGGCCCAGAGACCTGCTGCGTTGACCACATGCTCACAAGTGATCGTGCCGCGATCGGTCACCACCTGCCAGCCATCTGCGGTCTGGATCAGTTCCTCGACCTTGGTTTCCTCATAGTATTCGGCACCGCGTTTCTTGGCCGCCGTGGCGTAGGCCTGCACCGTGCCAGTCGTGTCGATGTAACCTTCGCGATCGGCCCACATAGCGCCCAGCACGCCGTCGGTCGACATGATCGGACACCGGCGCTGCGCCTCTTCCGGGGACAGCAGCTCACAATCGTCAATGCCGATGGATTGGAAGATACGGTAGTTGGCCTGCAGCCATTCCCAGCGCTCGGGCGTACCGGCCAACGTCAGCCCCCCGGTCATGTGTAGGCCGATGTTCTGGCCGGACTCTTTTTCAATCTCACTCAGCAAGTCGATGGTATAGGACTGCAGGGATGCCATGTTCGGGTCGGCGTTCAACGCGTGGACACCTCCGGCCGCATGCCAGGACGATCCCGATGCCAACCGGCGCCGTTCGAGCATCACCACATCTGACCAGCCGAACTTGGCCAAGTGATACAGAACCGAGGCGCCCACAACGCCGCCCCCGATGACCACAACGCGATACTGAGATTTCATCCCGCCCTCCCCTGCATGGCTTGGAGTGGACGCTAGACGTACTGTTCACATCTGTCTAGACATTTCTGTACAGTTCAGGCGACACGCGGTCGGCAAGCGGAAATCACCGGTTTAAAGTTGAGCGCTAGGGCGCACGCCGATCTTTTCGTGCCACGCCAACGTGGCCGAATTCCCCTCTGGAATCCGTCGCTTGATCACGCGGGCAAAGTCGACAAAGACAAAGGCTGTGATATCGGCCAGAGTGAATTCCGGCCCGGCGAGATAGGGGCTTTCCGCTAGCCGCGTTTCCAGCAGATCGAAGAAATGTCCAACCCGCGCTGCGCCCCTTTGGGCCAATTCGGGAATCTGCGCGTGATTCTCGGGGCCCGGAACCGCTCTGTCAGCAAAGGCGGGATGGGTGTTGCGCAGAACCTCGGCAATCGGCACGCCGCCCTGTTGTTCGACAATGCTGTTCCACATCAGGACCAACCCCTTTTCATCCGGGGTGCGCCCCATTAGCGGCGACTCGGGAAATCGCGCTTCGAGATACACAGCGATACCAAGGTTTTCTGCCAAAACCGTGCCTTCATCGGTGACTAGAACCGGAAGGGTCGCGTTTGGATTGACCGCCTTGAAGGCTTCGCTGAACTGTTCCCCTTTGGCGATTGAGATGTCGCGAGTTTCGATCTGCAGCCCTTTTTCCGCGATGAACATGCGGGCCCGGCGCGGGTTCGGGGCAGTGGAGCAATCGTAAAACAGCATGGGAAACCCTCTGGGTCAGCGGCAATAGATGAAGCAGCGCCCCTCAACGGCATCAGGCGGCAAGGGCAGTTCGGTCAGCGTATCGAAATACATCCGGTCGCTGGAGACCATCAGCCCGCCCTCGGCCAGCAGTGGTTCGATCAGCGGCGAAACGAGCCGGGCAAAGGCATCATTCTTTTCCCGGTTATGACCGCCAAGGTCGGCATGAATCAGGCTGGCGGTCGCCCCAAAACGTTCCAACGCAGCGGGCAGCGTCTCGCGCACGTCACCCAGAATCACGCGATCTTCCGGCGGCGTCGAATCCGGGTGCGAGGCCACTGCACGTTCGAACACATAGACAGGGCGGTTCTTCACGTATTGCACCATATGATGATAGGTGCGCCCGTTGCCCAGCCCCAACTCGAACACTGGCCCTGCCATGCCACGGGTCTCGGCAATGGCGAAATCCAGACAGGCGCGTTGCGACACCATGCGGTCAATGAACAGATCCAGTCGGCTTTGATCGTCGGACACGGGGAAATCTCTCCTTGATATCAGTCGACTTGTCAGAAGGTGCCGACAGGGCATGTGATGACAAA
Organism: Ruegeria sp. CG11; assembly: GCF_056537245.1. Taxonomy (NCBI): domain Bacteria; kingdom Pseudomonadati; phylum Pseudomonadota; class Alphaproteobacteria; order Rhodobacterales; family Roseobacteraceae; genus Ruegeria; species Ruegeria sp. CG11. The sequence goes on from NZ_JBQFRE010000002.1 coordinate 357,700, forward strand.
TCCTCAAGACTTTGTGTAGGTAAATTGGTGCCGGTTTCACAATTTAGCGACATTTCACCCCAAGAACGGGTTTGACTAGCCAGCACCAACCGCGCGAAACTGCGACAAAAAACACGGGGAGTTGATCAAGCGAATGCCGACCTACGGCCCAACGGGTGGAACACCCGCATGACCGCGTTGTTGTCCGTCCGCGATCTGAGCATCGGATTTGGCGCGGGTGAGCCCGTTGTCAAAGGCGTCAATTTTGATGTCGAAGCCGGTCAGACGCTGGCTTTGGTGGGAGAGTCCGGATCGGGCAAGACGATCTCGTGCCGGGCGGCGTTGCGGATTTTGCCGCGCACGGCCCAGATTCGCAGCGGCACGATTATCCTGAACGATTCCAAAGGCACCGAGGATCTGACCCGGATCAGCGAAAAGCAGATGCGCAGGATTCGCGGCAACCGGATATCGATGATCTTTCAGGAACCGATGCGATCCCTGTCGCCCCTGCACAAGATCGGCAATCAGGTCAGCGAAGTTCTGTGGCTGCATCGCGGCGCGTCCGAGGCGCAGGCCCGCAAAGAGGTTCTGACCCAGTTCGAACGTGTGGGCTTTCCCGAACCCCAGCGAGCCTATGATTCCTACCCGTTTGAATTGTCCGGCGGGATGCGTCAGCGCGCCATGATTGCGATGGCCATGGTGGCCAAGCCCGAACTTCTGATTGCGGATGAGCCGACCACCGCGCTTGACGTAACGACACAAGCGCAAGTTTTGGGCCTGATCAAAGAGCTACAGCGCGAAACCGGGATGGCGCTGATCCTTGTCACGCACGATCTGGGCGTGGTTGCCAATATGGCCGAACAAGTCGTTGTCATGCACAAGGGCCGCGTGATGGAGGCCGGTGCCGCAGCCCCGATTCTGACCGCGCCCGCGCATCCCTATACGCAGCAGCTTTTCAACGCCGCACCCGAGATTCCGGACGAGGAGTCCGTCGGCATCCCCATGCCCGGCGAGGACCTGATCCTGCAGATGAAAGGCGTGTCAAAAACCTATACCATGCGCTCCAGCAAGGGTTGGCAGGGTGACAAGCTGATCTATGCCTGCCAAGGCGTCGACCTGAATCTTGCGCGCGGCAAGACATTGGCCGTCGTAGGTGAAAGCGGTTCGGGCAAGACCACGGCAGCCCGCATCGCTTTGGGTGCCGAACCGCCGGATCCCGGTGGTGAAGTGCTGTTTCGGACCTCACCAGACGCAGACCCGATCACTGTCCACCACATGACCCGCGCCCAGCGCACCGCCTTTCAACGCAAGGCGCAGATGGTGTTTCAGGATCCCTATAGCTCACTCAGCCCCCGGATGCGTATTCAGGATGCGATGACCGAGCCGCTGGAGATTCACAATATCGGCACAACGTCCGAGCAGCGGGACAAAGCGGCCGAGATGCTGCAACGGGTCGGTTTGAACGCCGACATGCTGAAACGCTATCCTCACGCCTTTTCCGGCGGACAACGTCAGCGCCTGTCGATCGCACGCGCCATGATGCTGGACCCGCAACTGATCGTCTGTGACGAACCGACCTCTGCGCTGGATGTCTCGGTTCAGGAACAGATTCTGACGCTGCTGGAAAACCTGCAGGACAGCCTGAACCTGTCCTATTTCTTCATCTCGCACGACCTTGCCGTCGTGGCCCGCATCGCCGACGAGGTCGCCGTGATGCGCCGGGGGCTAGTGGTCGAACAGGCCCCGCCCGAAACCCTTTTCTACAATCCCCGCCACCCCTACACCAAGGCGCTGATTGCCGCTCAGCCAGAACCTGACATCAACCGACCCATCGACCTGAAATTGGTTGCTTTGGGCGCAGGTTCACCAGACAGTTGGGATGACGCCTTCCGATTTACCGACTCCGTGATACCTTCACTGGTAGAGATGGAGCCCGGCCATAAGGTAAGATGCCATGTTTAAGACCACTCGCCCCCTGTTTCTGGCCGCCACGTTGGCCGCCGCATGGATGCTGCCTGCCACGGCAGACACCCCCACCCCACTGGAAGGGGAATTCTGGGCCACCGAAGTAAAGGCCGGGCATATGCCCCCCGTTCAGGACCGCCTTCCCGATGAACCTCTGGTGGTTGATCTGGCCGCCAAAGGGCGCGAGTTCGGGACACCCGGCGGCACGCTGCGCACCATGGTCACCCGGTCCAAGGACATCCGCCAAATGGTTGTCTATGGTTATGCCCGACTGGTGGGGTTCAACGAGAATTACGAACTAGTACCGGACCTGCTGGAATCGTTCGAAAGCGACGGCAACCGCAAATTCACGCTGCATCTGCGTGAAGGGCATAAATGGTCGGACGGATCACCCTTCACCTCCGAGGATTTCCGCTATTGGTGGGAGGACGTGGCGAACAACGAACTTCTCAGCCCCTCGGGCCCGCCGGACTTTCTGATCGTCGAGGGCAAGCTACCCACCGTATCCTTCCCCGACGAAACCACCGTTGTTTATGAATGGGAAGACCCGAACCCCGACTTCCTGCAATCGCTGGCGCAGGCGCGTCCACCCTTCATTTACCGGCCCGCCGCGTTTCTGAAGAAATACCACGAGCAATACGCCAACACTGAAGAGCTTGCTTTTCTGGTCAGCGATGCGCGCGTCAAGAGCTGGGCGGCACTGCATAACAAGCTGGACAACCTCTACAAATATGACAACCACGAACTGCCGACGCTGCAACCCTGGTTGAACGCCAGTTCGGGCAAGAAAATCCGGCACAATTTCGTTCGCAACCCCTATTACCACCGCATCGACAGCAACGGCGTGCAGCTGCCCTATATCGACGTGGTCGAGATGGAGATCGTTGCCCCCGGTCTGGTCGCAGCCAAGGCCAATGCTGGTGAAACCGACCTGCAGGGGCGCGGGCTGGCATTTCGCGATGCCTCGATCCTGAAAAAGGGCGAAGAGGTCGGGAACTACAAAACACGGCTGTGGAAGACTGGTGTTGCCTCGCAGATTGCGATCTATCCGAACCTGAACTTTGCAGATGAAGGCTGGCGCGAGGTTCTGCGCGATGTCCGCGTGCGCCGCGCCCTATCGTTGGCCATTGACCGCGATACGATCAACCAGGCGCTCTATTTCAAACTGGCGCAACCCGGCGCGATGTCGGTTTTGCCCGCGTCCCCGTTCTATAGCGAGGAAAACGCACAGGCTTGGGCTCAATTCGATATCGAACAGGCCAACGCCCTGCTAGATGAGGCCGGTCTGACCGAGCGCAACAGGAACGGCATCCGCCTGCTGCCGGATGGCCGCCCGATGGAACTGATCGTCGAAACCGCTGGTGAGCGGCAAGAGGTCGAGAACGCACTGCAGATTGTCACCGACACATGGCGCGAGATCGGCGTGAATCTGGTGATGCGCCCGCTGGACCGGGACATTCTGCGCAACCGTGTGTTTGCCGGCAACACCATGGCCTCGGTCTGGTTCGGCTGGGATGATGGTATCCCGCAGACCCATACCTCACCCGCCTATCTGGCACCGACGGATCAGGTGTTTCTGGCCTGGCCGAAATGGGGTCAGTATTACCAGACCAGCGGCGACGTGGGCGAAGCGCCCGACATGCCCGAGGCCGAACGGCTGATGCAACTTGCCCGTGACTGGGAGGTTGCCACCACCGATGATGAGCGTAAGGCCGTCTGGACCGAGATGCTGGACATCCATGCCGACCAACTTTTCGCGATCGGCATCCTGAATGGTGCGCCGCAGCCCGTCGTAGTCTCGAACCGTCTGCGGAATGTGCCGGAACAGGCCATGTGGGCGTGGGAACCGGGCGCGCATTTCGGCATTCACCGGCCGGACGAATTCTTCTTCGCCGACTGAGCAGGAGCAGCTAAATGGTTATGCTGCGCTATGCAGTCTATCGCTTTTTCACGATGCTGCTGACGCTGCTGGTGGTGTCGGTTCTGATCTTCGTGATCATCAACCTGCCGCCGGGCGACTACCTCAGCAATCAGATTGCGGAATTGCAGGCCTCGGGTCAGTCGGCCGGTGTGGCCAAGGCCGAGTTCCTACGCACCGAATACGCGCTGGACCGCCCGGTCTGGGAGCAATACCTGATCTGGATGGGTTTTTGGCCCGGCCCCCACGGGTTCGAAGGTCTGCTGCAAGGCAATTATGGCTGGTCGTTCGAATTCGACCGCCCCGTGGCCGAGATCGTAGGCGATACGCTCTGGCTGACCGTGGTGGTCAATCTGGCCGCCATCCTGTTTGTCTACGCCGTTGCGCTGCCGCTGGGCGTTATCGCGGCGGCACGGTCGCGGACATGGATCGACTATACCTCGGCCTTTGTGGGGTATCTTGGGCTGGCCACGCCAAACTTTCTGTTGGCGCTGATCCTGTTCTATTACGGCCACCGCTATTTCAACCTGCCCATCGGCGGCCTGATGGACCCGGTTTACGAAGGCCTGCCGATGAGTTGGGACAAGTTCAAATCCATCCTTGTCCACCTGATCGTTCCGACCTTTGTGATCGGCACGTCGGGCGCCTCGGCGATGATGCAACGTCTGCGCGCCAATATGCTGGATGAGCTGGGAAAACCTTATGTGGAAACCGCTATCGCCAAGGGCATGGCCCCGTCGCGGATGCTGACGAAATACCCACTGCGCGTGGCCTTCAACCCGTTCGTGGCCGATATCGGCAACCTGCTGCCCTCGATGGTGTCGGGTTCGGTTCTGGTCTCGGTGGTTCTGGGGCTGCAAACCATCGGCCCCACCCTGCTGACGGCGCTGAAAACGCAGGATCAGTTCCTGTCCGCCTTCATCCTGATGTTCGTCGCCCTGCTGACCCTGATCGGCACCATGATCTCTGACATTCTGCTGGTCATGCTTGACCCGCGCATCCGGTACGAGGGGCGTGAAGCATGACCCAACGCCCTGACGGTCGCTATGTCGACGACGCCCCCTTTGATCCCGAAGCGTCCCTGCAACAGCTTGAGCGCGCCGATCTGGACGCGCCCAACTGGGTGCTGGTCTGGCGCAAATTCAAGACCCACAAGCTGGGCCTGATCTCGGGCATCTTCCTGCTGCTGTGCTACCTGATGCTGCCCTTTGCGGGGTTCATCGCGCCTTATGGGCCGAATGAACGGAACGGAGAGCACCTCTATGCCCCGCCGCAAAGCATCAGCTGGTTCCACGAGGGCGATTTCATCGGCCCCCACGTCTATCCAATTGTGGCCGAGGCCGATCTAGAAACCTTCCAGTGGAAATTCGTGCCCGACCTAGAGGACCCCCGTCCGATCAGGTTCTTCTGTGAAGGGGCTGAATACAAACTCGCCGGTCTGATCAGATCGGACACCCACCTGTTCTGCGCGCCCGAAGGGGCGACGCTGTTCCTGTGGGGCTCGGATCGTCTGGGCCGGGACGTATTCAGCCGCATCCTCTACGGCGCACAACTGTCGCTGACCGTGGGCCTGATCGGCATCACCGTGTCCTTTGTTCTGGGCATCTTCTTCGGCTCGATGGCCGGGTACTTCGGCGGCAAGATCGACTGGGTCATCAACCGCGTGATCGAAGTTCTGCGTTCACTGCCGGAACTGCCCTTGTGGCTGGCCCTTTCCGCTGCGGTACCGTCGAACTGGAGCCCAGTCGCGGTGTTCTTCATCATCTCGATCATCCTTGGCATCCTCGACTGGCCCGGCCTCGCCCGCTCCGTGCGCGCCAAATTCCTGTCGCTGCGCGAAGAGGAATACGTCCGCGCGGCCGAGATGATGGGCGCAAGCTCGGGCCGGGTGATCCGCAAGCACCTGCTGCCGAACTTCATGTCTCACCTGATTGCGTCGGCCACCTTGTCGATCCCTGCGATGATCCTTGGGGAAACCGCGCTCAGCTTCCTAGGTCTGGGCCTGCGGGCCCCGGCGGTCAGCTGGGGTGTGATGCTGAACGACGCGCAGAACCTCGCTTCGATCGAGATCTACCCGTGGACGGCGATCCCGATGCTGCCAATCATCGTTGTTGTACTGGCCTTCAACTTCCTCGGTGATGGTCTGCGCGACAGTCTGGACCCCTATCAGCAATGAGCCTGTTCTCTGCCCTCCCCGCCGCTGACAGCTATAAGACGACAGGCAAAGGTGCGCGGCCCAGCGCGTTTGCGGTATCGGAACTGGCCACGGCCAGCTTTGCCGCCGTTGGTCAGGAACTGGCACGTATCGTGGCTGCTCTGAACCTTGCACCCACCTCGCCCGAGATTTCGGTCGACCACCGGCTAGCCTCGCTCTGGTACGGGTTTTCATTCAAGCCGGACGGGTGGGAAATGCCCAGCCTCTGGGATGCCGTGGCGGGGGATTATCAAGCCTTAGACGGCTGGATCAGGCTGCACACCAATCTGCCGCGCCACAAGGCGGCAGCGCTAAAGGTTCTTGGGGTTCCGGGCAATCGGGACGCCCTAGCGCAAGCCCTGAAAGAGTGGTCAATCGCCGATCTGGAAACCGCGATTGTGGCCGAGGGCGGCGTTGCCGCTGCCATGCGCAGCCGCGCCGAATGGCTAGAACATCCGCAGGGGCGTTCTGTGTCCCGCGACCCGCTGATCGGCTGGCAGAACCCAAGACACATCACGCTGCGCGACCGCCCACAGGCCACCGCAAGCCGTCCATTGGCGGGCCTGCGCGTTCTGGACCTAACACGTGTACTGGCTGGCCCGGTCTCGACCCGAACGTTGGCGGGTTTCGGGGCAGAAGTTCTGCGGATCGACCCACCCGGATGGGACGAACCCGGTGTCATCCCCGATATCTCTTTGGGCAAAAACTGCGCCTATCTGGACCTGAAATCACCCGACGGCCTGACAAAATTGCAGGACCTGTTGGCGCAGGCGGATGTCTTCGTCCACGGCTATCGGCCCGGCGCGCTGGATGCGCTTGGCCTGACCAAGATCAAACGCGATGAATTGGCCCCGAACCGGGTCGAGGTCACACTGAACGCCTATGGCTGGCAGGGTCCGTGGTCCACGCGGCGCGGCTTTGACAGCCTCGTACAGATGAGCGCCGGGATCGCGGACGCGGGCCGCTCATGGGCCAAGGCCGACAAGCCAACCCCCCTGCCGGTTCAGGCGCTGGATCATGCGACGGGCTACCTGATGGCCGCGGCCGTCTTGTCCGCACTGGCCGAGGCGGCCTCCGGCAACTCCATCATGCTGGCCCAACTGTCGCTGGCCCGCACGGCAGAACTGCTGGCCGCACTGGCAAAATCGGAAACCCAAGGTGACATTACCGGCGCTTCAGCCTCTGACTATTTGCAACAGCCCGAAGAGTCCGGCTGGGGAACGGGCCATCGCCTGAAACCCGCGTTGACCGTTGGGGCCGCGCAGATGTCCTGGCCCCTGCCCGCCGCGAAGCTGGGTACATCTCAACCGATCTGGCAGTCGCTGTCCGCCTGACACAACCGCCGCGCGGAACGCGCGGCTTGGCCCAACGCTTTGGACGTCGTCACGTCAGAGACGCATTCCAAAGGGGCGGGAGCCGCCCCTAGCGGTCATCCCCTCCGGGTCCGATATCGTCCAGATAGTCCTCATCAATCGCGGCCTGTACCGCACCGGTTACCGCTTCACGCTGTTTCGGAGACAAGTCTTCAGGGTCCTTCCCCTCGGCCAGACGCACGGTGACTTCGCGGTGCGCGAACTTGATGCCTTCGCGCGCGAACAGTTCGCGGATTTCCTGATAGACTTTCTTGCGCACCAGCCACTGATCGCCTGGCTTGGTCATGAACTTGACCCGGATGATCATCGCCGAATCCTGCATCTCGATCACACCCTGCGACTTAAGCGGCTGAATGAAATTCTCACCGATCACCGGATCGCTCAGCAACTCCTGCCCCAGCTTCTTGATCAGCTTCCGCACCTTCTCGACATCCGTGTCATAGGTCACGCGCAGCGGCAGCTTCATGATCACCCAGTCGCGGGAGTAGTTGGTCAGCACCTTGATCTCACCAAACGGGATCGTATTGAGTGCGCCCAGATGGTGCCGCAACTGGAACGACCGGACCGAGATCTTCTCGACCGTCCCCTTCACATCGCCAATGTCGATATATTCCCCTTTTCGGAACGCATCATCCAAAAGGAAGAACGCCCCCGAAAAGATATCGCGGACCAGAGTTTGCGAGCCAAAGCCCACGGCCAGGCCGACCACGCCCGCACCCGCGAACAGTGGGCTGACATTGATGCCCAGCTCCATCAGCACGATCAGAACGATGGTAACAACGACCACGGCCAGGATCGCCCCCCGGAACAGCGGCAGCAGCGTGGCCAGACGGCTCTGCCCGCCTTCCCCGCCTTCATCACCCAATTCCGCCTCTTCGCCGCCATCGTCGACCTCCTCGGCGATTTTCGTGTCGATCCAGATGCGGAAAAAGTGGAACAGAATATAGCCGATGAACAGGATGACCATCACGTCCAAAGCCCGGCCAACCGGCAAATCCTCACTCCAGCTGGCTTCGGGATTCCAGATCACGACCAAGGCATAGAGGCCAACCACAAAGGCCAGAATGCCCGCCACGCGCCGGGCCAGATCTTCATAAGTCAGCATGCTGTGCTTACGCACCTCGGCCTCGACGGTTTCCACCGGCTCGTTGGCCTCTTCCGAGGTACCGTCCTCGGCGTTCATTTCCTCCATCTGGCGGTTGCGGTCGAAGTAACGCTCAAGCAGGTAATTCATCGCCCCATAGGCCACGACCACCGACATGAAGATCGCATAGCTGCTGGCCACGATCGGCAGCGAGTTCTCGTTCTCCAGCACCAGATCGACCGCCAGCTTGAACCAGCTGAACACGATATAGACGATCAGAACGGGTGCCCATGCAAAGGAAATGAATCGCACAATCCACGACACCGCGTCCGCAGCGCGCCCGCCGCGGATGGCATTGGAAATAGCCCGCGCGTTGAACAGGATCATCAACACGTTGCCCAGCGCACCAAACATGGTCAGCCCGCCATAAACCATGGCATAGACATTGTAGTTCAGCCCGAAGTCAGCAACCCAGGTTGAGAACAGCACCACCGAAATGTCATAAGTTGCCAGCGCCGAGGCCCAGAAATACAGCCGTTTTGCGTCCCGGTCGGAAAAGGGCGGCAGGCGGTACTGGCTCAAGTAGGGCGACAGGACCATGCGCCACAGATCGGACACCGTGCGCGACAGGAAAAAGGCTGTGAATATTGCTGTGACCGTGAACTGGATCGAGATGTCCTCGGCCTCGCCAAAGAATAGGTACCCTACGATCAGAGCCATGAGCATAGCAAAGACCGTGGCGCCAATCCCCATGAAGAACCGGAACACCAAAAACGGCATCTTTTCCCGGTAGCCCTGCGGGTTTTCCTTGGACCGCGCCACAACCAGCTTTTTGGCCATGCGCTTGCCGTAGATCTCGGTGGACAGCCAACGTCCCAGCAGCAAAAGCAGAACATTCAGCAGCAGGACCTCGACATAGGTCTGAATGCGGCCATCGGGGCTGGTCTGGCGTAGAATGTACTGCACTTCGAAGATCGAATAGGGCAAGGCCTGCAGGCGCGATTCCATGGACTCGCGGAATTTCGAGAACCTCTCCTGCGCCTTCATCAGCTGAGAGCCTTCGCCCATCGGATCATGGGGTTCATCGGCTGAAGTATTGGCACTGCCCGAGGACACGATCTGCCCTGCACTATCGATGACAATCACGCTGGCGCCGGCCTCGGTCGCGGCGCGTATGGCTGCGGCCAGATCACCTTCGGCGCTTGTGTCCGCTTCGGAGCTGGAACCCGAACTGTATCCCGGGATCAAAGACGTCTGCGCCGCCGCTCCGGTGACAAAGGCCGCTGTAAATGCCCAGATCAACAGGGCCATCCCAGCAATTAGTTTAAGTTTCATCGAGTTATTCGTCCAATCCGCGTGATGCACCACAGGTTATCGAAGCGCTTGAGTGTATTCAAATATTCAGCCTTACACCTCCCAAGATCGTGTCAATTCGTGTTCCCGGTGCAATGATGGCGACTTGGGTGTTTGCAACCTCGAAAAAACTGAATATGACCAATCCGGCATATTGGGTGGAATGGTGGCATCAAGGGGTGGAAACATCTGCAAATCCGGAAGCGCCGGATGTTGCCATTTCGCAATGCTTGTCGAATTTGCACAATAGCGTCACACCCTTTGGCAAGCGACAGCAAAGAATATACGGTAACGGGTGTAAACGCGCGGATTTGCATCGAGAAACACGACAGGCGAAGGCATGAGCCTAGGAATACAAAACGACACCACCGGCCGGGCGCCGCGCATCCTTTTCTACAGCCACGATACGTTCGGATTGGGGCATCTGCGCAGATCGCGCGCCCTGGCCGCAGCCATCACGCAGGCCAACCCTGAGGCATCCGCTCTGATCCTGACCGGGTCCCCGGTGGCCGGTCGTTTCACCTTTCCACGCCGGGTCGACCATGTGCGCCTGCCGGGCGTGACCAAACGTGCCGACGGGTCTTATGCAGCCCGAACAATCGGCATGGGGATCGAAGAGGTGACCGAGCTGCGTGCGGGCCTGATCCAGACAGCTGTGCAGCAATTCGACCCCGATATGCTGATCGTCGACAAGGAACCCACCGGATTTCGCGGCGAGCTGCTGCCGACTTTGGAAACCCTTTTGCATTCGCAACGCACCAAACTGGTGCTGGGCCTGCGCGACGTGCTGGACGAGCCCGAGGTTCTGGCCGCCGAGTGGGAGCGGAAAGAGGCCTTGGCAGCGACCGAGCGTTTCTATGACGAAATCTGGGTCTATGGGCTGCGCTCGATCTATGACCCAACGCAGGGCCTGCCGCTCAGCCACGCGGCGCAGTCGCGTATTCACTGGACGGGCTATCTGCGCCGCGATCTCGGCCCGGTCGGGGAACCGCCTGAACAGCCCTATATCCTGATCACGCCGGGTGGCGGTGGTGACGGCAAGGCGATGGTGAACCTTGTCCTCTCGGCCTATGAAAAGGACCCGACCCTGTCGCCGCGCGCGGTGCTGGTCTATGGCCCCTTCCTGTCCGGCGAGCTGCGCGAGGAATTCGAGACCCGCGTTGCCGCGCTGAACGGTCGGGTGACCGCCGTTGGTTTTGAATCCCAGATCGAAACACTGTTTGACGGGGCCGCCGGGGTGGTCTGCATGGGCGGCTACAACACGTTCTGCGAGGTTCTCTCGTTCGACAAACGCGCCGTCATCGTGCCTCGCACGACGCCGCGGCTGGAACAGTGGATCCGTGCCTCGCGCGCCGAAGGTCTGGGCCTTGTCCGGATGCTGGACGAAAACCGCGATGGTCTGACGCCGGACTCGATGATACAGGCGATCCGCAGCCTTCCGCACCTGCCCTTGCCATCGCAGGCCATCCAAGGTGGTCTGCTGGACGGGTTGGACTACGTCACCGACCGGGTTGACGCCCTGCTGAGCCGGGAACAGGAACGGGCCACCGGATGACAATGCCTCAGCCGAAACTGGCGGTGCTGGTCAAGGGATGGCCGCGCCTGTCCGAGACGTTCATCGCGCAGGAACTGGTCGCCTTGCAAGAGGCCGGGCACAGCTTTGACATCTGGTCCCTGCGCCACCCGACCGACGTTAAGCGGCACCCGCTGCACGACCGGTTCAGGGGACAGGTGCGTTACCTGCCCGAATATCTTTACGAAGAGCCCCAGCGCGTCTGGGCTGCGCGCAAGGTGGCACAGGCGCTGCCCGGATATTCCGAGGCCTATCGGGTCTGGCGCGCCGATCTGCGCCGGGATCCGACCCATAACCGTATCCGCCGTTTTGGTCAGGCCTGCGTTCTGGCCGCCGAACTGCCCGAGGCAACGCGGGTGATGTACGCGCATTTCATGCACACGCCCTCTTCGGTTGCGCGTTACGCCGCCATCATGCGCAGCCTGCCGTGGAGCTTTTCGGCCCACGCCAAGGATATCTGGACTTCGCCCGATTGGGAAAAGACCGAGAAACTGCAGGCTCAGACTCATGGCGCGGCCTTTGGGGCGACCTGTACCGCCATCGGGGCTGAACATCTGCGCAGTCTGGCGGATGATCCAGCGCGGGTTGACCTGATCTATCACGGGCTGGACCTAGCCCGTTTCCCCGCACCGCCTGACCGCGCCCAGCGCACACCGGATGCACCGTTTCACATGCTGTCTGTGGGTCGCTTGGTCGAGAAAAAGGGTTTTGACCGTCTGATCGACGCTTTCGCCATGCTGCCGGGCACGCTGGACTGGCACTGGACCCATATCGGCGGCGGCACACTCGGCGACGCTCTGCGCACCCGGGCCGAAGCTGCCGGCGTATCGCATCGGATCACGTGGAAAGGTGCTTGCGACCAGCCCGAAGTAATTGCGGCGATGCGCACGTCCGACCTGTTCGTGCTTCCCAGCCGGATCGCCGCTGACGGAGACCGCGACGGGCTGCCCAACGTGCTGATGGAGGCGGCGTCGCAACTGTTGCCGATCCTGTCGACGCCAGTGTCGGCCATTCCCGAGTTTATCGAAACTGGCGTCCAAGGCGTCTTGTCCGACGACGACCCAGCTGCACTAGCCGATGCCATCACCAATATGGCCGCCGCGCCGGATCAAACCGCGTCAATGGCCACCGCCGCCTATGACCGCCTGATCGCCGAATTCCGCATGGACCCCGGCATCGCCCGCCTGTCAGAACGACTGCGCGCGCTGGGGGCGGACACGGTCTGATGGCAAGGGTCGCCTTTTACACGCCAATGAAAGCCCCCGACAGCCCGGTGCCGTCGGGCGACCGCGAGATGGCGCGTAATCTGATGCAGGCGATTGGAGCGCAAGGGGATACGGTCGAGCTGGCCTCGCGGCTGCGCATCTATGACAAGGTTGGGGACACGCAGGCGCAGGCGAAATTGCGTGCCGAAGCAGAAACCGAGGCCCAGCGTTTGATCAACGACCTGCCATCGGACACGGCGCTGTGGGTGACCTATCACAACTACTACAAGGCACCGGATCTGCTGGGTCCCTACGTCTGCAAGGCGCGAAATATCCCTTATGTCCAGTTGGAAAGCACCCGCGCAACCAGCCGCCTGAACGGCCCGTGGGCCGGGTTTGCAAAGGCAGCGCATGACGCCTGCGACGCGGCACAGGTGATCTTCTACCACACCGCCAATGATCTTATCACGCTGGAACGGGAACGGTACGAAGAACAGCGTCTCGTGGAATTGCCTCCCTTTCTGCCCATGTCTGACCTGCCGCCCGCTTCGACCTGCAATGGTCCGGTGCTGGCGGTGGGCATGATGCGACATGGCGACAAGCTTGCGTCCTATACACTCCTTGCGCAAACGCTTGCGCTTTTACCCGGCAACTGGACCCTGAACATCGCGGGCGACGGCCCTGCCCGACCCGAGGTCGAGGCGCTGATGGCCCCGTTCGGCCCGAAGATTCGGTTTTTGGGGCAATGCGACAGTGATGCCCTTCGGGCGCTCTACGCCGAGGCTTCGGTTCTGGTCTGGCCCGGCGTCAACGAGGCTTATGGCATGATCTATCTTGAAGCACAGGCCAGTGGCGTACCCGTCGTTGCGCAGGATCGACCTGGCGTGCGGGATGTGCTGACCAAATCCGAGTACCCTTCGGTTGAGGCTGGGCCTGAAGGGCTGGCCGCGCGGCTTCGCACGTTGCTGAGCAACCGGAACCTCCGCTTGTCACAGGGGACTAAAGCGCGCGCGCGGATGGTCGAACGCCACCTGATGCCAGCCGCCACAGATCGGTTCTGGCAAGCCGCCCGCCCTCTGGTGGAGGCTGCCCAATGACCCGGCTGGCCTTGTTACGACACGGACACACGCACTGGAACCGCGCGGGCCGCATTCAGGGGCGCAGTGACATTCCACTGGATGATGACGCCCGGGCGGAACTGGCCGCCACGCAGCTGCCCGCCCCGTGGGATGGCGCGACCCTCTGGTCCAGCCCTCTGCAGCGCGCCAGTGAAACTGCCCGTCTGGTCGCCGGTCGTGATCCATTGACCTCGGAAGCGTTGACCGAGATGAACTGGGGCGATTGGGAAGGTCTGCGCGGGGTCGACCTGCTTGCCACCCCCGACACTGATTACCGCCATATTGAGGACTGGGGCTGGGAATATCGCCCGCCAAACGGTGAAAGCCCGGCCGAGGTTTGGGCACGGCTGGGGCCCTGGCTGGTCGGGCTGAATGGTGACACGGTTGCGGTCTGCCATATCGGGATCATGCGGGTCATTCTGGCTCGTGCCTGGGGTTGGGATTTCGACGGGCCCGCCCCCTTCAAAATCAAGCGCAACCGCCTGTATATCGTTGATATGTCGAATATGACGCCCCTGCCCGAACCCATTCGCCTGATCAGACCCGAGGCTTCCTCATGAAGGTCATGATCGTTGTCACTCACCTGTTGGGCACCGGGCATCTAAGTCGCGCGCTGACACTGGGCCGGGCATTTTTGCGTGCCGGGCACGAGACCTTTGTCGTCACGGGCGGGATGCCTGCGCCGCAGCTGGACAGTTCCGGCATAACCCTGCTGGGGCTGCCGCCGCTTCGTTCGGATGGCACCGATTTCACCCGGTTGTTGACCCAAAGTGGTGACGTTGCAGACCCGGCCTATCTGGAAGCCCGCGAGGCCGCGCTGGTTGAAGCCGTTCAGAGTTTTGCGCCCGACGTTCTGATCACCGAGTTGTTCCCCTTTGGCCGCCGATCATTGGCTTCCGAATTCACCGCCGCGCTGGAGGCAGCCCATGCCCTGCCGAGCCGTCCGGTTGCGCTGGGATCGATCAGGGACATTTTGGCACCGCCTTCGAAGCCGTCAAAAGCGGAACGCGCGGAAGAAATCGTGTGCAGGTTTTATGACGGCATCCTTGTCCATTCCGACCCCGGCATAGTTTCGCTGGAGGTCAGCTGGCCAGTGTCCGATCGTCTGCGCGAGCGGTTGTTCTATACCGGCTTTGTCGCCCCCGAGGCCCCTGCGCCACATCCAGACGCAGTGGGCAAAGACGAAATATTGGTCAGCGCGGGCGGTGGATCGGTGGGCCAGCCGATCTTTCACGCGGCCATCGAGGCCGCCCGAAAGATGCCCAACAGGCGCTGGCGCCTGTTGGTGGGGGGCCAGGACGCACCTGCGCGCATTGAACAATTGCAAAAGCTGGTTGGCGATGCTCCGGTTACCCTGGAACCCGTACGCCCCGATTTCCGGCAAATGCTGCCCCTTGCTGCCGCCTCGGTCAGTATGTGCGGCTACAACACCGCGCTGGATATCCTGCAATCGGGGACGCCCGCCGTGTTTGTGCCGTTCGACGATGGCAAAGAGGTTGAGCAGGGTTTGCGGGGGCAGAGCCTCTCGGACCTGCCCGCCATCGAAGTGTTGCCCAGCAAGAAACTTGATGGAACGGCTTTGGCGCAGGCAGTCGCCACCGTCATGTCCGAAGGTCCCCGCCCGGTAGCCTCCAAGGGCTTTGACGGGGCCGACAGATCGGTTGAGATCGCATGTTCCTTGAGGGGGCGGGCATGACAGTCGACTGGCGCCCCTTGGAAACCGAGTTGCAAATCTGGCGGACGCAGGGTCTCACCCTGCCCCTGTGGTGGCGGGACGATGACGCGGTCTCGGCAACGCCGCAACTTGAAACTCTGTCAGAGCTGTCCCGGACCCTCGGCCTGCCCGTCCATCTTGCGATCATCCCTCGCGATGCCGACACCGGGTTGGTGGAGTATGTCGGGCAGCACGACACGCTGATCCCAGTTGTACACGGCTGGGCGCATCAGAACCACGCGCTGCCAAAGGAAAAGAGGTCCGAATTCCGCCTGCACAGACCGATGCCGGATATCCTTGCCGACGCGCATGCGGGGTTCGAACGGTTGCACGCATTGTTCGAAGGCAGGCTGTGCCCGATCTTCGTCCCCCCCTGGAACCGGATCGCGCCCGAAGTGGTTCGGGAGTTACCGGGGCTGGGGTATCGCGTTATCTCGACCGCAACCCCGCGCAATATGCGCGTGCCTGCACCGGGGCTGGAGCAGATCAACACCCATCTGGACCCGATCGACTGGCGGGGATCACGAGGGCTGGTCGCCCCGGACAAGCTGATTGCCCAAACGTCCGAGATGCTGCGAGACCGACGCAAAGGTCGAACCGACAATGCCGAACCTTTCGGAATTTTGACCCACCATCTGGTCCATGATCCCGACATCTGGGCCTTTACCGAAGAATTGCTGCGCAGGCTCCTGGACGGCCCCGGTGTCGCCTGGACTTTGCCCGCCGACACACCAAACGGAGACCCCGAATGAGCCGACTGGATTCCATGCTGCGCCGCCTAACTGCGCAACGCGACGGGCTGAACTGGGCCGTCGCTCAGATCAGCAAGATGGAGGGCGACGTTCTGGACATGGGGCTGGGCAATGGCCGCACCTATGATCACCTGCGGGAGATACTGCCGCAGCGGCGCATCTGGGTGATGGATCGGGTGCTGCAATGCCACCCGTCCAGCACCCCTCCGGCCGAGGATTTTTTGCAGGGCGAAGCAGAACCCATGCTGGAAAAACTGGCAGCAGGCGGGGCCAAAATCGCGCTGGCGCATTATGACTTCGGACGCGGCATCAAAGAAGAAGACGTGGCCGAAGCGGCGCGCCTTAGCCCTCTGATTGCACAGGTGATGCGGCCCGGCGGATTGCTGATCTCTGGTCAGCCTCTGGTGGGGTTTGAACAGATCAGCGGCCCGGACACGATCGCGCCGGACCGGTATCTGTTCTATCGCGCCTGATCAGGCCACGCGCCGCCCGCGTGACCAGACACCGTTCAAAGCGGGTGCGCCCTCGCGCATACGGAACCGGATGATGTCCGCGCGGGCGCCATGGCGCAATTCTCCACGATCCTCCAAACCGACAACGCGCGCCGGGGTTTGGGTTACGGTGCGCAGTCCGCGCGCCATATCCCCCCAACTCTCGCCCAGACGTGTCGCAGACAACAGCAGCGCGGCCGGAACATAGTCCGAGGACAGAATGTCGAGATGGCCCAGATCGGCCAGCTCCTGCGCTGCCACGTTGCCGGAATGCGATCCCCCGCGGATCACATTGGGCGCACCCATCATCACCTTGATACCGCGATCGTGGCAGGCCCGGGCGGCCTCGACCGTGGTGGGGAATTCAGCCAGCCGAATGCCGTGACCGGCGGACACCGCTACCTGTTCCTGCGTGGTATCATCGTGACTGGCCAGCATCGCACCGAAACGCTGGGCGGCCTTGACGGTTTCTACCTCGTGCTGGTCACCGAACCGGTCCCGCAAGGCCTTAAGCTGCACGACATGCTGCAGAAAGTCGTCATCGGTCATGCCGTGCTTGCCCTTCATGTAGGCTTCGAGCTGCGACATATCCCGGAACTGCCGCTGCCCGGGCGTGTGGTCCATCAGTGACACCAGCCCGACGCGGTCTTCGGGGCCGAACTCGTCCAATTCAGCCACCAGTGTTTCCGAGCACACCTCGGCCCGCAGGTGCAGAAAGTGGCTGATTTTCAGCGCGTCCTGTTCGCGCAATTGCCACAGTTCACGCGACAGTTCGCGGGCATATTTCTTGTACCGATTGCCACTGGGGATCGAGCCGATGCGCATCGCGTCGAAGACCGTCGTGATCCCGGTGCTGGCCAGTTCGGCATCATGGGCCAGGATCGCCGCCGCATGAGGCCAGTCGACCTTGGGGCGTGGCTGGATATGACGCTCAAGGTTATCCGTATGCAGTTCGACCAGACCGGGGCTGACATAGTCACCGCCGCAATCGACCGCCCCTACAGGAATCGCGGTGCCTGTGGCGATCTCGGTAATGGTTTCGCCAACAATCCGCACGCTGCCCGTCACGGTCTCATCCGGCAGAACAAGCATGGCATTGGCAAGGATCATTTCTTCTGTCATCTGAACTTCACACAGTCTGAGCTATTGGGAAGGCCACGCATAGGAGGCCAATGTGACATTCACGCGATACGCGATCTATTTTGCACCACCGGCCGAGGCTGAATGGACGAAATTCGCCACCAGCTGGCTGGGCTGGGACATGGAAATCGGCGAGGTCATCGCGCATCCGATAGTCGATAGCGTGGACGTTGCCGCCGTCACGCAGGTGCCGCGCAAATACGGGCTGCACGCGACGATGAAGCCGCCCTTCCGCCTGCGCGACGGACAATCGGTGGAGGCGTTGACCGAGGCCTGCACGCGGCTTGCACAGACGCAGCCTCCGGTCACGCTGGACGGGCTGGAAATCGCACGCCTCGGTCGGTTTCTGGCCCTGCGCCCGTTGGGGGATGAGGCCGCGCTGAATACGCTGGCCGCCGCCTGTGTGCGCGATCTGGACAGTTTCCGCTCGCCCGCGTCTGAGGTTGAACTGGAGCGCCGCCGCGCTGCTGGCCTGTCGCCCGCGCAAGACGCCAATCTGATGCAATGGGGCTATCCTTACGTGATGGAAGCTTTCCGCTTTCACATCACCCTTACTGGCAAACTGAGCAAGCCGACGCTGGCAACGGTTCAAGCCGCGTTGCAATCGCAGCTTGTCCCCCTGCTGCCTAAGCCGTTCCAGATCACCGATCTGGCCCTTATGGGCGAGGCTGAAGACGGGCGTTTTCATCTGATCCATCGCTACGCCCTTTCCGGCTGAAGCTGTGACAGGATGGCGGCAATTGTCGCCTCCAACGACCCCGAGTTGTCAATCTCGATGACCCGTTTCAATCCCACTGGCAGCAGTTTCGCAGCGCGCGACAGCCGCCGCTCCTGTTCAAGAACGCATTCGCGGGCGCGTGTTGACAGGCGTTGCGCCAGCACCTCGGGATCAGCGGTTAGCGAGATCACAATCAGATCGCCAAACACCTCTTGCGCCTGCAGCAGAATCGCCCGGGACAGGTTGACCAGAACCGCATCCGATTTGTGCCTCAGGTCATTAATTCCCTTGGGCACGCCGTAGAACAACCCATGCGCGGGCCAATGCAGGGCAAAGGCGCCCTCGGCTGCCATCTGCTGAAACACTTCAACGGATACACGGTCGAAATCTTCGCCCTCTTCGCCTTCGGGCCGGGTGATCACCCGGCGGGCTCTGACGATACCCGGCACGCGGGTCTCCAGCGCCTCCATCACGCTGTCCTTGCCAACGCCCGAAGGACCAACGACCGCTATAACAGGCGCAAGGCTCATGCGGCCACTCCGGGGGTAAAGTCCGAGACGTTGATCTCGCGGTCGCAAACCTGTTTGCGCGCGCCGATATCGTGGAAAATGCCAACGATGGCGGCACCGCGCGCCTTGGCCTCTTCGATCAGCGACAGCACCGTTTCCCTGTTCTGCGCATCCAGCGAGGCCGTGGGTTCGTCCAACAGCATTGCCGGATAGTCATGCGCAAAGCCGCGGGCGATGTTCACCCGCTGTTGCTCTCCGCCGGAAAAGGTTGTCGGGCTCAGCGACCACAGACGTTCCGGTATGTTCAACCGCACCAACAAAGTCGCGGCCTTGTCCAGCGCCACTTGCCGGTCACACCCAACGGCCAACAAGGGTTCTGCCACCACCTCCAGCGTCGGCACCCGAGGCACCACGCGCAGAAACTGGCTGACATAGCCCAGCGTCTCGCGGCGCAATGTCAGAATCTCGCGCGGCTCGGCCTGTGCCACATCCAGGCCACCGACCATTACCTGACCGGAGGCCGCCAGATAGTTGCCGTAGATCACCCGCATCAGGGTGGACTTGCCCGCCCCGGACGCACCGGTCAGGGCGACGCATTCGCCGGGTGCAACACTAAGGGTCGCGCCCTCCATCACCGGAATGACCGCGCTGCCCTGATTGTGCAGGGTAAAGCTTTTGCTGACGTTTTTCAGTTCAATCATCTCTCACACCTGCAACACGCTGGACACCAGCAACTGCGTGTAAGCATGTTGCGGATCGTCCAGCACTTGATCGGTCAAACCGGCCTCGACCACGTGACCGTCCTTCATCACCATCAGCCGGTCCGCCAACAGGCGCACCACAGCCAGATCATGCGTGACGATAATGGCGCTCAGCCCCATTTCACGCACCAGCCCGCGCAGCAGGTCCAGCAGCCGCGCCTGAACCGAGACATCCAGACCACCTGTCGGCTCGTCCATGAACACCAGCCGAGGCCCCGTCACCAGATTACGCGCGATCTGCAGGCGTTGCTGCATCCCACCTGAAAACGCGGTCGGACGGTCATCCACGCGGGCGCCGTCGATCTCGACCCGGCCCAACCAGTCAATCGCCCGATCCCGGATCTGGCCATAGTGACGGTCGCCAACGGCCATTAGCCGCTCACCGATATTGCCGCCTGCACTCACCGACATCCGCAGGCCATCGCGGGCATGCTGGTGGACAAAAGCCCAGTCGGTACGGCCCAGCATCCGCCGTTCGGGCTCTGACATGGTCACTGTATCCGCCGGGCCATCGGTGCGCGTATCAAATACCACCTGCCCGGCATCAGGCTCCAAATGCCCCGCAAGACAGTTCAACAAGGTCGATTTGCCAGAACCGCTTTCGCCGACGATGCCCATCACCTCGCCGGGGTAGAGATCAAAGCTGACATCCGCACAGCCGATCCGCGCGCCATACCGCTTTTCGATGCCATTGACCTGTAACAACGGGGTCATGCCGCATCCTCCTTGCTCAAGCGTCCTTCGTGACCCTGGGCGCGGCGGGACCGGCAGTAATCGGTGTCGGAACAAACAAACATCCGGTTTCCCGCGTCATCCATGATCACTTCGTCCAGATAGCTGTCCTCGGCACCGCACAGATCGCAGGGATGGTCGGCCTTGGTGGCTTCGAACGGATAATCCTCGAAATCAAGGCTGACGACCCTAGTATGTGGCGGCACCGCATAGATGCGCTGTTCCCGTCCAGCCCCGAACAGTTGAATCGCATCCATCTCAAGCTTGGGGTTGTCGAACTTCGGGATCGGAGACGGGTCCATCACGTACCGCCCCGACACTTTCACCGGATAGGCGTACGAGGTCGAAATCGCGCCGTGCTGGCTGATGTCTTCGTACAATTTCACGTGCATCAGGCCATATTCCTCAAGGCTGTGCATCTTGCGCGTCTCGGTCTCGCGCGGCTCCAGAAACCGCAAAGGTTCCGGGATCGGCACCTGATAGACAAGTATCTGATCCTCGGTCAGCTTTGCCTCGGGGATGCGGTGACGGGTCTGGATGACCGTCGCCTTCTCGGTCTCCTCGGCGGTTTCAACCCCGGCGGTGTTCTCGAAGAACTTGCGGATCGAAACGGCGTTGGTGGTGTCATCCGCGCCCTGATCAATCACCTTGAAGGTATCATCCGGCGTCAGCGTCGCGGCCGAGACCTGCACCCCACCGGTACCCCAACCATAAGGCATCGGCATCTCACGGCTGGCAAAGGGCACCTGATATCCAGGGACGGCCAGCCCTTTCAGAATGGCACGGCGGATCATCCGCTTGGTTTGCTCGTCCAAATATGCGAAATTATACTCATTCATTTTTTGTACTTCGCTTTTTTATTGGTGTTTTTATGGACGTAATTGTTGTTACCGCGTTCGTTTTGGTCATTTTGGCGTATCTCTTCAGACATAACCGTCACGCGAGACATCGCCGCCGCGCGCAACGGAGAGACCCAAAGGGGGTCTGGTGTTCGGTTGGCGCGTCGCATCAGTGTTCGAAACGCAACAGTGCCCGATCCGGGAAAGCAGAAGCGCGGACAAGTGCCGAAGCCACCGGCGTTGAACAGTCTGGTCCCTAAGGTCATTCCGCAGCCTCCCTCGGTGTGATCCGTTCTTCGGCCTCGCGGCGCAGCTTGCGGACCAGTTCCAATTCGGACTGGAAATCCACGTAGTGCGGCAGCTTGATGTGTTCGAGGAACCCGGTGGCCTGAATGTTGTCGGCGTGGCTCAGGACAAACTCCTCATCCTGTGCAGGTGCGCCCAGATTATCCTCACCCAGTTCTTCCCAGCGCAGCGCCCGATCAACCAGAGCCATGGCGATGGACTTACGCTCCGATTGACCAAAGACCAGCCCATAGCCGCGGGTGAACTGCGGCGGTTCGGTCTTTGATCCCTTGAACTGGTTGACGGTCTCGCATTCGGTCAACTCGACCTCGCCGATGTCGATAGCGAAGCCTAGTTCGGGGATGTCCATCTCGACCGCGACCTTGCCGATACGCAACTCGCCGACAAAGGCATGGTTTCGGGCGTAACCGCGTTGTGTCGAATAGGCCATGCCCAGCACGAACCCTTCATCCCCTCGCGTCAGCGATTGCAGACGCAGGGGGCGACCGGCCGGGAACTCCATCGGCTCGCGGGTCAGGTCGCCGGGGGTGGCGTCGCTGGCGGGTTCGTCCTGAATGATATCCTCGCCCTTGAGAAACTCGGTGATATGCGGTGTCGGCTCCACACGTGGTTGGGCTTCAGGGGCTGCGGGAACTTCACCCTCGGCGGACAGTTTGAAATCCAACAGCCGGTGAGTGTAATCGAAGGTCGGCCCCAACACCTGACCGCCCGGCGCATCCTTGAACGTGGCCGAGATGCGGCGGTCACAAGCCATCTTACCGGTGTCCACCGGGTTGGAATAGCCGAACCGGGGCAAGGTCGTGCGGTAGGCGCGGATCAGAAAGATCGCCTCGATCAGATCACCACGCGCCTGTTTGATTGCCAGGGCCGCCAAGTCCGGGTCGTACAAGGACCCTTCAGCCATCACCCGGTTTACCGCAAGCGACAGCTGTTCGCGGATTTGCGCGATGCTCAGTTCGGCAATATTGGTCGATCCGCGGCGCTCTTCGGCCAACCAGGCATGAGCGTTATCGATGGCCTTCTCACCACCTTTGACAGCGACATACATGGCCTAACCCTCCGCCCTGATCTGCGTGCTGCGCGGCAGGGCCGCCAGCCTGTCACTGCTTGTGAAGAAGAAGTCGCAGCCCAAAGGATAGAGCGCCGCGTTCGCCTGAAGCGCAGGCACATCCGGCAAGGACAGACGCGCTGTATCTTTGATCCCCGGGCCGGTCAGTTCCGCACCCGCTTGTTGCAAGTCGTCGCATTCGACAATCAGGGTGGCCGACCGGTCAGGATATTCCGGTGTTCCGATGCGATACTGGGACAGCGGCCCAAGCGCCTGCCATGATCCAACGGCAAAATCCGCCTCGGGCGCCTCGGAAATCGGTGCGCCTGTGTGAAATGTCAGCCATTGACGCACAGTATCCGTGTCCAAGTCGCCCGCCAGATGCACACGCGTTTCCGGATCACACAGGGTCAACAGCAACGTCCCCGCTGCCGCAGACAAAGGCGCGGGTGGTTGCGCACCCGAAATCAACCGAATCTCACCTGGCCGTGCCATGACTGTCATAGCGGCGCGGAAGGCATGGGCTGCATCGATCGGTGCATTGTCAAAGCCGCCCGAAAACTGGGTTTGCGCGTTCATTAATCCTCTCCCCGTACCAGCGTGAAGAACTCAACTTTCGTGGCAGCGGCTTTTGCGGCCCGCGCCGTTTTAGCGTCCTGCATCTGCTGGCTGAGCGGTGTGATTACCAAGGCACGAATTTCCTCGGCTGCATCGGTCTGCATTAGCGCATCGATCAGCGCTGCAGCTTCAGCCTTGCGCTTCGACCGGCCCTGTACATATCCATGTCCGACCGTGCCGTCCTTCAGCACCAGCGAACACCGCGTGACGGTCATTTCACCAAGGTTGAACGGCGCGCCTGTGCCCCCTGTCCGACCGCGCACCATGACACCGCCCACTTCAGGGCTGCGAAGCCAGTCAAAGCTCGGGGGCGTTCCAACCTTGCCCCACAACTCGATCAGCGCGTCATCCGGGGCACGCGCCAAAAGGCCCATCCAGTCCCGGCGAGCGGTATTTGCAATATTCTGGTAATCCGCCATCGAAACCTCTTGGCCGGGTTGTCTACGTGAACTATACAACTAGACAAATATTACACCCCTGAAGTGAGTCCCGCAATCCGTGGAACTGTGAAAGTTTGGTGACATGAGCAAAACGCCGGTCTGGAAAAGCATCGCGCTAAGCTTGACCTCGGACATCGCCGAGGGGCGGTACATTACCGGAGACCGCCTGCCGACTGAGGCGCAACTGGCCGCACAACACGGCGTTAATCGCCACACGGTACGGCGTGCGTTGGCGGATATGGCGGAACAAGGGTTGGTGCATCCAAGGCGCGGCGCAGGTGTATTTGTGGCTGCGCGCCCGACCGATTACCCGATCGGTAAGCGCGTTAGATACCACAAGAGCATCTCGGCCAGCGGCAAGATACCCGGCAAGACGATCTTGTCGCTGACCACGCGCGCCGCGGATGAAACCGAGGCCGAGGCATTGCAACTGGCCCCAGGCGACAAGGTGCATGTGTATGACGGGCTTTCGCTGGCAGATGGTCAGCCCATAGCCCTGTTCCAGAGCACCTTTCCAGCAGACCGCCTGCCCGACATCCTGACCGCTCTGCAAGAGACGCAATCCGTGACCAAGGCCCTGCAACGCTGTGGCGTTCCGGATTATACGCGCATTTCGACCCGCCTGACAGCGCGGGCTGCGACGGCAACACAGGCTCTGCATCTGCATTTGCCGGAAGGTGCGCCGGTGCTGTTTTCAATCGGGGTGAACGCCGACTTGTCAGGCGTGCCGGTTGAATACGGACGCACCGTATTTGCCGGGGAACGGGTGACGCTGACAATGCACGACGACTAGGCAACAGAGACCTCCCGCCCGTCTTCAGCCTCCTTGCGGAGACCTCATCTCGTTGGGCGTAGCGCCGCGCTTTGCGCGGCGCTACGCCCAAAGCCGCCAAGGGGGATCGGCGCTGCCGATGCTCCTGCGGGTGCGGGAGCATTTCCGCGCTCTTGCACGACAGGCTTATTCGTATTTTTCAAGAAAGGCTTCTGCCCCGAGGGACCGGAAGTCCGGCAATGCGGTTCGAAGGCGCTGGGTGTCCCAGCCCCACCAGGCCAAAGCCAGCATTCGTTCGGCAGTGCCCTTCGAGAAGCGAAGGCGGATCGGTTGGGCCGTTACACCACCGACAATAGTGTACGGATCAACATCCTTGGTCACCACGGCGCCCGAAGCCACCACCGCGCCATGGCCAATCGTCACTTCGGGCTTGATGATCGCCGCGTGGCCGATCCATGTGTCATGTCCGATCACGGCCTTGCGGCTGGCGCGATAGGCGAACCAGTCCTGATCGTCTTCGACATCATCCCAGTAAGCCGCGGACCGGTAAAGGAAATGATGCTGAGACGCTTTTTCCATCGGGTGATCCGTTGCTCCGATCCGTGTAAAACTGGCGATATTGGCGAACTTTCCGATCTCGGCATTGGCGATATCGCAGGTCCGGTCGCAATAGGAGTAATCCCCCCAGGCCGAGTTCGCGACACGACTGCCTGCACCGATCTCGACATATGCACCAAATGTGCTGTTCGTGATCTGGCAATCGGGATGGATAAAAGGCTGGTCGGGGCGCAGGCGTGCCATAGTCATTGATCCCTGATCAGCCCACCGGCAGCCGTTTTTCTTTCGACGCGCGTTTTTTGCGCTTTTTACCCGTTTCACCCTGGATCAGACGTCGGCGCAGCCAGCCCGAGAACCAGTCCATCAGCATCACCATCAGAATGATCAGGACAATGTAATAGGCCACTTCTTCCCAGTCCTTCTGAGTGATGATCGCCTGCGTCAGCAGCAGACCGATCCCGCCACCGGTGATTGCACCGATCACGGTGGCGCTGCGGGTGTTGGATTCAAGGAAATAGAGCAACTGGCTCAGCAACACCGGCGTCACCTGCGGGATCACGCCAAACCGATAACGCTGCGGGGCGTTGGCGCCGGTGGATTGCACGCCCTCGATCTGTTTGTTGTCCACGTTCTCCAGCGCTTCGGAGAAGATCTTGCCGAAGGTGCCGGTATCGGTCACCAGAATGGCCAGCGCACCGGTCAGCGGGCCGGGCCCAAAGGCGCGGGCCAGAACCACGGTCCAGATCAGAGCGTCCACACCACGAACAAAGTCGAACACCCGGCGGGTCGCGAAACGCACGGTCTTCATCGAGTTGAAATTGCGCGTCGCCAGAAAGGCCAACGGCAAAGCCACAATCGCGGCACCTAGCGTGCCCAGAAACGCCATCAGGATGGTCTCAAAGATGGCCCAGGCCACATCCTGATGCCGCCACATCTTGTTGGTCCAGAAATCGTTCAGGATCGCACCGGCCTCTCCGTTCATGGCGCGCCCGGCCAGTTCAGGGAAGGACTTGCCGTAATACGGACTGTCGAGCGTGAACCAGAACAGCTCCCACCCGGTGAAATAGCGGAACACCTCGGACCGGTTGCGGGTTACGGTCAGACGCCCCGCATCCGTGGTGACCGCCAGGCGGTTTTTTGACACGCTGATCCAGTCTGGCACGTCACCTGTGGGCAATTCCGCCTGCACCCCGGCCAGACGGGTTGGTGTCGCCCGAACAATGCCATAGCCGGGGATGTCATACTCGACCGTTTCGGGACCGAAACGAACGACATGACCGTCTTCCAGATCAATCACAGTTGTCTCGCCCAGTGTCACCCAGTCCGGGGCCTGACCCGTGGGATATGCGCCCTTGCGCTCACCCTCGATGGCGGCGGACACCTCACCCGAGCGGTTGTCCCGCTCGATATGGGTTTTGTAGCTGTAGCTGTCCGAAACCAGCGTCTTGCCGTTGTCCCAATTCGCCCGCGCCGCCAGACCCGGCACATCGAAGGCAAAGAATACGTAGACCAGATAGGCCAGAACCAGCGCAGGCAGGCCGAAATTCACCAGCCTTTTGCGATTGAACATGCGATCCGCCTCGGCCTTGAGGTCATCAACGGTCAGGTTGATTGCAAAGGTGCTCATGCCGAGGCTCCTTTTTCCGACCCGTGGGCCAGACGGTCGCGCAGATAGCCCGAGATCTGATCCACGACGATAATGGTGACGAACAAAAGGATGAAGATGGCGGCCGCCTCGTCATAGCGCCCCTGCCCCCAGGACATCGCATTGCGCAGCTCATAGCCCAGACCACCTGCGCCGACGAAACCAAGGATGGCCGAAGCACGGATGTTGATCTCGAACCGCAGCAGGGCATAGCTGACAAAGTTGGGCCCAACCTGCGGGATCACTCCCAGATACATGCGTTGCGACCAGTTGGCGCCAACCGACTGCAGCCCCTCGACCGGTTTGAGCGAGGCGTTTTCGTTCACTTCGGAAAACAGTTTGCCCAGCGCGCCCGCCGTGTGAATTGCGATGGCGATCATCGCGGGCACCGGGCCACCGCCCAGAATGAAGATCAGAACCAGCGCGATGACGATCTCGGGAATTGCACGGAAGGCGTCCGAGATGCGCCGAAACAGCGGGATCAGCGCGGGCCAAAGCGCCATGCCGCGGGTCGACATCAGCGCCAGAAACGTGCCCACGATAGTGCCGATCAGGGTAGAAGCTGCCGCGATGTTCAGCGTTTCGACCAGCGCCGGGAAGAACTCGACCAGATTTTCCGGCATGGCCCCGATCTTTTCCCACGCCTCGGACAGGACCTCGGCCGGATAGTCCAGAATGCGGTGCCAGCCGTCGATGAAACTGCCCGCGTTGCGGTCGTCAGCCGTGCGAAACCCCGCAGCCATCAAGGCCACGAACACGATCAGGAGGATACCACCATAGACCCGCTTGCGCCGGGTCATCTCGGCATAGTCGGCCCGAATCTGGTCAACGCCAGGGGGGCCTGCAGTCAGGTCTGTCATGGAATGCTCCTGAGTGGAAACGGGGCCCGGTTTCAACACCAGACCCCGATCATTGGATATGCAGGCTTAGTTGGATTTCAGCTTGCGCGCTTCGATGATGACTTCGTAGGCGTCATGCGTGATCGGGTCGAAGCTTTTGGCCTCGCCCGCAGCAACACCGTAGAAGCAATCCTGGTCTTTCTCGCTCAGCGTGTCCCACAGCTCGGTCACTTTGGCTTTGACATCTTCCGGCAGTGCCTTGCGAACCACAACCGGACCTTCCGGTATCGGCTTGGATTTCCAGATTTCGACCATGTCGTTCATGTCGACCAGACCCGCATCCACGGCGCGGCGCAGGGCGCCCGACTGATACCCGTCTTCCCATTCGCCCAGACCATCGGCCCAGGTTACGCCGCCATCAACGTCGCCGTTGTTGACGGCAACGATGGTCTGCTCGTGACCGCCGGTGAACTTCACTTCGCCGAAGTAGTCGCCCGATTCCATGGTCGCATCAATTGCAGCAGGAATTTCGATCGACGGGATCAGATAGCCCGAGGTCGAGTTCGGATCACCAAACCCAAAAGCCTTGCCTTTCATGTCTTCCAGCGAGGTGATGCCGCTATCCTTGCGGGCAAAGCCAACCGAGTAATAGCCAAAGCCGCCATCGGTGTTGACCTTGACCAGCACCGGCTCAACGGCTTCGGGGTCAGACAGGTAGGTTTTCGCGTAACCCGACGCGCCCAACCAGGCCACGTCGATGGTGCCGCCCAGCAGGCCCTGGATCACGCCGTTATAGTCGGCAGGCGCGAACAGTTTCGCAGGAACACCCAGCGCTTCTTCAGTGTAAACGCGCAGACATTCGTTGTTGTTCAGACGATCCTGAGCGTTCTCACCGCCCAGAATGCCGATGCGGAATTCGCTGATTTCTTCGGCCATGGCAGGTGCGGCCAGTGCAGTGGTCGCCGCCAGCGCAGCAATCAGTTTTTTCATCTGTCTCTCTCCAGTTTGATTACCCCGGCCTTTCACCGGACCGGGCGATGAAAGGGGGTGGTTGGCTCAGATGGTCGCTTCAGCTTCCATCAGGGCCTTCTGGGTGGCGTCCAGCGTCTCGATCTCGGTTGAGGTCGCCTCTTCCGAGAAGCTGGCATCGGCGCCATAAATCTCGCGGGCTACGCCGGTGGTCAGCTGTTCGGGCAAACCGTCGAAAACAATGCGCCCGTCGCGCATACCTACCACGCGGTCACAATAGCGACGCGCAGTGTCCAGCGTGTGCAGGTTGGCGATGACGGTACGGCCGTCCTCTTCGTGGATGCGGCGCAGCGCCTGCATCACCACCTGAGCGTTCATCGGGTCCAGCGAGGCGATGGGTTCGTCCGCCAGAATGATTTTGGGGTCCTGCATCAGGGCGCGCGCAATGGCAACGCGCTGCTGCTGACCGCCCGACAGCGCCTCGGCCCGCTTGGGCGCGTGCTCGGCGATGCCCAGACGGTCCAGAATGTCGATGGCGCGGTGAATCTCGTCCATCGGAAACAGGTTGAACATGGTCGCCAGTGTCGAGTGGCGGTTCAGCGTGCCGTGCAGCACGTTCGAGACCACATCCATGCGCGGCACCAGATTGAACTGCTGAAAGATCATCGCGCATTCGGCCTGCCAGGCACGCTTTTCGCGACCCTTCAACTGAGTCACATCACGGCCTTCAAACAGGATCTGACCGTCGCTGGAATCCGTCAGGCGGTTGATCATCCGCAGCAGGGTGGACTTGCCTGCACCCGATCGACCGATGATGCCGATCATGCACGGCTTGTCCACATCCAGCGTTGCCGCGTCCACGGCCACATTGTCGCCGAAGCGTTTGGTCAGTTTCTCGATACGCAGCACGTGCCACCCCCAATTCGTGTTGGCGGTCAGCTACAGATGCCATTCAACGGCTGTGTGTCAGTGTGGTGAAAGTTTTGTAACGACGTGCGAGTCGCGGGGGCTACCCTTTGCAGCGCGGCACAGGTATACGCGACCGCGACTCTTCAGCTGACATGAGGCCGCCATGAGCTTTGACCGCACCATCAAGATCGCCCCGTCGATCCTGTCTGCCGATTTCGCCAATTTCGGACAAGAGATTCAGGCCATCGAGGCCCAGGGCGCCGATTGGGTCCATGTCGACGTGATGGACGGCCATTTCGTCCCGAACCTGACGTTTGGCCCGCCCGCCGTCAAAGCCTTTCGTCCGCATGTCAAAACGGTGATGGACGTGCACCTGATGATCACGCCTGTCGATCCCTATATTCAGGCCTATGCCGATGCCGGGGCCGATATCCTGACCGCCCATGTCGAGGCTGGACCGCACACCCATCGCACCCTGCAGGCCATCCGCGCCGCTGGCATGAAAGCCGGCGTCGCCCTGAACCCCGGCACCCCGGCTGAGGCGGTCGAGCATCTGCTGGACCTGACAGATTTGGTCTGCGTTATGACCGTGAACCCCGGATTTGGTGGCCAGAAGTTCATCGACATGACCAACAAAGTGCGCAAGTTGCGCCAGATGATCGGCGACCGCCCCGTGCATATCGAGATCGACGGCGGCGTTGATCCGCAGACCGCGCCTCTGGTGGCGGCAGCAGGTGCCGACGTTCTGGTCGCCGGGTCCGCCGTCTTCAAAGGCGGGTCGGTGTCCAATCCCGAGGTCTACGGGGAAAACATCCGCGCGGTTCGGGCTGCGGCTGAAAGCGCCCTCTAAGGGATCTGCACGCGCGCCGTTTGCAGAAAGCGCGAGATTTCAAGCCCGAGGCTGGCTTCTATCGAAATCGCCAGATCTGGTTGTTTCAGAAGTTCGGCGTTCAGGGCGGACATCTCCCAGTCTATGACACGTGACGGCCCAAGCGCCGTCACGGTCACCGGCGCCGAAAAATCCTGATCCCTGCTCAGAAATGCCGTGCCGCCGAGGAAACGCCCCTCGCCCAACGTGTCGACACGATTGCCGTTTATTTCAACGCTGAATTCACCCTCCACGATCAGCGACAGGCGTGGAACGGGGTCGCCCTGCGTCAACATCCTTGTCCCGGCGGGAACGGTTTTCCAGACGCCCGACTTAAGCAGGTTATACGCGTCACGTTCGCTGAAAGTGCGCAGCGCAGTTTCGAACAGATGCCGTTCCGTATCGGTAAATGGCACCGGGCGGCGTTCAAGCAACAGCCGTATGATCCAAAAGATGTTGATACCTGTGAAAAACAGGTTCCACCCGATCGGCGCCCAAAGCGGTGTGCTTTGCAGATAATAATAGGGCAACAGGATCAGCGCCCCGATTACCGTCAGCACCCGTAACCAGAAAATGTCTCGGACCGAATACGAAATCAGGTAAAAGACGTTCGCCGCATTCACCAACAGGTCCAAACCCACCATGCCTTGCCTCGTCAGTTATGCGCGCCAAATCGTGCAGCGCGCTTTTAAAGGAGCATGATGAGTTTAGCCGTGCCGTCACCCGACATGGAAGATTTCTGTGCCGTTCCCGGACCAGGCGACGAAGACCGGCAAGAACGAAGGTTTATTTGGAAGAAAAGTGGCGCTGGGGTGCGTGCTTGCTCGGGTGACCCGAATAGCAGGCTGTCAACTTAACCAATTTCTGGGGTTGCGATCCGCCCGTACCACCTTCGAAACCCTCTTCATCAAGGATTGCCGTCTGCATGTCATCCAGGTCTTTGCTGTGCAGGATGCGTGTGCCGTATTGTACGAACTGAAGTCCAAACATGGTATTCCCCATCTTCTGACCCCTTGGCGTATCGACCCGCGCGGGGCGAGCTTTTGATGCGTTCAAGCGGATATGATTGCAACATGAGAACAAATGGCGTGGTTTGGGACCGGCGCTCTTTGTCTCAA
Source organism: Ruegeria sp. CG11 (assembly GCF_056537245.1). Classification (NCBI taxonomy): domain Bacteria; kingdom Pseudomonadati; phylum Pseudomonadota; class Alphaproteobacteria; order Rhodobacterales; family Roseobacteraceae; genus Ruegeria; species Ruegeria sp. CG11. Next base: position 389,208 of record NZ_JBQFRE010000002.1, read on the forward strand.
GGCGTACATGGGGTCGCTTCTTTACCGAATGATGAAGACAGGATTAATCCGACGGAGTGCGCGCATAGAAAAAGGGCGCCCCGAGGGACGCCCTTTCCGTTCGATCATTCGCTAGAGCGAATTATTCGATGATTTTCGACACAACGCCGGCGCCGACGGTGCGGCCGCCTTCGCGGATCGCGAAGCGCAGACCGTTTTCCATCGCGATCGGGGCGATCAGCTCAACGCCGAACGACACGTTGTCGCCGGGCATGACCATCTCGGTGCCTTCGGCCAGGGTCACGGTGCCGGTCACGTCAGTTGTACGGAAGTAGAACTGCGGACGGTAGTTCGCGAAGAACGGAGTGTGACGGCCGCCTTCTTCCTTGGTCAGGATGTAGGCTTCGGCTTCGAACTTGGTGTGCGGTGTAACCGAACCCGGCTTACACAGAACCTGACCACGCTCAACGCCGTCACGGTCAACACCACGCAGCAGGGCGCCGATGTTGTCGCCGGCTTCGCCGCGGTCCAGCAGCTTGCGGAACATTTCAACGCCGGTGCAGGTGGTTTTCGCGGTGTCGCGGATACCAACGATTTCGATCTCGTCGCCAACGTTGATCACGCCACGCTCAACACGGCCGGTCACAACGGTACCACGACCCGAGATCGAGAACACGTCTTCGATCGGCATCAGGAACGGCTGGTCAACAGCACGCTCAGGGGTGTCGATGTAGTCATCAACAGCCGCCATCAGTTCCTTGATTTTCTCTTCGCCGATTTCCGGGTTGTTGCCTTCCATCGCGGCCAGAGCCGAACCTGCAACGATCGGAATATCGTCGCCGGGGTATTCGTAGCTGGACAGCAGTTCGCGAACTTCCATCTCAACCAGTTCCAGCAGCTCTTCGTCGTCAACCTGGTCAACTTTGTTCAGGAACACGACCATCTTCGGGATGCCAACCTGGCGGCCCAGCAGGATGTGCTCGCGGGTCTGCGGCATCGGGCCGTCAGCGGCGTTCACAACCAGGATCGCGCCGTCCATCTGAGCGGCACCGGTGATCATGTTCTTGACGTAGTCGGCGTGGCCGGGGCAGTCAACGTGCGCATAGTGGCGGTTCTCGGTCTCGTATTCCACGTGGGCGGTCGAGATGGTGATGCCGCGCGCTTTCTCTTCCGGCGCACCGTCGATTTGGTCATACGCTTTGAAGTCACCAAAATACTTGGTGATCGCTGCGGTCAGCGTCGTTTTACCATGGTCAACGTGGCCAATCGTGCCGATGTTGACGTGCGGTTTTGTACGCTCAAACTTTTCCTTTGCCATTCCTCAGGCGCCCTTTTGCGATTTGGGGGACCCTTGGTCCCGTGGTTACATCTGCGCGCGCGAGATATTTGGTTCAAAGGGGAAAATCAAGCACATCCTGCGTTAAAACCCGTTTATGATGCCGGATTTTGCGTCACCACGTCGGAATCCAGCGGCTGGATCAGGTCAGGGCGCCTGTCGAACCAACCGTTCTCTTCATGTTCCTCGGCCAACCACTCTTCGACCCGGTCAGCAACTTTCAGAGCCAGACCGCTCATTTGTTCCTCTTTGGTGCGCTCGTGGCCCGAACCTTTCAGGGCGCTGCCGCCGGTCGTGTCTTCCAGCACCTGGAACTGTTTGCCCTTGGCCAGAAACTCTTTCTTGTTCACGTCATAGACGTTGACCAGAACAATGGCCGTGCTTTTGGGGTTATAGATCACCGGGATGCCCGGAGGGGCCAACATATAGCCTTCGAGGCTGATTCCGATGTCATATTCCTGCGCGCCCTCATAGCGACCCAACCGGATATCGACCGCGTTCTGGATTGCAGACGTCCATTCGTCCGGAGTGGCGTCCCGCGACACCGGCCCCTGAACCGCCTTGTCAGCAAAGGCATAGTTCACCCGCATTTTGAACTCGCCCAACGACTCGGGTTCTTCGTAAACCTGGGTCTGTGTACAAGCGCCCATCAGGGCCAATCCGGTGATCAAAGTCAGAATGCGCAACATGGTCTCTTCTCGATAGGCCTGTTTTGCTTTGATCTAGCGCACCGATACGGCCTGTGCCAAGCCGTATCGGCGGATTTCCCCAGAAACCGAGGCTGGATCACGAGAATTTATAGTTCCGCGGGAAGCCGTAGGGCGGCTTTTTCCCGACGCTGGCCCGTTTGGCCAGCCATTGGGACATATCGGCCTCGTGCCGCGTTTTGTCGCCGCCCATGGACCATTTCAGGCCCTCTTCCCAGTTGAACGTGGTGATGTCGGACAGGCCGCCATCCAGTTCCAGCGTCCCCTGACGCCCGCGTGCCATGTTGTATTTCTGCAGGCGAACGCCCTTGCCTCGGGTCATCTCGGGCAGTTCCTCCGCCGGGAAGACTAGGAACTTGCCGTTTTGAGACACCACCGCGACGTGATCCCCATCGATCGGCTTACAGATCATTGCGGTCTCGTCGCCCTTGACGTTCAGCACCTGCTTGCCGTTGCGAGTCTGCGCCAGCACGTCATCCTCGGGCACCATGAAACCGTTGCCCGCATCCGAGGCTACCAGCAGCTTGCGCCCTGGCTTGTGAATCAGGATGTCGATGATCTGCGCCTCGTTCGGCAGATCGACCATCAGGCGCAGCGGTTCGCCCATACCCCGCCCACCGGGCAGGTTGGCAGCGCTGACCGTATAGAATCGACCATTCGAGGCAAACACCAACAGCCGGTCGGTGGTTTCAGCGTGGAAGATGAAGCGTGGGCCGTCGCCGTCCTTGAACTTCAACTCGCGCTTCAGGTCGATATGACCGGTCATGGCCCGAATCCAGCCCATCTGAGAGCAGACAACCGTGATCGGCTCTTTGTCGATCATCGCCTCAAGCGGCACCTCTTCGACCTGCCCAGCCTCGGCAAACTGCGTGCGCCGCGCGCCGCCTTCGTAGTCTTTGCCGAAGGTCTTCTTGGTCTCTTTCAGCTGCTCGGCGATCTTGGCCCATTGCAAGCCGGGGTCAGCCAGCAGGTCCTCGAGGTTGGCACGCTCTTCCATCAACGCGTCGCGTTCGCGGACCAGTTCCATCTCTTCCAGACGGCGCAGGCTGCGAAGGCGCATATTGAGGATGGCGTCGACCTGAACCTCGGACAGTTCGCCCTCACCCGGCTTGGGCGAGACATAATCAGACTCATCGGTCGCGCGAACATGATCGATACCCCAGTCCTCGCGCATCAGCGCGGCCTTGGGGTCGTCGTCGTAACGGATGATGTCGATCACACGGTCGAGGTTCAGGAAGGCGACGATAAAGCCCTCCAACACCTCCAACCGGTGGTCAATCTTGCCCAGACGATGACGCGACCGGCGGATCAGAACCTCTTGCCGGTGATCGAGGAAGGCGCGCAGCACTTCCTTCATCGAGCAGACCTTGGGCGTCACACCGTCGATCAGCACGTTCATGTTCAGGCTGAACCGCACCTCAAGGTCCGAGTTGCGGTAGAGCATGCCCATCAGCACCTCGGGGTCCACATTCTTGGAACGCGGTTCGAGGATCAGGCGAATGTCATCGGCGGATTCGTCGCGCACATCGGCGAGGATCGGGATTTTCTTGGTCTGGATCAGTTCCGCGATCTTTTCGATCAGCTTGGATTTCTGAACCTGATAGGGAATCTCGGTGACGATGATCTGCCACTGGCCACGGCCCAGATCCTCGACCTCATACTTACAGCGCAGCCGGAACGAACCGCGCCCGGTCCGATAGGCTTGGGCAATGTTCTCGGGTGGCTCGACAATGACGCCGCCGGTCGGGAAATCCGGTCCAGGTACATAGTTCAACAAAGTATCGTCGCGCGCGTCCGGCGTCTTGATCAGGTGCAGACAGGCGTCACAAAGCTCCGAGATATTATGCGGCGGAATGTTCGTCGCCATCCCCACCGCAATACCGCTCGCGCCATTGGCCAGCAGGTTCGGGAACTGCGCGGGCAACACGACCGGTTCGGTCAGCGTGCCATCATAGTTGTCGCGAAAATCGACCGCGTCTTCGTTCAGCCCCTCAAGCAGCGCCTCGGCCACGATGGTCATCCGCGCCTCGGTGTATCGCGAGGCCGCCGGGTTGTCGCCGTCGATATTGCCAAAGTTCCCCTGCCCGTCGACCAGCGGGTAGCGAACGTTGAAATCCTGCGCCAGGCGCGCCATCGCGTCGTAAATCGCGGCATCACCGTGCGGGTGATAGTTACCCATCACGTCGCCCGAAATCTTGGCGGACTTACGGAAACCGCCCGTCGCGCTGAGTCGCAGCTCGCGCATGGCATAGAGGATTCGCCGGTGAACCGGCTTCAAACCATCCCGGGCATCCGGCAAAGCCCGGTGCATGATGGTGGACAGCGCATAGGTCAGATAGCGTTCGCCAATCGCGCGGCGCAGCGGTTCGGCTACCTCGCCCCCGTTTTCGGGGGCCTCCATGTTGGGGTCGTCGATCGTATCGTTCATATATGATGTGATACGCCGCAAGCGCGCCTTGGTAAAGCAAGCAGCGCATATTTTGCTGGGGACAAGTGGCGCTTTTTGCAACAGGGGGAGGCAACCCCCGGATTTCCCCCGTTTTTCGACTCAGACCCCGAAATATGATACCCTGAACGCATTAGACTACTGCCTATTTGTTGTTTCTTACGATTACCGGGGGATGCGCCATGACGCGCCTTATTGTTATCACTTTCGCTGCACTTGGTTGGTGCTTTTATGTAATGAGCGGCGGCCCGGATTTCGAACCGCGTGGCCTGCGCGCCGAACAACCCGTTCGCATTGCCTCTGTTCCAAATCCATCCGTTGCCCCTGCCCGCGCCGAGGAACTTGTGACCAATGTCGCGGCCCGCATTCCGACCGTTCGGATTCAGCCGGAATCAGCTGTGGAAGAGGTGGTCGAGTTCGTGGCGGACGACGCCACGCTCGAATCTTTCTCGACCCTGTCGGTGTTCGAAGATCAAAGCGCTAATATTACGCTTGCCTCGCTTGAAGACGGTGTGGCTGGTCTGACCCAGATCACCGACGAGGTGCAGGAAGACGTGGCGGAAACGCCCGCCCTGCCCGAACCGGAAAAGGACATTCGCGAAATCTCGGGCACCCGCGTGAACATGCGCGACGGGCCGGGCACGATCTACCCGATCATCGGCAAGGCCACCATCGGTCAGCAGGTCGAGGTACTGAGCGAATCCGGCACAGGATGGCTGCGCCTGCGCGTGTTGCCACAGCAACAGGTCGGATGGGTTTCTGCCTCGTTGGTGCGAAAAACCTCGAACTGACGGCGTCCTGTCATTGTCCTGACCCAAACCTCGCAATAGCTTAAGCGCAGGTTCAAAGTCAGGAAGATCATGAAAAAGACCATTCTCATTACCGGCTGTTCCTCGGGCATTGGTCTGGATGCGGCCCATGGAATGCGTGCGCGTGGATGGCGGGTGTTTGCCTCGTGTCGCCAACAGCGGGATTGCGACAGGCTGCGGGCGCAGGGGTTTGAAAGCCCACGCATTGACTACACTGACCCGGACAGCATCGCCTCGGGCCTGGCCGAGGTTCTGGAGGCCACCGGCGGCACGCTGGATGCGCTGTTCAACAACGGGGCGCACGGGCTGCCCGGCGCGGTCGAGGATCTGCCGACAGAGGGTCTGCGCGCGATATTCGAATCCAATTTCTTTGGCTGGCACGAGCTGACCCGGCAAGTCATTCCGGTCATGCGGGCGCAGGGACACGGGCGAATCGTTCAGAACTCCTCGGTGCTCGGTTTTGTGGCCTTTCCCTGGCGCGGGGCCTATGTGGCGACGAAATACGCTGTCGAAGGTCTGACGGACACGCTGCGCCTGGAACTGGCCGACACCGATATCAAGGTCATCCTGATCGAACCCGGCCCGATCACCTCGAAAATCCGCGAAAACTCGATCCCGTTTTTCGAGCGGTTCATCAACTGGCAGAACTCGGCCCTGCGGGAGCGGTACGAGGCGTCCCTGTTGAAAAGACTGTACGAATCCAGAGGACCCGACCGGTTCGAACTGCCCGCATCAGCCGTAACCGACAAGTTGGCCCATGCGGTTGGATCAAAACGCCCTCGGGCACGATACTATGTGACGACACCGACATATATCGCCGGATACCTGCGCCGCATCCTGCCGACCCGCACCATAGACCGCATCCTCTCGGACGTCTGAGGCGAAAATAACCGTTCGCTTTTGAGCCCCGTGGGTCTAGATGATAGACCAACGAAACAAGAAACGCGGACGGTGCATCCATGGACCTTTTGATGGTCATTTTGCTGTTGGCCATGGCGGCAGTGGTCGTCGTGCTGGCGATTGGCATTTCGAACTTTGGCAAAAGCGGCAAAAGCGCCGCGATGAAAAGCAACCGGATGATGCAGCTGCGCATCCTGTTCCAGTTCATTGCCGTGGTACTGATCGTGCTCTACGTCTGGCTGCGTGGACAAGGAGCACAGTAAATGGTCGTTCTGAACAAAATTTACACACGCACAGGCGATGACGGGAAAACCGCTTTGGGCAACGGAGAGCGGGTCGCCAAATATTCCGGCCGCGTAGCCGCCTATGGCACTGTTGACGAGCTGAACGCCTTTGTCGGCGTGGCCCGGACCGAAGCCAATGGCGAGGTCGACGCCGCCCTGTCGCGCATTCAGAACGACCTGTTCGATCTGGGGGCAGACTTCTGCCGCCCCGAGATGGAAAAGGACGCAGAGGCCGATTATCCCCCCCTGCGAGTCGTCGCCTCTCAGATCGACCGGCTCGAGGCTGAAATCGACGCCATGAACGAATCGCTGGAACCGCTGCGCAGCTTCATCCTTCCCGGTGGGTCGCGGCTGGCGGCGCATCTGCATGTATGCCGGACCGTTTCGCGCCGGGCCGAGCGGCTGGCAGTGGAACTGACCAACATGGAGCCCGTGAACGAGGTCGCGGTGAAATACCTCAACCGCCTCAGCGACTGGTTCTTCGTGGCCGCCCGTTGCGCCAACGAAAACGGCACGCAGGACGTGCTGTGGGTTCCGGGCGCGAACCGCTAAAAGCGGCGCAGTGTCCAGTGGACACTGCGGTGACCGGAAGGGCGGAGCCCCGTCCCGAAGGGCGGGCGCGAACCGCTAAGTTTCGGGCCGCAGCGTCAAAAAACACGAAACGCGACGTCCCAAGCCCATGACGTGACGATTTTGCTCTGTTGCGCGACGAATTCAGACGTTATTCAGGCGTCCGAGAGCATTGGTGGAGTCGCTTCGCGGCTTACCGTTTTTTGTGAGGAGCAAGCGCAAAATGAAGGTACTCGTGCCTGTGAAGCGCGTGATTGACTATAATGTGAAGGTTCGCGTTAAGGCGGACGGTAGCGGTGTCGATCTCGCCAATGTCAAAATGTCGATGAACCCGTTCGACGAGATTGCGGTGGAAGAGGCGATCCGCCTGAAAGAAGCGGGCAAGGCTGACGAAGTTGTTGCCGTTTCGATCGGCGTGAAGCAGGCGCAGGAAACCCTGCGGACCGCGCTGGCCATGGGCGCCGACCGCGCGATCCTGGTTGTGGCCGCCGATGACGTGCACACCGATATCGAGCCTCTGGCCGTTGCGAAAATCCTGGCCAAAGTGGTCGAGGAAGAGCAGCCGGGCATCGTTCTGGCTGGCAAGCAGGCGATCGACAACGACATGAACGCCACCGGTCAGATGCTGTCGGCGCTGCTGGGCTGGAGCCAGGGCACCTTCGCGTCCGAGCTGGACATCGAAGGCGACAGCGCCAAGATCACCCGTGAGGTTGACGGCGGCCTGCAGACCATCAGCGTCAAGATGCCGACCATCGTGACTGTTGACCTGCGCCTGAACGAGCCGCGATATGCGTCGCTGCCCAACATCATGAAGGCGAAGAAAAAGCCGCTGGATGAGAAAACCGCCGCCGATTACGGCGTCGACGTCACTCCGCGTCTGGAGATTGTCAAAACCGAAGAGCCGCCGGCACGTGCCGCCGGTATCATCGTGGGCTCGGTTGACGAGCTGGTCGGGAAACTCAAAGAAGCGGGGGCTGTGTAATGGCTGTTCTTCTTCTCGCGGAAGTCAACAATGGTGAGCTGTCGCTGGACGCCACCGCCAAAGCCGTCAACGCCGCAAAGGCTCTGGGTGACGTGACCGTTCTGGCCGCGGGCGGTTCTGCCGCTGCTGCTGGTGAGGCCGCTGCCAAGATCGACGGTGTGTCCAAGGTTCTGGTTGCCGAAGATGCCTCGCTGGGTCACCGCCTGGCGGAATCGACCGCAGCCCTGATCGTGTCGCTGGCCGATGGCTATGAGCACATCGTTGCGCCCGCCACCACCGACGCCAAGAACGTGATGCCGCGCGTTGCTGCGCTGCTGGACGTGATGGTGATCTCGGATGCGTCCGGCGTGGTTGACGGTTCGACCTTCGAGCGCCCGATCTATGCGGGCAACGCGATCCAGACCGTGAAATCCTCCGACGCCAAGAAGGTCGTCACCCTGCGGACCGCAAGCTTTGACGCGGCGGGCGAAGGTGGTTCGGCCCCGGTTGAGACCGTCTCGGTGCCCGGCTCCGAAGGTCTGTCGTCGTGGGTCGAGGACAAGGTTGCCGAGAGCGACCGTCCCGAGCTGACCTCGGCTGGCGTTGTTGTCTCGGGCGGCCGTGGTGTCGGCTCGGAAGAGGACTTCAAACTGATCGAAACCCTGGCCGACAAGCTGGGCGCCGCCGTTGGCGCGTCGCGTGCCGCGGTTGACTCGGGCTATGCCCCGAACGACTGGCAGGTGGGTCAGACCGGTAAGGTTGTTGCCCCGGACCTGTATGTCGCCGTCGGCATCTCGGGCGCGATCCAGCACCTGGCGGGTATGAAGGACAGCAAGGTCATCGTTGCGATCAACAAGGACGAAGAAGCGCCGATCTTCCAGGTCGCCGACTTCGGTCTGGTCGCAGACCTGTTCCAGGCCGTCCCGGAACTGACCGAGAAACTCGGCTAACTGGGTCAGGTTTTTCGTTGAAAGATATGGAAAGGCCCGCCTATTGGCGGGCCTTTTTCAATTCAGGTTCCGAATTGGACCAACCAACGCATCCGCAATGGTCTTATGCGCAGCCGGGCCGATCATGTGCTCGGCCATCGGCTGTTGCAGGGTGCCGAACAACATATCCTCAAGCTCATCCGATTGACCGGACACATGGGCCGCGACCTCGACACAGTCGGCAGTGTAGGGTCCGACGGCTTCCAACATCTCAGCCGTTACCGTGACCGGCACCCTTTGGCTGTCGTTGTCCTGCAAAACGTGGAGGCCCAGCAGAATGACCGGCACCTCAAGCCTGCCCAGTAGATCACTGACCTTTCGAACCCAGTTGCGGCGAAGCTCCTCGGCCACAACTTCGAAACGGGCGTCCTGATAGCCCTGCAGCAAGCTCATCAGGTGGCACACGAAATGGACATCGGCAAAGTCCACCTCAGGGTACAGGTCGATCAGATCCGGTGTTGGGGCCAGAACCCGGTCATTGCGCCGGGGATGGACGCGATAGAAGTGATTCGACTGGCTCAGGACGCCCGGGGTCTGAAGAATGCACAGTTCTGCCCCGTTCAGCAGCGAGAACAGCCCCGCATCGCCGCAGAGCGCGTCCAGCCCGCAGAACAGACTTCCCAGATTCAGACACCGCCGGTCCAGCCTGTCTTCGAGAATCGCCGCAAAGGGGCGTTCGACAAACCGTCCATACGTCTCATCCGCGCCAGCGCAGACCATGTAGGCCGTGTCCAACGACCGTCCCGGCCCGCGAAACCAAAGGCGCGATTTACCGTATTGGCATACGTCATGCCCGGCCCCCGCCGAGCCTGTTTGATGATAGCTCATAACACTCACCCATTTTTCACCCAATTGCCATCTTGCAGCCCCATGTCTTTAGAAAGTGCTAATGTGCGCATTTGAAGCAAATTGGATGGGTTCGATCCCCTTGCCGCCCCTACCGATCTGCCGGTACTGTCCACACAATCCCGAGACACAGAGGCATCAGAAAATGGATGTAAAATCAGTCGGAGTGATCGGCGCAGGCCAGATGGGCAACGGAATCGCCCATGTTCTGGCGCTGGCGGACTATGATGTTCTGCTCACCGATGTGAACCAAGACGCGCTGAACGCAGCAGTGGCGACGATCGAAGGCAATATGGCGCGTCAGGCCTCGCGTGGGAAAATCACGGATGACGCGATGCAGGCCGCGATGGGGCGGATTAAGACGACGTTGCAACTGCCGGAACTGGGTCAAACGGATTTGGTGATCGAAGCCGCCACCGAGCGTGAAACGATCAAACAGGCGATTTTCGAGGACCTGCAGCCGCATCTGCAGCCGCACACGATTCTGACCTCGAACACCTCGTCCATCTCGATCACGCGCCTGGCCAGTCGGACGGACCGGCCGGAAAAGTTCATGGGGTTCCACTTCATGAACCCGGTGCCGGTGATGCAACTGGTCGAATTGATCCGCGGCATTGCCACGGACGAAGAGACCTTTGGCACCTGCAAGGCCGTTGTGGACCGTCTGGGCAAGACCGCCGCCAGCGCCGAGGACTTCCCTGCCTTCATCGTGAACCGCATCCTGATGCCGATGATCAACGAGGCGGTCTATACCTTGTATGAAGGTGTCGGGAACGTGCAGTCGATCGACCAGTCGATGAAGCTGGGCGCGAACCACCCGATGGGACCGCTGGAACTGGCCGATTTCATCGGGTTGGACACGTGTCTGGCAATCATGAACGTGTTGCATGACGGGTTGGCCGATACCAAGTACCGCCCTTGCCCGCTGTTGACCAAATATGTCGAAGCCGGGTGGCTGGGTCGCAAGACCGAACGTGGATTCTATGACTATCGGGGCGAGGTTCCAGTTCCGACACGGTAAGGCCACGGTACGGCAGAGGGGCCAGCCCCCTCGCCCGGATGCTATCCGGGCTCAACCCCAAGATATTTTTGGCCAGATTAAGAGGCGGATCAGCCTTTGAGAACTTGGCCCAGCGACATTGTGTGCTTTCTGAGCCAAGCCATGAAGCCCCGCGGATCGCGTTCCAGCAGCTGCATATCCTCGTCCGAAATCGGCTCGCCGATGACCGGGGATTGCGGTTTGTTGCAGGAGCGCACGATTTCATGCAGCAACAGCCCTTGCCGCAGGATCGGAGACAGCTTGTTGGCAATCTGATAGGCGCGCGAGTTGCTGCCGGGGAAATAAATCGGCACCACACGAGCACCGGAGCGGCGGATCATCTTGGCGGTGAATACGTTCCATTCCTGCTCTTGCGCGGGGCCAAACCAGTCGTCCGATGACATCACCACACCCGATGGGAACAAGGCCACGACGCCGCCTTCTTTCAGGTGGTCCATCGCCTTGCCGCGCATTTCCAGCATTTTGGCCTGCGCATCTGGGTCATGCGGGAAGGGCACCGGGATCATGAAAGAGGTGGCCGCTTCGTCCAGTCCCGTCAGAACCGAGCGGGTCAGGATGCGGTAATCGCTGCGCACCTGACCGATCAGCTCGGCCAGAATCATGCCATCGACCATGCCATGGGGATGGTTCGCGACCACAACCACGGGGCCTTCTTTCGGGATGTGCGCCAACTGTTCCTGCGGCGTGGTCAGGTCGATGCCCATGACCTCGAGCGCCCCGCCCCAGAACCGCTGACCGCGGTAGTATTCGTTCTTTTTCTCGAACTTGTTGACCATGCGCAGAATGGTCAGCTTGCCCGTGCACCATTCGATGGCGCGAATAATTGTCGAAGTCCAAGCGTCGTCGAAAGAATTCGCGTAGGTCAGGGTTCTACGGTCGTAGATTTCGCCCTGATCCGCTGTCCCATCCACCATCGGGCCTGTCTTGGTCTCGTGCGTCGTTTCCGCCAATTCCTGGTCTTCCCGTTCTTCGTATCGCGGCTGGTTAGGTCAGAACCCTTCCCCGAACTTGTCGTTCACCAGGGTTTCCAATGCATCAGCCAACGCCTCAGCATCCGGTCCGGACGTCTCGACGTCAATAGTCGTTCCGCGCGAGGCTGCCAACATCAAAAGGCCCATAATGCTGTCACCCGAGGCAGAAAAGCCGTCCTTGGACACTTCGGCCTGTGCGTCAAAGCCCTCGACCACCTCAACCAGCTTGGCCGAGGCGCGGGCGTGCAGGCCTTTTTCATTAATGATTTTCAAGCTTCGATTGGTCATTCTTAATCAATCCGGTCTTCTTCCAACGTCACATTTTGCGCATTGATATATTTGCGTCCAGCCTCCATCGCTTGCCGCACGGCGTCCGCAATGGGCAGGTGGCGGGTTTTGGCCAGTTTAATCAACATAGGCAGATTTGCACCGTAAAGAATACGGCGATCCTGGGGGGCACAGGCCCGCAGGCTCAGATTCGATGGGCTGCCTCCGAACAGGTCGGTCACGACAACCACACCATCTCCGGCATCGACACTGTCGGCGGCCGCACAAATTTCGGCCTGTTTGGCCTCGCGATCATGATCGGCTTCGATCGAAATCGCGACCAGGCCGGGTTGCTTTCCGACCACATGCTGCATGGCGGCCAGGTATTCCTGTGCCAGCCCACCATGTGCTACGAGTACAATCCCGATCAATCCGGCCTCACATTCAACGATCGACGTTCCATTTCGCGGTGCCTAATTGCCACTTGCTGCCCCTCCTCTGCAAGGGCCTTTGCAACTGCTTCGGCCATGGCCACCGATCTGTGTTGCCCTCCGGTACAGCCGAAGGCCACAGACAGGTGCGCTTTGCCCTCAGCCCGAAAGGTCGGCAGCAAGAGTTTAAGCAGGTCGACAACCCGGTCAAAAAACGGCGCATAGTTTGTATCCGACTGAACATAGTGCGCCACGTCCGGGTTTCGACCATCTTCTACCCGCAGCTCGTGCCGCCAATAGGGATTGGCCAGAAACCGGCAATCGAACACCATATCCAAACCCCGCGGCAGACCGCGCTTGTACGAGAAGGACTCGATGGCCACCGCCAGATGCCGCCCGCCCTGAGGGGCGAACCAGCGTTCGACCTCTTCGCGCAATTGATGGACGTTCAGTGGGCTGGTGTCGATCAGGATATCGGCGATTTCGCGGATCGGGGCCAGCAGCTCTTTTTCCTGCCTAACGCCGGTTTCCGGGCTGGCATCGGCCGCAACCGGGTGCCGGCGGCGGGTTTCCGAGAACCGCCGCAAAAGAACATCGTCACTGCAATCCAGATACAGCGTCGTCAGATCGACCTGTTCCATCCGCCGCAATCTGATGGCCAGTTCGATAAAGCCGGTGGTCGAGAAATCACGGTTGCGCGCGTCTATACCCAATGCCATCGGGCGGTCGCTTTGCGGGCCTTCCAGCAAGCGCATCAACAGACCCATCGGCAGGTTGTCGATGGCCTCGAAACCCAAATCCTCGAGAACACGGATCGCCGTCGAGCGACCAGCGCCTGAGGGACCGGTCACCAAGACGATGCGCCGTTGCGGTGTCATATGCTGGGCCATTCCGGGTCCACGCGCCCCATCTTCAACAATTGCATAAGTGCCGCAGCTAAATTGGGCACACCCGCCGCCCGAAGCAAGGGAACAGTTTGCCTCAGCACCACAGTCTTTGTCAGCTCTGGCAGCCGCGCCGGTTCAGTCTGGTCAAGGTCCACCACGTAGCTGACCGGCGTTGCCCCCGCAGCCGGGGCGTGAAGCAAGCCGATGCCGCGTGCCTCGATCAACCCGCGCAGGTTTGGAGCCGCATCAGCCATGGCCTTTTCGCCGACCATACGCAGCTCTACTCTGTCATCACTGACCAACTCTGCCCCAAGCGCCAGCATTTGCAACGCCAGCGCCGATTTGCCCGCCCCCGAACGCCCGAGGATCAGCGCGCCTCGTCCTTCGACGGCAACACATGTGGCGTGGAGTAAGGCGGTGTCCTGATTCTGGATGTCAAAAAGGGTCCGACCGTTCATACGTTTACACGGGCAGGCCGACGACGAAACGCGCGCCTTGCGGATCCGACGTGATGTCCGCTTCGGTCGGGCGGATATTCTCGGCCCAGATCACGCCGCCATGCGCCTCGACAATCTGTTTGGAGATCGCCAGCCCAAGACCCGAGTTGTTGCCGAAATGCTCAGCCGGGCGTTGCGAGTAGAACCGCTTGAAGATTTTGGTCAGCGCCTGCTCCGGAATGCCGGGACCGGTGTCTTCGACCACGATCAGAACGCGGTTTTCGCGCCGCCGCACCCAAACCCGGATGGCGTCGCTTTCCTCGCAGAAGGAAATCGCGTTGGTGATCAGGTTGACGAAAACCTGCGCCAGACGCGCCTCGAGCCCGTTGATTGTTATCGGCTTGGAGGGCAGGTCTGTGATATAATCGATGCCCTTGGCGCGAGCGTCTTCACCCAGAAACTGGCTGATATTGCCCAACAGTTTGAGCAGGTCGAAGGGTTGCTCCTCTTCCTTGACCAACTCGGCATCCAGTCGGGACGCGTTCGAGATGTCGCTGACCAGACGATCAAGCCGCCGCACGTCATGTTCGATCACACCTAGCAGCTTATCGCGCTGATCCTCGCGCTTGACCATGCGCAGGGTGCCCACCGCCGACTGCAGACTGGCCAAGGGGTTCTTGATCTCATGCGCCACATCCGCAGCAAACTGTTCGTTGGCGTCGATGCGGCTGTACAGCGCCGTCACCATCCCCCGCAGTGCACGGCTGAGGCGTCCGATTTCATCCGGGCGCGCGCTGAGGTCGGGGATGCGGATACGGCCCGGGTTGACCCCGGCGCCCCGATCTTTGCCCATTTCGGCGGCTGCTGCCAGATCGGCCAGCGGGTTGGCGATAGTCGAGGCCAGCACAAGGCTCAGCCCGATAGACACCAGCAGCGCCACGACAAACATCTGCAGAATGCGTTCCTGTTCGCGCCGGGCCAGTGCGTCGATTTCACCGGCAGGACCTGCCATGGCGACCGCGCCAACCGGCGCTCCATCCAGCAGTATCGGCGCTGCGCCGACAATAACCGTTTGGCCCTTGTCATCCTGCACGGCTTGCACCTGCATCTGGCCTTGCAGCGCCTGTGGAATGATCTCCTGCACCCTCTGTGCAAGGGTTGGTGCGTCAGTACCGCCCCCGCCGGCAAAGACCCGGGACAAACCGGTCCAGACCGCATTCAGCGCGTCGCTGATCAAAGTACTGCCGGTCTGAACCTCGGATTCAGACCTGAGAAGAACCGGCATCTGCGACGAGGTCGATGCCCCACGTGTCCAGCCGATCAGAGTGCCACCGCCGTCATAAACAAAGACCTCGCCCCCGTCAGGAAGGCTAAGGCCTGCAAGCGTGTCCTTCACGTCCAACGCCGCCGTTTCCGAAGAGCCCGCAGCCTGGCTCTGACGCAGCTGGGCCTCGAACACGTTGCTGACCAGCTGTGCGTCTCCGACTAGGTTACGCGCGGTCTGCTGGACCTGCTCTTCACGGGAATCGTCAAGGTACAGCAAGCCGGTGACAAGAATGACCAGCGCGATCAGATTGAAGGTGATGATCTTCCGCGCCAGCGGTGAGCCGCGCAACGAAAACAGGTTGCGCCGACGACGCCTGGCGCGCAGCTCGGCCGACTCCGGATCCTGCGGGATGACCCAATCATCCCCGAGAACGACATCTCCGTCCCGTACTTCGATGGCTTGTTCCGTATCGCGCACCAGATCCGGTTACCCTCTTTCAGCGGCCACGCTTATTCTTCGTTGTACCGGTATCCGATACCGTAAAGCGTTTCGATGGCCGAAAACTCGGGATCTGCTGCCCGCATCTTCTTCCGCAAACGCTTGATGTGGCTGTCGATGGTCCGGTCATCGACATAGACCTGATCGTCATATGCGACGTCCATCAGTTGATCGCGACTTTTGACGAAACCGGGACGCTGCGCCAGCGCCTGAAGCAGCAGGAACTCGGTCACGGTTAGCGAGACATCCGCTCCCTTCCAGCTGACCGCATGGCGCAACGGGTCCATCCGCAATTCGCCCCGTTCCATCACCTTGGTGTCGCCGGTATTGGCATTTGTCACATCGCCTGCGGTCGCCTCTTGCCGACGCAATAGCGCGCGGATGCGTTCGACCAGCAAACGCTGCGAGAAAGGCTTTTTCACATAGTCATCCGCGCCCATGCGCAGGCCAAGTACCTCGTCGATCTCATCATCTTTCGAGGTCAGAAAGATTACTGGCATCTGGGTTTTCTGCCGCAGCCGCTGCAGAAGGTCCATGCCGTCCATGCGCGGCATCTTTATATCCAGCACGGCCATGTCAGGCAGTTTCTTGTTGAATGCATCCAGGGCCGCTTGCCCGTCATTATAGGTTTCGACCTCGAACCCTTCGGCTTCGAGAGTCATGGAAACAGACGTCAGAATGTTTCTGTCGTCGTCCACCAGTGCAATCTTTGACATCGGGATTACCCCTATTCCTGCTCACTCATGCAATATTTCGCTTATTAGTAAGGCATCTTTGTCGGTTTTATGGCTGCGAATCAATCCGTATCTGCGAATCGCACGGTTGTTGTCACACAGTTGCGGCAAAAAAGCCGTTAATCCGCGCAGAAAAGCGCCTTGTTTTTCGACAGGAAATTCCTGATGGCGCTAAACCTGAGCTTGGTTGCGCTAACTAAGCCAAACCCACCTGTTCATGCCCCAAACGACCGTGATAAGACGCGCCCAGCCGCCGGATTTTCCCGGCACACTGCCCCAAGAGCGCACGTGGCCCCAACTGCCGCAGCGCCGCCACAGGAGAAGACACACATGACATCTGGACGGGTTAACCCGCAATTCCGCCTCGAAGATCAGGGCATCGAGGGTCTGGGCAATGTCTATTACAACTTCATGGAACCGGCGCTGATCGAAGAGGCGCTGAAGCGCGGCGAAGGCACACTTGGCAATGGCGGGGCCTTTCTGGTCACCACCGGCAAGTTCACTGGCCGATCGCCTAAAGACAAGCACGTCGTCAAAACCGACAGCGTCGCTGACACCATTTGGTGGGAAAACAACGCCGCGATGAGCCCCGAGGGCTTTGACGCCCTGTACCAAGACATGCTGGCCCACATGAAAGGCCGCGACTACTTCGTTCAGGACCTCGTCGGCGGTGCCGATCCGGCCTACTCCATCAACGTGCGCATGGTCACCGAGCTGGCCTGGCACAACCTGTTCATCCGCCACCTGCTGCGCCGCCCGGATCGCGAGGATCTGAACGAGTTCATCGCCGACTTTACCATCATCAACTGCCCCAGCTTCCAGGCCGACCCGGCCAAGCACAACTGCCGCAGCGAGACGGTGATCGCGCTGAACTTTGATCGCAAGATGATCCTGATCGGCGGTACCGAGTATGCGGGTGAGAACAAGAAATCCGTATTCACCCTGCTGAACTACATGCTGCCGGAAAAAGGCGTGATGCCGATGCACTGCTCGGCCAACCACGCCGTTGGAAACCCGGTCGACACCGCCGTCTTCTTTGGCCTGTCCGGCACCGGCAAGACCACCTTGTCCGCCGACCCGTCGCGCACCCTGATCGGCGATGACGAGCACGGTTGGTCGGATCGCGGCACCTTTAACTTCGAAGGCGGCTGTTATGCCAAGACGATCAATCTGAACGCCGAAGCAGAGCCCGAAATCTACGCGACCACCAGCAAGTTCGCCACCGTGATCGAGAACATGGTCTTCGATCCCGAGACCAAGGAACTGGATTTCGACGACGACTCGCTGACCGCGAACATGCGCTGCGCCTACCCGCTCGAGTACATCTCGAACGCCTCCAGCAGTGCCTTGGGCGGTCACCCCAAGAACATCATCATGCTGACCTGTGATGCGTTTGGTGTACTGCCTCCGATCGCACGGCTAACCCCGGCACAGGCAATGTACCACTTCCTGTCCGGCTTCACTTCCAAAGTGGCCGGGACCGAGCGGGGCATCACCGAGCCGCAGCCGACCTTCTCGACCTGCTTCGGCGCGCCCTTCATGCCGCGCCGGCCCGAGGCGTATGGCAACCTGTTGCGCGACAAGATCGCCCAGCACGGCGCGACCTGCTGGCTGGTGAACACCGGCTGGACCGGCGGCGCCTATGGCGTTGGCTCGCGGATGCCGATCAAGGCCACCCGCGCCCTGCTGACCGCAGCGCTGGACGGGTCGCTGCGCGACGCCGAGTTCCGCAAGGACGCCAATTTCGGCTTTGACGTGCCTGTATCGGTACCCGGCGTGGCTGAGGTTCTGCTGGACCCGCGCCGCACCTGGGACGATCAGGCCGCGTTCGACAAACAGGCGGAAAAACTGGTGCAGATGTTCGCCGAGAACTTCGAACAGTACCTGCCCTTCATCGACGAAGACATCAAAGCCGTCGCAATCGGCTAACGGAAAAGGGGGCGGCTTCGCCCCCTTTTTCTTTGAGCGCCTCCCGGCAATATGATCGCCCTAAAGTTGCAATGCGCACAATGCGGTTACAAATCCGTTGCCCGGTGCCGTTTCATGGGGTATTTGATGACGTCATTATGACAAAAGGTCCGGCGCATTTCCGCACCGGACCGAACTTGAAAAGACCTTGGGGTGGCTCGAGCAGACGATCACATCAGCAAATTGAGCAACCTAATCAGATATGTACTGTATTACAAAGGGGAAAGGTGTCAAGGTGAGACATGCTGAAATCACTCAGATCAGTGTGTCGCATTCGTCGCAGATATGCGGCTGATGGCACTGGAATCGATGGGTAGAATATGACTGAAATCTCGAAACTGACCGAATTGCGCAAGCTGATGCAGAGCATGGAGCGGACGCTGGGGCTGGAGCAGCTGTCTCCGGTTGAGCGTGATATTTATTATGCCGCCGAAGAGCTATCCAAATCCGATGAAGAGGTGCGCACCTTCGGACTGATCGAACACACACTTGTGCAAAGCGTCTCGCGCCCGACTTTTTTTCGCGCGCTGAAATCGCTGGTGCAGAAAGGCTATCTGTCGCAAAGCGGCAGCGCCAACCGGGGCCGGTACATCGTTCATGCCCCCAGATGACGCCTTGAACCTGCGCACAGGTAGCTGATGATCGACGTGCGCAGTTGGGTGACTGACACTTTCTGGGCCTCACTGGCTTATGTTGTGGCATCGTACCTTACGTTTCAGGTACTGATGCCGCTTCAGAATGTGTTCTTTCCTGAATATCCAAGCAGGGCCAGTCTGCTATTCCTGCCGCACGGCGTGCGGGTTCTGTCGGCGTGGCTGCTGGGATGGCGGGCGATCTTCGCACTTCTGCCGGGGGTTTTTCTGGTCTTTGCCTTTCTCGGTGGCAGTGATGTGTTTCTGCCAAGCAGGCTGATGGCGATTGTCATTGCCGTCACCACAGTGCCTGCGGTGTTTTACCTATGTAAATGGGTAGGCTGGGATTTGTTTCCCCGATCCGATCGCAAACCCTGCTGGTCCTGTGTCATGGGGGTTGGGATCATCACTTCATTTCTTGTTGCCGGCCTGACCAACCTGGCCTTCGGCAGCGCGCGCGTGGAATACGTCGCCTTTCTGATCGGCGACATCTCGGGCCTGTTTTTCCTGATGCTGGGTCTGTATTTCACCTTCCGGTTCGCCGACCGTCACAGCTAACCCAGCAGCCCGCGCCGCAACAGGTTTACGCCCGCAATCAACAGAACCAGCAGCGTTAC
Organism: Ruegeria sp. CG11; assembly: GCF_056537245.1. Classification (NCBI taxonomy): domain Bacteria; kingdom Pseudomonadati; phylum Pseudomonadota; class Alphaproteobacteria; order Rhodobacterales; family Roseobacteraceae; genus Ruegeria; species Ruegeria sp. CG11. The sequence continues at coordinate 408,804 of NZ_JBQFRE010000002.1, forward strand.
TTTTCGAAACACCGCCTGATCGATGCGTGATTGCAACCCCAGCCCAATCCACATCCCCGCCAGCGCCGGGAGGATCAGGATTGCCGAAAACGGCACCGTCTCGGCCCGCAGAATACCCGAGCCCAGATGCGCCAGCATCAGCGCCACCGCCCCCAGACCGTAGATCACCCCCTGCACGCGCATCTGCACCGCTTTGGGCGTGTTCAACGCAGTCAGGTAGGCAACGGTCGGCGGCCCCCAGATGCCGGACATTCCGCCGATAAACCCGGCAACCGCTCCGATCCCAACCTCGATCCGTGCAGATTGTTTACCAAGAGACAGTTGTACCCCCAGCACCTGTATCAGCGCGAAGAACGTGACCGGTATGCCGATCATCAGCAAAAAGGTCCGGGCAGGTACGGCGCTGACCAGCTGAGCGCCGAGCAGAAGGAACACAAACCCCACGATCAGAAAGATCCGGAACTGCTTGATTGCCGAAACGGCGGCGGGCAGTCCTTCACGCAGGGCCTGTACGCTGTTGGTCACCAGTGTTGGCAGGATCAGCCCGGCAATCGCCAGATCGGGCGGCAGGAACATACTGAGCCCGGAAATCAGAACCATCGGCATGGCAAACCCAACCATGCCTTTGACCCACCCCGCCACGAAGGCGACGATCAGGGCCAGCATCAGATCTTGCGGAGTGAGCAGGGAAAACAGCGTCATACGCCCGTGATATCACTCTTGGCGGGCGCTGCACTGCAAAATCGTCAAAGCAATTTTCGAACTTTTTAGCCGCACTTCACGTATTTTTGTTGCGCTGCACGTGCAGCATGATATGACCGGACGACACCAGAGAAGGACCTGATTCATGGCCCATGACGGACAGGATATGACCCAGATGACAACATCCGCGATTTTGCCCGAGCTTCTGACGTTGACCCGTGCCGCCCTGCCCGCGGTCGAAACCGTTTTCGAACGCGCCCGCGATGCAGTTCGTGAGATGGTCACCGAAGACGGCCGGATCTCTGGCGCGCTGATCGAGGCGAACCAGACCGCCGCGCATGGTCTGGCTTGGCTGGCGACGTACAACCAGTCACTGCAACAGATGCAACGCTGGGCCGATGCGCTAGCGGCGGACGGCAAGTTCGGTGAGATGGAGCAGCTGCTGCACCAGATCGCCTTTGGTGAATACCTGCATCAGGTCGCGGGTGGCATCCCGATGAACCAGGGTGAGGTCGTGCGCCTGCAGGATATGGGCCTCGGCTGGGACGCGCTGTCGGGCTTCCAAAGCACTGAAGTGCAGACGCTGATGGCGCAGGCCAACTCGCAGGCCGCTCGTACCCGTCTGGTGGCGCTGATGGAAGATCAGGCGGGGGCCACCATGTTTGGCGCCTCGGGTCTGGATGAAGAGCTGGAAATGATCCGCGACCAATTCCGCCGTTACGCGCAGGAAAAGGTCGAACCAAACGCTCATGACTGGCACCTCAAGGACGAGCTGATCCCGATCGAGATCATCGAAGAACTGGCCGAGATGGGTGTCTTCGGCCTGACCATCCCTGAAGAATTCGGGGGTTTTGGTCTGTCGAAAGCCTCGATGTGTGTGGTGTCCGAGGAACTCTCGCGTGGCTATATCGGCGTCGGCTCGCTGGGCACCCGCTCCGAGATCGCGGCCGAGCTGATCATCGCAGGTGGCACCGACGAACAGAAAGCCAACTGGCTGCCGAAACTGGCCAGCGCGGAAATCCTGCCGACCGCCGTGTTCACCGAACCGAACACCGGATCCGACCTTGGCAGCCTGCGCACGCGCGCTGTCAAAAACGCGGATGGTGATTATGAGATCACCGGCAACAAGACATGGATCACCCACGCGGCGCGCACCCATGTGATGACCCTGCTGGCCCGCACCAATCCCGACAACACCGACCACCGCGGCCTGTCCATGTTCCTGGCCGAGAAAACGCCGGGCACCGACGAGAACCCCTTCCCCACCCCCGGCATGACCGGTGGCGAGATCGAGGTTCTGGGCTATCGCGGCATGAAGGAATACGAGCTGGGCTTTGACGGTTTCAAGGTCAAAGGCGAAAACCTTCTGGGCGGCGAAGAGGGCAAAGGCTTCAAACAGCTGATGGAGACCTTCGAATCCGCCCGTATCCAGACCGCTGCCCGTGCCATCGGTGTGGCCCAGTGCGCGCTGGATATCGCCATGCAATACGCGCAGGATCGTAAGCAATTTGGCAAGTCGTTGATCAACTTCCCCCGCGTGTCCGGCAAGCTGGCGATGATGGCGGTTGAAATCATGATTGCGCGCCAGTTGACCTATTTCTCGGCTTGGGAAAAAGACCACGGCCAGCGTTGTGACCTTGAGGCCGGTATGGCCAAGCTGCTGGGCGCACGCGTGGCATGGGCGGCTGCGGATAATGGTCTGCAAATCCATGGCGGCAACGGCTTTGCACTGGAATACAAGATCAGCCGTGTCCTGTGCGATGCGCGCATTCTGAACATTTTCGAAGGGGCTGCCGAAATTCAGGCACAGGTCATCGCGCGGCGTCTGCTGGGCTGACCTTGCTCGGCATTCCTGTTTCCCCGACTGGCCCGGCCTTTGTGCCGGGTCTTTTTCTGTTGGGTGCCGGTTGTGATCCGCTGACGCGCAAACTTCCCCTTTGATCTTAGACGGCAACCCGGTTACAGCACCCTGCGCTTCAAAAGGAATGGCTGCCGGAATGACCAGACGACTTTTCGCACTTTGGGCGGTCCTTGCGGCCCTCGTCCTGAGCGGCTGCGCCAAGACACAGCCAACCGCCACGCAGAATGATATCGACGATCTGGCGCAGGCCATTCAGTCCCTCGACCCAAAGGTTGATCCGGCCGAGGCGCAAAAGGCCGCGACAATCGCCTACACCTATTCACAACAGTTGAAGCAGGAATGGAACGTCACCGACTCGGCCATCATTCACAATGCCAAGGTCATCAATGGCTTCCGTGAAAAGGGCCTGTGCAACGACTGGGCGCAGGCAATGACGACGCGCCTGCGGCAGGAAAACTTCCGTACGCTGGACCTGCACTGGGCCACGTCTCCGCCGACGCAATTCCGGATCATCCACCACTCGGCCCTGATCAGCGCCAAGGGGGATTCCATGTATGATGGGATCATCCTTGACCCGTGGCGTGCAAGTGGCGCGCTGACATGGGCCCCCGTGCGAGAGGACACCAAGTACAACTGGCGTCCGCGTCTGGAAGTGCGGGAAGAGTTGATCAGCGGCGAACTGCCTTACTAGCGGTTCCGTCGACCGTCCTGCTGCGCTAAGACCGACCCATGACACGCCTGATCCTGACCCTGCCCCTGCTTGCCCTGTTTCAATGCGACAAGGATGAGACGGTCGCCGCCTATGGCGCGGCAGACCAGACATGGGCGCTGCAGGAGATTGACGGGCAGCCTTACGAGGCCAGCGCCCTGCTGCGCTTTCCCGAGGCAGGCAAGATCGAAGGCAACGCACCCTGCAACAGCTACAGCGGCACTCTGAACGCGCCCTACCCGTGGTTTGAGGTCACGGATCTGACCGCCACCCGCGCCGCCTGCGCCGGGCTTGAGGCCGAGGGCTTCTATTTCGCCGCCCTCATGGCCATGACCCTATCCGAAGTGTCAGGCGATGTGCTGATCCTGCGTAACGATGACGGGCACGAGATGGTGTTCACAGCCGTCGATTGAACCGATCCACGAACCGCGCCCGCGCTTCGGGCAGCGGATGGTGGCCCAGCGAGGGCGCGACCCTGTGTTCCAGAAAATAACCCGTGGTCTTTAGGGCATCAGAAAGTTCGGCGTCCGGCGCGGCCCCTTCGCCACGCAAACAGGGCGGTAGCGGCAACAGCTTGTCGGCCCACTCCCCTGCGCCTTGGGCACTGACGGCCCGACCGGTCTTGGGTGAGACATAGACCAACCCTTCGGTGGTCCCTGTCACCGCACAAGCGGACAGGTCCAGACCAAAACCCAACTCCTCAAGCAGTGCCAGTTCCCAGCGCAGATAGGCCAGCGGCCAGATCTCGTCCTGGCCCAACAGGTCCATCAACTGTTCGGTCTGCTTGTAGATCGCCGGATGCGGCTCGCGCTCGGGCAGGCAGAACGACAGCAACGACACCACCGCGTTCAACCCGGCCAGCGCCAACCGCCCCGAAAACGCAGCCGCCGCGCGGGATCGCAGGGGTTCTACCTGAAACGTCCCGATATGCTCCTCAAGCCGCGCGCGCCAGAGCAAATCCAACTGCGCACCGGGCTGCAGGATCGGCGCAATCTTACGGCTGGTCCCGCCGCGCACGACACCGGCATGACGTCCGTGGCCTTCGGTAAAGACCTCGATGATCGCCGCTGTCTCACCATGGCGGCGAGAGGTCAGAAGTATGCCGTGATCGCGCCAGTCCAAAGATAGCTCGTTTCATTAAGTGCCTACACATTCAATCGAAATGGGCTTCGATGAGCAAGAGCCACGTCGCGAGTGATGACGTTGTCAGGTCTTGTACTATCGAGAAACTCAACCTAAAGGGTAGTGAAATCCGCAAACTCAATAACTAGTGGAAGTCTGATGTACCCGATTAGTCAAGGTTATTCCGAAGTCACCAAACGTCTGGATGCGTTGGTAAGTAACGATCACCATGCAGAGGCTCTACTCGCATCTGTTTTTGCTTTGGAAAAGACGATGAAGAGATCATTAAGATTCTGTGCACTCAATAGGGGCTTTTCGTCCAAACAGTGTGATAAAATCCTTACGAACAAGGGTTTCAATGACATTGTCAACATTTGGCCTGTATTCGAGCGAAAGCACCGAAGCCTACCCGAGTTCATTGGCCAAAGTGACTGGCAGCACGTTCCCGAAGCTGTCACAATGCGCAACAAAATGGTACATGGGGCGCGGGTGTATTCTTTAGCTGATTGTAGCGATGCAACAGCTAACGTACGGACAGCAATGGAAAATCTCAGGATCAAATCTATCTCAGAATTAGGCTGCGATCCTTGGATGACTCTCCCTGGAAGAATTAAATCTTCTCTTGATTGGCTTGGCACAGGCCAACCCGCCTCTAAATCACAGTGATGGCTTACCGTTAAGATATCGGTATTCTCCTCACCATGTTCCCTTTGAAATAGTGAGCTAGCGATAGCAGATCATTCGAATATTGAGGAGTTGCTACTCCAGCCCCTCTTCGCCCAACAAATGCCGCCCCTGCCGATCCTCGACCTCAATCACCCAGAGATCGGGATCAAAGCTGCGCTGGCGTTCGATGGCGGTGTCCACATCCGCCTCGGGGCCGGAGGAGAGTTCGACCCATTTGCGCTCACCGCTCATTAGGTCAAAGCTGCGCTGGAAGGCCGCTGCCTGACCATCCAGCGTGTTCAGTTTGATCAGAACCGCCCCCGCCGTGTCGTCGCCATGGGCCACGACAAACGCCGGGATTTCCTGAAAGCGAAGCCGCGCCAGATAGGCGTGGACCCAGAATTCAGCCGTCAGGCGGCTCATGTGTTGCCGTCTTTGAAATCCAGACCCATTTCCGAATAGCGCTCGGATTCCTCCAGCCAGTTGGGCCGGACCTTGACCTGCAGGAACAAGTGGATCTTGCGGTCGAGGAACTCTTCCAACTCGGCCCGCGCAGCCTGGCTGACGGCCTTGATCGTCTCACCACGTTTGCCCAACACAATGCCTTTATGGCCGTCGCGCATGACATAGATGACCTGATCGATCTTGGCGGAACCGTCCTTGCGCTCCTCCCAGTTCTCGGTCTCGACGGTCAGTTGGTAGGGCAGTTCCTGATGCAGGCGCAGGGTCAGCTTTTCTCGCGTCATCTCGGCCGCGATCATGCGCAAGGGCAGATCAGCGATCTGATCTTCGGGGTACAGCCACGGCCCTTCGGGCAGTTCCGAAGCGAGCCATTTGCGCAGATCATCCACACCAAAGCCCTTTTCCGCAGAAATCATAAAGGTTTCGGCAAAGGGATAGCGCCCGTTTAGATCGCTGGTCAGTGCCAGCAGCTTCTCGGAGGGCACCTTGTCGATCTTGTTGATCGCCAGCGCTACGGTGCGGCCCTGCCCGATTTCCTCCAGACCTTCGAGGATGCGTTCGACCCCTTCTGTGATGCCACGATGCGCCTCAACCATCAGCACGACGACATCGGCATCCGCAGCCCCGCCCCACGCGGCTGCGACCATGGCGCGATCCAGTCGGCGGCGCGGTTTGAACAGGCCGGGCGTATCGACGAACACCAATTGCGCATCGCCTTCCATCGCAACGCCGCGGATGCGGGCGCGCGTGGTCTGCACCTTATGCGTCACGATCGAGACCTTGGCCCCGACCATGCGGTTCAAAAGGGTGGATTTGCCTGCGTTGGGCTCTCCGATCAGGGCGATAAATCCGGCGCGTGTGGTCATGTTCAATGCGATCCTGTTTGCAAGTGCGCATCCCTATAGCAGAAAGGCCCGGCGGGCCAGAGGGATTTGTCGCATTGCCGCCATGCGGTTACGGTGGCAAAACCCGATCAAGCCGCGCCAGTCCCAGCCAGGCAATTCTTCTTATGTGAGGCAACAATGAAACGTCGCGAGTTTCTTTTCGGCAGCGGAGCCGCCGCCGGCGCGTTGGGCTTGGGCGGATTCGGACTGGCAGCGGGGGCGCAGGAACTGGTTGTTCAATCCGCCAGCTTTACACTGCGTGATCAGGTGACCACCGGTATGGTCAGCCTGTCGCCAGACGCGCCACCACCGGTTCTGTATGGCAAACAGGGTGAAGTGATGCGGCTGCCGGTGCGCAACACCCTACCAGACTACACGGCGATGCACTGGCATGGGCTGCGCATTCCCAACGGTATGGACGGAGTGCCCTATCTGACCCAGATGCCGATCGGACCGGGTGAGGTGTTTGACTATGAATTCACACCGCCAGATGCCGGCACCTATTGGTATCACCCCCATTGCATGACGATGGAGCAGATGGCCCACGGCCTGACCGGCGTGATGGTGATTGCTGAGGCCGAAGACCCCGGGTTTGACAGCGAACAGGTGGTCAATCTGCGCGATTTCCGACTGCATGATGATGGATCCTTCCTGCCTGCCTACACGACGCGCGGAGCCGCGCGGGCGGGTACATTCGGCAATCTGCAGACGGCGAACTGGCTGAACGGACCGGTCTATGATCACTCTGCTGGTGGTTTGGTGCGGTTGCGGGTGGTCAACACGGACACGACCCGCATCTACAAGATCCATTTGCAGGGCGCCGAGGCCCGGATCATCGCTTGGGACGGCCACCCAGTCGAGATTGAGGTGCCAATGCCCAACGCCGAGGCCCCCCTGTTGGTTGGCCCCGGGCAAAGGGTGGATTTCGCGGTACAGATGCCTGCAGGCGAAGGGCAGACCGTTGACCTGATGGCAAAGTTCCCGGGCCAACCACATCGCGCGATGATGCGGTTGCGAGCAACCGGGGCATCTGTGTCGCGCGACCTGCGCGAGTTGCTGCCCTTACCGGTAAACCCGGTGACCAAACCCGATCTGAGCAAGACCAAGATGCATGAGTTTGTCTTCGGTTGGACGCCCGAAGGGGGAGAACCGACCAATGGGTTCTGTGGCTCTCTGGGGGCCAATTTCTGGTCAATCAACCGGAAACCATGGCCCGGTGACGCGGTACAGAGGGTTGGCCCTCTGGTGACGCTGGCGAAGGGCGAAAGCTATGTCCTGCGGCTGCGCAACGAGTCGCCGAACCTGCATCCAATACATTTGCACGGTCTGGCCTTCTTACCGTTGAAATCGAACCAGCGCAGCCTGCCACCCCTCATGACAGACACGATGCTGCTGTTGAAGGATGAGGTCGTGGACATTGCCTTGGTTGCGGACAATCGCGGCGACTGGGCGTTCCACTGTCATGTGATCGAGCATCAGAAAACCGGGTTGACGGGCTTTATCCGGGTCATCTGAGTTTCGAATTGGCTGCGCCAATCCGACCGGCAGGGGGCCAGCCCCCTCGCCCTTATTTCAACCGGGCCACCCCCGAGGTATTATTGGCCAGATGAAGAAGACCCCTTTGTCGCTCGGGGCGGCTACTTCGACAGGCTTGCCAGCAAGGCCTTGGCCGCGGCCTGTTCGGCCTGACGTTTTGATCCCGCGGTGGCCTGCGCCTCGGTCCCGTCCTGCAGGCGGGCGGCGATAGTAAAGACGGGTGCGTGGTCCGGGCCGCTGCGTTTGACCTCGACATAGCTGGGCGGTTTCTGCCCCCGCGCCTGCGCCCATTCCTGCAGCGAGGTTTTGGCATCACGGGCATCGGCCTCGACCGTGTGGATGCGGTCGCCCCAAAGCGCCAGGATCACGTCACGCGCGGCCTCGAACCCCGCATCGCGGTAGATGGCGGCGATGACGGCCTCCATCGCGTCGCCCAGCAGAGCCTGTTTGCGACGACCTCCGGACAGCATCTCGGACCGGCCCAGTTTCAGCACGGCGCCCAGATCGATCTGGCGGGCGACGTCGGCGCAGGCCTCTTTGCGAACCAGCGCATTGAAACGGGGGGCAAGCTGGCCTTCTGAGGCTTTCTTGTCGGCCTCAAGCAGCGCGGTGGCCATCACAAGGCCCAGAACCCGGTCGCCCAAAAACTCCAGCCGCTGGTTATCCGGCCGGGTGGCCGACGAGACGGACCCATGCGTCAGCGCGCGGACCAGAAGCTCGGGGTTGGAGAATTCATACCCCAAACGCTGCTGAAACGCTTTTATGTCTGCCGAGAGCTTCAATTGACCGCCTTGAAGAAACGATCACCGCGCCATGTCCAGAAGAACAGCATCGACCGGCCCGCGGACGAGAACATGATCCGGTCGGCGCGACCGATCAGGTTTTCATACGGCACATACCCCACCCCACCTGCCGATTGCGGCAGACGGCTGTCGCTGGAATTGTCGCGGTTGTCGCCCATAAAGAAAAAGTGGCCTTCGGGCACCGTGTAGATACCGGTATTGTCGGAGGCCTGATTGCCGATATTCAACACATCATAGCTGACGCCATTCGGCAGGGTTTCAATCGACCGGGATTTTTCGCAGGCGCCGCCGACGCCCACCGGTCCGTTTTCACAGCGCGGGCGCAGGCGTTGCGGGCCTTGCGGAGCGGCCGTTTCGGTGAAGACGCCATCAGGCTTTTGCGGGACAGGCGTACCGTTCAGAATGATCTGACCCTCGCGGATTTGAATGCGATCACCCGGCAGGCCGATCAGGCGTTTGATATAATCACGCCCGGTGGCAGGGTGACGGAAGACGATGACGTCGCCGCGCTCGGGCTCCCCGCCCAGAAAGCGGGTGTTTTCGTCGCCCTGCATCCAACCACAGATGTCCTCGGCGTCGATGTCCAGGCCGATGCGGGGAATGATCAGGCTGGGGCAGGACGCGTAGGAATAGCCGTAGGCCATCTTGTTAACGAACAGGAAATCCCCGATCAGCAAGGTCTGCTTCATCGACCCAGAGGGGATCCAGAACGGCTGAAAGAACAGGGTGCGGAAAATGCCCGCAATCAGCAGGGCGTAGACGATGGTTTTGATCGTCTCCCACACGGGATTTCCGGTTTTGACGTCCTCGGCCATACTGCTCTCCGGTCCTTGGGTTGTTGGGGTGCTACATGCGTGGCCGTGGGGGGCAAGTCAAGGCTGTGTGGCGCGATCTTGAAGCGGCCGCGCCTCGATCACGACAAAGGCCTGCGCCCAGGGGTGGTCGTCGGTCAAGGTAACGTGGATGATCGCCTCATGCCCTTCGGGTGTCATCTCTTTCAGGCGCTCGGCGGCCCAGCCGGTGACGTGCATGACCGGCTGGCCGGTACGCAAATTGGTGACCGCCATATCCTTCCATGCGATGCCCATGCGCAGACCGGTACCCAGCGCCTTGGAACATGCCTCTTTCGCGGCCCAGCGTTTGGCATAGGTTCCCGCCGTGTCGGCGCGGCGTTCAGCCTTGCTCTGTTCAGTATCGGTGAATACACGGTTACGGAATCGATCGCCAAAGCGGTCGAGCGTGCCCTGAATGCGGTCGATATTCGCGAGGTCTGTGCCGATGCCGAGGATCATGCGCTTTGGTTCTTTTTCTTCAGAAACATCGCAAAGCCCCAATTGGCGCCAAGCACGAAGGCAAATCGACACAGAACGAACGAGATCAAACCGACAATAACAATCTGGACAGCATAGCGTATCAGCACCGTTTCGTCGGCCATCAGCGTCCAAAGCCCCAGCACGAAAACTTGGAACAGGAATAGCGCCAGAACGATACAAAGACCGGTCAGCACCATTTTTCTGGCTACGACCCAGCTTTTAAACGAGGGGTCGCAATGCTTGCCGCTCTGACCGGCCCACACCCCATAAAAGAGCGCCGCCACCACAAGAGCGAAACTCATGGGCATAAGCGGGAAGGGCAGATCAAATTCGAACACGCGCCTGACGATGGAAAAGACCAACAGAACCGCAAAGACGAGACCCACGTAAGTGACGTGGTCAAGCCTTACAGTGGCTTCTGTCTTAGGAGCGGGAATCTCTCGAGCCATTAAGCCCGCGCCTCATCCATCAAACGGCGCATCTCGGCGATGGCCGGGGTGAGGCCGCGAAAGATCGACTCGCCGATCAGAAAGTGACCGATATTCAGTTCACGCACCTCGGGGAAGGCCGCAATGGGTTTCACCGTGTCATAGGTAAGGCCATGGCCCGCGTGCACCTCAAGACCCAATGAGTGGGCAAAGGCGGACATTTCACGCAAGCTTGTAAGCTCACGTGCGGCCTCATCCATACGGCCCTCGGCATGGGCGTCGCAATAGGCACCGGTATGCAGCTCAATCACTTCGGCACCGATACGGTGGGCGGCCTCGATTTGGCTCTGATCGGCGGCGATGAAGATGGAAACCCGGCAGCCCGCCTCGCGCAGCGGCGCGATATAGTGGGCCAGCTTGTTCTCCTCGCGTGCGACCTCAAGCCCGCCTTCGGTGGTCCGTTCCTCGCGCTTTTCGGGCACGATGCAGACCGCGTGCGGTTTGTGACGCAGGGCGATCTGCTGCATTTCGGGCGTGGCGGCCATTTCAAAGTTCAACGGCACCGACAGAACTTCCATTAGACCATCGATATCAGCGTCCGAGATATGGCGGCGGTCTTCGCGCAGGTGGGCGGTGATGCCGTCAGCCCCGGCTTCCTCGGCCAGCTTGGCAGCACGCAGGGGGTCGGGATAAGCACCACCGCGCGCGTTGCGCACTGTGGCCACGTGGTCGATATTCACACCCAGACGCAGGAGGTTGTCAGACATCGCTTGGTTCCTTTTCCGAGTTACGCTCCGAGCCTACAGGAGGAGCAACCGGCACAGCCACCTTGGTTTCCGCCAGCCGTTTGATTTCATCAAATTTTGCCTTGATCCGGGCACGGCGGCGCTGCTGATAGGTCCGAACCACCGGCAGGCTGAGGTAATAGCAGATAAACCCCGCCAGAAGCCCGGGCAAGATGCCTCCGATCAGGTAGGGAAAGAACACTTCATCGTAAAACACGGCAAGGCCGCGCCAATCGGCAATGCGGTCTGTGAACATCGCCAGGAAATTGTTCTTCAGATCGCTCAGCGCTTTGGAAAAGCTATCCATCAGACCATGGGTTTCGCCTTCGTCGAAATCATCACCCAGCAGGTAGTTTCCGGTTTGCAGGCAGACGACGGCGATGGGCACATAAGTCAGCGGGTTGCCGAAAAACGTACCGCTGAGCGACGCCAGCAGGTTGCCGTTGATCAGTCGGCTGATAATGGCCGCGATAAAGAAGTGAAATCCGTAAAACGGCGTGAACGCGGTGAACACGCCCGCCCCGACGCCGCGCGCGATGCGTTCAGGAGAATCCGGCAGGCGCCGGATTCGGTGCTTGACGTAGTGAAAGGCTCGTGTCCAGCCACCGCGCGGATAGACAAACTCCGAAGCGATCCGAATGGGCGAGCGTCGGTCTCGGCGCTTGAAAACCACTCCTGATCACCCCTTCTCAACCAACCGCAACCGCGGGTTTTTCCCTGTCCCGGTGCCGTTCGACCGCGGCAACGTCGCTTTCGGCCTCAAGCATCAGCATCAGTGAATGCAGCTGTTCAAGGTCGCGCAGTTCGACACTGATCAGCAGACGGTAAAAATCCGGTTTGCGATCAACGAATTCCAGGTTCGAGATATTGGCCTTTTTCTCGCCGATCAATGTGCAAATGCGACCCAGTACCCCAGCGTCATTGCCGATAGTCAGATCCAGCGTCACACCATAGACGGCCGGGTGCGTGCCCGAATGCCAGTGCAGGTCGACCCAGCGGTCGGGCTCGCCTTCGTAATCGGACAGGCGGTCACAGTCGATGGCATGAACAACCACGCCCTTGCCGCGATAGGTGATACCGACGATGCGTTCACCCGGCAAAGGCTGGCAGCAGGGCGCCCGGTCAAACTTCTGCCCCGGTTCCAGACCGATCACCGCACGTCGTGGCGAAATGGCGTCGCCTTCGTCTTGCGTCAGTTCTGGATAGACCGAGCTGACCACATCATGCGCCGTGAGCTCGGCACTGCCGAGACGGGCCAGCAATTCGTGCCGATCCTTCAGGCGCAGGTGTTTGGCGGCGGTATCCAGAGCCTTATCGGTGGCCTTGCGACCAACATGCTCAAACCCGGATCGCGCCAGTTCCTTGCCAAGCTTGATAAACCGCTCACGATCAACTTCGCGCAGGGCGCGGCGGATTGCGGTACGCGCCTTACCGGTGACCGCAATCTCAAGCCATGTGACCTGAGGGGTCTGACCGTCAGCAGTGATGATGTCCACCGATTGCCCGTTCTTGATCCGGGTCCACAGCGGCACGCGGATGCCATCCACTTTTGCCCCTACACAAGCGTGACCGATACGAGTGTGGATGGCATAGGCAAAGTCGATCGGTGTCGCGCCGCGCGGTAGTTTCACCACGTCGCCCTTAGGCGTGAAGCAGAAAACCTGATCCGAGTACATTTCAAGCTTCACAGCTTCGAGGAAGTCCTCGTGATCATCCTCGCTGTCGAACTGTTCGGTCAGGTTGGCAATCCATTTGGCCGGATCAACAGCGAATGGGTTTTCCGAGCGCACGCCATCGCGATAGGACCAATGCGCCGCAACGCCGGTTTCAGCCACGTCGTGCATCTGGCGGGTGCGGATCTGGACCTCGACCCGTTTGCCATCACGCCCCGACACCGTGGTGTGGATCGAGCGATACCCGTTGGATTTCGGCTGACTGATATAATCCTTGAACCGCCCCGGCACCGCGCGCCAGCGTTGGTGGATTGCGCCCAATGTCCGGTAACAGTCTTCCTCGGTCTGGGTGATGATACGGAAACCATAGATATCGGACAGGCGCGAAAAGCCCTGATCCTTTTCCTGCATCTTGCGCCAGATCGAATAGGGTTTCTTGGCGCGGCCGAACACCTCGGCGTCGATCCCGGCCTTTTCCAGTTCGTGCCGCATGTCACCGGTGATGCGATGGATCACGTCGCCGGTTTCACGTTGCAGAGTGATAAACCGGCGGATGATCGACTGACGGCCTTCGGGGTTTAGAACGCGGAAGGCGAGGTCTTCCAGTTCCTCGCGCATCCACTGCATCCCCATCCGGCCTGCAAGCGGAGCGTAGATATCCATCGTCTCGCGCGCCTTGACGATCTGCTTTTCCGGGCGCATCGCCTTGATGGTGCGCATGTTGTGCAGACGGTCGGCCAGCTTGACCAGAATGACCCGCAAGTCCTTGGACATGGCCATGAACAGCTTGCGGAAGTTTTCGGCCTGCTTGGTCTCACGACTGGAAAGCTGAAGGTTGGTCAGCTTTGTCACGCCATCAACCAGCTTGGCGACCTCATCGCCGAACAACTCGGACACCTTGCCGTAATTAGCCTTGGTGTCTTCGATCGTGTCATGCAACAGCGCCGTGATGATGGTCGCATCATCCAGACGCTGTTCAGTCAGGATGGCGGCAACGGCAACGGGATGGGTAAAATAGGGTTCGCCGGAGTGGCGGAACTGACCGTCATGCATCTGCATCCCGAACTCGTAGGCCCGGGCGATGCGATCAGCATTGGTTTTTGGGTTGTAGTTGCGGACCAGCGCAATCAGGTCATTAGCAGAAATCATCCGGTCCGCACCTTCGTTTTTGGGGCTTACCCCTGGCCTTGAGCCTCCATCAGAGCGCGCAACAGCTTCTCTTCCGACATGTCATCCTCGGCCGGTTTGTCCGATTCCGCACCCATCAGCAGAGCCATCTGATCTTCTTCGGGCTCGTCGACCTCAATCTGGGTCTGGTTGGCCTCGATCAGGCGCTCGCGCAGTTCGTCGGCGCTCTGGGTCTCATCCGCAATCTCGCGCAGCGAAACGACAGGGTTCTTGTCGTTGTCACGGTCAACGGTGATCGACGCACCGGCGGAAATCTCGCGCGCACGATGGGCGGCAAGCATCACCAGTTCAAACCGGTTCGGAACCTTGTCTACGCAATCTTCAACCGTCACGCGGGCCATGGGGCGCTCTCCGTTACTGAATCCATGTCAGGAAGACGTTTATCTATGCGCGAATCCCCGCCTTGACAAGCAAGAAATACCGCAAATGCATCATTCACAGAGGGGTGACTGCCGCAAGATCCTCGGCGGGCAGGTCTGCCAGCATCTCGGCGACAGTCCGCCCCAGCACCGGATGGCGCCAGTCGGGGGCCACATCCGCCATCGGAACCAGCACAAACGCGCGATCCTGCATGCGCGGATGCGGCAGGATCAGCTGGTCCGGAGCCTGCTGCGTCTGCACCTCGGGCGGCAGCGCCAGCCATCGGTCATACACGGCGCGATCCGGCAACACCCGGTCGCCATAGCAGACCAGATCCAGATCTAGCGTGCGCATCCCCCAGCGCTGCACCCGTTCGCGACCGAATTCATGCTCGACCTCATGCAGCACGTGCAACAGGTCTTCCGGGGTTTTGTCCGTCTCGATCAGGGCGGCTGCATTTACATAGTCGGGTCCAGCTCCGGGCGGGAAGCAGGGGGTCTCGAAAAAGCGACTGACGGCGCGAATCACCACCCCATGACGCAAAATCGCGTCAATTCCCCTTTTAAGTGTCACCTTGGGTCCTGATTCTCTCAAACTGAGATTTCCACCCAGTGCAATCACCGCTTCAGACGAAAAAATGCCCATTAGACTCCCTATATTCTGCGAATTGCATGCTTGCGATACACATCAAATGCCCTAATTATAGACGTATCAGCGCGCCGCATTTTATCTAGCTCACTCACCTAACACTCGGCGTCGCTGGTTTGTACCGGAAGGAACTATTTATGTTTTATAAAGACGAACGGCTAGCGCTGTTCATCGACGGCTCGAATCTTTATGCGGCCGCAAAAGCACTGGGGTTTGACATCGACTATAAATTGCTGCGCCAGGAGTTCATGCGCCGCGGCAAGATGCTTCGTGCTTTCTACTACACAGCGCTGCTCGAAAATGACGAGTATTCGCCGATCCGTCCTTTGGTTGACTGGCTGCATTACAACGGCTTCACCATGGTGACGAAACCGGCAAAAGAATACACCGACAGCATGGGGCGTCGGAAAGTCAAAGGAAACATGGACATCGAACTGACCGTTGATGCCATGGAACTGGCGCCACGCGTCGATCATATTGTGCTGTTCTCGGGCGATGGGGATTTCCGCCCGCTGATTGCCAGCCTGCAACGTCAGGGCGTGCGCGTATCGGTCGTCTCGACCATTCGCAGTCAGCCGCCGATGATCTCGGACGAGCTGCGCCGTCAGGCCGACAACTTCATCGAACTGGAAGACCTGCGCGATGTGATCGGGCGGCCTCCGCGTGAAATGCCGATGGAGCCGCGCAGCGTTGCGGCTGCCGGCGGACAGTAAAACCCCGGCCACACACCAAACCGGGGGAAGAAACAGGCGCGGTCAGGGTATGAAATCCTGACCGCGCTTTTTTAACTAAGAACAGGTGCTGAAAACGCCTTCTGGCTAGCACTGATTCATGTCAGGCAAATGACAATGTGGCGTCTGGACCAAGTCCGGGAAAAGACTTACCTGTGGCCTATGGAGACTGCGACATGACCAAGCCCCCTCTGACCCTTTACCTTGCCGCGCCACGTGGCTTTTGTGCCGGTGTGGACCGGGCGATCAAAATCGTCGAAATGGCGCTGCAGAAATGGGGGGCCCCCGTCTATGTGCGCCATGAGATCGTGCACAACAAGTTCGTCGTTGACGGGTTGCGCGCGCAGGGTGCGGTGTTTGTCGAGGAACTGGACGAATGCCCCGATGACCGCCCCGTGATTTTTTCGGCCCATGGCGTTCCGAAGTCTGTGCCTGCGACGGCCGCACAACGCGAGATGATCTATGTCGACGCCACCTGCCCGTTGGTCTCGAAGGTGCATGTCGAGGCCCAGCGCCACGCCGATGCCGGTTTGCAGATGATCATGATCGGCCACAAGGGCCACCCCGAGACGGTCGGCACCATGGGTCAGTTGCCCGATGGCGAGGTTCTACTGGTCGAAACCGTCGAAGATGTGGCCACCGTGCAGGTGCGCGATCCGGACAAGCTGGCCTATGTCACCCAGACCACCCTGTCGGTGGATGACACCAAAGACATCGTAGCCGCGCTCGAGGCTCGGTTCCCGGCTATCGTCGGCCCCCACAAGGAAGACATCTGCTACGCCACCACCAACCGGCAAGAGGCCGTGAAAGCCGTGGCCCCGAAATCGGATGCTCTGCTGGTGGTCGGCGCGCCGAATTCATCGAACTCACGCCGTTTGGTCGAGGTCGCCTCGCGCGCCGGGTGCAATTACGCGCAACTGGTGCAACGCGCGACCGATATCGATTGGCGCGCGCTTCAGGGTATCTCGTCCGTCGCCATTACCGCGGGCGCTTCGGCCCCCGAAGTGCTGGTCAACGAAGTGATCGACGCTTTCCGGGATCATTTCGACGTCACCGTCGAATTGGTCGAGACTGCCGTTGAAAACGTCGAGTTCAAAGTCCCCCGCGTCCTGAGGCAACCCGCATGAGGGGCATTCCAAGGGCCCCGCTATTTCTGGGGCTGGCTGGGCTGATCCCGTTCCTCTGGGGCGCACTGACCTATCTAAGTGATGATCTGCACGCCTGGGGAACGCAGACGCTTGGATCACGCTTTGTGGGGCCGTATGTGCAGCTGTTCTACGGCTCGGTGATCCTCAGCTTCATGTCGGGGGTCTTGTGGGGGTTCGCCACCAAGACCTCGGGCAGCAAGGCGGCGACCTGCTATATGCTGTCGGTTCTGCCTGCGCTATGGGCGTTCTTTAAAACCGGTGGCGGTCCGGTCAGCACCGGCACCAACCTGATGTACGGGTTTGCCGGGGTGCTGGTTTTGGACGCCCTCTTTGCCTATTGGCGCCTGACCCCAACCTGGTGGTTGCGGCTGCGCGCAACGCTGACCGTCATCGTACTGGCCTGCCTGGCCGTAGGAGTTTACCTGTGACCGATAAACGAACCATCAACGCCTATACGACCCGCGTGGCGAACTATCTTCAGATCCCCCTGCCCCCGGAACAGATCGAAGCCCGCATGGCCTTTGCCGAGGCCGTGGGCGAAGGTTACATTCTGGATCTGGGCGCAGGTCCCGGGTCCGACAGCAGTTTTTTCATGCGCGAGGGCCTGACCGTTCGGGCGTTGGATGCAACCCCCGCCTTTGTCGAGCACGCGCGGGAAAACGGCGTCGATGCGCATCTGGGCACGTTTGACGACGTCACCGAAGAAGCCGAGTATGACGGCATCTACGCCAGCTTTTCTCTGCTGCACGCCCCCCGGGCGGACTTCCCCCGCCATCTGGCAGCAATCCACCGGGCGCTGAAACCCGAGGGTGTCTTTTTCCTTGGCCTAAAACTGGGCACCGGTGAGCATCGAGACGAACTGGACCGCCACTACACCTATTTCTCACAGACCGAGATCGAAGAGGCTCTGGAGCAGGCTGGCTTCACCATTGACCGGATCACCACCGGCATGGGCACAGGGTTGGCCGGGTCCTATGACGGGTTCATTCTGGTGCTGGCCCATGCCTGAGCTGTTTGCCTATACCGACGGTGCCTGTTCCGGCAATCCCGGCCCCGGTGGCTGGGGCGTGCTGTTGCGAGCGATTGACGGCGACAAAGTCCTGAAAGAGCGCGAGTTGAAGGGCGGCGAAGCCGAGACCACCAACAACCGTATGGAACTGTTGGCCGCAATAAGCGCACTGGAAACGCTGGAGCGTGCCTCGAAGATTACCGTGGTCACCGACAGCGCCTATGTAAAGAACGGCGTCACCGGCTGGATTTTCGGGTGGAAGCGGAACGGCTGGAAGACATCGAACAAGAAGCCCGTCAAGAATGTCGATCTTTGGCAGCGGCTGGATGAGGCGCAGACCCGCCATGATGTGACCTGGGAATGGGTGAAGGGCCACGCGGGCCACCCCGAAAACGAAAAAGCCGATGAGCTGGCCCGCGCGGGCATGGCCCCATTCAAGCCGAAAAAGGCGCAGACGTGAGCGGGCTGGCCCTGCTGGACTATGCCTCGGTTCTGGTATTTGCCCTGACCGGCGCATTGGTCGCCAGCCGGGCACAGCTGGATCTGGTGGGGTTTGCCTTCATCGCCTGCCTGACGGCGGTGGGCGGCGGCACGGTACGGGATTTGCTGCTGAACCGAGATCCGATTTTCTGGGTCGGGCAGCCCGACTATATCCTCATCGCCGTTGCCGCGGCGGTGCTGGTGTTCTTTACCGCCCATCTGGTCGAAAGCCGCTATAACTGGCTGATCTGGCTGGATAGTTTCGCATTGTCCGTCGCGGTGGCCGCCGGTACGGGTGCCGCGCTGTCGCTGGACCAATCGGGCGTGATTGTCGTGCTGATGGGCATTTCCACCGGCTGTCTGGGCGGGTTGATGCGCGACGTGGTCTGCAACGAGGTGCCACTGGTCCTGAAACAGAGTGAGCTTTATGTCTCCTGCGCATTTGCAGGGGCGCTGACCGCTGTGGTTGCAAACCGGCTGGGTTTTGAAGAGCTTGTCGCCCTTGGCGCCTGTGCGCTGATCTGTTGGGCCTTGCGGGCCGGTTCGCTTCTGTTTGGCTGGCAACTGCCCGTCTATAAAAGCCGCCCGCCGCGCAATTGAGAAAGGCCTGACCCCGCGATGAAAAAGTCGCCAATTTTCGCCGCAACTGGTTTTGTACTTCTGAGCGCCTGCGCCGAATACTACGAGCCGATCCGGTTCGAAGCGCAAGGGGATGAGATTGTCGTTGTTGGCACCATCGACCACACAACGTTGACCGAGTTTGAAGAGGTCACCCGGCAGAACCCACAGATCAAAACTCTTGTGCTGCAATATATCGAAGGGTCAGTGGATGACGATGCCAACGTCGTCTTTTCGCGCGTCGTTCGTAAACAGGGGTTTGACACGGTTGTACCCTCGGATGGGATGGTCGCCTCGGGCGGAACAGACCTGTTTCTGGCAGGCAAGCGGCGTGTTCTGGAACCCGGGGCCTGTGTTGGCGTCCACAGCTGGGGCGGCTGGAACATCGTCGCCACCGAAATTCCAGCAGATGACCCCGAGCACGACCGCTATCTCGACTATTACGAAGATATCGGCGTTGACGACGCGTTTTATTGGTACACGCTCGACGCCGCACCTGCAGAGGGGATGCACTGGATGACAGCAGCCGAGGCCGATCAATACAACCTGACCTCCGGCAGGGCACCGCGTCTTGGCTCACCCGCTGTCTGCGACGAACGCTAAGGTCAGCGTGACAGCAGCCGCGCGCCGATTTCCTTAACGAATTTCGCCGCCACCATCGCCGTCATCCCGTATGGGTCACGGTGCGGGTTCAACTCGACAATATCGGCACCAACTAACTGGCCTTTGAACCGATGGATCAGGTTGATCACCTCACGCGTGCTGAGCCCGCCGGGTTCATGATGCGACACGCCCGGTGCAAAGGCCGGGTCCAGCGCATCCAGATCCAGAGACAGATAGACCGGGCCGTCAAAGCTGATCTCAAGATCGGGGCGCCAGTTCTGCATGTCGATCACCTCAACCCCGAACTTGTCGGCCTGCTCTTGCTGGTGCTTGTTCATCGTGCGGATGCCGACCTGAACCAGACGATTGATCTGGCAGGTCTCCATTACGCGCGCGAAAGGGCAACCATGGCCCAGCGGGCCGATCTGCTGACTGTCATAGAGGTCGGGGTGCGAGTCGATATGCAGGATATTCAGCCCCTCATACCGCTCGGCATGGGCCTTGATCAGCGGATAGGCCACCGAGTGATCGCCGCCCAGCGACAACAGCCGCGCTCCGGTTGCGATGCGGGCGGCGGCCCCGGCTTCGATCCGGTCGATGGGCTCCTGCCCCATCATCTCAAACACGTCGAGATCGCCGGCATCCTTGAACCGGTCGGTCGCTCCCAGATCGGTGCCATCCTCGGCGGTCAGGTTCGCGGCCCCGGAATGCAACGCCTCACGAATACGGCCCGGCGCAAAGGCTGGCCCCTGCAGGAACGAGGAGTGCAAATCCAGCGGCACCCCCATCAGGGCGACGTCACCGGGGTTTAGTTCGTATGGCATGGCGTATCTTTCGGGTTGAGAGTTCCGGCGATCAGGCCGATATCCCACCCAAAGGTCAAGAGGTTAGCGACGCAAGCAGGTTTGCCAAATCCAGATGACCAACAACGCGCCCAACACGGCGCCGACAAAACCCGACAGCCAGCCCGCCACAGTGATCAATGCGCGCAGAAGGAAACCTCCCACCAGCGCACCCACGATGCCGATAAGCATAGTCGTGGGGATGTCGGCCTCGATCCGCATCAGGCGGGTGGCCAGAAACCCGGCGGCGGCTCCAATAACGATCAGGGCGATGACCGGCACGTTATTTCCTCCAATGCGTCGGCACGATGATCAGCGCGCCGATGGATGAGATCACAGCGTTCAGACCGGGCGGGCCAAAGCTGATGCCGAACATGATGCGGACGAAATAGAACAGGAAGGCACCGCCCACGCAAATGATGATCGAGGGCAGGTATCCATTGTGGGTGAACCCGGTTTTTTCGGACAGATATCCCACGATACCGGCAATCACGACGGTGCCCATCAGGACCATGAACATCTGGCTTACTCCGAATTCAGGCGGGTTCCGACCGCGACTGGCCAACCCCGCAGGAAGGTTTCCGCATCCTGTGCGCCCTTTCCTGCCCGCTGCAGGCGCAACAGGTCAATCGCCCCCTCGCCACAGGCCACGCGGAGTGTGTCGTTCAGAACCTCTCCGGGCGCACCCTGCCCGTCGGCCAGTGTCGAGACCAGCAGTTTGACCCGGTCGCCCGCTATTTCGGTCCAGGCACCGGGAAAAGGTGATAGGCCGCGGATCTGACGATCAACCTCAACCGCCGGGCGGGACCAGTTCACCCGCGCCTCGGCCTTGTCGATTTTCGAGGCATAGGTGACGCCGTCCTCGGGCTGAGGCTCGGGTGTCAGTTCCGACAGACGGGCCAATGCCTCGACGATCAGATCGGCCCCCATGGGCGCCAACCGGTCATGCAGTTGTGCCGTGGTTTCCTGCGGCCTGATATCGGTGGCCTGCCGCAACAGGACGGGGCCGGTGTCCAGCCCGGCCTCCATCTGCATGATGCAGATACCGGTTTGCGCATCACCTGCCATGATCGCCCGGTGGATCGGCGCGGCGCCGCGCCAGCGCGGCAGCAGGCTTGCGTGGATGTTCAGGCAGCCATGCGTGGGCGCATCCAGAATGGGTTGCGGCAGCAGCAACCCATACGCCACGACCACCGCAACGTCGGCTTTCAGATCAGCAAACGCGGCCTGTTCCTCAGGGGATTTCAACGAGACCGGGTGGCGAACAGCCAGACCCAGCGCCTCAGCCCGTGCGTGAACGGGCGTCGGGCGATCTTTCTTGCCCCGCCCCGCCGGGCGCGGAGGCTGGCAATACACGGCAGCAATCTCATGCCCGGCCTCGACCAGCGCATCCAGCACCGGAACCGAAAACTCGGGCGTTCCCATGAAGACAACGCGCATGGTCACCCCTGTTTCTTGGCTTTGCGCAGCAGCATGTCGCGTTTGACCTTGCTGAGCCGGTCGAAGTACATCCGACCGTTCAGATGGTCGATCTGATGCTGCACGCTGGTGGCCTCGATCCCCACAAAATCGCGACGGTCGATCATGCCCTGTTCGTTCAGGAATTTCACCGTCACCGCACGCGGACGTTTCACCTTGGCAGACACGCCGGGCAGGTTCGGACTGGCCTCTTCATGCTCGCGCAATTCGATCGAGCTGTGCAGGATTTCGGGATTCGCCAACCGCACCGCCTTGCCACGCTCGGTTGAGCCATCCACAACCGCCAGCCGCAGCATCACCCCGATCTGCGGGCCTGCGAGGCCAACACCGGGCATCGCCTCCATCGTGTCGATCATGTCGTCCCAGATGGCGCGGATTTCATCGGTAATCTCGGCCACGTCATCGGCCCTGGTCCGCAGACGTTTGTCTGGCCACGGCAGGCAGGTGCGAACGGTCATGCGCGGGCCTGTTCGCGTTTCAGTTTCTGCATCTTGCGGGTGATCATCTGGCGTTTCAGCGGTTTGAGATAGTCGATGAACAGCTTGCCGTTCAGATGATCGATCTCATGCTGCACGCAGGTCGCCCAGAGGCCATCGAAAGTCTCCTGCTGCAGGTTGCCATTGCGATCCATCCACGTGACGTCCACCACTTTGGGCCGGGTTACTTCGGCGAATTGTTCGGGGATGGACAGGCAGCCTTCCTCATAGGCGCTGGTTTCCTCCGAGGATGCGATGACCTCGGGGTTGAACATGACCAGCGGGCGCGGCGCTTCGCCTTCTTCCTTAACGCAGTCCATCACGATCAGGCGATCCAGCACGCCGATCTGCGGTGCCGCCAGCCCGATGCCGGGGGCGTCATACATTGTTTCCAGCATGTCGTCGGCCAGTTTGCGCAGCTCGTCCGACAGATCGGTCACCGGGGCGCAGACCTTTTTCAGACGGGGGTCGGGATGGATCAGGATATTGCGTTTCATGGGCTTGATGTAGGCCATCCCGCCCCCCGCCGCAACGCCCCCCTTGCGCCTGCCGGAATTGTGGCTAGCTTTCCACCCAACAAACGGAGCAGACATGACTTTCAACGACCTGACCGACCGCCGCGGAACCAACAGTTCCAAATGGGACAAGATGGAAGACCTGTACGGCGTGTCGCCGCAGGATGGGCTGGCCATGTGGACGGCCGATTCCGACTATGCCACCGCGCCTTGTGTGATCGAAGCGGTGCGCGAAGCGGCCGATCACGGCGTTTTTGGCTATTCCTGGACGCACCCCGATTATCTGGCCTCGGTCCAGTGGTGGATGAAGAACCGCCACGATTGGGAGATCGACACCGATTGGGCGTTGACCTCGCAGGGGCTGGGCAATGCGATCGCCCTGTGCCTGGATGTCTGGACCGAGCCCGGCGACGGGGTGGTGATTTTCACGCCCGTCTACCATGAGTTCGCTTACAAGGTGAACAAAACCGGCCGCCGCGTGGTCGAATGCCCGCTGGTTCGTGACGGCGACAGCTATGGCGTCGATCTGGAGGACGCGCAGTCGCGGTTGGACGGGTCGGAGAAAATGCTGCTGTGGTGTTCGCCGCAGAACCCCTCGGGCCGGGTCTGGACACCGGACGAGCTGCGGGCCGTGGCCGCGTTTGCCGAACGGAACGGGTTGATCCTGGTCTCGGACGAGATCCACCACGATCTGGTTTATCCCGGCAACAAGTTTGTGCCGATGGATGTGGCCGCACCCGATGCGCGGCCTTGGACGGTGACACTGACGGCTGCGTCCAAGACGTTCAACATTGCGGGTCAGCGTACCGGCAACATGATCATCCCCGACCCTGAGTTGCGCGCGGCCATGCGCTATCGGCTGCACACGCTGGATTATGCGCCCAGTGCGCTGGGTGTCGCCATGATCACCGCCGCCTATTCTCCGGCAGGTGCGGCCTGGGTCGATGAGCAGATCACCCATCTGGACGGCAACCGCAAACTGTTCGACGCGACCATCGCCGAAATCCCCGGCCTGTGGTCGATGCCCCTGCAGGCCACCTATCTGGCCTGGGTCGATTTCTTGGGCACCGGCATGGACCACGACGAGTTCGTCCGCCGCCTGCGCGAAGACGCCAAGATCGCCACTTCCTCCGGCCCTGGCTTCGGCCCGGGCGGTGAGAATTTCGAGCGGTTCAACCTCGCCACCCAACGCGCACGGGTGGAAGAGGCCTGCGCCCGCCTGAAACACGCGTTTGCCGATTTGCAATGAGACCATGCGGCGGATCGCACGCATAGTCCTGCTGATCTGCCTGATTGGCGCGGCGTGGTTTGGCTGGCATCGGTTCGGACCACGCCCTCCTGCGCCGCCCATGGCCCCTGAGGCCACGCAAATCGACCATATCCTGATTGAGAAATCTGCCCGCCGACTAACCGCATCGTTGAACGGTGCCATTGTCATGCAGGCGGATGTTGCGCTGGGGTTCGAGCCCGAAGGCGACAAACAGCAGGAAGGTGACGGCAAGACCCCTGTTGGGATCTTCCATATCGACCGTCGAAATCCGCAGAGCGCTTTTCACCTCTCACTCGGGATCAACTATCCTTTGCCCGAAGATATCGACCGTGCCCAAAATCAGGGTGTTGATCCAGGCGGAGATATCTTCATCCACGGACAGCCGAACGGCGTCACAGGCCTGACATTGCCCGGAGACTGGACGGCAGGCTGTATCGCCCTGTCAAATGCCGAGATGGCGCAGCTTTGGAGCCTGACACGCAACGGCACAGTAGTGGAAATCCGCCCCTAGTCTTCATACCCCAACAGCGCGATCGGAGCATCTGGCGCGCGGTAGAAATCCAGCGGTGCCTTGTCGGCCGCGGCGGTGCTGCGCTTGAATTCGTAACGCATCTCACCCGCTTCCTCGTCATCCGCGATAATCAGACATTGGTACAGGTGGCGCGCGCCGTCATAGATATCGACCAACCCGCGCAGCTGCGGCGTGGTTTCGGCCTCAACCGTAAAGCCATCCTTCCACAATCTGAGAACTTTAAAGGTATTGTCGCCAAATTCGACGCGAAGACGGCTGGTTTTCTTTAATCCTGCGATTCGCGCTGCATCCAATTCGGCGCTCATCTCTTTAGAAACATAGGTTGTCATAATAAATTCCCCCCGGAAAACGGACTCCATTGTGCGGCATTGACTGTAAAAATCCAGTGAAGACGGTCACATAGCGCGGCACCAATTCGATCTGTTGCACGGAAATCTCAATCCGGCCTGTGCGTCCATGCAGACCTGATGCGCGGTGCCTAACGTGGGAAGGCCCCGATCAAAGCCCTATGTTTGCGGAAACGCACAAGCGGAGGATGCGCAATGGGCCTATTGGTCGACGGCAAATGGCAAGACACCTGGTATGACACCAAATCCACCGGCGGCGCCTTCAAACGCAGCGCCGCGCAGTTCCGCAACTGGCTGACCGCTGATGGCAGCGCAGGCCCATCCGGTACGGGCGGTTTCAAAGCAGAACCTGACCGCTATCACCTCTATGTCAGTCACGCCTGCCCTTGGGCGCACCGCACGCTGATCTTCCGCGAACTGAAAGGGCTGAGCGACCTGATCTCGGTGTCAGTTGTGCATCCGGATATGCTGGACAAGGGCTGGACCTTCGAAACGGATGGCCACGGTGCAACCGGCGATACGCTCTATGGTTTCGATTTCGCGCACCAAATTTATACCAAGGCCGACCCCTCCTACACGGGTCGTGTCACTGTGCCGATCCTGTGGGACAAGCAGCAAGAGACCATCGTTTCCAACGAAAGTTCGGAAATCATCCGCATGTTCAACGCGGCCTTTGACGGGATTACCGGCAATACCGACGATTACTGGCCCGGCGCGATGCGAGATGAAATCGAAGAGGTCAACGCGCGCATCTATTCCGACGTCAACAACGGCGTCTACAAGGCGGGCTTTGCCACCACCCAACAGGCTTATGACGCGGCCGTAGCCCCACTGTTCGACACGTTGGACTGGCTCGACGCCCGCCTGTCCCGGAATCGCTACCTGATGGGCGACCGTGTGACCGAGGCCGACTGGCGCCTGTTCACCACCCTGATCCGGTTTGACCCAGTCTACCACCTTCACTTCAAATGCAACCGTCGGCGGCTGGTCGATTACCCGAACCTATGGGCCTATACCCGCGAGCTGTACCAATGGCCGGGTGTCGCCGGGACCGTGAACATGAACCACATCGTGCGCCACTATCACTTCAGTCACGACACGATTAATCCGAACCGGATCATCCCGGTGAACCCTGTCTTGGATTATCTGGAGCCCCACAGGCGCGATCAGCGGCCCGCCGCATAATGTTCGACCATCGCCGCCAGGTCCTCTGGCGGCGTTGCGCTTTGCACATAGGCGCAAGCGTTTGGGCTGTGGGCAAAAATCGACCCGTCCGAGAAAAAGGTGGTGTTGGTGACAAAGATCACCCGCGCCTCGGGGCGGCGGTAGCTGGCGAAATCCGCTACTGCCAGCGCACTTCCGGTTTCCAACACCAGATCCAATACGATGATATCAAAATCCTGGCCATAGAGCGCAAGAATAGCAGCCTCTTGTCCCGGCACCAGTGTCACTTCGGCACCGTGCCGTTCAAGATGCCTTTTCCAGACCCGACCAAGGTCGGGGTTACTCTCAACAATCAAAACATTCATTCGCAACAACCTCGGCACTTGAAAAAGCGTCTGGTGCCGTCCCCCGTAAATCGTGATCCCGCTTATTCCTTAACAAAGTGTTAACAGCACCCGTTAGGGGCTCCGAACGGGCGGATTTGCTTGTGTAAATGGCAAAAATCCGCTTGAAGCAGGCCGAAACAAGCGATTCCGGTGAGAAACCCCATGGCAGGCGATAACGACAACTTGAACCCGCGCGCCGCGCGTGACCATGGCGGAGGGCTGGACGGGGCCATCGCCAGCTATGGCGGCACCCGCGCCGAATGGATGGACTTATCCACCGGAATCAACCCGCACCCTTATGAGGTTTCGGGCCTGACCCCCTCGGATTGGGCGGAACTGCCGGACCACGGCGCGTTCGAACGCCTGACCGAGGCCGCGCGTCAATTCTGGTCCATCCCGGAGGGGGCCGCGATCCTGCCCGCGCCTGGCGCATCGGCGGTGATTGCCCGCATCCCCGCGCTGGCGTCTCAGGGCCGGGTGCAGATCACGACGCCCACCTATAATGAACACGCCGCCGCCTTTGTCGCGCAGGGCTGGTCCGTACAGCCCGACACCCCGTCCGAGGCCCGCGTCATCGTACACCCCAACAACCCCGACGGGCGGATCTGGACCGAGGCAGACGCAAATGCTCCCCTGACCGTGATCGACGAGAGCTTTTGCGATGTCTGTCCCGAGGAAACGTTGACCCACTTGGCCAAGCGGCCTGGTGTTGTCGTGCTGAAGAGTTTCGGGAAATTCTGGGGCTTGGCCGGGTTGCGGCTAGGCTTCGCCATCGGTCAACCCGACCTGATCGCCCGACTGAACGATCTGACTGGCCCCTGGGCTGTGTCCGGCCCCGCCCTGCGGATCGGAACGCGCGCGCTGCAAGACGTCGAATGGGCCAATGCCACACGCCAGCGCCTGACCGCCGAGACCGCCCGACTGGACAATCTGATGGGCACCAAAGGCGCGACCCTTGTGGGCGGCACTACGCTGTTCCGCCTGTATGAAATTGACAGCGCCGCCGATTGGCAAGACCGACTGGCCCACGCCCATATCTGGAGCCGCGTCTTCCCCTACTCCAAAACCTACCTGCGGCTAGGCCTGCCCCCTGCGGATGGCTGGGAACGGTTAGAGGCCGCGTTGTGAGCACCACCTTTCTGCTGGTCTGCGCCATGTGCCTGGACGCCGCTTTGGGTGAGCCGGACTGGCTGTGGTCGCGGGTAAAACACCCGGCAGTGATGATGGGCAGTGCCATCGGCTGGCTGGACCGGCGCCTGAACCACGGGACACAGCGGCGTCTGAAAGGGGTTGCCATCGTGATCCTGCTGGTTTGCGGCGCGCTGATCCTTGGGCAGCTGCTGGCCCTGCTGGGGCCAGTGGTCGAGATCATCATCTGCGCCATACTGTTGGCCCAGAAATCTCTGGTGACCCATGTGCGGGATGTAGCCGACGGACTGCTCGCTTCGCTATCCGAAGGGCGCGCGAAGGTTGCCATGATCGTCTCACGCGACACACGCGACATGACCGAGGCGCAGGTGGCGCGGTCGGCGATAGAAAGTGCCGCAGAGAACCTCAGCGACGGGGTCATTGCGCCCGCCTTCTGGTTTCTGATCGCCGGTCTGCCGGGCCTGCTAATCTATAAGGCGATCAACACCGCCGACAGCATGATCGGCTACCGCACCGAAAAATACCGCGATTTCGGCTGGGCCGCCGCCCGTCTGGACGATGTGCTGAACCTCATTCCGGCCCGCCTGACCTGCGTGATGATCGTGGCGCTGTCGGGTCAATGGGCACGTTGGCCCGAGATGGTGTCGGATGCGCGCCGCCATATCTCACCCAATGCCGGATGGCCCGAAGCCGCGATGGCCCGCGCCCTTAACGTCGCACTTGCCGGCCCGCGCAGCTATGACGGGCAGATCCGCGATCTGGCCTGGGTTAACGGCAATGCTCCGCGCGAAATCGGCGCGCCGGAGGTTTTCCGCGCATGTGACATGCTGTGGAAGGTGTGGGGGCTTGCGCTTGGCTTCGTGTCGGTGTGGGTTGGGCTCAGCTTTACTTTCTGACGGAGCCACCATGCGCTTTCTCTCTGGCCTTGTTGCCGCCGCCCTGTTTGCCTCGCCCGCATTGGCCCAATGCGGTGGCGGGTTCAATTCCTTCGTTAAGGGGCTAAAGGCCGAGGCCGTCCAGCAGGGGTTCGACAAATCCACCGTCAACGCGTTTTTCAAAGGCGTGCAGCAGGACAACGCCGTTCTGAAAGCCGACCGCGCGCAGGGCGTGTTCCAGAAACCGTTCATCGACTTTTCCCGCCACCTGATCTCGCAAAACCGGATCGAGCGCGGCCAGGCCATGTCGCGCAAATACGACGCTGTGTTCAACCGGATCGAGGCCGAATACGGCGTCTCGCACGGGGTTCTTCTGGCTTTCTGGGCGTTCGAAACCGACTACGGCGCGTTTCAGGGCGATTTCAACACCCGCAACGCGCTGGTGACGCTGGCTCATGACTGCCGCCGCCCCGAGTTGTTCCGCCCGCAGGTGTTCGCCGCGATTGAGCTGTATCAACAGGGCAATTTCGACCCCGCCCGTACCACCGGCGCCTGGGCCGGAGAGATCGGCATGGTCCAGATGCTGCCGCGTGACATTATCGAAAACGGCGTAGATGCGGATGGCGATGGCAAGGTTTCGTTGAAGACCTCGGCCCCGGATGCGCTGATGTCGGGTGCCAAAATGCTGTCGCATCTGGGCTGGCAACCGGGCCAACCCTGGCTGCAAGAGGTCACGGTACCCGCCCAGATGGACTGGTCTCTCTCCGGCCCCGGTAAACCGCGCTCGGTGTCGGAATGGCAAGCGATGGGCATTCAGGCGCGCTACGGGTCGCTGGCCAACCTGCCCGCCTCGCTGATCCTGCCACAGGGGCACAACGGACCGGCCTTTCTCGCCTATCCCAATTTCGACGTCTATTTCGAATGGAACCAGAGCTTTGTCTACGTCCTGACCGCCGCCTATTTCGGCACAAGGCTTGAGGGCGCGCAGGTCTACAACGCGGGCAACCCGGCACAAGGGTTGTCGGGCGCGCAGATGAAGCAGTTGCAGAGCAACCTGCAGGCGCGTGGGCATGATGTGGGTAAAGTCGACGGCATTCTGGGGGCTGGAACACGGGCAGCGGTGCAGGCGGAACAGGCACGTTTGGGGCTGCCTGCGGATGCGTGGCCGACGGTGGAGTTGCTGAACAGTCTGTGAGGAGAAACCTGCCGCGAGCCTGAAGTTCCGATCGTTGCAGTTTGCAAAGGAATCAAGATGCGAAATGCGCCTCAGACTGAATTCAGGTAGCGATCAAACACTGCCACTGTTGTCTCGTGCCCATCGGCGAAAGCCCGAGCGGTCTCGCCCGCAAAGCAGACGCCCGAAATGTCACCTGAGCGGGCGTGAATATCTGCGCCTGCCAAAATAAGCGCTTCAACAGCCACCGGGTTCCACTCGGAAGCGGCCGTGATCAAAGGCGTCCATTTCAGGCGCTCTGATCGCTGCTCGATATCCGCACCCATAAGGACGCAGCGACTGATTACCTCTGCCAGCTCATTTGGATCAACGTCATCACACGCGCCAAACCCGAGACCGTGCAAAACATTAGTTTTTACCCCCAACCCGAGATTCGGATCGGCGCCACGATCCAACAGCAAACGCACGACATCCAGCGACACACCGAACATACAAGACATAGCTTTATAGAGCGCTGTCGTCTGAAATTCACCGTGGGGCGTATTAATCTCCCAGTTATCCAAAGCGGCGACCACAGCTGCAACATTCCCATCTGAAATGGCATCAAAAACCGGTGGGTCTGGCTCGTACTCGCTCATGGCCTGTTCAGCGAGCAGGTTAGCGAGTTCCTGATTGCTCGCTAGTTCGGTCAACAGGTCAAGTTGACTGGCAAGCTGCTTTAACTCCGGGATAGTTTCCCCAAACTCGGTAATTGCAACATCAAGCTCTTGCCGAAGGGACTCTGACTCTTCAGCTACGCCCGGCCCTTTGGTCGCCTGACTGATAAGGAAATCGGTAATTCGTTTTTGAAAATCATGCACATCCATAGGGCGCAGTGTAACTTTGACTATGTCAAAACTATGTTGCATCCGAAGACAATGTTCCACACCCTTCACCAAAACTGGCGTAAACCACCCCGAGATGCGCGGGTTTACTCCGGTCGCACCGGATACCGATCCCCTTTCTCGTCAATCAGGATCAACCTCTCACCACTGCGCACATACAAATCACACCGGCTAAAGCCGTTGCGATAGGCGATGCAGACGCTGCCGTCTTCAGCGATGCGATAAGAACCATAGGCCGTACCCCCGCCATTGGCTGCGGAATAGGTATAGGAATAGGCACCTCCCGTTGAGAAAGCGGCCTGACCGTCATCGTAGAAGGTGAACGTTTGGCCTGCCAGGGCATTCAACTCCTCGGAGGACAGGGGGACGTCTCCGGGTTTGGTGGGCCATTCGGCGGCGATGACCGGGCTGGCGGTCAACAGGGCAAGGATCAGAAATCGGGTCATACGGCCAGCTTACCCTGTGGGACTGCAAGGTCGTCATAACGTTGCGGTGAACAATCAGGCGACCATCTGCTCGGCTTTTTTTAGGTCGACCGAGACCAGTTGGCTGACGCCCTGCTCCTGCATGGTCACTCCAAACAGCCGATCCATCCGCGCCATCGTCACCGCGTGGTGGGTGATGATCAGGAACCGCGTGTCTGTCTGGCGGCACATCTCGTCCAGCAGGTCGCAGAACCGGGTCACGTTGGCGTCGTCAAGCGGCGCGTCGACCTCGTCCAGCACGCAGATCGGGGCCGGGTTGGCGAGGAAGACGCCAAAGATCAGCGCGGTCGCGGTCAGGGTCTGTTCACCGCCCGAGAGCAGGCTGAGGGTCGACAATTTCTTGCCCGGCGGCTGACACATGATCTCAAGGCCTGCGTCCAGCGGGTCGTCGCTTTCAACCATCACCAGATTGGCCTCGCCGCCGCCGAAGAGATGTTTGAACAGCATCGCAAAGTTTGAATTCACCTGTTCGAAGGCGGTCAGCAGACGTTCGCGCCCTTCACGGTTGAGGCTGGCGATGCCGCTGCGAAGGGCCTTGATCGCTTCTTCCAGATCGGCCTTTTCGGTGTTCAGCGTGTCGAATTCCTCCTGAACGTCCTTGCTGTCCTCTTCGGCCCGCAGGTTCACCGCACCCATTGCGTCGCGCTGACGCTTGTGGCGGTTGACTTCGGCCTCCAACGCATCGGCAGCGGGCATCTGATCCGGGTTAACGTCCAACTGGTTCAGCAGTTGGTTCGGGGTTAGTTGCTGATCCTCGGCGATCCGCTCAGCTGCCGCAGCTACGCTTTCCCGGGCCGCATCACAGCGCGCCTCGGCCGCCGCACGCGTTTCTCGCGCCTCAGACGCCAGACGTTCCGCCTCGCGCTCGGCCAGCACGATCTCACGTTGCTGGGTTTCGGCCTCTACCAGCTTGTCTGCAGCCTCGGCCCGGCGGACTTCGGCGGCTTCGATCAGCTCGTTCAGCTCTTCTCGCGCCTCGGCAATCTCGGCAGGGGCGGCCATGGCCTCGGACAGTTCCTCTTCCGAACTTTCCTTGCGTTCCGCCAGTTCGGATATCCGTTTCTCAGCCGTTTCCAGACGGTGTTTCCAGCCGCTAAGGTCTTTGGTCACCTCCTGCGTACGACGGGTGCGGGCCTCGCCCTCGCGGCGCAGCTCGTCATGGGTTGAACGGTGGGTCAGCATGGTGATCCGCGCCGCCTCGACCGTCTGTTTGATGTCCTCAACCTGCGCGCGTGCACTGTCGAGGTCACCCAGACCAGCCAGCGCGCCCTCGGCCTCGCGCAGTTGCGCGCGGGCGGACATGGCGTCTTCCTTGTGGCGGTCGACAGCGAGGGTCAGCGTCTCCAGCTTGCCCTGTGCCAGATTGCGATCCGCCTCAGCACGGCTCAGCTGACGAGCGGTTTCGGCCATGCGCTGATCGGCGGCGCGACGGGCCTCACGCGCGCGGCGGTCGGCTTCGGTCACGTCCGCCAGTTGTTGCGACAACGCCTCATGCGCAGCGCGGGCACCATCGGCCTGCGCCTCGGTTCGGGCCAGTTCCTGTTTCAGCGCTTCCAGTTTGTTGAGCTGCTCCAATCGCAAAGCCGCCGCACTGGGTGCATCCTCGGCCCAGGCACGGAACCCGTCCCAACGCCACAAGTCGCCTGAGCGCGATACCAGCCGCTGACCGGGCTTCAACGACGCCTGCAGCCGCGCGCCCAGATCCGCATCTACCAAGCCGATCTGCGCGATCCGGCGGCTGAGGCGATTCGGTCCCGAAACATGCAATGCCAGTGGCTCGACCCCGTCCGGCAGGGGCTGATCGGCGTCGTAGCCCGCAACCTGCACCCAACCCGAGGGGCCATCCCCTTCGACCAGTGGTGCGCGCAAATCATCGGCCAGAGCCGCGCCCAGAGCCTTTTCATAGCCCGGCTCAACACGCAGCAGGTCCAGCACTTGCCCGCCTTCAGCGGTGTCGCGTTCAACCAGCTTGGCCAGAGCGGTGGTTTCGGCGCGGATCGCACCCAGCTCACCTTCGGCTTCGGAGCGTTGCGCGCGGGCTTCGGCCTCACGCGCCTGGGTGTCGTTGCGCAACTCGTCCGCGGCAGCCAACGCCTCTTCGGCAGCTTCTGCGGCTTCGCGGGCCTCTTCTTCACCCTCTTGCGCCGCTTCGAATGCCTCACTGGCACGGGTCAGTGCGCCGCGTGCCTCGTCCACCGCAGCGCGCGCCTTTTCTTCTTCACCCTCGGACCGGGCCAACGTCTTGCGGCTGTCCTCGACCAGACGCTGTGCGGACTGGTGGCGCGCGACCAGCCGCGCCATGTCCTCGGTTTCCTGCGACAGATGATCTTCGCGGTTCTGCAACACCGCAGCCGCCTCGTGGGCGACCTCGGCGGCCTCGGCAACCTTGTCCTCGTGGCCCTCGGCGGCTTTGGCCAGTTCACGGGCTTCCCATTCCAAGCGCTCGATCATCTGACCCGCGTCGCGGTTCAGGCCGGTCTCGCGCTCGATGTCATGGGCCAGCTGCTGGATGCGGTTGGTCAGCGTTTCTATGGTCTGACGGGCGCGGGTTTCCTGATCGGACAGTTGATCGCGCTGCACCTGCTGGCGTTGCAGTACAGCGGCGGCAATGGCCTCTTCCTCGCGCAGCGGCGGCAGTGTCTCTTCGATCTCAGCGCGTTTCGAGGCAGCGGCGCGCGCCTCAGCCTCGGCGCGGGACGCCTCGGTGACGCGCTCGCGCAACTTTTCCTCAGCCTGCTGGCGGGCCATGTCGGCCTCTTTCCAACGGCGATAGAGCAACATGCCTTCGGCCTGACGCAGCTGCTCGCCAATCTCACGATAGCGCGCGGCCTGACGCGCCTGACGGGCAAGCTGCGCTAATTGCCCGCCCAGCTGCTCCAGCACGTCATCCACACGGGTAAGGTTGGACTCGGTGCCCTTCAGTTTCAGCTCAGCCTCATGGCGCCGCTGATACAGGCCCGAGATGCCGGCGGCCTCTTCCAGAATACGGCGGCGGGCGCGAGGCTTTGCGTTGATCAGTTCGGCAATACGGTTCTGCCCCACCAGCGCGGGCGAATGCGCCCCGGTTGAAGCATCGGCGAACAGCATCTGCACATCGCGTGCACGCACGTCCTTGCCATTGGTTTTGTAGGCACTGCCAACGTCGCGCGTGATACGGCGCACGATCTCAAGCTGATCGTTGTCGTTGAAGCCCGAAGGCGCCAGACGCTCCGAGTTGTCCATGGTCAGGACAACTTCGGCAAAGTTGCGGGCCGGGCGTGTCGCCGCCCCGGCAAAGATCACATCTTCCATCGCACCGCCTCGCATGGACTTGGGGCGGTTTTCCCCCATCACCCAGCGCAACGCTTCCAGAAGGTTGGACTTGCCGCAGCCGTTCGGACCCACCACACCGGTCAACCCATCCGCGATGATCAGATCGGTCGGATCGACAAAGCTTTTGAAGCCGGTGAGTTTGAGTTTGCTAAAGCGCAAAGGCAGCGGGTCCCATGATTCCTACGTCTTTGAAGTCTGCGCAAGGGATTGGGGGTGAGTCAACGGACTTGCGCAGGATATGGGATATCGACCCGACTTATCCACAATATCTTGCCGAAATGCGCAGGAAAACGCGTATATCAATACGGCGTGCACTCAAATACCGGATAGCCGTTTCCGTTGCCAATGCTTTCATAGATGCCGTAGTCGACGCATTCGTAATTCGGGGTCGACACGGCCGTTAGCAGCAAGCGCTCCCCGGCCTCGCGGTCGCAGCCCAGTACGCCCACGGTCACCGCCGCATCGCCCAGCACATCCAGAATTGGACAGCCCGAGACCTTCGCCATGGCCAGCCCTGCACGGTCTCGGATCGGCCCCAGACGCGGGGCGTATTGGGTGTTGACCCGTACAGCCTCGGCCAACTCCCCGCGCACGCGCACGTCGAAAACACTGCCGTTCACCGCGATCCGGCTGGCCGGCATATCGCGAAAGTAAGGCGTGCCGGCCGAACAGGCGGCCAGCACGAGGAGGGAAAGATACCGGATCATGCGCACAGCTTTGCCGCAATATGGTTAACAGAACCTTTCCCGGTTCAGGCGCGCAACACTTCCCCCAGCCTTCGGATGCCCTCGCGGATCGTACCCTCATCCGAGTTCGAGAAACTCAGCCGGAGTGTGTTGGCCCCGGACCCGTCCGGAAAGAACGCCTGACCGGGGACGAACGCCACCTTGACGGTTTCAAGCGCCCGCGCCAGCATGTCAGCCCCAACCATGCCCTTGGGCAGGGTCACCCAGATGAACATGCCGCCCTCGGGCTTGGTCCACTCGACCCCATCCGGCATGTGCTGTTGCAACGCAGCCAACATCGCGTCACGACGCGCACCGTAGACGCGGCGCAACATCGGGATATGCGTGTCAAAGCACGCCCGCGCCACGTCATTGATGGCCATCTGATTGATCGTCGCCGAATGCAGATCGGCGGCCTGTTTCATCAGCACTAGTTGCGAGATCACCGGTTTGGCCGCCACGACCCACCCGACACGCAATCCCGGGGAGAGAGTCTTGGAGAAGCTGCCGCAATAGATCGTCCGGCAGTTTTCAATCGCCCCCTTCTGAGCCAGTTCCAGCGCCAGAACCGGCGGGATCGCCTCTCCGTCATAGCGCAGGGCCTGATAGGCGCCGTCTTCGATGACAGCACAGTTCAGGTCCTCAGCCAGATCCAGCAGGGTTTCGCGCCCACGCAGGTCCACGGTCTCTCCGGTCGGGTTGGCGAAGTCCGGCGAGAGATAGGCGAACTTCACCGCCCCCTCGCCCGCCGCCGCCCTGTATT
Source organism: Ruegeria sp. CG11 (assembly GCF_056537245.1). Classification (NCBI taxonomy): domain Bacteria; kingdom Pseudomonadati; phylum Pseudomonadota; class Alphaproteobacteria; order Rhodobacterales; family Roseobacteraceae; genus Ruegeria; species Ruegeria sp. CG11. Next base: position 444,911 of record NZ_JBQFRE010000002.1, read on the forward strand.
CCGCAGCGCCGCGGTTGCCGTTGATACTGAGCTGATCAAAACGCGGCTCATAGGCGTTGAAAGCCGCAAGCGCGCCCAGATAGGTGGGCCAGCCAACCAGTGCGGTATCACCCGGCGACAGGTAGAGCTTGCCCAGATAGTCTAGCGCCTGTTGCGAACCCGAGGTGATCAGAATGTTGTCGAGCCCGCAGTCGATACCGATCTGACGCATGTGATCGACCAGCCATTCGCGCAGCGGCACATAGCCTTCGCTGACGGAATATTGCAGTGCCTGCGCCTGGCTTTCAGGACCCAACGCATTCTTGAACGCCATCGCAAAGCCATCCGCCGGGAACAGCGCCGGATCGGGAATACCACCGGCAAAAGAAATGATCCCCGGTTGGTCCAGCAGCTTGAGCAATTCGCGAATCTCGGACGCCTTCATTCGCGACGCCCGCGTGGCAAACAGGTCTTTCGTCGACATCGGTCTCCTCCTTAATGCCCAGCAGCCTAGGTATCATACCATTAAAGTCAATAGTTCTGACCTATTGTAGCAAAACAGGTGATCAGCTTTCCTTGAACCGCCCCCGAATACGTGGTCATATGATTTGACCAATTTCGGAACACCCCATGCCCTTTCAGAAAATCCAGCCCGAAAAGCTGTCCATCGCGGTGGTAAAACAAATCGAGATGCTGATCCTGCGCGGCATCCTGCGGCCCGGCGAACGGCTTCCGGCGGAACGTGAACTGGCAGAGCGGCTGGGCGTGTCCCGGCCCTCGCTGCGCGAGGCGATCTCGAACCTGCAGGATCAGGGTCTGCTGACCGCCAAAGCCGGATCAGGCATCTATGTGGCCGAGGTTCTGGGATCGGCCTTTTCCCCAGCGCTGGTCCGGTTGTTCGGCAGCCACGAAGAGGCGGTATTCGATTATCTGTCGTTTCGTAAGGACCTTGAAGGCCTGGCTGCCGAACGCGCCGCGCGGCTAGGCTCGGACAGCGATCTGAAGGTCGTGCAGGCGATCTTCGACAAGATGCAGGCCGCTCACGAACGCAACGCCAGCGAGGATGAGGCACAGCTGGACGCCCAATTCCACATGGCCATCATCGAGGCCAGCCATAACGTGGTAATGCTGCACATGATGCGGTCGATGTATGAGTTGCTACAACAGGGCGTATTCTACAACCGTCAGATCATGTTCCAGCAGCAAACCACCCGCGGGGCTATTCTGGACCAGCATCGCGCCATCAATACGGCCCTGCAGGCGCGCGAACCCGAGGGCGCGCGCGACGCAATTCACCAACATCTCAGCTATGTCCGGCGGTGTATGGAAGACCACCTGGAAGCCCAGCGCAACGAAGCCATTGCACGCCAACGGCTGCAACACGAGACAGGCCAGACCTGATGTTCGTCGGGCCTACTATGAAAACTTGTTTGTTTTTATCGTGATAGCTGCGTCATCGGAGCATACGCTGAGTTTTTCGACCGATGGCTGAGCCGATTACCGTCACATCAGGCACCCTGCCCGATCCTATCGGTCGGTCTTTGTGCCCCTCGCGACAACCTTTGATTTCCGTTGGACCCAAACAAGTCCGCTTGACCTAGCGCCAACTAGACTCCGTGCAACTTGCGCCTGACACTGTGCTTCCATAGGTGCAGGCGCTTGATCGGTTTTGGGTCCGCGGAGCTAATTTCTGGAAAATTCTCTTCGGCCTCGGCGCGGGTGCGCAATTCGACAGGCGTGTCGAGAATGGACTTAATAAGCAAATCAGCGCTGCTCTCCATTTGCCGGTCGCGCTGTATCACCTTCAACATCTCCGCATGATAAAAATCTATGTCTTCGGATCGCTGGCCCTTGCGAAAACGGAAGGCACCAATTCGCGCATGAACCGGCACCAGCTCGGCATGGCGTGAGAAACGCACCCACAATTCTCCGTCCACCGCAAGTTTTTGCGTTTCGTCAAACGTGCTACCTGCAGCCTCCCAAAGGCTGCGCCGCCAGTAGGTCGATTCTTGTTGAATCCACTGATAGTCCCCAGCCAGCAATCGCGGTCGGGACACATGTGTAGGCCGGTGTGCACAAATGACGTTATCTTCTTCGTCAATGCAGGTAAGGCGCCCGGTGATCCACTCGAGTTTCTTGTTCAGCGCAAACAAAGAACCAACAATCGACAGTCCCTCTGGAACCAGAACATCGTCGGAATTAATCCACCCCATCACCTCGCCGCGCGAAAGTGCGAACCCTTTGTTCAAGGCGTTGGCCTGACCGGTATCCGGTTCCGAAATGATATGAGAGAACGCGTCACGGTAACGCTCGACAATCTCCATAGAACCGTCGGTGCTACCGCCGTCCGCCATTATCAAATCAAGCTTCGGGTAGTTTTGGTCCAAAACAGACCTGATGGTACGTTCTAAAAAATCAGCACAGTTTAGATTTGGAATTATGATACTGATTACAGGAAGGTCAGCCATGAATATCTCGATTAATTAAACTCTGCCCCAAATAGACTTGCGGGCAGCCAGCTTCTTCTCAGGTAACCGCAATTCGCTTCGCAGGCAACGACGATCGCCCATCAGATCGCTAAAGTTGCGCAAGAATGCTCCCCAAAAAAGCGCAACCCGGCAGAATTCCGCCGGGTTGCATAAAAGTCAGTCTGATTAAAGCTTAGTGCAGCTTTTCGCCTACATCGGCAATCGCCGCATCGATCAGCTTGTTCGCCTGCGTCGCCGTCATCTGCTTAGCCAGAACCGCGTTAGCTGCCGAAACAGCAACGGTGATGGCCTGATCACGGACTTCCTTCACAGCCGAAGCCTCGGCCGATGCGATCTGATCCTGTGCAGCCGCCAGGCGGCGTGCGATGGATTTTTCCAGATCGGCCTTGGCCTGTTCCGCAGCCAGAGCGGCGTCGTCTTTCGCAGCAGCCACGATGGCATCCGCCTGCGTCTGCACTTCACGCTGCTTGCGCTCGTACGAAGCCAGCAGGCTGCGCGCTTCTTCGTGCAGGGCGCGGGCTTCGTCCAGTTCGGACTTGATGCCAGCGGCACGGTTGTCCAGCGCACCACCGATCAAGCCCGGGACCTTGAAGTAGAACAGGACCGCGATGAAAACGATGAAGCCCAGAAGGACCACAAAGTCGGTGTTGCCAAGCGAGAAGAACGGGCCGCTTGCGGCAAATGCCGGGCTGGCTGCGCCGACGGTCAGGATAAGAGCAAGAGTGTTCCGCATGTCACTTATCCTTTCATCTGCGTGTCAACTGCACTGTCGATGGCCGAGGCATCCGCCTCGCCGCCCAGTGCGGTAACCAGTTCAGCCGCCGTGTCCTTGGCAACCACTTGAATGCTTTCCAGCGCACCGGCACGGATTTCGGCAATTGCCTTTTCCGATTCAGCCGCCTTTGCAGCGATTTCCGCGTCCGCCTTGGCAATCGCGTCATCCAGACCAGCCTGGATTTCAGCACGGGCTTCGGCAGCGATTCGCTGCGCTTCGGCACGGGCATCGGCCAGCGCCTTGTTATAGGCCTCTTCGGCCTCGACCGCCTTGGCCTTCAGATCTTCGGCCGCAGCCAGGTCATTTGTAATGGTCCCCTGACGCTCAGCCAGGATTGCCGCGATGCGGGGCAGAGCCACGCGGGACAGGACCAGAAAGATGACGACCAGCGTAATGACCAGCCAGAAAATCTGGTTGGGGAACCAATCGAAGCAGAGCTGCGGCATCCCGATGGCCGAACCACCGGCATCGACGCACGAGCCTACTACTTCTTCGCTAATGGGTTCAGTCGCCATGATGTCCTCCGTCGGAACGTTGTCTTTACAACAGGTGGGCCGCTATGGCTTGGGCCCACCTGCGCGTAAGGATCAGGTTCCGCAGATTAGACGGCGAACATCAGCAGCAGCGAGACCAGAAATGCGAAGATGCCCAGCGCTTCTGCGAATGCGATACCGATGAAGAGGGTTGCGGTCTGCGAAGCAGCCGCCGAAGGGTTGCGCAGAGCGCCGGCCAGGAAGTTGCCTGCAACGTTGCCCACCCCGATTGCGGCTGCGCCGGAACCGATTGCTGCCAGGCCTGCGCCGATGTGTGCGAGATCGCCTTCCATGATGTATCTCCTTACGAATTGGAAGTTTCGATGTTGGGGTATCAGACCTTAGTGCGAAGGATGCAGCGCATCTTTCAGGTAAACACAGGTCAGAATGGTGAATACGTAGGCCTGGATGAAGGCCACCAGGACCTCAAGACCATAGATTGCGGTGATCGCCAGAACGGACACGGGCGAGATCACGGCAACCGCGGCAAAGCCCGCGAACACCTTGATCACCGCGTGGCCCGCCATGACGTTACCGGCAAGACGAATGGAGTGGCTGACCGGGCGTACGAAGTACGAGATCAGCTCGATGATCGCCAGGATGGGGCGCAGCGCCAGCGGCGCGCTGGAAACCCAGAACAGGCCCAGGAAACCGGCGCCGTTCTTGACAAAACCCAGAACGGTCACGGTCAGGAACACCGCCAGAGCCAGCGGAATAGTGACCGCAAAGTGCGATGTAGTGGTGAACGAAGTCGGGATCAGGCCCAGGAAGTTCGCGGTGACGATGAACATGAACAAGGTCATGACATAGGGGAAGAACTTGACGCCTTCCTTGCCGCAGATGTCTTCCAGCATCTTGTAGATGAAGCCGTAGGTCAGTTCCGCGATCGACTGCATGCGGCTGGGTACGATTGCGCGCTTGGACGTGGGCAGAACCAGCAGAGCAGCCACAGCCAGTACCGCGAAGAACAGCCACAAGGTCACGTTGGTGACCGTGAACATGCCGACCGCTCCGTCGCCAAACAGCGGCTTAACGATGAACTGGTCCATCGGGTGGAATACCAGGCTGCTGCCTTCTGCTGCGGTGGTCTCAGTTGCCACGTTCAGTCCCTCTCGTCCTTCTCGGCCGCATCTGCCGCCGTTTGTTTCTCTTGGACCTCTTTCGCGCTGCGGAGCATAACCTTCACGCCCGCGACAAGGCCCAGCAATGTGAACAGCACCAGAAAGATCGGGATCGTCCCGAGCAGGCTGTCCAGCCCGTATCCGATGCCAAATCCGATCCCCAGACCGGATACCATTTCGATGACCATTCTCCAGGCAAGCTCGCCGCCCGAGACGTCAGCGTCCGCGCGAGGTTTGGGCTCTTTCGCCTTTTTCGCCGCCTCGATCTTAGCCTCCAGCTGCGCCATACGCTGCTTTTGGTCGTCATCGGTCACGGACGTTTTCCTCGCTCAGTCTTGGGCACGGTGCTAAGGGGCGAAGGGCGCAGAGTCAACGACGTTGAGCGCTCGAATTGCCGCAGCTTAATTCATTGTTTTAAATTGATTTTTCACCTGACGCCACGCAAACCAAAACCGCCTGCCCATTCCCGTTCCGTTCAAATGCATTGAATCCGCATATTCAACCAATTGGTTGACCAAACCCGGTCGCTGTGGTTCAGCGGAGGCATGTCAAACGATCTCGACACCGTATTCGCGGCCCTTGCCGACCCCACGCGCCGCGCCATCCTAGCGATGCTGCTTGAGGATGACATGGCCGTGACCGATGTCGCCGAACCGTTCGAGATGTCGCTTGCCGCGATCTCGAAACATCTGGTCATCCTGACCAAGGCAGGGCTGATCAGTCAGGAAAAGCGCGGTCGGGTGAAATGGTGCAAGCTGGAACCCGACGCCTTGCGTACGGCGTCGGTGTGGATGCAGGGGTTCGGGCAGTTCGAACCGGTCAATCTGGATGCGTTTGAACGATTTCTGGAAGCCGAACTGCCCGCAGCCGACGATCCCTAAATCTAGCGCACGACGAATACCGATACTTTCGCATGATTGGCCAGATACCCGGCGTGGCTTGAAAAGATATAGTCGGTGATCCGCGGCGCATGGGTGCCCACAACAATCAGGTCGGCTCCGATTTCCTCGGCAGCGCGGGCCAAGTCTCCATCGACCTCGGCCGCGACATCGACCGAGTGGATGTTTAGGTATGCGACTTCCGTCCCGCTGTTCGTGGCAAGCTGTTCAGCGAAGGCGCGCAGATCGTCGTTGATTGTGGCATCCGTCTGAACCGGATCACCGGGTTGGGTGCCGGTCACGCTGACAACAGTGATCTTGGCGCCCTGCCACTTGGCAACCTCGGCCGCAACATCGGCCGCTTTGCGAACTTCCGGCGGAAGATGCAGGTCAACGGGGAACATGATGTGAGTGTACATGGCGAATTCCTCCTTGCCCTCAAGCATAGGGATATTCGCATGTATCGACCTTGATCTGCCTCAACGGGCGGCTTGCGCCGAATGCTGGCTATCCTTCCTGACTGTTTTCAACGCCGGTGATGACGCCGAACGGGTCCGACAGACACAACCACGGTGCCTGCGCGCCAACAACAGACAGCGTGGTTACTGACCCCGTAGGCTCGGTCTTGGTGGAAGACGCAGATACGTCCTCGGGCCGCACCCCGGTTTCGGCTGAGACAAGCGCCTCGCAACTGCCTTGCAGATCTGCTTCTGAAACTGCGGTGCTCGGTCCGGGTTGAGTACAGGCAGCCAATCCTGCCGCTGTGATCAGAAAGAATGCCGGTCTCGTCATCTCGTGCCCGTGTGTTGCCTGTATCCGACGCTGGCACAATTTGAGGGGAAAGCAAGCTTCATTCAGGCATCGGGGTCGTTGTGCGGCGCTGTTCTTCGGTTTTCAGCAGCAGAACAAGCGCAACGACGGTCAGAATTGCACCCACAACAACCAACAGCGGAGGCGGCTGCTGACCCAGCCCGATTTCCCACAGGATCACCCAGCTGGGGGTCAGGTAGGTATAGGCCATCACCTTGGCCGAAGGCAGCCGCAACGTCGCAAACTGCACCAGAACAAAGCTAACTGCGGTGGCAAAGATCGACAGGTAAAGCAGCCCCACCCAGACGATCAGAGGCAGGTTGATCCAATCGGTCGCGCGGATGTCGGACCAGCCGTAGAGCGTGGGCAAAATACAGCCCGCAACCATAGTGCCAAAACTGAACACCACCGCCGGTTCGCCCCTGTTCAGCTTGCGCACCATCGGCGTATAGATCGCATGCGCGATACAACCCCAGAAATAGATAATCTCGCCGCCACCGATCTGGAACGCGGTGAATGCCTGCCAGTCCGCACGGAAAATAACCCAGAGCGCCCCCACGGCACCCACGGTCAGGGCCAAGGCCATCCGGGGCGTCGTGATCTGCCGCAACAACACCCACCCGGCCACCGCCGACATCACCGGGGTCAGCGTGAACACGGCGGCTGCACTGACCGGGGGTGCGGTTTTCAGACCATGGAACATCAGGACGAAATAAGTGGCAAACAACCCGCCCAGCACCAGATAGCGCCACGGCGCCTGCGCTGCGCTGCGTGGCAGGCCAGTGGTCATCAGCGCCGTAGTGCCAATCACGACCGAGGCGATCAGGAAGCGCGCCGCCGTAAGGGCTTCGGGTGCGATCTCGTTAGCTACGAGCGAGCCCAGCGAAAAACTACCCGCCACCAGGGCCGAAAAAACAAGCATGGCCAGATGGCCCTGTGCCTGAGGGCTCACGCCAACCAGCCTTTGGATTGATCCTTCAGGTATGTCAAAAAGCTCTGAACCTTGGTTGTGCGGTGCAGATCCACATGGGTCACCAGCCATAGGTTCCCGAACCATTCCGGCAGCGGATCGATCACCTCGATCAGATCGGGATCCCGGCTTGCCTCCCAACGGGCCATAAACCCGATCCCGGCACCGGACAGAACCGCCTCGCGAATGCAGAAGTTGTTGGTGCAGCGAAAGGTGATGTTTTCGGCAGGAACCGTCGCACGCAACCACCGCGAAAACGGAGCGCGGCTGTTTTCGTCGTCGGTGCTGACGAAATAGTGGTTGGCGAAATCCTCTACGCCTGCGGGCTTACCGTGGCGCTTCACATAGCCCTTGCTGGCAAACAGGCCGATTTCCTGGGTGACAAAGGGCTGTACCACATTGTCCGGCTGGTCCGGGGCCGACCCTGCGCGAATGGCCACGTGTGCCTCGCCATATTCCAGGCGGAACAGGCGGTCTCCGGTCAGGTAGCGTACGATCAGACCCGGATGCAGACGCTGAAACTCGCTGAGCACCGGCACCACCAGCGGCGCCAGTGAGGACAGAGACGTCACGACCAGTTCACCCGAGACATCATCGCCACGTCCCTTCATCCGCCCGACCAGTTGGTTGAACTGATCCTCGGTCGCCTGTGCCACGCGCAGCAGGTCATTTCCGGCCTCGGTGGGCGTATAGCCGCGCGCGTGGCGCTGGAACAGCTTGGTTCCCAACCGCGCCTCAATCGCGTCGATGTGGCGGATCACCGTTGCATGGTGAACGCCTAAAACTTCGGCCGCGCCGCTGACGGTACCCATGCGGGCCACCTGATAGGCGGTTCTCACTTCGTCCCAATTGTCCACGGCATCACCACTACTGTGCAATTTCCAACATCAACTGTTGATGTATCCGAGTTTTGTTCACGCACGCAACATCCATATTGGGCGCAGACGAGAATTCCCTATCCAAAAAGGATCAAGTGAAATGACCAAGACCATCCTGCATATCGACGCTTCGGCCCGCCGCGATGGGTCTGCGACCCGTGACCTGTCCGACCGCATCGTCAAGCATCTGGGTGCCGCGCGCATCATCCGTCGTGATCTGGCCAGCCCCCTGCCCCTGCTGACCGAAGACTGGATCAATGCCAATTTCACCCCCGCCGATCAGCGGGACGAGACCCAGCGCGATCAGCTGGCGCTGTCGGATACGCTGGTGAACGAACTGCAAGAGGCGGACACCATCGTCGTCGGCCTGCCGATCTACAACTTCTCGGTGCCTGCCGCGTTCAAGGCATGGATCGATCTGGTAGCCCGCGTCGGCCTGACCTTTAGTTACACTGAAAACGGCCCCAAAGGCCTGCTGGAGGGCAAACGCGCGGTTCTCGCCATCGCTTCGGGCGGTACCGCTGTCGGGTCCGAGGTCGATTTCGCCACCAACTATGCCAAACATGTGCTGGGCTTTATAGGAATTCACGATGTGGACGTTGTTGCCGCCGACCAGATGGCTCTGGATGCAGAAACAACGCTGGCCAGGGCGCAGAAAGCCGTTTTGGAACTGGCGGCCTGATTACCTGCACCTTTAGTACCCTCCGCGCCCGGCCTGCCTTTGCAATGGCTGGGCGCACTTGTTCTAAGGCTTAGGTTCAGGGCAGCCAGGTCACCTCACACCCGATCCGGTCGAAGAACGCCATCAGATCGGTCCGCGCCATCGCAACAGTACGATCATTGACTAGCGGGTGCATGTAGATGACATCGGCCTGCTGCGCCGCACCATCCATGAAGAACCGCACGTTGTTCTGCACCCCGTTGATCATCGCCAGCGGGCTGACCGCTCCCGGCCGGATACCAAGGTTTTGCAGCAGCCGGTCCGCCGAGCCGAAGGACAGGTTGCCCACGCCTAGCTCCGCCCCCAGCGCCTTGAGGTCAATCTCGCGGCTTTGCTCCAGCGTCACCAGATAGTTCCGCTTTTTCTTGTCCCGCAGGTACAGGTTCTTCAGGCGCAAAGCGTTTTCATCCGGCACCATGAACTGATCTTCAACCGACTTCGAATCTTCGACCGTGCGCAGCGGCACATGGGTATGCAGACGATAGGCCAGCCGCCAATCGTCCAATTGCGCCAAAAGCGCATCGGAACTGAGCGGCAGTGTGTCCTGAAAAGCGGATGATGCGTCCATGGGTTCCTCCTGTTTGGCGCGCTCATCGCGCAACATGAGCGGAGATTCAAGCCACGACAGACCCTGAATTCAGTGCTAGCGTGCCGCCATGAAGATCACGCGCAATACCCCGGAACAATTGATCCTGTCCAACACACCCTGGCTGACTGGCATCATGCTGGTCATCTTCATCCTTGCCTTTGTCGGTGCTGGGCTGTTCATGGTCAGCGAAGGCGGCGAGGGTATCTTGTTCGGCATTTTCTTTGCCCTGGTTGGTGGCGGTCTGGGCTTTGGTGCTTTCTGCGTATTTGTCCGCCGCGTTCAGGTCATATTGGATCGACCCAGCAACAGCATCCTGATCCGCCGCAAAACCGTCTTTGGCTATGGCACCGTAGAGCATGTGCTTTCAAACCTGTCCCATGCCGAGGTGGAAGCCACCACTTCATCCCGCGACAAGACCACGTCTAAGATGCACCGTCCCGTTCTGATCCTGGAAAAGGGAATGAGTGCAGGCCGACACCCGATTATCGAAGCCTATGTCAGCGGGCGCGGCGCGCAGCGAATGGTCGATGCGGTCAACGAATGGCTTCCGGCGCGCAAGGTTGACTCTGACAGCCAATCGGCCTAAAGCCCCTCCCAAACATCCGGAAGCGTATGATCTTCCGGTCCCTTGAGTCGTTAAGGGATCGCCCCCCACCAGCGAGTTTCGCCCGTGGGGGCAATTGTGCATTTAACCGGCGTTTCCTACCTAGGAAGTGCCACCAGATAACCGGCTAAGGAGGCCGAAGGCATGTTTGAAAATCTATCCGAACGCCTTTCCGGCGTCTTTGACCGGCTGACCAAACAGGGTGCTCTGTCCGAAGAAGACGTCAAGACCGCCCTTCGCGAAGTGCGCGTGGCCCTGCTTGAGGCCGACGTCTCGCTGCCGGTGGCGCGTGAATTCGTCAAGAAGGTGCAGGAACAGGCGACCGGTCAGGCCGTCACCAAGTCAATCACGCCCGGCCAGCAGGTCGTCAAGATCGTGCATGACGCGCTGGTCGATACCCTGCGTGGCGAGGAAGACCCCGGCAAGCTGAAAATCGACAACCCGCCCGCCCCGATCCTGATGGTCGGTCTGCAGGGCTCGGGTAAGACCACCACCACCGGCAAGCTCGCCAAACGCCTGAAAGAGAAAGAGGGCAAGAAGGTCCTGATGGCCTCGCTCGACGTCTATCGCCCGGCGGCGATGGATCAGCTTGCGGTTCTGGGCACACAAGTCGGCGTGGACACTCTGCCCATCGTTCCCGGCCAGAAACCGGTCGACATCGCCAAGCGTGCCAAGCAACAGGCGACGCTGGGCGGCTACGACGTCTACATGCTGGATACCGCGGGCCGTTTGCACATCGACGAAGTCCTGATGGACGAGGTCGAGCAGGTCCGCAACGCGGTTGACCCGCGTGAAACCCTGCTGGTGGTCGACGGCCTGACCGGTCAGGTCGCCGTGGAAGTGGCCGAAGAGTTCGACGCCAAGGTCGGCATCTCGGGCGTGGTTCTGACCCGGATGGACGGTGATGGCCGCGGTGGCGCGGCGCTGTCGATGCGCGCGGTCACCGGCAAGCCCATTCGCTTTGTTGGCCTGGGCGAAAAGATGGATGCGCTCGAAACCTTCGAGCCGGACCGGATCGCCGGTCGTATTCTGGGCATGGGCGACATCGTTGCCCTGGTCGAAAAGGCCCAGGAAACAATGGAGATGGAACAGACCGAGCGCATGATGAAGCGCATGGTCAAAGGTCAGTTCAACATGAACGACCTGAAAATGCAGCTGGAACAGATGATCCAGATGGGTGGTATGCAGGGCATGATGGGCATGATGCCGGGCATGGGCAAAATGGCCAAGCAGATGGATCAGGCCGGTCTGGACGACAAGATCCTGCGCCAGCAGATAGCCATGATCCAATCCATGACCAAACGCGAACGCGCCAACCCTCAGCTGCTGCAAGCCAGCCGCAAGAAGCGGATTGCAGCGGGTTCCGGGATGGAGGTCAGCGACCTCAACAAGCTGCTCAAGATGCACCGGCAAATGTCGGACATGATGAAAAAGATGGGCAAGATGGGCAAAGGCAAGATGCTGAAACAAGCCATGAAAGGCATGTTCGGCAAGGGCGGCCCAAGCCCCGAGGAAATGGCTGCGGGCATGGACCCCAAGGCGCTGGAACAGGCGGCCAAGGCGATGGGCGGCAAGATGCCCGGGATGCCTGGCATGGGCGGCGGCATGGCCCTGCCTCCGGGTCTCAGCGGGTTTGGCAAGAAAAAGTAAATGACCGCCATCGCCCAACATATCCCCCGGCTTGAGACCGAGCGCCTGATCCTGCGCGCGCCGTCTGTCGCCGATCTTGACGCCGAGGCCGAGTTTTTCGCCTCGGACGCCGCCAAATATGTTGGCGGCCCGCTGCGTCGGGATGAGACATGGCGGTCCATCGCCATGCTGCTGGGACATTGGGCCATTCGCGGCTTTGGTTTTTGGGGCGTCGAGGAAAAAGAGACCGGCATCTATGTCGGTCGTGTCGGCCTGTGGTTCCCCGAAGGCTGGCCCGAGCCCGAGGTCGGTTGGACCCTGATGAGCAATGCCACCGGCAAAGGCTACGCGACCGAAGCCGCCTTGGCCGCGCGCACCCACGCTTATGACATTCTGGGCTGGGAAACCGCGATCTCGCTGATCGACCCGGACAACGACGCCAGCAAAGCCGTTGCCAAACGGTTGGGCGCCCAGCTCGACTATCATTATGAGCACCCGAAATTCGGCAACACCGAAATCTGGCGCCACCCCGCGCCAGAGGATCTGGTGAATGGCGGGATGGAGGCCTACGCATGACCTACACCGCTTTGACCTCCGAAAGGACCGGCCAATGACCAACCCCGTGACGCGGGCAGCCACGCTGTTGAAAGAACACCGCGAAAGTATCGACCGGCTGGACGCGATCCTCGTCTATACGCTGGGCGAGCGGTTCAAACACACGCAGGCCGTTGGCAAGCTCAAGGCCGAACACGACCTTCCCCCGTCCGATCCCTCGCGCGAAGCCGCGCAGATCGCACGGTTAGAAGACCTGGCAATACAGGCCAATCTGGACCCTGATTTCGCCAAGGCTTTCCTGAATTTCATCATTCAGGAAGTCATCCGACACCACCGGAAACATCAGGAATAATCATCCGTTTCCACGAATACCAAGAATAACCGGGCAATTCCCGGTCACGCCATCCAAAGGAGATACCACCATGGCAATGAAAATTCGTCTCGCCCGCGGCGGCTCGAAAAAACGTCCCTTCTACCGCATCGTAGCTGCTGACAGCCGCATGCCCCGCGACGGCCGTTTCATCGAGAAACTGGGCACCTACAACCCGCTGCTGCCGAAAGACAGCGAAGAGCGCGTGAAAATGAACATGGAGCGCGTTCAGTACTGGCTGGACCAGGGCGCACAGCCCACCGACCGTATCGCACGTATGCTGGAAGCAGCCGGCACTCGCGAAAAGGCCGAGCGTAACAACCCCAACAAGGGTACCCCGGGCAAGAAAGCTCAGGAGCGTGCGGAAGAGAAAGCAGCAAAGGCCGCTGAAGCTGCCGAAGCTGCTGCTGCACCTGCAGAAGAGTAAGAAGGCGAGCGCGTGCAGGATCAAACTTTCACCGACGATTTTCGCACGCAGTTCGATCTGTTGATGCGGCTCCGGCGCGATGTGCGCCGGTTCCGCACAGATCCCGTGGACGAGGCAATGCTGACGCGTTGCCTCGACGCATTTCGCCTGGCCCCTTCGGTGGGGCTGAGCGAACCCTGGCGCGTGATCCGCGTCGAAAGTGAAGCCGCGCGAGCGGCGGCACTGAAGAATTTCCAGGCTGCCAATGCCGAGTCACTGGCCGGGTATTCCGGCGAGAAGGCGCAAATCTACAGCGGTCTAAAGCTGTCGGGGATGCAGGAAGCCCCAGTGCAACTGGCTGTGTTCTGCGACGATGCCACCGACAAGGGGCAAGGTCTGGGCGCGGGTACGATGCCCGAGGCGCGGCGCTATTCCGTCGTTTCGGCAATCACGCTGTTCTGGCTGGCCCTGCGAACACACGGGCTGGGCTTGGGCTGGGTGTCCATTCTGGACCCCGACAAGATGACCCGTGACCTGAACGTTCCGGATGGCTGGCGCCTGATCGGATACTTCTGCGTCGGCTGGCCGGAAGAGCTGTTGGACTCGCCCGAGCTGGAACGCGTCGGCTGGGAATCCCGCTACGACACACTGCCGATCGAGGTACGATAGGCAGATGTTCGGGCTGATACGGCTTCCCATCCTGTTGCTGATCGCATTTATTGTCGGCGTGTTTTTTGAACGTAGTAACCAACGCGAGGCCTGTGCATCGCGGGGCGACTGGCAAGATGGTCTATGTGTGACGGTGGACAAGCCAAATGAGTGATCTGATCTGCGTGGGCAGCGTTGCGGGGTCGTATGGTGTGCGCGGCGAAGTGCGCCTGAAAAGCTATTGCGCGGTCCCTGAAGATATCGAAGCGTATTCTCCTCTGACGGATGAGACCGGCGCCCAGCGGTATCCACTGGTTCTGACTCGCTCGATCAAGAACGGGTTCGCCGCACGGCTGGGCGGGGTCGAGACAAAGGAAGAGGCCGACGCGCTGAAAGGCCTGCGCCTGTTTGCGCGGCGTGATCAGCTGCCGTCCCTGCCGGATGACGAATTCTACCACACCGACCTGATCGGGCTTGAGGTCTATGATACAGGCGGTACCCTGTTGGGCCGGGTCAAGTCGGTGCAGAACCACGGCGCTGCCGACCTTCTGGAACTGCACGGGCCGGGTCTGAAAGCAACCGTTCTGCTACCCTTCACGCTCGAGGCCGTGCCGACAGTCGATCTGGACAAGGGTCGCATCATCGCCGATCCACCCGAAGGGCTGATCTGATGCGCCGCATCCTGCTGCACCTGGGCCTGCACAAGACAGGAACCACGGCGGCACAGTCTTTCCTCTATGACAATCGCGAACTGATCTGGCCGCATTTCGCACTTGTGCTACCCTATCGTACCCGCAAGTCCGGCCTGTCGCGGGCGGCCACCAACCACTCGGTCTATGGCACCGTCGGCACGCTATCCGAATTTGGCACACAGGTTCGCGATTTTTTGGACTCGATCGATTTTGGCGACAAACGTGGCCTGATCGTCAGCGAAGAAAACTTCGCCGGGTTGCGCCCCAGCCGAAATATCGAAAACGGCTATGCAGCAGCGCCCGAGCTTGCGGCATGTCTGGTGGATGCCATCCGCCATAGCTTCTCCGGGCAAGAGGTCGAGATCACGATCTACCTGTCGCTGCGCCAACGCGGCGGGTGGCTGCGCAGCCTTTGGGCGCATGATCTGGAGCGCATTCGCCAGGTCCATGATTTTGAAGACTTTCGATCAAATCTGGATCACCTGCCACCGTTGCAGGACACGGTGGATCAGATCCGGGACCGGCTGCCTTCGGTCACCGTTACGGCCGATTGGCTTGAAGAACTGCAATTGCGCCGCTATGGCCCCGGCGCCCCACTTGCCGAGTATCTGGACCTGCCGCGCGACAAGGCCAAGCTGCTGGTGCAGCCCTCCAAGGCCAACAGCCGCCTGCCCGAGGATGTTCTGGCAGAGTTGCTGGACCTGAACCGCTCGCGTCTGGATGAGGCAGCTCTGATCGAGCAGAAAAAAGCAATAATTGAACGCGCGAAAGGCGCGCTAATCGGCACGACATGACAGACAAGCCCAGTAAATCCCACGGTCGCAAGGCGATCCGCCCGACACTGAAACCGCGTGAACTGATGACCCCCACGCCGGACCTGCATGGTGTGTGGAAGGCCAAGATTATCACCCTGTTCCCCTCGGCCTTTCCCGGCGTGCTGGGCGAAAGCCTGACCGGAAAAGCCCTCCAAGAGGGGCTGTGGCAGCTGGAAACTGTCGATTTGCGCCAGTTCGGCATCGGCAAGCACCGCAATGTGGATGACACGCCCGCTGGCGGCGGCGCGGGGATGGTGCTGCGCGCCGATGTTCTGGGTGAGGCAATCGAACATACAATGGCAGGCATTCGCGGCAACTGGCCTCTGATCTATCTCAGCCCCCGTGGGCGCCGGATGGACCAGCGCATGATGCAGAACCTGGCACGCTGCGACGGCATGACCCTGCTGTGCGGCCGTTTCGAAGGTGTCGACGAACGCGTGCTGGAGCATTACGGCGTGCAAGAAGTCAGTTTGGGTGATTTTGTCATGACCGGCGGCGAGATCGCCGCGCAGGCCCTGATCGACGCGACGGTGCGGCTGATCCCCGGCGTGCTGGGCAATCAGGCCTCAGCCGAGGAAGAGAGCTTTTCCTCGGGCCTGCTGGAGCATCCGCAATACACCCGCCCCGCCGAATGGAAGGGCCGCCCGATCCCGGATATCCTGATGTCCGGCCACCATGGGCGCATTGCCAAGTGGCGGCACGAGATGTCGGAACAGATCACCCAGGAACGGCGCCCCGATCTGTGGGAGAGCTACCGCAAAGCGCGGGACTAACCGCCCGCCTTCCAGCGCGCCCATGTCTCGGGGTGGCCGTTGAACGTGTTGATATCCACTTTGCCCTGCACGCCCGGCACCAGCCCGGTGCCGGTATATTGCCAGAACCGCCAGGACGCTTGGGGGTAGACTTTGTGTGGATGCCCGGCGACGGACCGCAGCCAAAATTCGGTTCCGCGCAAACGACCGATATCGGTATCTGCATGGAAATCCACGGTCGTGTAGACAATCGGGCGGCGTCCATAGTGACGTTCCAGAATGTCGAGGAACCGTTTGGTCTCGGCCCGAACGGTGGCGCCATCCGGGCGCAACCTGCAGGTGCGGGAATGTGGGGTCCACTCCATGTCCAGCACGTGCGGTAGGTCAGACCCCTTGGGGACGTTCTTGATGAACCACCGCGCTTGTTCATGCGCGGGGCGGCAGAAATAGTAATAGTGGTACGCTCCCCACGGCACCCCTGCGGCCTGCGCGCCGCGCCGGTGGTCGTCAAACATGGGGTCGGCCACGTCGCCGCCCTCGGTCGCTTTGATGAACACGAAACTGACGCCCGACGCCTTGGCCCTGCGCCAGTCGATCGGCCCTTGCCAGCGCGACACATCCAGCCCGTGTACCGGATAGTGACCGGGATGCCGCCCGTCCCAGTCATGCGGGTCGGCATCACCAAAGGCCGGGTAGATGACCGATGGTGAGGTTGTACTCAGAAAAGCTTTGGCCTCGACCTGTTGGGGCGGAGGGGTGCTGCGACCGCAGGACAGGGTCGCCGTGGCCAGAACGGCCAGCATCAACGCTATGCGCATCGTCTGTTCCTGTTTCAAATTTCTGCTCGTATAATTCCCTCCAGAATGCCTGATCGACCTCACAAGGCAACGGGGTATTTTGCGGACGGCGAAATCCCACCGTCTAGCTATGAAAATATGGCGATTTTGGCTTGATCCCTGCCCGCAAACCTCGTAAAGCAGCGCAATCCGGTGCCGCAACTGCGCGACTCCGGTGTTTTGGTTTGCACAATGGCGCAACGCCGGGCTTTCTTCAGCCGCAGCGTGTCAGGGCGGACCGGACCAAAGGAACATTCGATCTGACCTCTGGCGGGCTGTACGCAGGACCCGGTGAAGACCAAGAGCTCTCAGGCCGTGCTCAACTTCGTGGACCAACCACGAGCAGATAGGAGTAACTGCGATGGACCTGATCGCACAGCTTGAGGCGGAACAGATTGCCGCCCTGGGGAAAGACATCCCCGATTTCAAAGCCGGTGACACCATCCGTGTCGGCTTTAAAGTGACCGAAGGGTCGCGTACCCGTGTGCAGAACTACGAAGGCGTCTGCATCGCGCGCAAAGGTGGCAGCGGCATCGCCGGTTCGTTCACCGTCCGCAAAATCTCGTTTGGCGAAGGCGTGGAGCGTGTGTTCCCGTTGCACTCGACCAACATCGACAGCATCACCGTTGTTCGCCGTGGCCGCGTCCGTCGCGCCAAGCTGTACTACCTGCGCTCGCGCCGTGGTAAATCCGCGCGTATCGCCGAAGTCACCAACTACAAGCCCAAGGCTGGCGCCGAGGCGTAAGGAGCGGAAAGATGAAAAAAGACATCCATCCCGATTATCACGTCATCAACGTCAAAATGACCGATGGCACCGTGGTTCAGATGAAATCCACCTGGGGCGCCGAAGGCGACCAGCTGGCTCTGGAAATCGACCCCTCCTCGCACCCCGCGTGGACCGGTGGCTCGTCGCGCCTGATGGACGCCGGCGGCCGTGTGTCGAAGTTCAAGAAGAAATACGAAGGTCTGGGCTTCTGAACCTGACCCGGTTGAAATGCGAAAGGCCGTCCTTCGGGGCGGCCTTTTTTACGCCAGATGATAGGACTTACCCTGCATTATTCCCGACGCGGGATGAAGTTATTCAAGGCAACACAACCCGCTTCAATTCAATTCGAGTACGCGTTCCATTCTGCTGAATTTGGCGCGAAGTTTCTCGTCCCTCTTCGTCAAACTTTATACGGATTTTTGAAAAACTCTCGTATTTCGATCCGTTCAAATAATCCGTTTTCTGAGTAAATCCACGTTTCGCTGCCTTACCAATAGCGCGATATGTCCCCGGAATCCCATTCCGATCATATACTACATAGATGCATTCGCCGACGACCAACCAGCAGTTATGTGGCTCGTACTTTATCGTCGCACCATCCGACCGTTCCATCCGAACGGTTTGCCCTTTTGAGTTGCGATAGATCGTACGGTCGTACTCCTTGTCACTACCATTGGTAGAATATATCTCAAAAACATACAGACCACTGCGCTTTCCTAGAAAACGAGATTCAAAGTTACCTCTGGGTGATCTTTGAAAGACACGGACTGTGCCGACTTTAAGGCCATCATAACTGTGGTTAGACTGGTGTTGTGCCACTGCGGGGACGGCGTTCAAAGTTAGTACAGAAAAAATCACAAGCGCCGCGTATTTCATTGTCAAACCTCAAAAAAACATGGTGTCGATGCTAGTCTGCATTTCGTACACGTCAACCCTGGGCTGCAAGCTTCCCACAATCCGAAGAAGGCAAATTCTAAGTTGCTTTTCTCCCATTTGGTTCACACGCTTTCATTTCTCGGCCCAACTCAAACGGTCAAAAATACTACCGCCCAACCGCTCAATTACTACGATAAAAAGCGTCGGCTACACCGCGCCAAGCTTGGCACGATTTTGTCCAAGTCTGATAAGTGCTACACTGGTCTACAAAGCAGGTATTAAACCCACGGAGACCCCGAATATGCCCCAGTACAATGACATGATCGAGCTTTCGGTAGAGGATATGGACCTGATCGAAACGGCGTTGCGTGGGTCGGTCGCCTCGTTGTCGCAGGCGGCGATGGATGAGGACGAAGGCGGTAAAGCAGGGCGCGAAGACACTCTGCGTCGCATTCACGATCTTCTGGGTAAGCTGCACGATCAGAAGGTGTTCTACCGCCCGAAAGACGGGGTGTATCTTGGCGGGTAAGCTCGGTTAGGCCGCGGTGCTTAACGCCCCCCGCGCGTCAACTCGGCCGCACTGTGCAGCGGCGGCACCGGTCCACGCAACAGCATCAACGCCAGCCCCATCCCGACCAGCGCCGCAACCGCCGCCACCAGCATGGCACTGTCAAAGGCGTTGTCCTGCAAATCCCGCAGCGCCTTGGCCAAAGCGGCGCTGGCGGTAGGGTCCATCCCTGCGATCTGCTGCTGTATCTGGCTGGGCGTACCGTGAGTCAGCGCATGGGCCAAATCCTCGCGCTGGGTCGATCCGGCGGGCAGCGCGTCGATCACCTCGGACAGGCCACGACGAATGGTGATGGATTCGGCAAGGCCACCGACCACAGCGCCCAGTGTAGCGCCGAAATACAGGCAGGCGTTGATCACGCCCGACCCCTGCCCCACATGTTCCTCGGGCAGCAAGCGCAGGCCCAGGCGTGGCAGCAGCGAAAAGCAGATGCCCATGCCGATGCCGACGATCAGCAGTTTCCACCAGATCTCGGCATATTGCGTGGTGTTCGCGGTGGTCATCAGCAACAGGAACCCGCAGGCCATCGCCCCAAGCCCAATCGCAACTGGCCATTGAAAGCTGTAGGGCGCCAGAAACCGCGGCGCTGTGACCGAGATGACAAACATGCTGAGACTGAGCGGCATGATCGCCAGCCCTGCTCCGATGGAGCTATACCCAAAGGCATCCGGCGACTGCACGAAAGTGTTGAAATAGACGAAGAAGCAGAACAGCGTGAAGCCGGTAAAAAACATCCCTGCCGCAGCCATAAAGTAGCGCGGGTGGCGGAAGTAGCGCAGTTCGATCAGCGGGTCTTCGGCGCGGCGTGAGACGATGACCAACACAATCGTTGCCATAGCTGCAATGGCCAGTGGTATCAGCGTAAGGGGCGTGGCCCAGCCGCCGCTTTCCCCATTGCTGAGCGCAAAGGATAGAGGCCCGAGGAACAAGAGGATGGCAACCGCCCCCGGGTAATCGAATTTTGCCCCAGCAAGGCGCGTGTCTGGCACGTATTTACGCCGACTGACGTGCAGCCCAATGGCAAAGGCTGCGGCCAGCAGCACAAGATCGGCCGCGAAAACCGCCCGCCAACTGACATAATGGCCAAAGGCTCCGCCGACGATTGGCCCGACGCCGATGGCCAGGCCGACGATCGCGCCCCAAGCCCCGGTGACGCTGGCGCGTTGCTCCTCGGGTGTAGCGGCGGTCAGCAGTGACAACGAGGTTCCAAACAGCGCTGCCGCCCCTGCCCCCTGCGCTCCGCGCCCGAACAGCAGCATGGCAGCGTCTTGCGCAAACAGGACCGAGGCCGACCCGATGGCAAAGACGATCATGCCAAAGAAAAACACGCCCATCTTGCCGGTGATATCCCCCAGCCGAGAGACGATTGTGACAAGCGTGGCGCTGGCCACCGTATAAGTTGCCATCACCCATTGCAGCCCGGACGGGGTCAGATCGAACTCGGCCTTTAGGTTGGGCAGGACGGTGGCGACGGCGGTTGTGTTGAACCCCACGACCATCATGCAAATCGCCGTCATCGCCAGAACGACACGAGCGCGGGCCTGCGGGCTCACGTCTTCCGAGGTCTTGTCACGCATCAAATTGCCCTCAAACTATGGTTGATTAACGCAATTATTCAGAAGTTTAGCGATTTTTACCTCTGCGCATAGTACCCGCGTCAGATCCAGTAAGACAGCGCAACGGGCAGCACGACAATCGTGCTGAGCGTCGAAAACAGGATAAAGCCTGCTACATCCGACCCGTATTCCGGCACGTGCTGGTCAATGAACAGGTAGGTCGCCACCGAAGAAGGCATCAGGCAACACAGGATCACCGCGCCGCGTTCCGCTCCGGTAAAGCCGAACGCCCAGACCAGACCGCTGGCGATCACAACTGCCATCGCCAGATGCAGAACGGTCAGCATCACCGCCCGGCCAAGGCTTTGGATCTGCAATGTTGCCAGCGTGTGGCCCAGCGTCAGCAGCATCAGCGGGATGGACAAGCCTCCGAGTATGTCAAAAGACTTCGCCACCGGCTGCGGCAAGCTGTATCCGGTCGCCATCAGGATCAGCGAGATCACCACCGCATAGATGATCGGCGATGTGGCGAGCTTTTTCGGAGAAAACTCTCCGGCCGGTATCCACATGCCAACAGTGAAGATGCTGATCAGCACGACCACCACGAAACCCATCGTATAAGCCATACCGGCGTCGCCAAGCGCCAGCAGTGTGATCGGCAGGCCGATATTGCCAACATTGCCATGCATCAGCGGTGTCAGAAACGCCCGCACCGGCAGGCGCATCGCCTTCAAGGCAATGAACCCCAGCACGCCGAACCCGGCAATCGCCAACGCGGCAGCGGCCATCACATCCAGAAACGTGCCGACGGCGATATTGGTGGTGGACAGGTGCGAGATGATCAGCGTCGGGTACCCGACACGCGAGACAATCCCGCCGATCACCTTGTTGTCGAAGGGCGCCTTGATCAGGGCCAGACTATAGCCGATCCCGGCGCAGATCAGCACCGGCAGGACCACGTTCAGAACGTTCAGAAACAGGTGATCCAACGGCTGCCCCTATCGCATTTCCCTGCCCCCGACAGTGAAACAGGGCACGGTGTTTGACAAGAGTACAGCCTAACCCGCCCGCACACCTTGGTTTTCCAAATTAGAGCCTGATATCACCTATTGGGGTCCTTCCCTTCCCGCTTTCCACAACATATAGTGGCTCACAACAACGTGTGGGCAAGCACGGCGGGACATGGGAATACAAGCATGGCACATATCATCGTAGTGGGGAACGAGAAGGGCGGCGCAGGCAAATCGACCGTGTCGATGCATGTGGCAACCGCGCTGGCGCGACTGGGGCACAAGGTCAGCACACTGGACCTTGACCTGCGGCAACGCAGCCTTGGGCGTTATTTCGAAAACCGCGGCAACTTCATGAACGGCTCCGAGGCACGTCTGCCCAGCCCGCGCCACCATGACCTGCCCGAGATCGACGCAAGCAAGCTGAAACCCGGTGAGAATATCTATGACCACCGCCTGTCCGCCGCAGTGGCCGAGCTGGAGAGCGACAGCGACTTTATCCTGATCGATTGCCCCGGCTCACACACCCGCCTCAGCCAGGTGGCGCATTCGCTGGCCGATACGCTGATCACGCCACTGAACGACAGCTTCATCGATTTCGACCTGCTGGCGCGGATCGATTCAAAGGGTGAGAAAATCCTCGGGCCGTCGGTGTACTCCGAAATGGTCTGGAACGCGCGGCAGCTGCGCGCGCAAGCCGGGCTGAAGCCCATCGACTGGGTCGTCGTGCGCAACCGTGTTGGTACACAGCGCATGGTCAACAAGGAAAAGATGCAGCGCGCGATTGAGATGCTGTCGCAGCGCATTGGTTTCCGCGTCGCCTCGGGCTTTTCCGAGCGGGTGATTTTCCGCGAACTGTTCCCGCGCGGCCTGACCCTGCTGGACCTCAAGGATATTGGGGTCAAACAGCTGAACATCTCGAACATCGCCGCGCGGCAAGAGCTGCGTGACATGATGAAAGAGCTGAACCTGCCGGGCGTAGAGATCGATTTCTAAGGGGTTCTGCCCCGCACGACACGCGCAGCTCAGCTGCCAACCTCCTCCACCTTGCCCTTGTGCCTTACCTGATGCAGACTTGTTTGCAGAGGAAAGGCGCCTGTTCACAGCTGGGTCCGTTGGCAAACGGACCAGCAAAGCACTGTGCTTTGGGAGGAGCGTGCCATGACATCCGACACCGAAGGGTCCACACCACCTGAAAATCTGAAGCCGCAGCAACAATCCGTGCCCGAAGTAAACACGGTGACATCCAGTGACATCACCGCCTCGCTGAAAGCCGGTTTTTCTGATTTTCTGGCGCGCCCTTTGATGAGTGGCTTTTTCGGCTTGTTCTATGCGGTGTTCGGCATCCTGTTTGTTTGGGGTCTGGTCTGGCTTGGCAAGATCTGGATGATCATTCCCGCAATCGTAGGCTTTCCACTGGTCGCGCCCTTCGCCGCCGCCGGGCTGTACGAGATGTCCCGCCGGTTGCAGAAGGGGGAGAGTTTCGGCTGGTCTGAAATCCTCGGCGTCATGGCCAATCAGCGCAAACGCGAAATGGGCTGGATGGCCTTTGTCACCCTGTTCATTTTCTGGGTGTGGATTTACCAGGTTCGACTTTGGCTGGCGATCATCCTGCAGAACGCATCCTTCTCAGATTTTGACGGGTTCCTGAACACTGTATTCTTCACGCCGCAGGGCTGGACCTTCCTTGCTGTTGGCACCTGCGTCGGCGCGTTTCTGTCAGCAGTCCTGTTCACGGTGACCGTCATCGCCATGCCCATGCTGCTTGACCGGGAAACCAATTTTGTTTCCGCCATGTTGACGTCCATCCGCGTCGTTGCGGAAAACCCTGTGGTCATGCTGACCTGGGCGGCAATCATCTCGGTCACCATGCTGTTGTCAATGGTTCCGGCATTTCTGGGCCTGATCTT
Organism: Ruegeria sp. CG11; assembly: GCF_056537245.1. Classification (NCBI taxonomy): domain Bacteria; kingdom Pseudomonadati; phylum Pseudomonadota; class Alphaproteobacteria; order Rhodobacterales; family Roseobacteraceae; genus Ruegeria; species Ruegeria sp. CG11. The sequence goes on from NZ_JBQFRE010000002.1 coordinate 468,647, forward strand.
CACCCTGCCAATTCTTGGCCATGCCACGTGGCACCTCTACCAACGGGTCGTGCCCCCAGCGGAGGGGTAATCTACAGCGCCAAATACCCAATCAGCGGCACCGCAAACAGGCTGAGCACGAAGGTCGCGATCAACAAGGCTGAGGCAATTGCCGCGTCGCACCCGTATCGCGCGGCAATCACTGCGGCCAAAGCCCCAGACGGCATCGCGGCCTCGATCACCAGTATATCGCGTTGAAAGTCCGGTAATCCCAGCACAAAGGCAAACCCGCCTGCGACCAACGGCTCGAGCAGCAATTTCAGCGCGCAGACCAGAACGAACAAACCCGCGAACTGCTGAAATCCGACAGGACGCAGCATCAGCCCGATCGTGAAGGCCACGAGGAAGGTCAGCGACGCGCTGGCAATCCCAAGGAAGTCATTCAGCAGTTCCACAACCCTGCTGCCTTGCGGAAGGCCAATGGCAGACGCCAAAACACCCAATACAAAGGCCAGGAAAATCGGTGACCGCACGAATGTCTTCAGGGCATCCGCTATCGTTGGCCCTTCGTCGTTATTTTCACCGTAATAGCTGGCGATGGCGACGCCGACGGTAAACAGGGGCAGCACCACGCCAATTTCGCCCATCACGACGAGTTGGCTCATGATTTCGGTGTTGTCGCCATAAATGTTCTGAAGCAGCGAATACCCCAGCGTCGACGTGCTGCCGACCCCTGACACAAGGATCACCGACCCCAGCACCGGCCTGTCCAATCGCATCCAGCGACCGGTCAACCACGCAACTGTCATGACCACGGCGATGGCCATGAAAAGCACAAGGGCAAGTTCGAAGTTCCGCACTCGAAACGGCTCGCTGCTGAGATTGGCGAATATCAATGCCGGCAGGGCAAAGTCGGTGACCAAGCGGGCGAACACGCCCTGTTCACGCTCTTGAATGACATTGCTGTGCCGGAACCACACCGCCGACCCGACCAGTGCCAGCATCACGATAAAGGAATCGAAGAGACTATCGAACTGCAAGGTCTGATCAGCTCCTTGTCGACGCAACTTGTTACTCACCCCTGCCGCCAACGGCAGGGGGTGATCATACGACAGAAGCTTTTTTCGTCAAAATCGTTAAAGAACAGGTCTTTGCTGTCAGGGCGCAGCCGGGTTTTCAGTGTCGAGGTTCGTAGATCGTAAACAGCTCTTTCGGTTCCGGCACGCCGCGCAGCATGTAGCGCCCGACAGACACAAGGTTCTGACCGCAAGGCTGCGCCGCGCGCGCAACATCATCCGAGATCAGTATCCGCTGTCCCAGTGACTTGTGCATCCCGGCAATCCGCGCAGTCTGGTTCACGGCGGGGCCGATCACCGTAAAGTCCAATCTCGTCTCGGACCCGATATTGCCATACAGGATTTCACCAGCGTGCAGGGCAAGGGTGAAGCTGGCCACCGGCAGACCCTCGGCCTCGCGGCGGGCGTTCAGCGCCTCCATCCGTTGCTGCAACACCGGCACGGCTTTCAGCGCTGCACGCGCGTCCTCGTCGATCTCGCCGACGTCGAACATCGCCATCAGCCCGTCCCCCATGAATTTCAGGATATTGCCGCGATTGTCATGTACGACGCCCACGGCGACGGCCAGATAATCGTTCAGCATGTCGATGATTTCGTTGCCCGGCAGCTCTTCAGATAGGCTGGTAAAACCCTCAAGGTCAAAGTTCCACATCACCGCATCGATCTGCTGCAACGAGCCGCGCCGGATTTCGCCCGACAACACGCGGCGCCCCGCATCGCGGCCCAGATAGACCCGCATCAGATCTTTTGATATCCGGGCACTCGACGCGGATTTCAGCGCCAACCCCAGATGCGGCAGCGCCGTGTTGATCAGGTCCAGATCACTGTCCCGGAACCCTTCCGGCGCGTTTGAGGCCCAGGACATCAGAACCCCGTCCACGGCCTCTTTGGCAATTCCTGTCACGCTTTGGGTCGGCACGTTAAAGCTGACCCCGGTGGCATAGTAATCCGTCGCCCCGATCTGGCGCAGGTCATTCAGCAAGGGATAGCGATTGGCCTCGTTCTGATCGACCAGACGCTCGCGGATTTCATCCACCTCATTGTTCAGAATGGCGTAGAGGGGGCTATGCCTCCACTGTTCGCTGGGCTCTTCGGTATATTCAAAGGTCTCGGACTCACCCCCTCGCCCCTGATACCAACTGAAGCCGGTGCCGCCGTAGACCGGGTGCAAGGCCGATTGCGCCGCATGAAAGCGCATCAAGGGCACGCCCAGTTCCAACAGCTTGTTGCAGTAGCCGTCCAACAACTCTTCTTTCGCGGCTCCTTCCAGGCCGCGTGTCACAATCCATTCGATCAAATCAGTTGATTTCGCCGTATCGGCGTTCAGGGTCGTCATTTTGTTATTATTCCAGTGTCCGCTCTGGTTGTCATCTGGGGGCCAGTGGCCGGAATTACCAGTGATCACTCCAAATGCGCCAGCTGGCGCAGCATTTTGCGCAACAGGGCCACTTCTTCTGTACTGAATTGTGCTGCTAGCTTTGCATCATATTGCCCGGCGATACCGTATAGCTCGTGATAGACGGATTGACCCAAGGTCGTCAGCATCAGATTTTCCACCCTGCGATCCGTGTCACTGCGGCTGCGCAGCAGATACCGGCGTTCCTCCAGCCTGTGCACCGCACGGCTGACCTTGGTTTTGTGGAGCCTGGCGCGTTCGCCGATCTCTTTCGCGGTCATTTCGCCGTAATTGCCCAGGTGGAACAGGACCCGCCATTCGTTACGCAGCATACCGTAGTGGTCCTTGTAGACCTTCTGAAATTCCAACGAGCTTTCCTCGGCCGCCCGGTTCAGCAGGTAGGGCAAGAAATTTTGCAAATCAAAGTCATCTTTTTTCATGGATTTTTTCATGGAATCGTCCCGAGTCATGCTTGTTAGTTACAAAACCGACTATTATCCCACAAGCAGCAAACGGAGGAACGCAGGATGAACCATCCGACTGATCCGCATGAAATGACCCAGGCCAGCAGCCCGGTCGGCACCCATGCGGGCTATATGCCCGGCTTTGGAAATGACTTCGAAACCGAGGCTCTGCCCGGCGCGCTGCCGCAGGGAATGAACAGCCCGCAGCGCTGCAACTATGGTCTCTATGGTGAGCAACTCAGCGGCACGGCTTTCACCGCCAACCCGCCGGAACGGACGTGGTGCTATCGCATCCGACCGTCGGTCAAGCATTCGCACCGCTATGAAAAGATCGACCTGCCTTATTGGAAATCCGCGCCTTTTGTCGATCCGGACGTGATCAGCCTGGGCCAGTACCGCTGGGATGCGGTGCCGCATTCCGATCAGGGGCTGACCTGGCTGACAGGTATGCGCACGATGACCACGGCAGGCGACGTGAACACACAGGTGGGCATGGCCAGCCACATCTATCTGGTCACCGAGTCGATGGTGGACGCCTATTTCTACTCGGCCGATTCCGAGTTGCTGGTGGTGCCGCAGGAAGGCCGCCTGCGCTTTGCGACCGAGCTGGGGATCATCGACCTTGAACCCAAGGAAATCGCGATTATTCCACGTGGGTTGGTGTACAGGGTTGAGGTGCTGGAGGGTCCTGCGCGCGGCTTTGTCTGCGAGAACTACGGTCAGAAATTCGAGTTGCCAGGCCGCGGTCCGATCGGCGCCAACTGCATGGCCAACCCACGCGATTTCAAGGCGCCTGTCGCGGCGTTTGAGGATCGCGAGGTGCCCTCAACCGTCACCGTCAAATGGTGTGGGCAGTTTCACACCACCAAGATCGGTCAAAGCCCGCTGGACGTGGTCGCATGGCACGGCAATTATGCGCCCTACAAATACGACCTGCGCACCTATTGCCCGGTCGGCGCGATCCTGTTCGACCATCCCGATCCGTCGATCTTTACCGTGCTGACCGCACCTTCGGGGCAGCCGGGCACGGCCAATATCGACTTTGTCCTGTTCCGTGAACGCTGGATGGTGGCCGAGGATACGTTCCGCCCGCCCTGGTATCACAAGAACATCATGTCCGAGCTTATGGGCAACATCTACGGTCAGTACGATGCCAAGCCGCAGGGCTTTGTTCCCGGCGGCATGAGCCTGCACAATATGATGCTGCCGCACGGGCCGGACCGCGAGGCGTTCGAAAAAGCGTCGAATGCCAACCTTGGGCCAGACAAGCTGGACAACACCATGTCCTTCATGTTCGAAACCCGGTTCCCGCAGCATCTGACGCCTTTTGCGGCCAACGAGGCCCCCTTGCAGGACGATTACATTGACTGCTGGACCTCACTTGAGAAAAAGTTCGACGGAACACCGGGCAAAAAGTGAGGTAGCCATGAGCTTTGATATCTGGATCACCTATGTTGCCACCGTCCTGCTGCTGATGAGCACACCCGGCCCGAGCCAGTTGCTGATGCTGTCCAACTCGGCAACCAACGGGCTGAAGCGCGGGATGTTTACGGCGGCCGGAGACCTAACGGCGAACCTGCTGCAAATGTTGGCGGCCGGGCTTGGTCTGGCCGCGATCATCGCCGCCTCGGGCACGGCGCTGACGGTGATCAAGTGGCTGGGCGTGGCTTACTTGGTGTTTCTTGGGGTGAAGATGATCGTCAAAGCGGAACGCAAAACGACCCAGACAGCACCGCACGCCAGCCGCAAGTCGCTTTGGATGCAGGGTTTCATCACCTCCGCCGCCAATCCCAAAGCAGTGGTGTTCTTTGCTGCCCTGTTCCCGCTGTTCATCGACGGCGCGTTGCCGTTCTGGCCGCAATTCGCCATCCTCTCGGTCACCTATCTGATCATCGACGGACTGTTTCTGACCGTCTATGGCGGCAGCGCCAGTTGGCTGGCAACGCGTCTCAAGGGTTCGGCGCGGCTGTGGCTGGACCGAGCTGGCGGCGGGTTCATGATATTGGCCGCGCTTCTGCTGGGGCTGAAATCCCTGCGGGACGCGCAATAAACTGACAAGGATCACAGATGCCATTGATGAAATCCTGGGTGGCCTCGGCCAATGACGCCGACCACCCTTTTCCGCTGAACAACCTGCCTTATGGTGTCTTTTCGATCGACGGATCCGAACCGCATTGCGGCGTGGCGATTGGAAGCATGATTCTGGACGTAACCGCAGCTGAGGCTGAAGGGGTGATCGTTCTGGACGACGAGCCGCTATTCGACCTGCCCTTCTGGAACCCGCTGATGGAGCAAGGCCCGGCCGTCTGGGCTGCGTTGCGCGCGCGGCTTACGTCTCTACTGGCCGAAGGGTCTGACGAACAGGAAAAGGTCGAACCCCTTCTGGTTCCGCAGGACGCAGCAGAACTGCACATGCCCTTCGCCGTCAGCGAGTACACCGACTTCTATGCCGGTCGTCATCATGCGCAAAACGTGGGCACCATGTTTCGCGGACCTGAGAACGCCCTGCCGCCAAACTGGCTGCACATTCCCATCGGGTACAATGGCCGGGCATCCTCGGTAGTCGTATCGGGCACCGATATTCGTCGCCCCTGGGGTCAGTTGAAAGCACCAGACCAAGAGAAGCCCGCATTCCTGCCCAGCCGCCGGTTTGACATCGAACTGGAAATGGGGGCCATCGTCGGCACCCCCTCGGATGGGCCTATCACGGTGCAGGAAGCGGATGACCACATCTTCGGTTACGTCCTGCTAAATGACTGGTCCGCGCGCGACATTCAGGCTTGGGAGTACCAACCGCTCGGCCCATTTCAGGCCAAGGCCACTGCAACGTCCATCAGCCCTTGGATCGTGACCAAAGCCGCGCTGGAACCATTCCGTTGTGACACGCCCGCGCGCGAGGGAGAGTTGCTGGACCACCTGAAAGACTGCGGCCCGATGCTGTATGACATCGACCTGTCCGTGACGATGACACCCGAAGGTAAACCAGCCACCACGATTGCCCGGACGAATTACAAGGAGATGTATTATTCCGCCGCGCAGCAACTGGCGCATCATTCGACCTCGGGCTGCCCGATGAATACCGGCGATCTGCTGGGGTCGGGCACCATTTCCGGCCCAACGAAATCGGAACGCGGCTCGCTGCTGGAACTCAGCTGGGGCGGAAAGGAACCACTGACGCTGGACAACGGTGAAACCCGTAGCTTCATTGAAGACGGCGACACCCTGACCTTGACAGGTGCAGCCAAAGGCAAGGGTTACACAATCGGGTTCGGCGACTGCACCGGCACGGTATTGCCTGCTCTCGCATCTCCCTACGCGCGATAAGGACCATACAAAGGACAAGGATTTTCCGCCGCATTTGATCCAGATCGTTTTGCGGTGGAATTTTCGGTGAAACCATTGGCTCAAGCCTTCGGCTCTGCAGGGCCGGAGAACGAAATCTTGCGCGTAACCTGCGCCAGACCATCGGGGGAGAGCCCATGAACAAGATTTTCGAAGTCCCGCTTTACGCCTATGAACGCAGCCCGGATCAGGATGCTTCCACGCCTGTCCGGCACAAGGTGATCGTGATCGGCGCGGGGCCGATTGGACTGGCCACCGCGATCGATCTGGCCCAGCAAGGGGTCGAGGTCGTGGTGCTGGACGACAATGACAAGGTCAGTTTTGGCAGCCGCGCGATCTGCTTCTCGCAGCGCACGCTTGATATCGCCGATCGTCTGGGCGCGGGGCGTCCGATGATGGAAAAAGGGGTGCTGTGGAACGCAGGCAAAGTCTATTTCGATGAGCGTCAGGTTTATGAGTTCAACTTGCAGCCCGATACCGGATACGCGAACCCGGCATTCATCAACCTGCAGCAATACTATTTCGAAAAGGCCCTTGTAGACCGGGTGCGCGAATTGCAGGCCGAGGGCGCGTCCCTTGAAATCCGTGGCCGCAACAAGGTCGAAGCCATCGGAACCCATAACAGCCATGTCACGCTCGAGGTCGAAACCCCCGAAGGCCCCTATAACATCGAAGCCGACTGGCTGGTCGCCTGTGACGGGGCGAACTCACCAACGCGGCGGATGCTGGGGCTGGATTTCGAAGGGCGTGTGTTCGAAGACAACTTCCTGATTGCCGACGTGGTGATGGAGGCCGATTTCCCGACCGAGCGCTGGTTCTGGTTCGATCCGCCCTTCAATCGGGGACAATCGGCTCTGCTGCACAAGCAGCCCGACAGTGTCTGGCGCATCGACCTGCAATTGGGTTGGGACATCGACAAGGAAAACGAACAAAAGCCCGAAAACGTCATCCCGCGACTCAAGGCAATGTTGGGTGAGGATGTGAAGTTCGATCTGGAATGGGTATCGATCTACACGTTCCAATGTCGGCGGATGGAACGGTTCCGCTATGGCCGCGTGTTGTTCGCCGGGGACAGTGCGCATCAGGTCAGCCCGTTTGGGGCGCGCGGTGCAAATTCCGGAATGCAGGATGCGGATAACCTGTGCTGGAAGCTCAAACTGGTCATCGACGGCAAAGCGCCCGAAATTCTGTTGGACAGCTACAACCGCGAGCGGGTTCAGGCCGCTGACGAAAATATCCGCATGTCCACGCGCTCGACCGATTTCATCACGCCGAAATCCGACATGTCGCGACAGTTCCGGGATGCGGTTCTGGACCTAAGCGAACATTTTGAGTTCGCTCGGCCCTTGGTGAATTCCGGTCGGCTGAGCACGCCCTGTACCTATGAGGGGTCCTCGCTCAGCTCGGCGGATGCCTTGAACGGGCCGGATATCACCCGCCCGGGTGCGGCCTGCCCCGATGCGCCTTTGGGCGATGACTTCCTGTTACCGAAACTGGCGGGTAAATTCACCCTGCTGACCATCGACGCCGACGCCCCGGACCGGATCGAGGAAGACGGTATCGAAGCCACCCGGCTGGCGCTGTCGGTCAAGGATGATCTGACACTGGAACTCAAACGCCGCTATTTGGGCGATGCCACTAGCGCGGTCTACCTGATCCGCCCGGATCAGCACGTGGCTGCACGGCGCGACACGTTCGAAGAAAACGCATTCCGGCAGGCGATCCGCCGGGCCACCGGTAAGGAGTAAGCAAGATGGCCGATCTGATCCTCAGCCCGAACCTCGACAATGGCGACGATTTCTATGCCGAGTTGCTGACCGCCCATGACGGGCTGGACAAGTCGGAAAGCGAAGCCCTGAACGCACGGCTCATTCTGGTGCTGGCAAACCATATTGGAAACGCGGATGTACTGGCGCAAGCCCTGAAAGCTGCCGCGTTGAAAAACGGCTGACAGCATGGCCGAGGTGATCTTGTTTGACTTCGGGCAGTCATCGGCCAGCTACCGGGTGCGCATCGCGCTGAATCTGGCCGGGATCGCCTATCGTGCTGTCTCGGTCGATCTCAGGGACGGGGCACAGAAGTCGCAAACCCACCTGGCGCGTAACCCGCAAGGGCTGGTTCCGGTGCTTGAGATTGACGGGCTGCGGCTGACGCAATCTCTGGCGATCATCGACTATCTGGATCAGACCCGGGGTCTGGGTTTGCTGCCAGCTGAACCCGCGCACCGGGCCAAAGTGGCGGCCTTGGCGCAGTCCATTGCCGTGGATATCCACCCGGTCTGCAACCTGTCGGTCGCTCAGTACGCCACCACGCTCGGCGGCGGGGCTGAAGGGGCGTTGGGCGATTGGATGCGCCACTTTATTCGCCCCGGCCTGCTGGCGTTCGAGGCGCTGTTGGCCGAGTTCGAACAGGCCCCCTATTGCGCAGGGTCACAGCCCGGCCTGGCCGATCTGTGTCTGATCCCGCAATTGTACAACGCGCGACGCTGGCAAGTGGACCTGTCTGAGCTGCCGCGCAGCCTGGCGGTCGAGGCCGCCTCCGCCGATCACCCCGCCTTCAGGGCCGCCCATCCCGACACCGCGACCTGAACTGGCGCACAGGTCCTGTGTGCGGGCTCTAGTGGTGAGGACGGCCTGCCCCGTGTAGCCTGTCTACGCACGTAGGAGGCCCCAATGCCCGAGATCACCGGCTATCACGCTCATGTCTACTTCGACGCCGAAACGCAGGAAGTTGCGGAACAGGTCTGCCAAGAGGCCGCGCGCCTGTTTCCGGTTAAAATAGGCCGGATGCACGCCAAGAATGTCGGCCCTCATCCGCGTTGGAGCTGCCAGCTGGATTTTGCACCGGACGCCTTCGATCAAGTCATCCCCTGGCTGATGCTGAACCGGCAGGGTCTGACCATCTTCACCCACCCGGAAACCGGCGACCATCTGGAAGATCACCGAGATCGTGCGGTTTGGATGGGTGAGATGTTGGAGCTTGATTTATCACTCTTTGACAAGATGGGCGCCTAGGTCAGCGCCCGCGCCTGATCCCGCAGTTTGAACTTTTGGATCTTGCCGGTCGAGGTCTTGGGCAGTGCCCCGAACACCACCGTCTTGGGCGCTTTGAAATGGGCCATGTTGTCCCGACAGAAGGCAATGATATCCGCCTCACTCGCCTGCGCATCCGGCTTGAGCTCGACAAAGGCGCAGGGCGTCTCGCCCCATTTCTCATCCGGGCGCGCGACCACGGCGGCCTCCATCACGGCGGGGTGCTTGTAGAGGATATCCTCAACCTCGACCGATGAGATATTTTCGCCACCCGAAATGATGATGTCCTTGGACCGATCCTTCAGTGCGATATAGCCATCCGGGTGCATCACCCCCAGATCGCCCGAGGCGAACCAGCCGCCACGAAAGGCCTTGTTCGAGGCCTCGGCGTTTTTCAGATAGCCTTTCATGACGACATTGCCTTGCATGAAGATCTCACCCATCGTCTCGCCATCTGCAGGCACAGGTTCCAACGTATCCGGATCGGCCACCATCAGCCCTGACAGGGCCGTGTAGGGAACACCCTGACGGACCTTGAGCGCGGCGCGTTCCTCCGCCCCTTTGCTGTTCCACTCGTCTTTCCACGCGCACACAACCGAGGGGCCATAGGTTTCGGTCAAGCCGTAGACATGGGTTACTTCCACGCCCATACCTTCCATCTTTTCGATCACAGCGGCAGGCGGCGGGGCACCTGCGGTCATCACCTTGATCTCGTGATCGAAATCTTTCAGGTGATCTGGCGCGTTGGCCAGCATGTTCAGAACAATCGGCGCACCGCAGAAATGGGTAACCTTTTCATCGCGGAAGGCGGCATAGATCGGCTCGTCCCGCACTGCCCGCAAACAGACCGAGACTCCGGCATTGGCCGCCATCGCCCAAGGGAAACACCAGCCGTTGCAATGGAACATCGGCAAGGTCCACAGGTAGACCGAATGTTTCGGCATGTCCCAGTCCAGCAGGTCCGACTGTGCGTTCAGCGTCGCTCCCCGGTGGTGATACACGACCCCTTTCGGATTGCCCGTGGTGCCCGAGGTATAGTTCAGCGTGATCGCGTCCCATTCGTCATCGGGCAGAGACCACGCGAAATCAGGGGCGCCCTCGGCCAGCAGCGCGTCATATGTCAGGCTGCCCAGCTTTTCACCGCCTTCAAAACTGGGGTCTTCGATGTCGATGACCAGCAGGTCATGATCCACCTGTTTCAGGGCTTCTTTCACTACGCCCGAAAACTCTGGGTCGACCAGCAGCACTTTGGCCTCGGCGTGGTTCAGGATGAAGGCGATGATCGGCGCGTCCAGTCGCGTGTTAATCGTGTTCAGCACCCCACCGGCCATGGGCACACCGAAATGGGCCTCGTACATCTCGGGGATGTTGGCGGCGATGATTGAGACCGTATCACCCTTGCCGATCCCCCGCGCCGATAGCGCCCCTGCCAAACGGCGGCACCGGGCATAGGTTTCCGCCCAGCTATACCGGCGCTCACCATAGACCACCGAAGGGTAGTCCGGGTAAATCTTTGCGGTACGTTCGATGAAACTCAGCGGGGACAAGGGCGTGTAGTTCGCGCGGTTCTTGTCCAAATGACGCTCGTAGATATTGTCCCCTGCCATGTGCTGACCCTCCCAGTTCAGATTCTGCGCGACTTGATCACAAAGTACCGCATCTGACAAACCCGTAAAAATACGCCGAGTGCATGGACTGGCAATACGGGATGGTGCAATCTGGCCCTATCTACAGATGGCCATTCGCGGTGATCTGGGCCATCGAAAATTCCAAACCGGGGCGGCATCGTTCCTGCACCTTGCACACCCAATACTTCTGAAAGGACATGTCATGGACGGCACGTTCAACGAAAACGATCTTTCCCGCGTGGTCGAGGCCGACCGCGCCCATATCTGGCACCACCTGATCCAGCATAAGCCCTTTGAAACCAATGACCCCCGGATCATTGTCGAAGGTAAGGGAATGCGTGTTTGGGATCAGAAAGGCAAAGAGCATCTGGATGCCGTTTCGGGCGGTGTGTGGACCGTCAACGTGGGCTATGGCCGCGAATCGATCTGTAAGGCCGTGTACGACCAGCTGATGAAGCTGTGCTACTTCGCCAACTCGGCAGGCTCGATCCCCGGGGCAATCTTCGCCGAAAAGCTGATCGAGAAGATGCCGGGCATGAGCCGTGTCTACTACACCAACTCGGGCTCTGAGGCGAACGAGAAGGCGTTCAAGATGATCCGCCAGATCGCGCACAAGAAATATGGCGGCAAGAAAACCAAGATCCTGTACCGAGAGCGCGACTATCACGGCTCGACCCTGGCGACCATGTCGGCCGGTGGTCAGGATGAGCGCAACGCGCAATATGGCCCCTTCGCGCCCGATTTCGTGCGCGTGCCGCATTGCATGGAATACCGCAAGCACGAACTCGACGGCGCGCCTGTCGAGAACTTCGGCGAATGGGCTGCCGACCAGATCGAAGAGGTCATCCTGCGCGAAGGTCCCGACACCGTTGGCGCGCTGTGCCTTGAACCGGTGACGGCAGGTGGCGGCGTGATCGAAGCGCCCGAGGGCTACTGGCAGCGTGTGCAGGAGATCTGCAAGAAATACGACATCCTGCTGCATATCGACGAGGTCGTCTGTGGCGTTGGCCGCACCGGCACATGGTTCGGTTACCAGCAATACGGCATCAAGCCCGATTTCGTGACCATGGCCAAGGGCGTCGCCTCGGGCTATGCGGCGATTGCCTGCATGGTGACCACCGAGGAAGTCTTTGAAATGTTCAAGGACGACGCAGCCGATCCGCTGAACTATTTCCGCGACATCTCGACCTTTGGTGGTTGCACCGCTGGTCCGGCAGCCGCGATCGAAAACATGCGCATCATCGAGGACGAGAACCTGCTGGGGAACTGCTCGGCCATGGGTGATCGCATGATGGGCAACCTGCAAGCGCTGATGGAAAAGCACAAAGTCATCGGCGACGTGCGTGGCAAGGGCCTGTTCCTGGGCGCCGAACTGGTCGCAGACCGCAGCAGCAAAGAGCCGGTGGACGAGAAACTGGCGCAAGCGGTCGTGGCCGACTGTATGGCGCAGGGCGTGATCATCGGCGTCACCAACCGTTCGGTCCCCGGCCGCAACAACACGCTGTGCTTCTCGCCCGCGCTGATCGCCACGACGGACGACATCGACCAGATCACCGACGCGGTCGATGGCGCGCTGGGTCGCGTGTTCGGGTAGAAATCTACCCGCCCTGAAGAACAAGAGCGGCAGGGTATCTCCTGCCGCTCGGCATCGCGTCGTATTAAGTCATTGTGACGGTTTCATTTGGTGACCCGTTAACTGGTGACGCAGAACTGCACCACTCAAAGTTATTGCTGCATAGAAGGCTTGAGGGCAAATTCCGAAACCCTCAGCTTGCCATCAGCCCAGTTTCACTTGGGAAAATCGTTCAATAAAAGGAGTTCCTGTGAACCGCCTTCTGTTAGCAGCTTTTTGCGCCTTTTATTTCAGCTCTCCGGTCTCTGCCAAAAGTTTTTCCGACCTTTACCCAAACCTAGCTCCCCAGCTTTCTGACGAAGAGCAGGCCCTGATACAGGATATTGATTTTCAGCAGGGCAAAATTCCAATTGGGAATGGTCTGGCGGTAATCGATGTAGGCACCGATTACTATTTTCTCGACCCAGGAGACAGCGCCCATGTGCTTGAAAAGCTTTGGGGAAACCCGCCTGGCGCGCCAGGGTTGGGCATGGTGTTTCCGGTAGATGTGTCGCCGCTTCATTCCAACGGATGGGGAATGGAAATGTGGTTCGACGAGATTGGATATGTCTCGGATGACGACGCGGAATCACATGACTACAATGAAATCCTGAAAGAGATGCAGGCGGATACCGTGGCCGACAATGAATGGCGGACACAGAACGGTTATGAGCCAATTCAGCTTGTCGGCTGGGCTGAACCTCCGCTCTACGACAAGACAAACCGCACTCTTTATTGGGCCAAGGAATTGCAGTTTGGGGCATCTTCCGATCACACGCTTAACTTCAACATTCGCGTTCTGGGAAGACGAGGCGTATTAGTGCAGAACTTCATCACCACTATGGATGAATTACCCCGCGTGAAATCCGACCTGCCCGACGTCCTTGCTATGACTTCGTTTACCGATGGCAACCGGTATACCGATTTCGATCCATCGCTGGACAAAGTCGCCGCAGTGGGAATTGGCGGTCTAGTCGCGGGAAAAGTGCTGGCAAAAACCGGGTTCCTGGCCGTCGCGCTAGTCTTTCTGAAAAAGGCATGGTTTCTGCTTTTCATTCCGCTGGTCTGGTTGAAGAACCTTTTTGCGAGCAAACGCTCGTGAATTGACCGCTTCCCAAAAGCGCGAGATCCGCCGCAAAGCGCGGGTCTGACGCTTGGAGTTGACGCCCATCCCATCAGGGCAATCGCAACGCTCAGTTAAGGCGCAGGTCAGAAGTCAGCGCTGCGGCCTGTTTTAGGCCCAACCGGCCCGAGACAAAACTCCAACTAGCCAAAAGAAAAGACCGCCCCGAATGGGACGGCCTTTCATTCACTGTCTCTTTAAAAGAGGATCAGGCAGCCAGAGCGGCCTGAGCTTTGGCGACGATCGCGCCGAACGCTTCCGGTTCGTGCACGGCCAGGTCGGCCAGAACTTTGCGGTCCACTTCGATACCGGCCAGGTTCAGGCCGTTGATGAAGCGGGAATATGTCAGTGCTTCGTCATGCGAACGGACAGCAGCGTTGATACGCTGGATCCACAGCGCGCGGAAGTTGCGCTTGCGGTTCTTGCGGTCGCGGGTTGCATACTGGTTGGCCTTGTCGACGGCCTGACGGGCAACCTTGAAGGTGCTCTTGCGGCGGCCATAGTAACCTTTGGCGGCCTTGATGACCTTCTTGTGACGGGCGTGAGTTACGGTTCCACCTTTAACGCGGGACATCTCTTAATCTCCTCTTAGCGGTCGTAGGGCATGTAGCCCTTGACGATCTTGGCGTCGGGGGCGGACAGGGTGGTGTTGCCACGGGCGTCGCGGATGAACTTCTTGGTCCGCTTGATCATGCCGTGCCGTTTGCCGGCCTGGCCAGCAAGGACCTTACCGGTCGCAGTCACCTTAAAGCGCTTCTTGGCGCTCGACTTGGTCTTCATCTTAGGCATTTCCGTCTCCTTTCAGGGTTCGGTACTAAACGCGACTCGGCATGCCATCTCGGCCGGTCACGCGATCAGAAGCGCCGTTTACGCAAGAACGATCATAGTGGCAAGGGGGTTTGGACCAGAATCTGCGCTTTTCGCAGACTGGTCAGGCACCGGGGCGACAATGGCCGCCCCGGTGAAATGTTTTAGTGCTCGAATTTGCGGATCTCGCCGCTCTTCAGGCGCGCTGCGTAGCTGGCCAGCTCTTCCCGCACCACTTTCATCAGGAAGTAGAGCGCAAAGACGTTCACGACCGCCATGGCAAAGATTGCCGCATCCGAGAAATCGATGACCGGGCCAAGGTTGGCCGCTGCACCAATGACGACGAAGACGCAGAAGATGATCTTGAACACCAGTTCCTTGGTGTGGCCCTCGCCGAACAGGTAGGTCCAGGCCTTGAGGCCATAGTAGGACCAGCTGATCATAGTCGAGAAGGCAAACAGAACCACCGCGATGGCCAGCACGTACGGGAACCAGCCAAAGGCGCTGGCAAAGGCCGCCGAGGTCAGGCTGACGCCCGAGTTTCCGTCAACGGTTGCAATACCGCCGCCATCTTCTGTCAGCATGTACAGACCGGTTTGAGGATCGATGATCAGCTGCTGGGTGATGATGATCACCAGCGCGGTCATGGTACAGATCACAACCGTATCGATGAACGGCTCCAGCAGCGACACGAAGCCTTCGGTGATCGGCTCACTGGTCCGCACGGCCGAGTGCGCAATCGCCGCAGAACCAACGCCTGCTTCGTTCGAGAACGCCGCACGGCGGAAGCCCTGGATCAGCGCGCCAACCATGCCGCCAGCAACGCCGAGGCCGGTGAAGGCACCTGCGAAGATCTGGCCAAAGGCCCAGCCAATCTGATCCGCGTGCATGATGATGATGACCAGCGCGGCCACCACATACATGACACCCATAAACGGAACAACCTTTTCGGTCACGCGTGCGATGGATTTCAGACCGCCCACGATCACTGCGAACACGATGCCTGCAAAGACCAGACCTGTGATCCAGCCGGGATAATCGCCCACGATACCTGCGATCTGCTGGTGCGCCTGGTTGGCCTGGAACATATTGCCCCCGCCCAGCGCGCCAAGGATACAGAAGATCGAGAACAGAACGGCCAGAATCTTGCCGCCCGGCAGGCCAAGTTCGCTGAACCCTTTGGACATGTAATACATCGGACCGCCCGAAACGGTGCCATCTTCGTATTCGTTGCGGTATTTCACGCCCAGCGTACATTCGGTGAATTTCGAGGCCATGCCCAGCAGGCCCGCCATGATCATCCAGAACGTCGCGCCCGGCCCGCCGATACCGACGGCTACCGCCACACCGGCAATGTTGCCTAGACCGACAGTGCCAGAAAGCGCGGTGGCCAGCGCTTGAAAGTGGCTGACTTCACCCGCGTCGTTGGGATCGGAATAGTCACCTTTCACAAGGCTGACAGCGTGTCCGAAAAAACGGAATTGCACAAAGGCGAAATACAGCGAAAACACCGTCGCCGCGATCACCAGCCATCCCACGATCCATGGGAAACCCGTTCCCGGGAACGGGGCGAAGATAAAGCTGACAAATGGTCCGGTGAAGTCGGCGAAGGCCTGGTTGATCTTGTCGTCCAGACCCGGTGCGTCTTGCGCGAATGCAGGGCTGGCAAACAGAACTGCGGATGCAGAGAGGCTCAGTTTTTGAAGCATATTCATACTCGTCACTCCCCTCAGTTCACGACCGTGACCGGCACATCGGCGTGCATGACCAGATTCTGGGTCGAGCTGCCGAACAGGCGTTTCTTGAACCCGTCCGCCGAGGCGCGCCCGACGATGATCTGGGTACCGCCGTTTTCGACCGTGATCGCATTCAGCGTTTCGGCCACGTCCCCATGGCGGACAATGCCTTGCGCCGCGAAGCCTTCTGCCTTCAGTGCATCTACCGCCGGGGTGACGATGCGGTTGGTGGCCAGTTCGACCTCTTCCTCGCGCCGCTTGTGCCGCAGCGCGTTTTCTTCAGGTGTCTGGAAAGTGAAAGGAGACCATTCGATCACGTAAACCACTAGCAATTCGCATGATCCGATCCGCCCGGCCAAATCCTTGGCAAAGGTGATCGCACGTTCCCCGGTTTCTGTCCCGTCCAGTCCAATGACAATTTTCGTTGTCATGACGTTCCTCCATTATCGTTGATTGTACCGGGGCCCGTGCCCCCGGCAGGGCAGCCGGAACCTGGAACTTAATTGAGTAGACTGCCCCGCGCACAAGTATCCGGGAAAAACACCGAAAAACAGAGGGGAAATTGCCAGATTCAACCCTGAGTCCGGCTTTTTGTTGATTTGATTGATCTTTTTTTGCCTAAATAATAGGCAAACCCTGCATTACAGCGCTCCGCAAGGACGGAAAATCGCCCCAATCAACCTGGATCGGTGTTGTAGATCAGACGCTCGTCACAGGGTGCGATGCGCAGAATATTCGTGGTTCCGGGCACATTGAACGGCACACCTGCGGTCACAACGATCTGGTCGCTTTCTGAAGCGAACCCACCAGCACGGGCGGCGCGGGCAGCGTTGACAACAGCACCTTTGAACCGCTCAAGTTCGGGCGTCATCACACAGTGGCACCCCCAGCTCAGGCACAGGCGACGGGCCGTACCCGTGGCGGGCGTCATGGCGATAATCGGCACACCGGGGCGTTCGCGGGCAGTCAGCAGAGCCGTAGTACCGCTTTGGGTAAAACAGCAGATCGCCTTGATATCAGTCTTTTCCGCAATCTCGCGCGCGGCGGCGACGATCCCGTCAGCGATCGTTGTCCCCTTCGCGGTACGCGATGCGGTGATAATCTGCGTATAGGTCGGGTCGGCTTCGACCTCGATGGCGACCTTGTTCATGGTTTGCACGGCCTCGACCGGGTACGATCCCGCCGCCGATTCCGCGCTGAGCATGATAGCATCGGTGCCCTCATAGATCGCGGTCGCCACATCCGAGACCTCGGCCCGCGTTGGCATCGGGCTTTCGATCATGCTTTCCAGCATCTGCGTCGCAACGATCACCGGCTTAGCCGCGCCGCGGCATTTCCGCACTAGGCGTTTCTGGATCGGCGGCACAGCGGAAACCGGCAGTTCAACACCTAAGTCGCCACGCGCAACCATGATACCATCCGAGGCATCGAGGATATCGTCAAAGGCTTCAACCGCCGCAGGCTTTTCGATCTTGGACAGGATCGAGGCACGGCCGTCAGCCAGCGCGCGGGCTTCGAACACGTCCTTGGCGCGCTGAACAAAGCTCAGCGCCAGCCAGTCGACGCCCAATTGGCAGACAAATTCCAGATCGTCCCGGTCCTTGGCTGACAGCGCTGCCAGCGGCAGCACAACGTCGGGCACGTTCACGCCCTTACGGTTAGAAATGGTGCCACCAACCTCAACCGTGCAATTGGCAAAGTCTTGGCCGCAGTCCTGAACAATCAGACGGATTTTGCCGTCATTGACCAGCAGGCGCGCGCCCGGTTCAAGTGCTGCGAAAATCTCGGGGTGCGGCAGGCATACGCGCCCCGCATCGCCAGGTGCCGGATCAAGGTCCAGACGGAAGGCGGCACCCTCCTCCAGTTCCTCGGCATCGTTGGAGAAAACGCCCACGCGCAGTTTCGGACCCTGAAGATCGGCGAGGATGGCAATCGGGCTATCCAGATCCTTTTCCACCTGCCGGATGATCCGGTGCCGCTCGCGGATCTCGTCATGGCTGCCGTGGCTCATGTTCAGGCGGAACACATCCGCGCCGGCCTCGTGCAGGGCGCGGATCATGTCATAGTCATTGGACGCCGGTCCCAGCGTCGCCACGATTTTTACATTTCTCAGGCGTCGCATTGGTGGTGTTCTCCTGACGTCATCTCTTGGTTTCGCAAAAATGTTACCGCAAACATTGCTTCACGCCGCTTATTGCGCAATTCCCTTTTCAAAGCAACTGCCCTACACCTGCGACAAACTAGATGACAGGCTTATGACGTATTCTCCGTTTTTTATCCACGGCGCTGATCGCCCGTCGCGCTGGCTGATCACATGCGACCATGCAACCAATACTGTGCCACCCGAAATCAATGGTGGCGACCTCGGTCTGCCGCGCGAGGATATGGAGCGTCACATCGCCTATGACGTAGGCGCCTATGAGGTATCAAAGCATCTGGGCGAGATCCTGAACGCGCCGGTGATTGCAGCGAACTTCTCGCGCCTCGTAATCGATCCGAACAGGGGTGAGGATGATCCGACCCTGCTTATGAAGCTCTATGACGGCTCGATCATTCCCGGCAACCGCCACGCCGACGAGGCTGAACGCGAACGGCGCCTGAACATGTGCTATCGCCCTTACCATGAAGCGCTTGGGCGCATGGCAGGCCTGCCCCACGCGGTAATCGTGTCGATGCATTCCTTCACCCGCCAGCTGC
This sequence comes from Ruegeria sp. CG11, assembly GCF_056537245.1. Lineage (NCBI taxonomy): Bacteria > Pseudomonadati > Pseudomonadota > Alphaproteobacteria > Rhodobacterales > Roseobacteraceae > Ruegeria > Ruegeria sp. CG11. The sequence continues at coordinate 487,539 of NZ_JBQFRE010000002.1, forward strand.
GCGGCCGCGCACCGCGCCCGTGGCACATCGGTGTGCTGCACACGCCGGACGAACGGTTCTCGCGCCCGCTGGTCAACCGGCTCGGGGCCGAGGGCGATCTGTGCGTCGGCGTCAACGAACCCTATACCGGTGTCCTGCCCGGTGACGCGATTGACCGCCACTGTTCCGCCCATGGCCGCCCGAACGCCCTGATCGAGCTGCGTAACGACCTGATCGCCGATCACGCCGGACAACGTGCCTGGGCCGAGCGCATGGCCGTGATCCTTCAGGATGCTCTGGCTGACAGCGGCCTTTGATCACACCTCATTGTGGGGTCGGCCGCTGATCCCCATATATTAAGGGGAAAGGGGGCGATCATGACTCAGGAGTTTCTCACCTCCGTCTTTGGCTGGATGGCGGTGCTCAATATCGCGGTTTTGCTGTTCACGACCCTGATGATCGTGCTGTTGCAGGATTGGATCGCAGGTGTTCATGGCCGGATGTTCCAGATGGAGCGTCCGGATGTGAAACGAGCGTATTTCCGGTATTTGGCAAATTATAAAATCCTGACCTTAATCTTCTGCATCATCCCCTGGCTGGCTTTGAAACTGGCCTGAGCCACCGTGTTGAAACATCGCCACCGGACCGCTAGGTCAGAGACAACAAAACTGTCATCCGGAGCCAGACCATGGACAAGCAAACCGAAATCGAACTTCAGGCCGCCGCGTTCCGTCGGCTTCAAAAGCACCTGATGGAAGATCGCACCGACGTTCAGAACATCGACATGATGAATCTGGCCGGATTCTGCCGCAACTGCCTGGCCCGCTGGTATCAGGAAGCCGCCAACGAAAAAGGTATCGAAATGGGCAAGGACGAAGCCCGCGAGGTTTTCTACGGCATGACCATGGACGAGTGGAAGACCAACTATCAGACCGAAGCCAGCCCCGAAAAACAGGCCGCCTTCAAGGTCGCATTCGAAGAAAACGTATTGAAAAAGGGCTGATTGCCGATACGAAAAAGGCCCGCCAAATCAGCGGGCCTTTTTTGTGGGCGACTGACAATCGAGATTTGCTGCCGTAGCTTGACCCGCCGTCACTATCGATCCGCGCTAGGAAAAGCCTCGCCTAGTTGCTTCGCTGCCACGACTACTCGGGTAGAGTCCGAAAACCGCCCTTCGTGAGCACAGCCCCGAACTGGCGGGAAAAACCTGACCACCAAAGCGGCACTTGATTGCCGCCTAATTGAGTGTGAGATCACAAGCAATAACAATCAATTGGCTGCCCTTTGTCATTATAAGTACACTCCGGCGTACCATTTTTTTCAGCTATGCAAGCCACAATCATAATATCGCAATCATTAACGCCTTTGCAGGTAAGGATTCCCACTGGCGGTGGAACAGCTGTTCCAAAGACCGAGGACGCTTGCGGTCGGAAAGGTCGCGCTGGCAGCAGTCTTTGATATATCTGTGATGCGCGAATGAAGTTCTCCTGTACCACATACGTATCAGGCTCGATTTTGAACGAATAAACCGGACCCGCGCGGCACTCTTTAGTCGCTATAGCGGAATTCCGTTTAATGGCCTCCCTGGGAATCCGGAGCAAATGATCCGAACAGCTTTCTTCGCCTTTGTCAGCACCTCGACCGACAAGCAGGATCGACACATAAGGATCGTCTTCAGTATCGCTCTCCAGCTCAACGCCCCATATCTCCACCAGACCGCTTACCCTTTCAGCAACAATTTCGCTATATTTTGATTGGGACAGGGCAGAGGTTCCGCCTAGAACACCCACGCACACCAGCGCGGCAATAACATTTACTTTTTTCGAAAATTTTTCAGAAATCATCATGTGAGTATCTCCATCACAAAGCACTCCATATGAGATGATTATACCTTTCCGACATCGAGTCTCAAAATGCTACTTTAAAATTCCAGCCACGTGGCCCGGTGTTTCAGAGAGGGGTGGCATCACGTCTCAAAAACGGTCGCTGATTTCGACGCCGTGCCGCCTACGCTCGACGGGGCTTTAAGCGTTTATCGGTTGACGCTGATAAGCGGTGTGTCGCGACCCGGCAGAACGCAACGTTGCACACGGCGGACCAATGCCGCTCTGGCCAAGGTATGAGGTGAATTCTGACGGTCTGGTAGAACCGCAAAACAGGACGGGCTTTCTTGAGACAGCCCGACCCGGCTTAAACTGATCTATCACCGACGCCGCAGCAAATAGCTGCAACGCCGATCGGCATGGTCTTTCTTTAGATCGCGGCCTTGCGGCTTTCGTCCAGATAGATCTCGCGCAGGCGCTTAGAGATTGGGCCCGGCGTACCATCGCCCAGCGTCACCCCGTCAATCTCAACCACCGGCATGACGAATGCACTGGCCGAGGTGGTAAAGGCCTCATCTGCCTCTTTTGCCTCGTCGATGGTGAACAGACGCTCTTCGATTTCCATCTGCGCCTCAGCCGCCATGCGCAGCACGGCCTTGCGCGTGATGCCGTGCAGAATGTCATTGGACAGCGGACGTGTGACAATCTTGCCGTTCTTGACGAAATAGGCGTTGTTGCTGGTGCCCTCGGTGACATAGCCGTCCTCGACCAGCCACGCATCATCGCAGCCCGCTTTCTTGGCCATCATCTTGCCCATCGACGGGTAGAGCAACTGCACGGTCTTGATGTCACGACGGCCCCAGCGGATATCTTCGATCGAGATGATCTTGGCGCCCTTCTTGGCCGCAGGGCTTTCGGCCAGACCGGGCTTGTTCTGAGTGAACAGCACGAGGCTGGGTTTGGTGTCGGCGGACGGGAACACGAAATCCCGGTCGCCGTCTGAGCCACGGCTGACCTGCAGATAGATCAGGCCCTCCTCAATGCCGTTCAGCTCAACCAGCTTGCGGTGAATCTCCAGCAGCTCTTCCTTGGTGCAGGGCTCAGCCATCTCCAACTCGTCCAGCGACCGCTTGAGGCGTACCGCGTGGCCTTCGAAATCGATCAGCTTGCCGTCCAGTACGCTGGTGACTTCGTAAACGGCGTCTGCGAACAGGAAACCACGGTCAAAGATGGACACCTTGGCCTCGGTCTCGGGCAGGTATTCGCCATTTACGTAAACGGTGCGGGTCATGTATCTCTCCTCAGCCCCAGAGCGTCGCCACAGGCGGGTGCACTCCGGCGTCATCAAAAATCAGCGGGTTTTCGCGGTCTTCGGCCAACAGAAGCGGGCCGTCAAGGTCCGTTACCATCGCACCCTGTGCCAACAGGGTCGCAGGGGCCATGGCTAGCGAGCTGCCGACCATGCAGCCGACCATGACTTTGTAGCCTTCAGCAAGCGCCGCTTCACGCAGGGCCAGCGCCTCGGTCAGACCACCGGTTTTATCCAGCTTGATGTTCACCACATCATATTTGCCCTTCAAGGCAGGCAGGCTGGCGCGGTCATGGCAGGATTCGTCGGCACAGACAGGCACCGGGCGCTCCATCCCGATCAGCGCATGGTCTTCCCCTGCGGGCAGAGGCTGCTCGACCAGTTCAACGCCTAACCGCACCAGATGCGGCGCAAGATCGGCATACACCTCGGCTGACCAGCCCTCGTTTGCATCCACGATGATCTTGGATTTTGGCGCCCCTGCGCGCACGGCTTCCAACCGGGGCATATCGTCCGGCGTGCCCAGCTTGATCTTCAGCAAGGGACGGTGCGCATTCTGCGCCGCCTGCGCCTGCATCGCCTCTGGCGTGTCCAGCGACAGGGTGTAGGCGGTGATCTCAGGCCCCGGCATTGGCAATCCGGCCAGATCCCATGCCCGTTTGCCCGCGCGCTTGCTTTCCAGATCCCAAAGGGCGCAATCCACGGCGTTCCGGGCGGCGCCGGCAGGCAACAGGTCAATCAGCGACTGGCGGGTAAACTCGGCAGGCAGACCCGCAATCTCGGCCTCAACCGACTCGAGCGTCTCATCATAACGCGCATAGGGAACGCATTCGCCCCAGCCCTGATGAGTTCCATCGGAAATCCGAACCGTCAGCACCTTTGCCTCGGTCCGCGACCCGCGCGAGATGGTGAACACCTGCGCCAGCCGAAATACATCACGAGAGACCTCTACCCGCACGCAAACGCTCCTTCATCTTTTCCAAAAGGCGCCGGGGCGAAGAACCCCGCCTCCGGCGCGTTGTTCAGATCACATCGCGGCCAGCGCGTCCACCAACTTGCCCGAACCGAAACGGAACGGGTCGGTCGCGGGCAGGCCCATGTCGGCTTCGATCTTGGCCAGATAGGCCGATGCATCGTCCTCGGACATGTGCTGCGTGTTGACGGAAACGCCCACGACCTGGCAATCCGGGTTACCAACTTTGGCCAGCGCCAGCGCAGTGTCACGCAGCGTTTCGAGCGTCGGCAGCTGATAGGTCGGCAGTCCACGCATATGTTCACGCGTCGGTTCATGGCACAGGATCAGCGCGTCCGGCTGACCGCCATGGACCAGCGCCATGGTCACACCCGAATAAGACACGTGGAACAGCGACCCCTGTCCTTCGATCAGATCCCAGTGGTCGTCATCATTGTCGGGTGTCAGCCATTCGACGGAACCGGCCATGAAGTCGGCAATCACCGCGTCCAGCGGCACACCATCGCCGGTGATCAGAATGCCGGTCTGGCCAGTGGCGCGGAAAGTGGACTTCATTCCGCGCTCGCGCATCTCGGCATCCATCGCCAGAGCGGTGTACATCTTGCCGACCGAGCAATCGGTGCCCACGGCCAGACACCGCTTGCCCTTGCGCTTGATGCCATTGGCGATCGGATAGTCGACTTCAGGCACGCGCACGTCATGCAGTTTCTGGCCGGTCGCCTCGGCAACGGCAACCAGATCGGGTTCGTCACGCAGCAGGTTGTGCAGGCCCGAAGCCAGATCAAAACCTTCTTCCAGCGCCATGACCAGAACCTTTTTCCACTCTTGGCTGATCACACCCCCGCGGTTGGCCACGCCGATGACCAGAGTTTTGGCCCCGGCCGCTTTCGCCTCGGTCAGGGTCATGTCTGTCAGGCCCAGATCGGCCTTGCAGCCGTCCATCCGGTACTGGCCCACGGCGTTTTCGGGACGCCAGTCCTTGATTCCAACTGCCACTTTGGCCGCCAATTGGTCGGGCGCATCGCCCAAAAACAGCAGGTACGGTGTCTCGATCATTGCGGTCACTCCTTTGATTCCGACGCAGGCTAAGGGACGTGCCTAACGAGTGTTTCGCGTTTTCCTTCGGGTTCGGTTGTCCCGGAGGGAGATTTTTGCACACTTAGAAGCCGGCGCGCAAAAATCTTCCAAGTTTTCACAGCGATTAATCTTTAATCACCACCAAGACCCCACCCCACGGCAGATGCTGCGCTTGCATTGCGGCAACTGCACAAAGATGCTTGCGAAGCAATGCGCAATTTAATACCCCATATGGCAAGAAAATCGTAATTTCCTTTCTTGCACGAGGTCCAGATGAGCTTTCGCATTCAACCCGCCGCCCCCGCGCGCCCAAACCGTTGTCAGCTGTTCGGGCCGGGATCGAACACGAAGCTGTTCCCGAAAATGGCCGCATCGGCAGCGGATGTGATCAACCTCGACCTCGAGGACTCGGTCGCGCCGTCGGACAAGGACGTCGCGCGCGCCAACGTGATCGAGGCGCTAAACACCGTCGATTGGGGCAACAAGTACATGTCCGTCCGGATCAACGGGCTGGACACGCCCTACTGGTATCGCGATGTGGTCGATCTGCTGGAACAAGCGGGCGACCGTCTGGACCAGATCATGATCCCCAAGGTCGGCTGCGCGGCGGATGTCTACGCGGTGGACGCTCTGGTCACCGCCATCGAGCGCGCCAAGGGCCGTACCAAACCCGTCAGCTTTGAGGTCATCATCGAATCCGCCGCCGGTATCGCCCACGTCGAAGAGATCGCGGCCTCCTCCCCGCGAATGCAGGCAATGAGCCTGGGTGCTGCGGATTTTGCAGCCTCGATGGGAATGCAGACCACCGGCATCGGTGGAACGCAGGAAAACTATTACATGCTGCGCGAGGGCGAAAAGCACTGGCCCGATCCTTGGCACTGGGCGCAGGCCGCCATCGTCGCCGCCTGCCGCACCCATGGCGTGCTGCCGGTGGACGGGCCGTTCGGCGATTTCTCGGATGACGAGGGTTACATCGCGCAGGCCAAACGCTCGGCCACGCTGGGTATGGTCGGTAAATGGGCGATCCACCCGAAACAGATCGCTTTGGCCAATCAGGTCTTTACCCCGTCGAATGAAGCCGTATCCGAGGCGCGCGAAATTCTGGCGGCAATGGAACAGGCCAAGGCCAATGGCGAGGGTGCCACCGTCTACAAAGGGCGTCTGGTCGATATCGCCTCGATCAAACAGGCCGAAGTGATCGTGGCGCAGGCCGAATTGATTGCTGCAAACGGCTAACCAAACAAGCGCCCTGAGGGCCAGCGCTTTGCAATAAGTGGTGGTCCTGAGAACATAAAACGGGCTCGCAGCGAGATGACGGCTTCGAGCCCGATGACGTCAAGGTTTGCCAGATCAATCAGCGACTATGGCGTCCACTTCGATTTCCACAAGCCAATCCGGATTCACAAATCGATTAATTGCCATGATGGTGTCGACCGGACGGGAATCCCTGCAATATTCCTTTCGTGCCTCGATGGCTGCCTTCCAGTTGTCGATATCCGTCAGGATAACACGTGTGCGAACGACGTCATGCAAGCCGGAGCCAGCCTGTTCGAGCGCTGCTTTTATGATCTCGAAACATTGTTTGGTCTGAGCAAAAACGTCTCCGACGCCGACCGTCTTCCCATCGCCGTCAACAGGCGCGGTGCCTCCAACCGAGATATAGGGACCGACACGAACTGCGCGACTGAAGCCGACGATCTCTTCCATGGGGTTGCCGTTCGAAATTAACTGCCGTTGATGATCCATATCTTCACTCCTGAATGGGCAAATTTGATTATTTGTGAAGATTATATGTGAATACTGGCGACAAGTCCGTTCTGCACGCCAAGCTGGCCGCCGGGAGGCGGCTCCCGAAGATTTCTTCGAGAGCTGGATGTTCGTCATGATGTCGTGCCTAAAGACACTCAGCCTCGCGCTACATCATTTACTGCAACGGGCTGGCCCGACGGAGTGCCTTTTACCTATCGACCGAAGACATTGTTGGGCGTCCAGGTGAAACGCTCACCCTGTTTGCCCGACTTCATCATCAGGCAAGAGCTTCCTAGTTTCTGGAAATAGATGATCTTCAATGGATACCAGCCCGCCGAGGGCACTTCTACTTCGGTTCGTTGATTGGCTTCACAACCCTGAACACCACTCACGTGACCAATCTGTTGACCACCAACCCATGCTTCTATCCCGTCGTTCGACCATGTTTCAAGTTCGTAAGTTCCGGGTGAATCGAAACGCATATACCCCGTGACCTCGGCGGCAACATTGTAAGCGCCGTCGAACGTCATGACATCCTCACCCTTGCTGGTGTCAGCGTAATCCAACCCCCGCAACGGTTTTCCGGGCTGCGCTTGAGACAGCAGGCTTTTTGCCTGACTCAGATCACGGATCTTTTTGTGCTGATTGCCTGTGCCATAGTATTTCACATTCAACCCGGCCTGCGGGCTGGGTTGTGGGTTGGCGGGTTGCAGTTTCAATGGCGCGGACATTGCTGCCCCGGCGATCAACGCCAAAGCTGCGGCAAGCGCACTGGTCCGGACGAATGTCATGGTCATCTCCCTGAGCTTGGCCCGATCGGGTGGTATTTTCCCTTCTTTCTGATCCGGCACTTGGGATGACTCTAAGACCTGAGATTTTACCCTGCAAGGCGGTTGCGGTTAAGGATCACATGCCGCAGTCACGCGCGCGTGTCCTTGGGCGACCCCATCACCACGTAGGAAGTGATTGACGTCACATGCGGCAGGGTTCCTAGAACGTCAGTGTGAAAAGTCTTGTACGCCGCAAGGTCAGTGCATTCCACGCGCAGCAAGTATTCGATCGTACCCGTAATGTTGTGACACTCTACTACTTCCGGCGCGCGTTGCAGGGCGCGTTCGAACCCTTCCTGCGCGGCCTTGGTATGCTCGCCCAGACCAACGCCGATATAGGCCACGAACCCCACCCCCAGCGCCGCCGGGTTCAACACCGCGCGATAGCCCGAGATCACGCCCGCGCGTTCAAGCTCCTGCACCCGGCGAAGACAGGCCGAGGGCGACAACCCAACCCGGTCAGCCAGTTCAAGATTGCTGATGCGGCCATCGCGAGACAGCTCACGCAATATTTGTTGGTTAATGCGATCGATCTTCGTCATAGGTTGCAAAACTATCGCAATCACGCACGAAAACGCAATTTCATTTGGTCGTTTTGCGGCAATTATGGCGACTATGACCTATGACATCCTTCTGGCCCTGATCGCCTTTGCCTTTGTTTCGTCCATCACACCGGGGCCGAACAACCTGATGCTGATGGCGTCGGGCGCCAATTTCGGTTTTCGCCGCACCATCCCGCATATGCTGGGGATCGGTCTGGGATTTACCGTCATGGTCCTGCTGGTCGGAACCGGGCTGGTGCAATTGTTCGACCGCTATCCGGTTAGCTACACGGCGCTGAAACTCGCCTCGGTCGGGTATCTGCTGTTTCTGGCCTGGAAGATCGCACATGCAGCCCCAACCAAGGGCAAGGCGTCTGAGGGCGATCCCATGACCTTCCTGCAGGCCGCCGCGTTTCAATGGGTCAATCCCAAGGCCTGGGCCATGGCCCTGACGGCCACCACCGCCTATACGCCGGACCATACGTTGCAGGCCATCGTGATCGTGGCACTGATTTTTGGCGCGGTGAACCTGCCGTCAGTCAGCACATGGACCGTTTTGGGGCAGCAAATGGCACGAGTCCTCACGAACCCGCGCCGGTTGGTGGTGTTCAACTGGACAATGGCGGCGCTGCTGGTCGCATCGCTTTACCCGGTCCTGTGGCCGAACTGAGTTACTTCAGCGGCAGGCAGATTTCCGTCAGTAACTCCTCGGGCGCGGTATCGCGGGGGTCGTTCAGGTAGATTTCGTAACAGGGCTGATCCGCCGGTTCCTCACCCGATTCCGGCAACCAGTTGCCGAACAGGCTGTGATAGGCAGCCCCAAGCCCCGAATACGGGCCCTTGAAGGTCAGAACGGCCGTTTTGCCCCCGGGAATTTGCACGGCCTCCATGCCTTCGGGTGTTTCGTCACCGCAGAATTCAGCCCCCGCATAGCTGCGCAGTTCCTCGACGGGCACCGCGTCTGGGCTGTCGAGATAGATGCCAATCACCGGCCCGACCTGCGGCCACAGCTGACGGGATTCGCACAAGGCCCCGAAGGCCTCAAAGCTCTTGCCGATCTCAGCATAGGCACCTTTATGCGGCAGGCCGATAACGCGGCGGGCGGGTTCGGTTCGGGTGGTTACTGGATACATTGGATACTCTCCGGTTCTGAATCGTGGATGGGCGGGCAGAAACTGCCCGGCCTTGCGAAATGCGGCAGGGCTGCTGCCGTAGGCCTCGGAAAAGGCCCGCGCAAAAGAATTCAGGTTGGGATAGCCAACGTCCGACGCAATTCGCGCCACCGGCTCGTCGGATTGAACCAACGCGACGGCCGCACGATGCAGACGGATACGACGCACCGCCTGCGCGCAGGTTTCACCGGTCAGGGCGCGAAACACCCGATGCCAATGAAACCGGGACATCGCGGCCACGTCGGCCAGCGCATCCAGCGACAGATCCCCGGCGGGGTGGTCGTGGATATAGTCCAGCACGCGCAGAATGCGGTTTTCATAGCTGGTCGGCATTGGTGTCCTTCCTTCTCTTTGCCCATCCGTGGTTGCATATTCCGCATCCACAAATCTTGCTGAGTTGCATCCGGGGCAACCACAGGTCATATAGCAATGAACTTCCGCGTTGAGAGGCGTCATGACCCAGTATCTGGATTTCGAAAAACCCCTGGCCGAAATCGAAGGCAAGGCCGAGGAACTGCGCGCGCTGGCCCGCGCCAACGAAGAGATGGACGTGGCCGAAGAAGCCGCAGCGCTGGACGCCAAAGCCGCCAAGCTGCTGGAGGAACTCTATGGCGACCTGACCCCCTGGCGGAAATGCCAGGTGGCCCGCCACCCGGAGCGCCCGCATTGCAACGATTACGTTGACGCCCTGTTCACCGAATTCACCCCGCTGGCCGGGGACCGGAACTTTGCCGACGATCTGGCCGTCATTGGCGGCCTGGCCCGGTTCAACGATCAGCCGGTGATGGTGATCGGCCACGAAAAGGGCTCGGACACCAAGTCGCGGATCGAACGCAACTTTGGCATGGCCCGCCCCGAAGGCTATCGCAAGGCTGTGCGCCTGATGGAAATGGCCGGCCGTTTTGGCCTGCCGGTGATCACTCTGATCGACACGGCGGGTGCCTATCCCGGCAAGGGTGCCGAGGAACGCGGTCAATCTGAGGCCATCGCGCGCTCGACCGAGATGTGCCTGAAGATCGGTGTGCCGCTGGTATCGGTGATCATCGGCGAAGGTGGTTCGGGCGGGGCTGTGGCCTTTGCCACTGCCAACCGCGTCGCGATGCTGGAGCATTCGGTTTATTCGGTGATCTCGCCCGAGGGCTGCGCCTCGATCCTGTGGAAGGATGCCGAGAAGATGCGCGAAGCTGCCGAGGCGCTGCGTCTGACTGCACAGGACCTGCACAAGCTGGGCGTTTGCGACCGGATCATTACTGAACCCAAAGGCGGTGCCCACCGGGATCGCGAAGCGACGGTTGAATCGGTGCGCTCGGCAATTGCCGCCATGCTGCAAGAGCTGGACGGCAAGGATGCGGCAGCCCTGATTCAGGACCGCCGTCAGAAATTCCTCGATATTGGCTCGAAAGGGTTGGCGGCCTAACCGCCCAACTGCCGCAACAACTCGACCGAGGGTTTGCCGGTGACGGCCAACCCATTGGCACGTTGATAGCCGCTGATCGCGGATTCGGTATTCTTGCCAATCACCCCGTCCGCGCCCTGCGTATCATAACCCGCCGAGGTCAGACGGCGCTGAAGCTCCTTGCGATCCTCCAGCGTCAGACCTGTCGCATCGGGCCCGAACGAGGCCTGAAACGGTGCGCCCCCCGCGATCCGGTCAGACAGATGCCCGACGCCAATCGCATAGCTGTCCGAGTTGTTGTAGCGCTTGATCACCTGAAAATTGCGGAACACCGCGATGCGCGGCCCCGGCGTTTGCGGCTGCAACACCGCGACCGGTGTGCCCGAGACCGTACCGGCCTCACCCCCCCAAGGCTGTCCCCGTACCCAACCCGCGCGCGCCAGATAAGCGGCGGTAGAGGCCAGCGAATCCGTCGGGTCTTCGGACCAGATATCCCGCCGCCCGTCACCGGTGAAATCCACCGCATAGGCCAGATAAGACGTCGGGATGAACTGCGTATGCCCCATCGCCCCGGCCCAGCTGCCGGTCATGTTAGCGGGGCTGGTGTCACCCTCCTGAATAATCTTCAGGGCCGCGACCAGTTGCTTTTCAAAGAACGCACCGCGCCGTCCGTCATAGGCCAGCGTGGACACCGCCGAGATCACCGGTACATCGCCGCGTCGTGCACCGTATCGGCTCTCCAAGCCCCAGACGGCCACGACCACCTCTTTGTCGACGCCGTATTTCGCTTCGATCTGCGACAGGGTGCCTGCGTGGCGTACCAGCATCTGCTTGCCGGTGGCGATCCGCTCGTCCGAAGCCGCAATCGCCAAGTAATCCTCAAGCGAGCGCTTGAATTCGACCTGATTGCGGTCGCGCTCGATCACTTCGGGCAGATAGCCTGCCCCCTGAAAGGCAAGGTTGAGGGTGGTTTGCGAAATCCCCTGCGCCGCTGCCCGGCCCTTGAAGCCTGCAACCCAAGCGTCCCACCCGGCATTGGGTACCGGGCGCATCCGCGAGGCAGGCGTGTTGGTGGGGGCGCCGGTGGAACAGGCGGTCAACAGGGCCGACCCGAGGCCCAGTGAAAATATCCGTCGATCGATCATGATTGAAATCTGCTCTTGTTGTGATTTGGACCAGAGTAACCCAGACCCAATCTTCAAGCCACAACGACAAAGCCGATCAGGGGTAATTTCAGGCCTTCGGCAACAAGCCGCTTAGCTGACCAGCAACCGCAAACCCTGTGTCACATCCGATCGGACCGCCAGTCGCAATCCCGGCTCGTCCCCGGCCTGCAGCGCCGCGATAATCAGCTTGTGGTTATGCGGAGGATCGGTCCGCCGTAACCTGCCATAGAGCGCGCGCATGGTTGGACCCAACTGCAGCCAGACTGTTTCCGCAATCGCCAGCATCGCCGGGGCCTGCGCCCGCAGGTAAAGCGTGCGGTGAAACTCCAGATTGGTGCGAATATAGCCGACGGCATCGCGCTTGGTGACCATCTCGGCCACGTTCATGTTGATGCTCTGCAACCGATCGATCAGCGCCATATGCGCCCGTGGCAGGGCGCGGCTGGCCAGCTCGACCTCAAGCAATGCCCGCAGGGCCGCCAGTTCCTCGATCCGGTCATTGCTGAGCTCGGGCGTCGAAACGCGGCCTGAGGTGGATAAAAATAACGCCCCTTCGGCCGCCAACCTACGCACGGCCTCGCGCGCGGGGGTCATCGAGACACCGAACTCCTTGCCGATCCCGCGCAGGGTCAACGCCTGCCCCGGTGCCATCTCACCATGCATGATTCGAGAGCGCAGCGTGCGATACACCCGGTCATGTGTCGCGCCGTGAGAGTCGGAAGGGCGTGTGGTCAACATTCCCAATTTGTGATCACAAACAGGCCTGAGGTCAACTCACTGCGGCATCAAATCTGTACTGGTGAAGCTGCGCCCCGTTGTCGCGCAACCAGAGCCTCTGGTCACTGTAATCACCGAAAATCCGTTCGACCTGCGCCCAGAAGGCGGGCGAGTGGTTCATCTCGGCCAGATGCGCCACCTCATGCGCCGCGACGTAGTGCAGAATCTCGGACGGGGCGAGGATCAGCCGCCAGGAGAACATCAGCCCTCCGGCCGAGCTGCACGACCCCCAGCGGGACCGGGTGTCGCGGATGGTCAGGCTGGAATAAGACCGACCCAGCATCGCCGCGTAATCGTCACAGGTCCCGGTCAGACGGTCCCGCGCCAGTTCCTTGAGAAACCGCGCCAGACGCCGCGCCTCGGCCCCAGTGGGCACGGCAATCTCATCGCCCTGCAACAGAACCCGACGGCCTTTCGCAGGAACGATTCGCCGCTCTACGCCTTCGATGGGGATGGTCTGACCGAACTGCACAACGGCCGGATCGGGGCGATCCTGCAAGTGCTGACGTATCCACTCTTCCTTGGTGCGGGCAAAACTCAGCGCCTCGGTCTCGGGCACACCCTGCGGGTAGGTCAGCGTAACCCGCCCATCCAGTTGGGAAATCCGCAGGCTGATCCGCCGCGCCCGCGCCGATTTGCGCAACGTCAGCGGCACCGGCGGCGTCCCGGGCAGTGCGTGATCTCCCATATGCCTGTTTCTCCTGCTCAAAGGCTTTGACAGTGCCCGCTGCATGTGGCACGTGACCTGAATCATTATTACGACTCACCTGATATCAAGGGGATTTGACATGCCCAAGGAAGAATGGGGCGTAAAGCGCGTTTGCCCGACAACCGGCAAGCGGTTTTACGACCTGAACAAGGACCCGATCATCAGCCCCTACACTGGCGAGATCGTGGAGCTTGAGACCGGCAAAAGCCGGATGATCGCCGCAGATGCGGAAGATGCCGCCTCGGCCAAAGCGCGTAAAGACGCTTCGGATGAGGATCTGGTTCTGGACGATGACGACAATGTTGATGTCGATCTGGACGATGATCTGCTGGACGACGATGATGATGACAACGATAACGTCTCGCTGGACGATATCACCGACATGTCGTCGGAAGACGAAAACTAAGACCGGTCAGGGGCGGCCTCTCGCCGCCTCATGCCCACCCCCGGACGCGGAACGGAAACTTTTTGGCATTTTCCAATTTTTTGGACTTGCACTCACAGCCACCGTCTCATAAACGTCCGTCCACTGCTTCGGCAGTACTTGGAAGGGGCCTTAGCTCAGTTGGGAGAGCGCTTGCATGGCATGCAAGAGGTCAGGGGTTCGACTCCCCTAGGCTCCACCAAAACCTAACAATACAACTAGATAGCAAGCATTAGAGCGGTGTGACACACAGGTGTGACACAAAATGAAGCTGCATGCGTATCTTTCACTGTCCCGACATGGCATCTACTACTTCCGTTGGCCACTGCCCGATACAAGACCAAAACCCCACACTAGACCAAGCACCGCACGTAGGACCCTTCGAGTGTCATTGCGTACAAGATGCCCCAAAGAGGCTGGTACTCTGGCACGGCGTCTTGCAGTGTGCGGCGACACAATAACAAAGCACATAGAACATTCGGGCATGAACTACGGCGAACTACGCACAAAGGTGCATGAGCACTTCACAGAAGTACTAAAGAAGGCAAAGGCACGTAGGGATGAACTCGGCCCCTATACCGAACTAGAAAAAGAACGCATCGCTGACACCATCCGTCTTCATGAGGCGGATAATGAAGACTATTGGGACATGCTTGGTAGAGACTATGCCCGCTCAGAACTAGATAAGTTATGCAACGGCACCGGGGTCAGGCAACCGAAGACACAAGAAGACGCCTTTTTGATCTTAGGTGAAATCAAGAAAGCTCAATTGGCACTAACCAAGGCCCTGCTGGAACACGACAAAACCTTTGAGAAATACGATTTCTTAGCCCAAGTGGTAACCACTGAGGCAAGCGATACAGCGCCGCCACCTCAGCACAACGGCCCCACGCTTTCTCAAGCTGTAGAAGCCTATTTCACCGAGCAAGCAAAGATCGCGAACTGGACACCCGGAACAGTTCAGAAACGCCGGGCTGGATTGGCGATTGCAGTTGAGTGGTTTGGTGCAGATTGCGGTATGAACCAAATCGGCAAACAGCAAGCGGCAGAACTCAAGAACGCCATTCTGTCATTGCCAGCCAACAGGTCGAAAGCTGCTGCGACACAAGGGCTGACACTGCGTGAGGCCATAGACGTCAAAGACATTCCTAGGATCAGCAATGCTACGGTGAACAGCTACCTGAGTACTTACAAGAACTTTTGGGCGTGGGCAGAGGCACATGGCTACGCTACAGAGGCATTGTTTCAAGGGCTAACTATTGGGAAAAAAGGCGGGCAAGCCAAAGAAAGAAAAGCTTACACGCAAGATGCGTTAAGCAAAGCCTACAAGGCGCTAACTGAACCGGAAAGCAAGTTTTACAGGAAAGAGAGCCACCGATGGGCAACACTTATCGCAATGTTCAGCGGTGCGCGGCTGAACGAGGTGTGCCAACTAGAGTTGAGCGACATTAGGCAAGAAGATGGCATATGGCTGTTTGACATCACCGAGGACGGCGAGGACAAAAAACGGCTGAAGAGTGATGCTGCGCACCGCAGCGTCCCTATACATTCGAAGCTAATTGAGCTCGGCCTATTGGAGTACGTTAACAAGCGTCGATCAGCAGAGCACAACAGGCTATTCCCAGACTATACTTACAGCCCCAAACATGGCTTCGGAGACAAGCTTAGTAAGTGGTTTAACCGAACATTCACAACTAGTCTCGGCATCAAGTCTGACGCTCATGTATTTCACGGTCTTCGTCACACCTTTGCGACTAGGCTAGGACAAGCGGACGTACCAATAGAACGGATACAGTTCATTGTGGGGCATGAGCGCCAAGGGGTTACCCAACAGGTTTATATGAAGGAAGGCTATACACCCAAGCAGACCAAAGAAGCAGTGGAACGCTTTTCTGTGAATACCCAACAGAGTTAAAACGCAGAAGCCTCAAACCAAACTTGCGCCGCAAAAAACAAACGATGCTATGAAATGATGTAGTCGAATTTGTCGCGTAGTAGTTTAAGTTCGAGAAAGTTTAAGTCACTTTTTACGCTTTTTACGAGCGCTTCCAGATCACTATCTTGGAGCGCCATTATATAACCTCTATGATCATTTGCTGTGTCGCGACATCTCTTTGCGAAACGCTCTGGATCCGCCAATTCTCTGCAAACGATGATACCAACCTGACCCCTGCTTGGTGAAAAACGCCCAGCAATCTGATCTAGGGCAGGGTTGTCTAATTCCCTCCCGTAGTTCTTGAACTCAAAAAAAATGTTGGCAGACGAATAGTGTTGGGACAACCAGCGAAAAAATCCCGTATCGGCTGTGTTGCTATAACTAATGTCGATGCGTTTTCGACCCTCGTGTATTGAATGCTGCGCCTTAGGGTTCGACAGCGCAGGGTAGAACAAAGCAGACAATAGGGCCTCCACTCGGTCCTCATAGCTGTAAGCATCGTTGGCACCGACTGGGAGATTGGTTACGGCACTCAGCAGTGTGTCCCAATCAGGCCGCTCTGTGCCTTCCACATCAGCAATAGCACGGTGAGTAAGTGGTGGACTGGGCTCCTCCATCTGCGACTTATAACGCTGAAGGAAATGTGGATTGTCGAGTGTGTGTCGAACAACTGCAGATTTGCCAGTTCCGTACTTTTCTTTGAGGTCTTTGATATAGACTTGTAGATTGCCTTTGTTTTTTCCGCTTTTGATTATTCGGACCAGGTCAGAATTTGACGATATCTCTTTCTGCTTGAACTCTTCGAGTATGAAGTGCCGATAATATCGGTCCACGTCATAGTCCATGTCCAAACGAACTATGTCCTTAGGAACCAACAGCAACTTCTCGCCATCTACAAGCGGCAAATCCACATATTGCTCTGTCCATTCCTTGACGTGCGGGTTCCACATTGGACCCGACGCCACCCCTTGGGTCAGTGGAATGTCATAGAGGTCACAAGCTTCCTGGGTGTAGGCTATAAGTGGCCCTCTAATAATGTTCGTCATTATGTCAGACACAACATCCACAGAGATGCCATCAATCATAAGTACAGTATCTTCTAGGTCGGTCAGTAACCCGGATTTTGCGGCCTCGCTTTCGGACAGTGACTTCCAAACTTCGCGTGCAGAACCTGTACCTAGAGCCCTACCCTTCGATTTTCCCTGCGATAGACCTAAATGCGTTTCATTAGGCTCTTTAAGTCGTTCCAACAATCCGATCGCAACCTCGTGTTCATCGGAACGGATCGCACTAAGAACTTCGCCAAAGAAATCTTGTACCAGTGAAACACATTCGTCGCCCCATTCGGTATTAAGGAGTTTTACTGCCCTTGGGCTGACAAACAATCGAGTGTCGTTAAAAACATGGACATCAACAAAACTTAGAGTTGGTTGGGTTCGCCCAAGCTTGAAGTATTCCGATACGCGCATAAACTCTTCTCTATTCAATCTATACGGCAGTAGTACTCAAATTATCTGAGAGGCGAAACCATATTTTGCGCTCGTATTGCCTCAGACCTCAGTATTTTGTGAAACAAATTTTTTTGTGCCCCTATCTATTGTCTCCTGACCCAAATTCTCCCCCATGGGGTCTAATGCAACAAACCATATGCGGTGATATCCGCGGCGAAACCTGAGCATCGCAACCAGTTGCTACTGCGTTTTTTCCCAGTTTAACTGACTAATACTCACAATGATTGAGTTCCAACTAGCAACAGATGTCCTGAGTAAGTTTCAAAGTGGCCAAACCGGGAGCGCGGCGGCACTGGGCTCCCTGTACGCGCTGAGTGGTGTTTTCTCTAGGTCAGGAAAGCAAGCGTTAAAGATAGACTGTCGCTTAGGTGTCCTCCATCGCTCTGGGCGCGCGTTAAACTTGCTCTTTCCTTTGCCGTGCCTCTCCCACATTAGAAGCGTTGTGCGACTACCTTGATGCCCTGTGGCAAAGGTTAAAACAGTGTCCGACCGTTGTTTCTTGCTGTTGCAGTAGTGGTAGTGGTAGCCAACATGGCCATGTTGCTCTCTATGAAGCAAATCACGGCACCCAGAGATTGATTTGAAGAATATTACTATCTGCGGTGATAGGTTGGGTGCCACCACAATTGTTCGACGTTCTTCAAGGAACCCTCTCAAAATCGGGTGAAAGCTTTCACTTAGGTCGACGTACCCTAGACACCACTTGCCCTTTGAATTGATCGGCGATGTTCTTAATGGTGCTCCCAATACTTCTTCAGAAAAATATTGAGGAAGTTGGTTTTCTATATTCCTGACCAACTCTTCAATAACTGAGATCATTATAACCGCCATCGGGCCTTCTTGCTCTGAAAGTTGGCCGTATTCGTGGATATCGAATACGTCACTGTCAAACCCGATTTGCGCCGCATTACTGGTCTTTTCTGCAAGCTCGAGAAGGCGTCCATGCAGCCTACGAAGTTGCAATAATGACATTGTTGGCAAACTACCGTCCGCCTCATCCACGTCCCGATTATTTGACACTGGCGCATCCCACAAACGCGGTTACCGTACAGGTTTCACTCTCCGGAATTTCTGATCAGAATTGCAACCGGCAGAATTGCCGCAGCACATCCCGTCCCAATAGACCCTGCCCCAGCGACACAACCGGCGCAAACGCGAATTGTGTCTCACATATGTTGACTTCGGCTTTTGAGACAGTATGTATCACAGCATCTAAAACTTTGAGAGACGGAGCAGATCATGCTTGTTGGCTATGCTAGGACTTCCACTTTGGATCAAACGGCTGGGCTTGATGCTCAACTACAAGAACTGGAAAGGGCCGGGTGCGAGAAGGTATTCAACGAACAGGTCTCCTCAGTGGATGTGAGAGCGCGTGAGAAGCTCACTGAGGCGCTGAACTTCATACGAGAGGGTGATCACCTGGTAGTCACCAAACTGGACCGGCTGGCACGCTCTATGGCCCATCTGATGGAAATACGCAGCCAGCTTGACGTCGTTGGGGCGCACCTAACGATCTTGGGTTTAAGTCTCGACACTTCCACTGCCCAGGGCAAGCTAATGTTGAACCTATTGGGAAGCGTAGCCGAGTTTGAGCGTGAAATTATGTTGGAACGTCAGCGTGAAGGAATTGCCAAGGCTAAAGCTGCCGGAAAGTACAAAGGACGCAAGCCAACTGCATTGGCAAAGTCAAACGAGGTCATTGCGCTGGCTCGTGAAGGCGTTGGAGCCACCAAGATCGCCCAAAAACTCGATATCAGCCGCGCTTCGGTGTACCGGATACTCAATGCAGGCCAAAGCTAACCGCTGCTAACCCAGTTTTTGGCGGGCTGGAAATGTGCCAAGCTAAACCTGAACAGAAGCACGCCCGCGCTGCTTCATCGATCTTCTTTGCTTAACCCTCCCTCATATGAGCGAAGAACTGGACAGAGATTTGTATAAGTGTTCTGGGTAATGGGGGAGGATGCATTCCCTCGGAGAGGGTTAGATACCAGTTCATCTACCTATTTGGTGAAGCCAAACCTGCCAAATTCTAGATCAGTACACGCCGATTTAGGTAGAATATTGTGATTGCTCTTCAACAATCTCAGCAAGCACCTCTCCAACGTCTGCCGTAACCAGTCCAGTTGGCCCAGTATAAGTGCCAGAATAAGCCTTCTGGGCAGGGATTTCTCCGGCACCTAGGTCGACTGCAACTCTCTCCATTATTTCGGGAAGTTCGTCCTCAAGTGTCTTGTATGTTATAAAGCTGTCATGGATTGGCAGGCACGGTTGCCGCATTTCAACAAATCTAAGCATGATCGCTTCAGCAATGTCTGCGTCAACGCGTTGCAAATAGACGCCTGCCCCCGTCATAAAATACTCTTCTAAGACGCCATGATGCTTCAGGATGCCATTGAGGAAGCAATTCCAGGGCATGCCCAACTCTTCCTCGTTAAATTCTGGTACGGTGTGGGGTGCAGGTCTGCGGCTTGCGTTTAGCAGGACATTGAATGCTCGCTTTACAACCTTGCGATGGCGGTCTCCGAACGGCTTGCTGTAGGGATCGGTATCCTTTGGTATCTCGGCCCCAATGGATTTGTATAGAAGCCGCAAATGAATTGAAGAGAAATCGTACTCACACGTTAGCTTACCGTTTATCTTGATGTGTTGACGCCAAAGCCTTGGCACGCTCTGCCACCATCCGCCATAGAACCTACCACCTTCGTCCCACTGTGGGCTGTTGAAGATGCGGCACAGCCGGGTACGTGTTGTGTTTATGCGCTGATATCGAACGTGTTCACGTTCGACCTTAGCCTCCTGCACGGCGTCACTTAGCCGGTCCATCTCCATGCCGTTGGTTTGTTTTTGCGTCAGGTCCAGAGTGAGCCTATAGCCTTCGAGATGATTGTTGATTTTATCTACATTATCGCGCCATCGGACTATCTGATCTGTATCAGAAAAGGCGAAACGTTTCTTTGTTCCGTTGCTCTTAATTCGTAGGATGATTGGGTCCGATGTGTCGATAAGATGCTCGGGTCTAAGCCCAACCATACCCAGTTTCTCTACAAGCTGCTTTGTGCCTCTAACCCTCGTTCGCCGACCACTCGCTTCATTACCAACACTTAGCTCATCCACATATCCTGCTGCGACTAGACCCTTGTACGCGTCGAGGAAAGGGCGCGGTGATACGAAATCCGGCTGGCCAGGGTTCTTCCGGTTAAGAGCATTGTTGTCCTTTGCAACGCCCACTTGCATGTCCGCATCTGCAACATAGGCATCGAACAAATCTAAGCATATGGCCCTCAAACAACTGCGGAACCTAGCGCCGCTTGCCGCATCCCTTTTACGCCGATTTTCCCATTGCTCAATTTCTGCTTGAATATGGTCTAACCTGTCAAAAATAGCAGGTGCGAACTTATCTTTAGGTGCACGCCAAAGATTTATTGGCCTGCTAGGCACGTCGTTGTATTCCAAACAAGTTATTCCTCTTCAGATGAGAAGACTATGGGAAAGCTGTGTTGCTAGCGCCGGTGGCACAAATCATCAATGACCAAAAATAAATGCCAACTCAACAAACAGCAAAATGCCAGAAAACAAGTAGTCTATGCCGTCAATTGGGGTCATGCGGCTCGATAGTTTTAAGCTTCTCTACAAGCTGTTGGTTCAATTCATTGCCTTTTTGCCCATAGTGAATTTCTCGGTGTATATTTGGACAAATCGCGGCGACGTAACGTGGATCGTCCGGTCCATCATCTGACAGTCGGCGTGTGTGATGAACTTCGAGGTACGGTTCCCCTGACTTAGTGCGGAACGGCGCCGGCTTACCAGTAAGTTCACAAAGGCCTCCGGCTCGTGCGAGAATATAGTCGCGAACAGCCTTACTTCTTGATCTGTAGGCTGAACGAGCGTTTTTCCACTGTTTTGTCTGGGTGGGCACGGCTGCTGCAATAGCTTTTTCTCGCAACCGCTCTATTGCGCTAGTTTCTGATGGCGCGCTTGCTAATTCCGGAAACGGCTCAACATCGCTATCGAGTTTTATGAGATGAAACTGGATGCAATCACGCAACTTTTCATTTGTATCCAGTCCGCTCAGGATATCCCAAGACTGACACGCAAATCGCCCCAAGAACCGAACTGGTTTGGATTTACCGAGGGCTTCAAATAAAAGAAGTTCTTTTCCTAGTTTGTCATGATCTCTGATGGCAGCGTTACCACGCAGAAACTCCATGTCTCCAGTTTGTCCTTCTCCAGTGTACAAGAACACTCCTTCGTCTCGCCAACCGTCCAAATAGCCATGTTGTTCACCACTTTTCCCGGTGAAGATGAAGACGTAGGGATGATCCTTAGGGGTAGATATCCCACCCTGCATTTGCCCCCCGAATACGGCGTGAATGTCTTCGCGCCGGGAGTACTCAACGCCTTCAATAAACTCCATTGGTACCGCTCCTTCTAGTCAGCCATTCTGTGGACACAACAATCGCTAGAAAAATTATGAGGATTGAAGCTCCTGCCGTTCGACAACTCATGAGTGCCAATCTATCTTCTTTGTTACAGCCTATTTTGCTACTTTGCGGGACGCTTGTCTGGCTTCGAATTGCTCCCAAAGCTTCATATGCCCCTTCTGCCGCGCGTCAGCTAGCCACAATTTCTTTCTTGCATCAGGCTGCTCAAGAGCGCGGTACTTACCATCTGAGAACTTTGGCCAATCTATCGCCATTCCGAGCTTGACCATTTCTGCAGACAAGTCGCGGCCATCTTCCAGATAGCACTTTGCCACGGTACGACCGTGGTCATCCTCAGCAGTGACCTCTGCTCTGACTTTCTGCCCCTTACATAGGGATACCAAAGCCCACTTGGCCTTCTTGCCGTAAGGGTGGTTAATCTCCGGCGCATCAACGCCAAACAAGCGCACTTGCTTTTTCTGTAGCTTTATAGTGTCGCCGTCCACAACGTAGGCAGCGCCCTCCAATACTGCGGCGGTGGGCTTCGGTACTACACTGCCTGCATCGAAACGTGATGGCCGACTTGTGTTCTGGGAAGGCGACGTACCCAACCTCGGCTTCAAGTCCGAAGTGTCCTGTCGTGTAGGCTTAGTACTTTTGTCAGGCTGTCGTTTGCTACGCGCAATGAGTAGTACAGCCACCACAACGACAATTAGCAGTAACAAAACTTCCATAGTATCGAACCTTCTAACGATATATTTCAAAGTGCATGCAACGCAATCGTCGGTTGCATCGCCTTTTACGATTAAGAGTGGGGTGACCTAGCTCCTTGTTCAGCCAGCTTGGAGACTTTGCTCGAGACGTAGTCCTACTATTTTGTTCTTATCCCTTGTCGGAACTTTCATGTGCCCGTGGCCTGGCTGTTTCGCATGATCGATTGCACATAGAACTTCGAGATTTTCCAAAGTGTTATCGGTTACGACGCCATTCTTGTGATGGCAGTGCAGTAGATGGGGCGCCGACCTGAGGTTCACACCGCACGCCTCACAAGTCCAATTTTTCCCACGCCTAGTTCTCTTAGAGATCGCCGCCCAGTCGTTGACATAAACATTGGGTTCAGCAGTCGTATCCCTTCGCGAAGGCTTGTCGTGAAAGAAAGTCGAAAATTCTAGAAGGAACTGGCTAATCTGAAACTCTCTCCAAATTTCAGTCTTGGTTTGGGATCCACCAATCTCCAGCTCGAGCCTGTTGTGCGGTTGTTCATACCCACGCCAATTGATGGCTTTTAAGCAGTTCTTACAAACTTTGAGGGCTGCCTCCGTCTCGCCGCGTTCACCAGTATCTTTCTCGAGCCAATCCACAAGAAAAAGCCCATCCATTCGATTAGTTACCACATATCGCTCGAAACGCCCTGCTTGCCGCATGGTGTCCAGCGTTTCACATTCTGCAACATGAAAACGGCGCGATTTCTCAGGCTCATGTTCTAGTGTATAGCGTTCGGCTCGAGTGTCCTTAATGTAAAGGATGACCTGCTCGCCTTTATAAGAAAGCAAACCACCAGGACCACTTGTCACGTCATCAAGCGTGATTTCAATCCCAGACTGGAGTTGAATTCTGATCTCTTCTCGGGGATCGAGCGGGCCAGTTTTGGGCGTCCAAGAAGAATGGCCCGCTCCCATTGCGGAGCGAAGGCGAACTAACTCTGTGAAGTCCAAGTCGAGCTTCATTGCACTTCCTCGAGTATTTTAACAATTTGTGAGCGAGCCTTAGTTCGGACCCTAAATTCGACGCGGCGTGAAAGACTTGGATCTTCCGAGCCGAATTCGTCCAGCACTAGTCGACTTGAAGAAAGACCATTGGCTGTTAGCAAAGACTGCAACCAATCTCGTTCCTCGGCCACGTTTGGTAGCGTTAGAGCAAAGCTAAGAACTTCTCTGGTTCGTGCTTGCGACAGAGCCATGTTGTTGTAGTAGGCTTGTTCAGGCGACGCACTATTCCACTCAGACGATGTGTGACCCTCAATCCTAATCTCTTCGATCGCTGGCCTAAACTCTGAGAGAACCTCAACATAGCGTGGGAAAAAGTCGGAAAGGATCTCTCTAAACTTCGCTCGGATATTTGATTGGCCTTCGGAGAACAAAACTTCCGGTGCGTTGAACCGAATGAGAAGTGTTTCTTTCTCAATCTCGGCATTCCATAGCGGTAAGTCGGTCTCAAATTCTTCGACAAGTTTATCAAAAATTTTGGTTTCAGTTTCCTGCCATGTTAACGCAATCTGAGCGATACTCTGTTTTTGTTTCTCAAGTTGCCTTTTTTGCTCCTCTAGTTGCTCTTTTTGCAACTCTAGTTCGTTGTTTTGCTCTTGAAGCGGCCGAATGAAAACAACGGCAATGAAAAGGAAAATCACCATCAGACCTGCCATCAAGTCTGACACAGAAAGCCAGTCGCCTTCATCGTCTTTTTTAGACGTCCCGAAAAATTCGTTCATGCGTTAACTCTACTTGAGTTGACCAGCGTGCGAAGTTGCTCAGTCAATGGCGAATAGTCAGAAACGAACTTCTCGGACAGCGAAGCGAGATTACTGCCGAGTAACTCCAACGACCTCTGCAGTTCTTGCTGCATCTGTTGATCAAAATCCGCGAACTGTTGATTGATCTTCTCGGAGCTGGACGTCCATGCCTCTTGAATGGCCTTTTGGGCCTCCCCCGCAGCAGCCTCAATAAGTTCCCCATGTCGATTGAACTCTTGCGATGCCCTTTCGTTCATTTGGGTCATTGCGTCACTGACACCCTTGGAGATTGCCCCTTGCGCCTCCTCCGCACTCGTGAGGAGGGTGCCATACCCACTTGAAATTTTATCAAAGCTACTCTGGCTTTCTGCAAGCGCAGCCTGAGACTTCCCGACAGCATCACTGACGCTGGCACCAAGATCCGAGGTTATCTTTTCCAGATTTGCCTCAATTATCGGGAACGCTTCGATGGCTTTATCTCTAAGCTGAGAAACTGCATCTAAGTTCACTTGCAAAACTTCTGATTGCGTATTTATGCCCGTTAGCGCAGGCTCTAGTTTTTCAATTGCTTGCGGGATACTGGCTGAATGCTGCTCTACTTTGGACAGTGCTAGTTGAGTAGCTTCGATCGACTTTACTGCCGCCTCCAGACGATCTTGAAGATTGTCCACGTGTTCCCGATACTTGTTTTGCCACTCAACCATGGAAGCAACCGCAGAGTTGAGTTCCTTAAAGTTCTCACCAAACTGCTCAGTAAGGTTTTGATTGAAATCCCGAATTACCTCTTCGAGCGCCTGGACAATGGCTTTTTGGTTATTTTCAACCATGTGCTCGGAAAACTCACGGAACTCTTTGATGAGCTCAGTCTGTCCATCATGAAGCGTGGTTCTCAGCTTTTGGACCTGCGTCAAGAGGCTGCTGTCACCATCTGAGGAAATGGCACTACGAAGTTGTTGCATCTGCTCTCGTGAGGCATCGGCACTCTTACGGCCGTCGTCTCGGATTTCTTGCAGAACTGAGAATATGTCTTCCGGTGTTGCGTCAGCGGTTTCCGCTTTTGAAGGTGCAACTGTTCGGACTAACCTGAACAAGATCGACGCAGCAATGCCAACAATACTCGTTGTGAACGCAATCTTGAGACCAGCCAATAGGCTAGGAACGCTTTCATCGATACTCTGCACGTCAAAATCGAGGAGACCGATGAGAATACCCGTGAAAGTTCCCAAAACACCTAACGTAGCTAAGCTGTTTGGTGTAATAGCAACAAGACTGCCACCGAACCGGCTCTTGTTCAGGCCAGGCACAAACAAAACAAGTATCGCCGCTCCGAGCCAAACAACAATTGCTGCGGAAAACAAGTAGGCAATCTCATCTCCAACTATCGAAGAGTAGATGCGAAAAATTTCATCCATTTCTATTCCCAAACTTCCTATTTTTTTATCGGACGAGAAACTGTCCGTCCGGGGCACCCAAAAGATCAGCCACTTTCTATGGTGGCCTTGAGTTGCAAACCTTGAGCGAGATCAACTCTTGCGAATGTCAGAATTTGAACCATCCACGAGCACTACGACACCCTCACTGCTATGAACAAAGCGTAGTGATCAGGACCCCTGCCTTGACTTCGACTTGGGGCCTTTCCGATCTACATTGCTTTGACACCTAAAGGTTTGAAATCCAATGAGGACTTAGTAATTCGTCAGGCTGCCGCCTTTCGAATTCTTGCCAAAGTTATAATAATTTCAGCCAAACAAAATCTGGATTGCGCAAACTGGATGCAGTTTACTCTCTAGACGGCATCACCACTGCCTAACTCTCACACTACACACCATTAGCGAACAGTATGTTTTGAATGCTGGGCCTCTTATGCAGATGGTGCATCACCCAAAGCATACAAAAGAAGAATTGCTAACAACGGTGACCCTACGATAGAGATGAGCACCCAGATCAGACCAGACCGGTTTCGGTTCTGCGCCATATTCATAGGCACGATTATCCAGAGCCAAACCACAAAAGCCAGTGCAAGGGCGCTTGCCACAATAGCAACAATTGTCTCCACTACTATTGCTCCTCCTTATCCGGTGAACTCCATTGCCCACACTCAGGTGCAGACAACTCCACTGGTTCTGCAGAGACCACTAACTTAGGGTCCACCCGACACATTCGCATTTGACCAGTTTCCGTATTGGTTTGAACCAATAAGATACCGGACAACATTAGGGTTTGGTATTTACCCTCATCCGCACTTGCTAGTGATGTTGTAGCAAGCATCAACCCAAAGGCAGTCGCAGTCCGTTTCATGCGCATTGCTCCATACCAACACATCTATCAATGAGTACCGTGCCGAATGTAAACAGGACAGTAAAGCGGTCCTGCGATTAGGTCATAGTCAATTGGGTGCTGAGGATTGCGTACTAATCAGTGTGACACTAAGGTGAGACACACTATTAACCAACACACTACAATAGTGTTTACTATCAGTGTATTAGGCGTTCGGCGGCGTTTCCCCTAGGCTCCACCAAAACCTAACTGGAAAATTCTCCGTAGTTCTTCCATTGCTGGCTGACGCGACATTTCGCACCCAGTACGCGATCCATCTCTGCATACATTCCGTCCGGCAGTATCGACTGGCCTGAAACGGTTTGTTGCAGTTTTGAAATTCGAGATTTTTTGTCGATCTTGCGTTAGACGCGCTGTGCATTGATTTGCGACCGCGCGGATAGGATCGCGATTTTGGGTCAAACCGATCAAGGAGAAAATTGCCGTTCTATGACCGTGATACGGCCCAGAGCAGCCGTAATCAGAATGAACGACTGGCGGCTCAATCGCCGCAACCACCACCGTCGACCGAACCACAATCACCTGCATCTTCGTCGGCAAATGGGTCGCCACTTTCAAAAATCAGCGTCAGCTCACTTTTGGAGGTCAGGTCATTGAGAGTGGTCGCAAAACAGAAAAGCGGTACGCTCAGCCAAAGCGCTCCAAATAATAGATTGTCACTTTGGACGATGGAACTGCCACCGACGTAAATAAACACCAGCAAGAAGATCAGCAACACGAAAGTTCCAAGCCTGTCTTTTTGCTTCCAAATCCCTTTTGGGGGTGTTCCAAACAGGTCCGAATAGGCTTTGACCGTGGCTTTGTAGTCATCCAGATGCTGCGGGCTCTGACCGCCGGGATTGTGGTGCACGGGTTTGCCCAGCTTCTTGCAAAAGACATCCCAATAGTCGCGGCTGTGCTGCATATGCAAATGCCACACCAAATCGACCGCCTTCGAGGGAACGTTGCGCTCTGGTCGCGTAGCACAAAGATACATGAACTTTTGATATTCGGCGATCGCTACATTGGCGGTATCGCGAGAGATGCGGTTTTCGGTCATCAGCTGTTCATTGAACGACGTGCCCGCGGCATCATCAGGCATTTTGTGCGTCTTAATCAGCTCCCATAGCTGAGTATTGAGAGAGGTCATCGGAGCCTCCTATGTTTTCTCTTTTTTCAATTTTTGACTAGCGCACAAATATGACAGGTATGTGACACCTTCAGGAATCTGCTTTCGGCACGAAGGCCGGAGGCGAATTCGCAGCAAAACAGGCCTCGCTCATGCGCTAAGCAACATCGCCTCGAAGACTAGACGCTATTTTGCGCTCCCAATGGGCCTTGACGTTGCCGTATCATCGCGCTCGAGCTGGAAATTTCTACTTTTGGTAGACGGCCCAATCTTGACTTACGATGGGCCTTCGAGATGCTGCGATGCAGCCAGCAATTCCGGGCATCCGCTGCAAGCGCGCAATGCGCGAAGTCGCGAATTAACACAAAAGGCGACAAAGCGCCAACTCTAGGCATGCAATTTGTTGGCTGCCTCGGAGACCTCTTTCTCCCCAGTGGAAGTATTACCTCTGTGAGAACCGCTGGGTTCGGTTATTTGGATCAGGACGTTGAAGATCCTGGAATGTTCCGCACCAATTAGTCGAAACTGCACCCTGTGCCGCCTATCCCGTCATCTGTTCCGGGGTCCACGGATGGACATTCCTGCTCACTGTTGTCGATTGCCTCCTCTACGACGACAGGAGCCTCAACAACAGGTTCTTCCAGATTTCCAGTTCCTGAACAGGCCATCAGAACGAGCAAGAAAAGGCAGTTTCTGGCGGTTTTCATTCGGTCTTGACCCTTTGACGATAGAAGTAGGCTCCAGCGCGGAACCTGTGTTCTGCATCGGTTTTCTTTTTTGTTTTCATGCCAGCTGCTTTGTCAGCGAGCGATTCAAACACCGCCATCTGCGCACGTTTGTGTTCTTCTTCCAAGTCCAGCACCTGTTCCAAGGTCAGGCCACCATAATGAACTGCACGCTCAAAATGAGGGGGCGTCTCGCCCATAACATTATCTGTTGCGGCGGACATGTGATCCCCAAGGTTGCGTGTCAGATAGGCCAGTTGATCCTCGGATCCTGCAAGCGGTTGGTAAGACGTTTGGCGCAACCGCAGCACATCATTGTCCATAGATTCCACTGTTCCCGCATTGAGCAATGTATCGAGCATTGTCTGGGGGTGAACATCCTTTCGAATATCACGAGCGAGAGATTCAAA
Source organism: Ruegeria sp. CG11 (assembly GCF_056537245.1). NCBI lineage: Bacteria > Pseudomonadati > Pseudomonadota > Alphaproteobacteria > Rhodobacterales > Roseobacteraceae > Ruegeria > Ruegeria sp. CG11. The sequence goes on from NZ_JBQFRE010000002.1 coordinate 516,422, forward strand.
CGAAGGTTTCTCACCGTTTTTGGGGATATCCTGCGCCAGGTAATCCGGGTCTGTTCGCCACCGCTCTATCAGTGTGGCCAAATGGTTGGAACGCGTTTGTACGGGCGGTTCCGATTTTAGACGCGCAATGTCTCGCCTTTGCAGGCCGGTCAGAACCGAGATGCGGCTGTCTGTTGCCTTCCCTTCGGACTGTTCAATCGCAGCGGTAATATAATGCGTCTTTAGGCGCTCCATCAGCTCAGGGAACAATACACCGCGCGCAACCATCAGACGCGCGAACGGAGCGAAGAGGGTATCCAGCAATCCAGTCATATGTGCTATATGCACATTTTTGAAGAACTGCTGATGACAAACTTCAAATCAAGCAAGGCAAAATCTGTCGGCGACATCTTTGGCACCGCAATGATCAGCTTGGTTTTTTCAGGCTGCACGGATATAGCCGCCACCGGGAATCTGGAAGAACCTGTCGTGATAGCCCCGGTTGTCGTTGAGGAATCGATGGCGGTCTCAGGACCTTTGCCAGCATCGCAACCCGTTAGGTTAGCTCCGAGTGCAGGCGTGTTAACGGCAGGCGACATAGATGACTCGCTTAACCTGGAAACGTTTGTCCCGCTGCAATCAGAAGCATCCAATGCGTTGGGGCTTCCTCGCGCGGATTTGTCCACGCCGGTTCTGGCAACTTTTGTGGGAGAGGATAACAAACCAGCCCCAGGTGTTCGCTTCACACTCAGAAGACCAGGTTCCGCTAAACCCTTCTATGACGGAATTCCAGGTGTGGATGGCGCCGTCAGCGTATTCCCCGCGGCGTTGGGTGCAGGACGGGTTCCTGAAGTTGAAATACGGGCCTTCACGGGTGGATCAGATGTTCCTGTCACCCAAGTCCTCCAAAACAATGGAACCCGACAAACAGTAAAAGTTCCCGGGAACCAGACGTGGCAGCCCGATTTTCTGGATTTGGCTTTTGTCATCGATACCACAGGCAGCATGGGCAACGAAATGGAATGGCTGCTGAAAGACCTGAGTTCCATTCTGCGGCAGGCCAGAGCCGCCGAACTTTGCAGCGCTCGCTGCACAGAAACAGCCAAAAAGACGAGCGCGTCTTTCATTAATTTACAGGCGTTCAGCCGGCCCCAGAAGGTTGTTGGCAGCTTTGCAAGAATGAAGGTCTGCAGTCGTTGCAATCTCCATCACACGCGACAAACGAGTTTTCTGTAAACGACTTGCTTACAGTGGCGGAAAAGCGATTGCACCACGCATACCTTCCGGCGCGACGTTCGACTAGTGTCGGCTATTTCACATTGGTCGCTTACCACATATTGACCAAGCTCTATTCGAGTGCGGCTGCGCTTCGTGCGCGGTTCGGAGAAAGAAGCAAAGTAGCGCGATACGCGTCGGCCGCCTCATCTTTTCGACCCACTTGCGCAAGCATATCACCCAGGAGTTCGCGAGCCGGCAGCACGTGGCCGGGCGTCACCGGGCTTTTACCGATCTCGTCTTCAAGATCGGCAGCCGCACTTTGTTGGGTAAGGGCTAGTTCCTCATCGCCTTCCGCCAGTGCAATCCAAGCTTCAACGGTTAGAATCTGTCCTTCAGTCAGCTTTGCCCAATAATCCTGTCCACGCTCCTTCATCGCGTCATGAAGGGCCTTGAGCTCCGCAACAGCAGTCTGAGCGGCGGCAACGTCGCCACTTCGCGCGGCCCCTAGCCCTTTTGCAAACCAGAGCATGACAAAGGTTTGCGGAAATTCCTCCCAGGGAATGGCGGGGTGCAAGTCGGGTGACAACGCTGCGGCCTCTGCCCACATGTCTCGTTCAAGCAATAGCCTTACCGGCGCGGCTGCCAACGCATAGGCGGTGACAAAACTGACCTGATGATTGTCTATCGCATTGATCTCATCAACAAGCCGGGCCGCCTCGTCATACTCGCCAAGCTGCAAATGACCGTAGACCATGTAGTCTATGGCATGGGCATAATGGATCTGGATGGTATCACCGGACTGTTCGAGCGCCGCCCTGGCAGAGCGGCGGTTGAGATCAATCGACTTTTCCCAGTCCCCCGTGCGTGTAAAGATATGCGCCGGCATGTGTAACGCATGTGGCGCGTTCGGGGCCGTTTTGTCATAAATTTCAGCGTAAGGCCGTCCACGCTCTTTTAGAGGGGGATTGTCAAAGGCATGGATTGCGTAGTGAATGATACCGGGATGTTCTGGCTGTAACTGATGCAGTGCATCCAGCGTGTCTCCCACTTGGGCATTGACCTCGATCCGGGCTGGCCCGCGCGGTGCGGTCGCCAAACGCGCCAGCGCAGCAAACGCGGCGGCATCAATATTTTCGGGGTTTTCTTCGGCCGCAGCAATCTGCGCTTCGGCCCAGGCGCTGATCTGAGCGCGATAACCATCTTGGCCGGGTGCATAGAATGCGGCGGCAGCTGCGACAAGAGCTTCCTCAAGCGCGCTGTCGGTTGTCATGGAGGCAAGCTTTTCGACTGCTGCCGTCCCCCTTTTTGTTTCAGCCTCGCTCGGCGTGCCGGGCCACAGCGGATGGAAGTTCGCCATGGCGATGCCCCATTGTGCCATGATGCAGGAGGGATCGGCTTCAGCCGCCTGATTGAAGGCCGCCTCTGCTTGAACATACATCATGTTATGCAAGAGGCTCAGCCCATCGTTGAAAGCCTGATTGGCTTCTTGAGTGCAGCTTGTTTGAAAACCCGGTCCCATTGCAACTGTGGGTCCGGGTGCGACCAAACACGCCGTACCGAGAAAGGCGACAAGAATGGCGCGGGTTTTGCGGTGCAAATGTTGCATTCCTTTTCTCCAATATTGTGCCTGAAACGAAATTTAGTGAGAGCCTGGCTTGCCCGTATTCTACACGAATACGGCCAGCGTGTCCTGAACGCTGTCTGGACTCCCCTAGGGGCCACTGCTTACAGCGGGATCAGAGCCCTCTCATACGAAACGGACAAAAAATATACGGCATCAGAAAAAGTGCTCGTGCCTATATGAACGGCGCCATCGGTGAAATGGTTGGCGGATCTCGCATGTGCAACACCCATAGCATCGCGCTCCCTTCGCATGTCAGCAAAGGGCTGTGAACTGCCGAATGAAAATGCAGCATGCCCTGAACACTGTGTGGCGGGTCTGGGCTCAACCTACGAGTCTACCGTAGGCACTCGCAGCATTCCCTTCGTCGCGAGGCAGACAGGTTTCAAGCCGTGGGGCAGCGGGAATAGCGGCGGTTGATGCGTCGTTCAACGCGGCTCAAGTCGCAGATGACAGGTTCGCGGATCAATTTGCCCGTTCGTTTCAAGGCCATTTGCGGTGCTTTCCATTTTGGCGGCAGCTGAATCGGGGTGCCTCTACAGACAATCCCCTCTGTTATTGAATATCAATTCACACAGGCCCTAATCTCGGAGTTGGATGTTGGTGTATCGAAGATTGCAGACTCTGTTTCGGTGCTCTAATTCGTTAGAAAGGTGTGTTTATGAAGCGAACTGTATTGGTATTAGTTATTTTGATGCTGGCGGGATGCGTGTCAACCGCGCCTCCTCCCTCGGCACCCATCCCAAAACCAGATCACGTAAGCACCCCGGTCAATTCCCAGCAGGCACAAGTAAGGTTTCGTCAAGTAGCCTCTCGAGTTGAGCCCGCGGCAGAGCGAGAATGTCGCCGCCGCACTCAGGGCGTGAATTGCGATTTTTTGATCCGCATTGATCCAAACAAAAAAGCACCCTCAAACGCCTATCAGAGTTTAAGTAAGTCGGGACGCCCGGTGATTACAATGACCCAAGCGCTGGCGCGAAATGTGAACAATACCGATGAACTTGCATTTGTTATGGCGCATGAAGCCGCTCACCATATTCAAGGGCATTTGGCGCGCCGTGCTCAAAACGCGGCCGCTGGTGCAATCATTTTTGCTGGTCTGGCAACAATTGCCGGAACTGGAACGAATGACATTGCCGCAGCGCAAGATCTTGGAGCCTTTGTTGGTGGGCGCAGCTATTCAAAGGACTTTGAGCTGGAAGCTGATCGGCTAGGCACGGTGATAGCTTACAAAGCGGGATACGATCCCCTCAAAGGTGCGCTCTACTTCGCACGAGTTCCCGACCCTGGTGATCGCTTTCTGGGGACGCATCCTCCTAACGCTCAAAGATACTTTGCGGTTCAAGCTACAATGGCCCAGATCGGTAGTTGATTAACTTGAAATGCAGGTCTTCTCAAAGCTGCAAAGCTAAAGTTCGAGCAATCCTTGATTCCGCGACTGTAACGAATGACCGGCCCGACGGGCCGCACTGCAGCTCTGCGATCACCGGCTCACCGGCAGCTAATTCCAATTCGAACAAGGAGATAGGGAAGGCGCACAACGGATAAAAACATGGGTTTTATCCACGCCAATAGCTGCCAGAAGCTCCGCGCCTTTTACAAGACGCGCGGCTTTCTGCGCGTTAGCAGCAATTTTCTTACGATCTTGGATGAGGGCATAGACTTCCTGTTCCACCCGATCTTTCGCAGTTGATTTCTTGCGTTCCGGGCGTTGCACATCGAGTCCCAGTTCATCACGCAAATACTCGAACCAGGCGTCTTGAAGAGCACTCCCCTAGGAACGCCTGTCATCACTACCAAAGCGCCGTTTCGCTTCTGCTTTCGAAAACTTCGAGACACTTGCGCGCATTGCGGTTCGTCCATCTTTGTAGGTGCGCTCATATGCTGGCATCGCAAAAACATCGACGACATGTTTGCCAGCTTCATCTCTGTCCATTCGGGCCGCAAAGACAGCCCGACCGCCATGGAACTCGTTCACAAATCGAACGGCTTGGATGAGCATTTTGTATTGCCCTTGCTCGTCGGCTTTCATCAATTCAGTTGGAAATTGACACAACACATGTAGAGCAGCTGTTTGCCCTTGCTGCGCAACATTCGACATGTGGAGTTCACGCGCAGACTTCAGATCCAGGGTATTCCAGACGATAGGTGCTTCATCGCGGATCGTAGATGACACAGCTGATGTTCGTCACACAATCTGAAGCTCTGATTTCTGGGAGGGGAATATTTTTCCTCTTCAATGGAATTGGAGTGTGCAGTCCTCTTGCCGCAAGTGTTGAGGCACCGAGCATGGCGAGAGCTACGAAGCGAACCAGAGAACTGAAAGACCTGTCTCTCTATCAGTTTACGCTCGGCCCTATGACGTCATCAGTTTCCGCGAGATAAACGAGCGCAGCCCGAGCAAAGCCGGACCCCACACCTTCTCCCCCGGCCGCTTCGATCAATGCTTCCAACTTCTGATCAAAATCGGTGATATCCGTGATGATCTTCAGGCCTCGAATAGTCTCGACTTGCGTGGATGCCTTGTTGGCGATTTCCCTGGCACATCGCGTGTCATTCTCAGCAGTTCTGAACACAGTCTGCTGGATGGAGTGCATTTCTTCTTTTGTGATGGCGCTGTATATCCACCCGCCTTCGAAATTCATTCCCAGCTGATCAAGTGCTCGATCCTGAACCCAGTTCAACTCGCGCAGTCTTTCTTCTTCATGCCAAGACTTCCGGGATTGGTTGAGGAAATAAAGAGCAGAAAGTGCTTCACGGGCCGTGCCATCTCCGTCTATCGCTTTGCGTCTGAAAGTCGCGGTAAGGCGCAACCATCCAAGGACTTGATAGCCATTGCTCGTTGGCAGTTCAGCAAATGCCTCTAAGCATGCAGACATGCCCGGCAGGATGCTCTCCCATCCATTTATCTTGTTCCCGATTGACTTGGAAATCTTGTCAATCTCGATGTTGATTGCTTCAATACGATTTCTTGGCGGATAGTCGCATTCAAATTGGCCAAAGGGGCCGGAATTCACTTTCTACACCTCTCTGAAAAGACTGTTCACTTGCGTAATCGCGCCGATGCCAGCATGTTCAGCCTACCTACTCGCCAGCAACTCTAAGCACCGCTGCGGAAAAGTCGATCACTTTCTGATTGCAGAAGCTTTTCCCACAATTCATCGTCGTGAAGGCACATTTCAGATGTTTCTTTGTTAGTTCTCTGAAGGTTATTCTCCAGAAGCCAACTTTTCAAAGCAGACAACCCCACTAACCACTCAAGGATTGGTCTCCAAGCTGTTCAATGATCCGAGGAGACCGACGGTCTGTTCAATTACTTTGTTTGCAAGTGTGGGCGTATCGCATCATCCTGCTCGCCATTTTCTTGAAAACCTCGATCACCCCCCTATGGTAGCGCGAAACAGTTTGCATTGAGCTATTGGCAATCAAACGACCAAAGGGATTGCGCCGGTTGGACGGAGGAAACAACCTACATCGGGTCCTTGTGGACACGTCTACCAATCAACTACAGGCAGTGGATTTGTTCTGCGGTGCTGGAGGGTTTTCCCTGGCAGCCTACAATGCTGGGTTCCATGTGGAATTTGCGGTTGAGAACGACAAGTTTGCCGTCGACACGTACCGGGAAAACTTCAACACGAAACTACAGTTAAAAACGACTCTTTATGACGACAGCATCAATGAACTGAAGCCTACACGTCTTGAAAAAAGCACTTCTCCGAAACCGAATGCAATATCGTTCTTGGAGGCCCACCATGTCAGGGTTTCTCCACTCATCGCATCAATGATGCCGGGGTTGACGACCCAAGAAACAAGCTCATCCTCAGTTACTTCAATTTCGTCGAAACTCTACGCCCCCGTGCGTTCCTTATGGAGAACGTTCCCGGGATTTTGTGGCCGCGGCTGGAAAAGTTCCTGGAGGAATTCAACTCAAGAGCCGAGAAAGCTGGCTACAAAGTTTTCCCTCCTGCTATTTTGGATGCAAGAGACTTTGGTGTTCCTCAAAGACGAAAGCGTGTGTTCATATTAGGGACACGAAATGACCTTTCAGCGTCCGCGCTCTTATGGCCTCCCGCGCCGAGTCACTCCAATTGCGACGACGGTCTGTCTCCGTGGGTAAGCTGTAAGAAGGTGTTCCGAGCAGCGCCTGACCAAGACCCCAATGACATACACATGAAACATGGGCGTGAATTGGTCGAAGCGTTTCGAAACACACCTCCCAACGGCGGGTCGAACAAGGACTCGGGTAGGATACTGCCGTGCCACGAGAAACACGACGGTCATAAAGACGTTTATGGAAGAATTGACCCGGGTCAACCAGGCCCGACGATGACAACTGCCTGCATCAATCCATCCAAAGGGCGGTTTGTTCACCCGACTGAGCATCATGGAATCACTGTTCGACAAGCCGCTCGAATGCAAACGTTTCCTGATAATTTTGTCTTTTCGGGCGGCCTCACTGCCGCGGGCCGTCAGATAGGCAACGCCGTCCCGGTAGACCTCGGAGCGGCGCTTTTGAAGCCGATCGCCGAATGGCTTTCCGTTTTGGACGCATCCGTTGATTGTACCTTCGAGCCCCAGCCTATTCTTGAATCCGAAGATTAAGTGAGAAAAGTCTCTCCCCAGTCGGGAATGACCCTTTTGAGATATGGCTAAAGCGAAACCCGAATTTCAGGAGCCAATTGACCCTCAGCGGTTCAAGATGATGGCGTCAATTGGGCAAAAAGGGACGAAGCCAGAAATGATAGTTCGCCGCCTTTGCCACTCACTTGGGTATCGGTATCGGCTTCATGTTAAAACTCTACCTAGATCTCCTGATCTTGTGTTTCCCCGATTCAAGAAGATCATATTCGTGCATGGCTGCTTCTGGCATAGGCACGAAAACTGCTCTCGAACAACCACACCAAAAACAAGAACCGCGTTTTGGGAGAAGAAATTTGCCGACAATGTTAGGCGTAATAAACAGCATATTTCGCAGCTTGGTGCTCTTGGTTGGCAAGTTCTGATAGTCTGGGAGTGCGAAACAAAAGAGCAAATCTCGCTAAAAGAAAAGCTGATTAGATTTCTCGCTGGGTGAATCGCAAGCTGGACCAACGTGCAGAATGCAGGGCAAACGGTCAACAATAAGGAGCTCTTGGCACTTCTGAATGTCCGCATTGGCGCGCATTGACAGAGATTGTCAGCCTAGGTTTTCTTGGCGACTGGAACTAAAGCAGTTGAGTTTGCGCCTGCAGAGAAGGTCTGCTTAGTGGCCAAAGCACCTTGTCAGATTGTCCGGGAAATCGTGCCAAATTGTCCGGAAGCTGCCGCCGCGCAACAAATGGGAGCGGGAAATAGCAGCCCAATACTTTAACTGCAGTCCCGGCGCAGTCCGGGGCAATCAATCAGCAAGGAGCAGAAACGGCCACGCCCCTAACGCACTTATTTTACTTGTAAAAAATGGTGCCCGGGGGCGGAATCGAACCACCGACACGAGGATTTTCAATCCACTGCTCTACCCCTGAGCTACCCGGGCACGGGAACGATGTTTATCGTTGGGTGGAGGCCTTCTATGACTTGCTACAGGCAGTGTCCAGAGGCTTTTTTACATTTTTTCAATGTAGGCGCGATTGCTCTGTTTCGTTCTCGGAAACATCCGCATCCAAGTCCTCTTCCCGCTGTGACGGAACTGCGTAAGACCCGTTCAGCCATTTGGCCAAATCAATGTCCGCACAGCGTTTGGAACAGAACGGGCGGAATTTTACCACCGTGTCTTCGCCGCAGATCGGGCAGCTCATTTCAGCACCTCTGTCAGAGGGATGCGACCACGTTTGCGCTGTAGCTCATAGTGACCCAAAGGAGTCCAACCTGCCAGGGTGGTCTCGATCCCATCGGTCTTGAACGCCGCACGTAGGGCTGACTCAAACCCGCGGCGGTCCTTTTTGGGCATCGGAGCCAGATCCACAGTGATTTGCCCGCCAAGACCGCGCACGCGCAGTGCTCGGGCCAGCGCTTTGGCACAGGCGAAATTGGCTTTGGTTCCGGCGGCCAGAGACGTATCGGACCCGGTGTTCACATCCACAGCGACCAGAGCGCGCGTGGGTTGGATATAGAGGTGCCCTCCGCCGGGCAGCGGCTCGGAAATCCCGCGTACCACGTCCAGCGCATCGAGCACGCCCTGCGCCTCGAACCCGCCTGCCTGTGTCACGACCTCAGCCGGGTCGGTCCAGTCGCGCCAGGCCAACACATGTGGGCCGTCGCCTTCAAGTAGCAGCTCGGGTTCAGTCCCCGGGTCGTTCAGAACCTGATCGGCATGAGCCAGCATAGCGCTGATGTCTTCGGCAATCTCGCCTGCATCTTCCCCCGCACAGCATGACCGCAAGATCAGACCGTAGTCGCTGCCCTCCATGCACTCATGAGCAATCTCGAGCAGGCGGTCGCGCTCTTCCTCGTCACGGATGGAGCGCGAGATATTCAGGCCCGGCGCGTCTGGCGTGACAATCGCATAGCGGCTTTTGAACAGGACGCGGTCAGTGACCGGCAGTGCTTTGCCCGGCTCGGCAAAACCCGTCACCTGCACCAGCAACAGGGCACCGGGTGCCAGTCCCTTGACCTGCCGCAAAAAGGCCGGACCATCGGGTGTTGTCAGGAACATACCGCCCTGCCCTTTGACGGGGCGGTCGGCACGGGCGCGATAGATCGTGCCCGGCGCAGGCGCGTCTGCGGCAATCAGGAAATCATCCAATTTCCCATCTACCATCAAAGCGGCGGCTTCGCGGTTGTCGATGTGGTCCAGAACGATGGTGCGACCCTTCATGATGCCTCACGATACAGGGGATAGCCGATACCTTGCAAAAGGGTGGCGGTCTCAGACAGGGGCAGGCCCACAATGCCAGTGAACGAGCCCGAAATCCACGGGATGAACGCGCCAGCCGGACCTTGGATGGCATAGGCGCCTGCCTTGCCCTGCCAATCTCCGGTCGCCAGATAGGCGTTGATCTCAACGTCCGACAGACGTTTGACCTTGACCTGAGAAACCACGTCGCGTTGCAGTACGCGATCCCCGCGCCGTACGGCGACCGAAGTGATCACGCGGTGCCTCCGACCGGACAGGGCGTGCAGAAACTCAGCCGCTTGCCCTGCGTCTACGGGTTTACCCAGAATGCGGCGGCCCAGCGCGACAGTCGTGTCCGCGCACAGGGTGAAATCGTCGTTATCCGCCTGAACCGCCTGCACTTTTGCCCGCGTGATGCGGCTGCAATAGGGCACGGGCAACTCGCCCTTCAAAGACGTTTCATCGATATCAGGGGCGCGGATTGCATCGGGCTGCACGCCAAGCTGGGCCAGCAGGTCCAGCCGCCTTGGGCTGCCCGATCCTAAGATAAACGCCATTGCGGCAGGCGTTACTTGAAGCGGTAGTTGATCCGACCCTTGGTCAGATCATACGGGGTCATCTCGACCTGAACCTTGTCGCCGGCCAGAACACGGATGCGGTTCTTGCGCATCTTGCCTGCCGTATGTGCGATGATCTCATGGCCGTTTTCCAGCTCGACCCGAAACGTCGCATTAGGCAGGAGTTCCTTCACGACACCGGGAAATTCGAGCGTATCTTCCTTGGCCATGTTGTCTCCATCATTACATTGCACCCGCAGAATCTACGGGGATGTGGGCTTAAATGAGCCCATTTTAGCCCTATTTCAAGGGCGGAATCACCTAAAGAGGCGATAATGTGACAGAATCGACTCGGGAAGTCTGCTCATCCCAGTGAGTCCGGTTCAACACGTGACCATCGGCGCGGACGTTTTCAATGGCCGAAAGGTCGATATCCGCATAGGTCCAGCCGGGCTGGTTCAGCGCACCTTCGGCCAGCACTCCAGTCTGCGGGAACCCCTTGTCCGGCGGGCCGAAAATGCCACCGGTGCCGGTGTTCATGTCCACCGCCTCGGACCAGTCATTGTTGCCGACTAAGGACGCCATCACTGTAACACATTGATTTTCCAGCGCCCGTGACATCGCGCCGATGCGAACGCGCCAATAGCCCGCCAGCGCTTCGGTGCAGGATGGGACGAGGATCAGGTCCGCCTCCTGCAAGGCACGACCCAACAGGGGAAACTCACTGTCATAGCAGATCAGAACGCCGATCTTGCCCAAGGCAGTGTCGAACAGCTTGAGCGGGCCGCCGGGCGCGATATCCCAATCCTCACGCTCGAACCGGGTCATGATCTGTTTGTCCTGGTGATTCTGCTGACCATCGGGGGCATAGAACGCGGCGCGGTTCACCGGACGGCCCGGGCCATCCACGACCGGAGCCGATGCGCCCAGAATGTATGTGTTGTATTCCTGTGCCAGACGCTGATGCAGGGCCCGAGCCTCCTCCATCCGGTCCGACACTGCCCGGATTGAGCGTTCCAGATCACCGGCCACATCGGCGCCATCGAGCGTCGAAAGCTCCATCGCGCCGTATTCAGGGAAAACCAGCAACTCAGCCCCCTGCTCTGCAGCGTCCGAGACCCAACGATCCAGCTTGTCCTCATACTGCGCCCAACTATCGAGCCAATCGAGGTTATAGGCAGCGGTTGCGACTTTCATGAGGTGGGTTCCTTTAGGGTAAATTTACACGACCTTAGAAGTTTACGTCGCAATCTGTACAGCCCGGTTGCAACAGCTGCGACGCCGGATTCGGAAAGGTTTCACAGGCCTGCTATCATTTGATTGATATGAGAGGAGAAGACCTATGGTTGATGCATTTTCATACTCGTGTCGTGATTGCGAAGGTATGGAGGCTTGCCCTGCGAGCGTGGTGGCGGAATCCAGGGAAGAAGTTTGGAAACTCATGGAGCTTCACGCTCAGGTTGCCCACGGAGAAAACCCAGGTGACTGGGACAGTCAAACACGGGAATACTTAGCGACCTTGATTAAGCCGGTGAGTGTTTAATTGGCGGGGTAGCGATACAGCGACACTGATCTAAAACAACAATTACCACTCACAGATCCCTGATCCAGAACTGCAATGGTTTCTGGGTCTCATCCTCTTGACCAACATCTTTCCACGAAAACTGCGCCACCGCACCGGGCAGCGGTTCATATCCCCGCGTGCGCCAGAAGGCATCCAGCGGGCGGTAACCTTCTGGCCGCATCGGATGGTCTGTCGGGCGCTGGACGCTGCAGAAGGCGCATTTTGTGAAACCCAGCGCGCGGGCATGGGCCTCGCGCAGGTCGAAGAACGTGTGGCCGACGCCCTGCCCCCGATAATCCGACAAGAGAACGGATTCGGCGCAGTAGAAGATTTCGGACAGATTCAACCCGGACCCTTCGAATGCCGCGGCGAAATCATCGGCGTGTTCGGTCAGAGGAGCCCCGGTCGAGGCCCCGATCAGGCGGTCACCATCGAAAGCTCCGACCACAATCGCCTTGTCGCTGTCACGGTAGGATTGCAGGTACTTGCGTTCATAACCCTGATCACCGTCATACAGGTACGGCCAAGCCCGAAACACTTCGATCCGCAACCGTGCCACGTCATCCAGAGCGACCTCAAGCGCCGCTCCGGTCAGGGCGCGGACGGTGGTGACCTCAGCCATTTGAGACCTGCTTGGTCCAGTCTGCAAGGTTGTAGAAGGTGGTGACGCGGGTGATTTTGCCATCCTTCAGGTCAAAGAACGACCCGGCGGGCAGGCGGTAGGTCTGGCCATGCGCCTCGGGCAGGCCCTCATCGGTTTCCAGATAGGTACCATTGACGATGAACTCGGCCGCGGCGCGGGTGCCGCCTTCGGCTTCGAACACAACGATATCGGTCAGGTTCTCTTTGTAGCAGCGGTTCATGTGATCGCAGAAGGCCGTGAATTTCTCTTTGCCAACGCGGATCTGGCCTTCGTTCACGTGATGCGCCACGTCATCAGAAAGGCAGGCCAACATGCCGTCCACATCGCCCGCGTTGAAAGCCTCGAAATAGGTTTTGACGGTCTGGTTCATGGTCACTCCGTAGGCTCGCCCCAGCGCTCTTTTAGATGCCCGATGATCTGATCGCGGGTCTGTCGGTAGTGAAATAGCTTTGCTTCGCGATTCTCGCCCAGTCCGGTAGGGTCCATTATTGGCCAATAATCGACATCCAGGTGAAAAATCCGGGTCAGTTCCAGCGCTTTTCGCTGACTGGCGGGCGACAGAGCAACCACCAGGTCAAAAGAGCTGAGGTCATCGCCCCATTCCTGCATCTCGTCAAACGATCGCGTCCGGTGCCGGGATAGCTCGACCCCGATCTCATGGCAGACCGAAATGCAGAACCCGTCAATCTCAAAGTCGTTCCGCACACCAGCCGATTGCACATAGGTCCCGGTGCCATAGAATTTCTTCATGATGCCTTCGGCCATCGGCGACCGGACCGAATTGTGGTCGCAACAGAACAGAACCGACTGCGGCAAAGGCGTCACCCGTCACCCCCCGAAGTGCAGCACGCAGATCAGCGTGAACAGGCGACGGGCGGTGTCGGTATCGATTTCCGCTTTTCCTTCCAAGCGCTCCTGCAGCACACGGCTGCCTTCGTTGTGGATGCCGCGACGGGCCATGTCGATGGTTTCGATCTGGCTGGGCGGCAGGGTCTTGACCGCGTTGAAATAGCTTTCGCAGATCTGGAAATAGTCTTTAACCACCTGTTTGAACGGGCCAAGCGACAAATGGAACTCGGCCGCTTTTTCTTCGGCTTCGGTGGCGACGTCGAATACCAGCCGCTTGTCCCGGATCGACAACTGCACGTGGTACGGCCCGTCCGGTACGGCCCGATCTTCGCGCTGGGGCAACGCAAAGCTGTTGTCTTCCAGCAGATCATAGATGGCAACCTTGCGCTCCTGCTCGATCTCGGGGGTCGGCGGAGGCAGGTTTCGGTCATCCAGTTCAATATGCGAAATGCGGGTCATAGGAGTCGGGTCCGTTCAAGTCGGCACAGACTTAGCGCATGGGAATTGAATGGGCAACGCACTCGGTATCCGTTTGAGCGCTACGTTTAAATCGGGTGATCCGACGGATCGATGCCGTGTTTGCACAAAAGCGTGTCGACAAGCGAACCCTCGTTGATTTTGCGGCCTTTAAAAATCTTGCGAAACCACGACCCGTAGAAATGAATGGACATTTTCTTGTCCCACTCAAGAAACTCAAGCTTGGACATATCCGGCTCATTCCAAAGGTAACGGTGTCGCAAAGGGATCGGATACAACTCCGGGCGTGGCACCGCCATTTTGTGTTCGGGCGTACCAAAAATATAGTGGAACAGCATCGGGGGGCCAAAACTGAAGAGAGGCAGACTCCAGTATGTGGAGGTCTCAAAGATGGCGCGGTAGGCTTCTTTTTTCTGATCAGTCCACCAAGCAGGGACGAGATCACTGTCGAAAGCATATTTACACATGTTCTGCAACGCAGGGCTGTCCCCCGGCATAGCCCAAACGCCACTCATGATCCGCCGTCTGCCCCGATTTGCAAACGGGAAAAGATACCCTTCTCTGGTCTCGAAAGGGCGCACTGCATAAGCATCGGCATCCGCCCAGATGTAATCGGTCTGTTGAAGAAGCTTCAGTCGGAACAGGTCTGCGTGAACGGCCACGGATCGGGTGACCGGATCACAGTAAATCTCGGGAGTGTCAAAAATCTCGCGCGCGTCCCGGGCTTCGATATAGTCCGGGATGTCTTCGAGGTCTCCATAATGATAGACAATCGGCTTTTGATCGACATCGGCAAAGGACTTCAGGCACAGGTGCTCCAGAAAGCTGAACTTTGCTCCGATCCAGAGGGTAGCCACGCGCTCCAAGTTCAACTCCTTTCACCTGATTACCGCTGCGACTGCGCCTCAGGTTGGTGATCAGGTTCAAGCCTGTTCGACCTGCCGGGCATCAGATTGAATAACGGTGTGTCCGGCAGGCCATATAGAACTTATCCGTTCAAACGTTTAAGCCGCGCCGTAACCGACAAACCATGCGCTTCCAGGCTTTCCGACTGGGCCAGCTGCCCGGCTGCGGGGCCAATCGCGCGCAGCGCTTCCGGCGTCATCTGGCTGAGAGTGGTGCGTTTGAGGAAATCCATCACGCTGAGGCCCGAGGAGAACCGGGCCGAGCGTGCCGTGGGCAAAACGTGGTTGGGGCCGCCGACATAGTCGCCAATGGCTTCGGGCGTGTACTGACCCAGAAAGATTGCACCGGCGTGAATGGTTTTCTGGCTGAGTTCCACTGGGTCGGCGACGCACAGCTCGAGGTGTTCCGGGGCGATGCGGTTCGACAGCGCGGCGGCCTCGTCCAGGTCACGCACGGTGATCACCGCACCGAAGTCGCGCCAACTGGCCCCGGCAATGGCACGGCGTTGCAGGGTTTCCAGACGTTTCTCGACGGCCTCTGCCACAGCCTGACCGAAACCGGCATCATCGGTGATCAGGATGGATTGCGCGCTTTCGTCATGCTCGGCCTGGCTGAGCAGGTCCAGCGCGATCCAGTCGGGGTCGTTGTCCTTGTCCGCAATCACCAGGATTTCGGACGGACCCGCAATCATGTCGATGCCCACCTTGCCGAAAACCCGGCGCTTGGCGGCGGCGACAAAAGCGTTACCGGGGCCGGTGATTTTGTCCACCGGCATGACGGTCTCAGTGCCATAGGCCAGCGCCGCAATCGCCTGCGCGCCACCGATGCGATAGATCGTATCCACGCCCGACAATTGCGCCGCCAGCAGGACCAGAGGGTTCGCCTGCCCGTCCGGTGTAGGCACCGCAATGGCCAGCCGTTCAACCCCCGCCACTTTAGCCGGAATTGCGTTCATCAAAACCGACGACGGGTAAGAGGCCAAACCACCCGGCACATAAAGCCCCGCTGCAGAGACCGCCGACCAGCGCCAGCCCAGCGTTGCCCCGGTGGATTCAGTCCACTGACGATCCTCGGGCATCTGCTTTTCGTGATAGGCCCGGATGCGTTCGGCGGCCAGTTCCAGTGCGGCCCGATCCGCGTCCGAGACTTGTGCGACCGCTGCCGCAATCTCATCGGCAGAAAAGGCCAGCGTCTCAGACGTCAGCTCCAAACGGTCAAACTTGGCGGTCAGTTCAATGACTGCCTCGTCGCCCCGGGTGCGCACATCCTCGATGATCTCTGCAACGACAGCATCCACATCCGGGCTGTCTTCGCGCTTGGCCGACAACAGCGCCTGAAAGGCGGCTTCAAACTCGGGTGACGAGGAATCGAGGAAAACGGGCATGGTCTGGCTCTCCGGGGCGTTTCATCGGGACATATCGCCGGGATCGGCTGGCCTCAACCCTTCTCGGCAGGGTGCAGCGATTTGCGCATGGCGAAACAGGAAACGTCGCCGCGCGCGCCGCATTGCCCGGTGGGCTGACAGCCATGCCGCCGATAAAACGCCTGCGCCGTTTGCGTCGCCTCAAGCCGGGCTTCGGTATAGCCCGAAGCGATCAATTCCTGTTCAAGCCGATGCAGCAAGACCGACCCGATGCCATGACCGGTGTGGTCCGGATCGATATAAAGCAGCGTGATCTCATCGTCGCGCAGGCCACCCACGGCAGCCACCTGCCCTGCGCGTTCGGCCACCCAAATTTGCGCGCCATCCCTGATCCAGCCCCGGATCGTTTCCGGGTCCTTGTTCGCCGTCCATTTCGCGATGGCCTGCGGGTAACCCCGGTGGTCTGCATGACAAAGCTGCGTGATCGAGCGGATCAGAACCCGGCTCAGATCGAACACGTCGAACACGGTCGCACGGCGCAACTCCAGACCCGCCGAAGGTCTGGAGAACGCTTGCGATATGCCGCGCTTATTCTGGATGGTTTGGGGCCTGACCTGATGGGGCCTGATAGGGGCGGGTCACATCCTTGAGCGTAGCATCAATCGCCTCAACCGTCAGACGGATCGCACCGTCCCCCGCCAGAGTCAGGATGATCTGGCCTGCACCGTCCTCACCCGCTTCGAAATCGACCGATAGCAGGGACATCACCATGTCCTTTTCGCCGCGGTCAACTCCCTGGCTGGCCACCGAGAGCACTGAATCGAATACCAGAACCGACTGCACCCGCTCAAACGCACGCCCACGGCGGGTCGCGGCGTCCTTGTCCTCCCACCGAAAGCGGTTCAGCAACAGACCAAACCGGCGCTGCGACGGTTGCCATGTCATCTCGTTCGCCGGGAACACGGCGTCCTGTGTCAGGGTCGAGATCACCTGCAGGTCATCGCCATCCTCGGCACCGAGGTTTAGCGGGGCTTCGCGCCCATCGTGAAAACTTGCGTCTGTCATTGGCCCTTGATCCGTTCGATTTTGGCACCCACGCCTTCCAGCTTGCGCACCACATGTTCATATCCGCGATCCAAATGATAGACCCGGCTGACAGTGGTTTCCCCTTCGGCCGCCAGCCCCGCCAGAATCAGCGAGACCGAAGCGCGCAGGTCCGTCGCCATCACCGGCGCGCCCTTCAGTTGCTCGACACCGGTGACCGTAGCCGTACCACCGTGCACTTCGATATTCGCCCCCATACGTACCAGTTCGGGCGCGTGCATGAAGCGGTTCTCAAAAATACGTTCTTCCAGAACCGAGGTGCCTTCGGCCGTGCACATCAGCGCCATCATCTGCGCCTGCAGATCGGTCGGGAAACCGGGGAACGGTTCGGTGACCACATCAACGGCCCGGACACGCCCATTCTTGCGCGCCACTTTCAGGCCCGCGGCGGTTTCCGTAACGCTGATACCTGCTGCATCCAGTTTTTCAGCAAAGGATTCGACAAGGCGCATCCGTCCGCCCAGCAGTTCGACCTCACCACCGCAGATGGCCGGAGCCAGCATATAGGTGCCCAACTCAATCCGGTCGGTCACAACCTGATGCGTCGCACCGTGCAGGCGATCTACACCCTGGATTTCGATGGTCGAGGTCCCCTCGCCCGAAATCTGCGCGCCCATCTTGCGTAGGCATTCGACCAGATCGACGATCTCGGGCTCACGCGCGGCGTTCTTCAGTACCGTGGTACCTTTGGCCAGCGTGGCCGCCATGACGATATTCTCGGTCGCGCCGACAGAGGCAAAGCGCATCTCATGCACCGCACCTTTCAGGCCACCCGGCGCCTTGGCGTGCAGATAACCGTCTTCAAGTTCGATCTCAGCGCCCAGCGCTTCGAGTCCCTCAACATGCAGGTCCATCGGTCGCGCGCCGATCGCACACCCACCGGGCAGCGACACGACGGCCTCTCCGAACCGGGCCAGCAACGGACCGAGCACCAGATTCGACGCCCGCATCTTGCGCACGATCTCGTAATCCGCGGTGTGGCTGGTCAGGTCATGACTGGACATCGCCAGCACCTGCCCATCCTGCAGCGAAGACACCTCTGCCCCCAGAGATTGCAACAGTGCGGTCATGGTCTTTATGTCGCTGAGCCGCGGCGCATTGGTCAGCGTCAGCGGTTCTTCGCTCAGCAAGGTTGCGGGCATCAGCGTCAGACACGCATTCTTGGCCCCCGCAATCGGTATCTGACCGTTCAGCGGCCCGTTGCCCGTCACCAGAATCGAATCCATCTGCTCTTATCCCTCGTCCTTGTCGGCTTTGTCGGTTTGGGTTGCCCGCGCCTTGGCCTGCGCCTTACGCCGCGCCATATTTGCTTTCAGCGCCGCCTTCAGCCGCTCTTCGCGCGCATCCCCGGATTTGCCATGTTTTTTGGGTGAATTTTTATCCGTCATGATCTTTCTCTACAGGAGGCGAAAAAAACCGTCCAGACACCCTTGCGCCCCGTTTCGTTTGAGTCTAATCACCCGCCCACAGTGCTGCTGTAGCTCAGAGGTAGAGCACTCCCTTGGTAAGGGAGAGGTCGAGAGTTCAATTCTCTCCAGCAGCACCATCTAATCACCCTTATTTTCATGATTGCCCTTGTATTTAGGGTGTCACGCCACCGTGCCCGGTACATGGAGGTGGTACATTGAAGCGAGTGAAGATGATGCCGGCCCCTGGGAAACATCCCTTTGTTTGGCATGTGGTCCCAAGTCGTACTTGGCTCATCGCCTCCGCAATAGATGCAGAACTTATTCTCTCGCAGCATCTTTCTCCTTTTGGCATTCCGAGCCATTTAATCTCCCGCTTTGTATCACTCAACAAAATAGGACTCATGCTGCTTAAGCCGGCCTAGGTACGGTTTTGGGAATGGCCGCAACTGATCCGCGACATTAAGGGGGTAACATCCTGCGTCAGGCCATGCGCTTAGTTTTCAGATCACCCGGATGGAAATCGAAACGCTGAACCTCGCTCGTCATTTTTCGGATGGATCGCTCTCGGCATAGTCCCGCAGGCGTTCGATATCGGCAATCACCGCGTGGTTGCGGTTGATCTTAACACCAACCGTCTTGAGGCGCGAAAAGGCGCGGCTCAGGCTTTCGGGCTTCATCCCCAGACGCCCGGCAATCAGCATCTTGTCATAGGGCAGCTCCACGTCGCAGGCATCAACATCGACGTCGCACAAGTTCAGCAAGAACTCGGCCACCCGCTGCGCCCCCGTCTGCGCCTTGAGCTGTTCAAGCTGCGCCACCAGCGCGTGCAGATGGGTAAAGGTCGAGGCCAGGATAGACACGCCGATTTCGGGGTCTTCCTTCATCAGCGACAGCAGTACCGGGCTGGGGATATGCATGATCTCGCAGGCTGACACAGCCTCGGCGGACACCGGGTACGGGACATTTCTCAGCGCGACCGCCTCTCCAAAGCTTTCGCCGCGGGTAAAGACACTCACCACGGCCTCGGCCCCGGTGGGGGACATACGGAACAGCTTGACCCAGCCCGCCAGAATAACGTGAACGGCCTTGGCCTCTTCTTCCTGCAGGAAAATCGTCTCGCCACGATCATAACTGCGCCAGATCGCGTGACTGAGCAGAGTGTCGACATGCTGATCCGGCAAACTCTTGAGCAGGAGCGATTGCCGCGCGATTGCTTTTTGCGCTTCGTGAGCCAAGAAGGTTCCCCTTTTCCCTAGTCGATCTTCTGACCGGTACATTCCTTCGAACTCAGGCTATGCCAAAGCTCTGCACCACGCACCAGCCTTTTCGTGGGTCAACTTGACAATAGTCATGTCGCGGGGGGCGCAACACGCATAATTTCACTCCAAAGCCAGTATTCCGGGGAGCCAGAAAGATGGACTACGAGCGATTTTTCAGCCAGAGCCTCGAAAATTTGCGGGAAGAAGGAAACTATCGCGTCTTCATCGATTTGCAACGTCGCTGTGGATCCTTCCCGAATGCGCGCCAAACCGACGGGCAGGTGCAGCGGGACGTGCGGATCTGGTGCTCGAACGACTACCTCGGCATGGGCCAGCATCCTGCCGTGATTTCGGCCATGCATGACGCGCTGGACCGCTGCGGTGCAGGCGCGGGTGGAACCCGGAACATCTCGGGCACCACGCATGACCATGTGCTGCTGGAGGCCGAACTGGCCGATCTGCACGGCAAGGAAGCCGCGCTTTTGTTTACCTCGGGTTATGTTTCGAACTGGGCGGCCCTTGGCACGCTGGCCTCGAAAATCCCCGGCCTGATTGTGTTTTCAGATGCCTTGAACCACGCCTCGATGATCGAAGGCATCCGCCACTCACGCGCACAAAAGGTCATCTGGAAACACAACGATCTTGAGGATCTTGAGGCGAAACTGGCCGCCGCTGATCCCGACGCGCCGAAGATGATCGCCTTTGAATCAGTCTATTCCATGGACGGCGACATCGCGCCCATTAAAGAGATCTGCGATCTGGCCGACAAGTACGGTGCCATGACCTATCTGGATGAGGTTCACGCCGTTGGCCTCTATGGCCCGCGCGGCGGCGGTATTGCCGAGCGCGAAGGTCTGATGGATCGCCTGACCGTGATCGAAGGCACGCTGGGCAAGGCCTTCGGTGTAGTTGGTGGTTACATCGCCGCCTCTGCCGCGCTGTGTGACTTTGTGCGCAGTTTTGCCAGCGGGTTCATTTTCACCACCGCCCTGCCCCCGTCGATCGCAGCCGGTGCTGCGGCCTCGATCCGGCACTTGAAACAATCGAATGCCGAACGCGATCTGCAAAAGGCCCGCGTGGCGCAGGTTCGCGCCCGCTTGGATGCTGAAGGCATCCCGCATCTGCCCAACCCCAGCCACATCATCCCGGTGATGGTCGGTGATCCGGTGAAATGCAAATTCATCTCGGACACGCTGTTGGAAGAGTTCGGCATCTACATCCAGCCGATCAACTATCCCACGGTCCCCAAAGGGACCGAGCGTCTGCGGATCACGCCGTCTCCGGTTCATACCGACGCCGATATCGACCATCTGGTCAATGCGCTGTCAGCCCTGTGGCAACGGTGCCAGATCGCGCGGATGCCGATGGCCGCCCAATAACCATAGCGCCCCTTGCTTGGATAACTGCCGCCCTTTTTAGGGCGGCTTTTTTCTTTTTCAGATCAAGAAAAGGCCGAAGATCACCACTGCGAACCCGGTGAGGACCATGGTGAAGCCGCGCAGCCAGGGCGGGCTGGTGGCAAGGTCCAGATATTGGGCAAGGATTATGCGGGATTTAGCCAGCGCAAGGATCAGTATTCCACCGCCCAAAAGCTTCGATGGTATAGGCATCATGGTCAGCATTGCGGATGCGAAGCTGAGCGCCAACAGGGTAAGCCAGGCACGTGTGATCGGGCTTGGGAGCCTCCGGCGGGAGTGCTTGGGTATCGATGATGAAACGCCCATTGTTTTCATCCCAGCAGGTAGATCACGGGGAACAACATGATCCAGACTAGATCGACCATATGCCAGAACTGAGCGCCCGCCTCGATATTGCGAGGCTCATCCCGCCACGCGACCAGCAGCAAGATACCTACCCCGGCCAGCACATGTGCGGCGTGAAACCCGGTCAGCAGATAGTAGAACAAAAAGAACGGATGCGTTTCGAAACCGATGCCCTGTGCCGCTTTGTCCGCGTATTCCGTGCCCTTGATGATCAGGAACACCACGCCCAGCAAGGCCGCCCCAATCAGGGCCAGGCGCGCCGCTCCGCGACGGGCAGCCTGCCGCCAGTGCAGGGCCTGCGCGGCCAGATAGCCAGACGTGACCAGAACAGCGGTATTGAACGCCGCCCCCGTTCGGTGCAGATGCGACTGCGCCTCGGCAAAGCCCGCCGGGTCGGTCAGGCGCACGCCCATAAAGGCGATCATCCCGGCGCCGAAGACCAGCAATTCCGAGATGATCAGAACCCACATCAGCAACTCGCCCGGAAGCTCGTCGATCAGAGAGGTATCGCTCATGCGCCGACCAGTTGACGGTAGATCTGCGGCAGGGCCATCGTCAGGCGATGCGGGTCGGGGATAACGGCAAAACCGCCCTGCCCGAACATGCGTGGGAACCAGCTTTTGCCGGTCTTGTCGATAGTGACGCCAAAGACCGACTGCCCGGCGCGGCGCGCCTCACGCACCGCCATGCAGGTGTCCTCGATACCGTGGCGGCCCTCGTAGTGGTCCAGATCGTTGGGCTTGCCATCGGTGATCACCAGCAGCAACCGGCGTTTACGGGATTGCTTGGCCAGATCGGCAGAGCAGTGACGGATCGCAGCGCCCAGCCGCGTGTAGTGACCCGGCCGCAATGAAGCGATCCGCTGTTCAACCGTTGTGCCCATCGGTTCATCAAACCGTTTGCAACGCTGCACATAGACCCGCTGACGCTTCAGCGAGCTGAAGGCGTGGATGGCGAAATCGTCACCACAGGCATTCAGGCCCCAGGCGAGCGCGGCCAACGCCTCGCGTTCGATATCGATCACGGCGCGGCCTGTGACTGCGCTTTCGGTGGACCGGCTGACATCCAGCAGAATCGACACAGCCAGATCACGCGCCACGGGGCGGGATTGCATCCAGACGCGTTCGTTGCCTTCGCCGCTGGCCATCCGGTCGGTTTCAGCACGGACGGCGGCTTCGATATCCAACTGATCCCCGTCCAGATGGCCGCGCGTCATGACACGTCCGGGGCGCAGGGCCTCGAACTGGCGCTTGACGGCGCGGATGCGGCGGGCGGTGGCGGGGTCCTTGCCAAACTCGGCGGCGTCTTCGCGGATATCTGCGTCAGACAGCAGAACATTCACGTGGTCCGGCAGATACTGCCCGGTGCGCACATCCCATTCGGGATAGAGGATACGGCCGGAAAGGCGTTCGCGGTTCACATCCTCGGGCGCGAGATCCAGATGCAGTTTCAGCTTGGTGGGCGGTGCCTTGGAAATCTGCCCCAGCCCGATCTCTTCCTGATCGTCCGCTGCCTTTTTGGCGTTGTCGGGGTCGTCATCATCGACCCGGCGGTTGAGGTTCAGGAACTCGGCCCAGCTGAGGATCGCCTCGAACTTGTGCAGGATCAGGCTGTCTTTCCGCTCGGCCTGATCAGATTTACGGCGGCGAGCGCGGTGGGTCTTTTCGCCGGACTCTTCGGGCTCGCCTTCGGTTTCCGGATTTTCGACCTCGTTATGTTCGGAAAAGCCAACAGCGCGCAACTCGGGCCACAGGGGCACCGGGCGGAACGGCTGATAGCCACGCGGGGCCGTAACCTCATCGCCCATCTCTAGGAACGACTGGGCGCAATCCGACAACGGTTCGGGATCGCCCAGCATATGGCGAACGATGCCTTCCACCGCAGCCTCAACCGGCGGCAAATCGGGGACGCTGCGCTGATGCAGCAACCCCTTGCACAGTTCTGTGTAAAGCGGGCGCAGACCCGGCGCGTCTTCCAGCGTGGCCTCAACCATCTGCCGGGCCGCAGCCAGCGCGTGCAGATCGGCGCGCAGCGGGTCTTCTTCGTCAATTCGGGTTCCGGCATGAGCGGCCGCAGCGGCCAGCCAGACATAAAGCGCGCCATTCGCCTCGCGCAGGGGATAAACCGCCAGACGATCCGGCAGGCGCAACACCTCGCCGTCGAACGATGCGCGTGGCATCAGTTCGACCTCGGTGGCCAACTTGCGGCGCCAGCTCAGGCGGTGACGTGAAACCTCGGGCGAGACCGGGCGCAATTCAACGCCCGGACTACCCCCAAGCCCTCGAAAGAGGACTGCCAGCCGCCCCGCGACCTCTGAGAGGTCGACCGCGGCTCCAACATGCACCTCAGGTGCATCGAGGCGGCTGGCAAGGGTGTGCCACAGTTTCCCGATCGTTTCTTCGGGTTCCCATGGCTCAAATTCGATCCTGACCATCGGCCGGCCTCACCCAAAGACAGCCGTGACAAGATCGAGGAGCCCGCGTTTGATGTCCTCGTCATCAGTCAGAGGTTCGATCATAGCGGCAAGGATGGCGCGGTCGGTCGACATGCCCTGTGCGATCAGCGTCGCGGCATAGACAACCAGACGGGTGGAAACGCCTTCCTCAAGGTCCTGACCCTTGAGCCCGCGCAGCTTGTTCGCCAGCCGGATCAGCGGCTTGCAGCGCTCCAGCGCCAGCCCGCTTTCCTGGGCGACAACCTCGGCCTCCATCTCGGGCGACGGAAAGTCGAACTCGAGCGAGATGAACCGTTGCCGGGTCGAGGGTTTCAGGGTTTTCAGGATGTTCTGGTAACCGGGGTTGTACGAGGCCACCAGCATGAAGCCGGGTGCGGCCTCAAGTTCTTCACCCGTGCGGTCGATCGGCAGGATGCGCCGGTCGTCGGTCAGCGGGTGCAGCACGACGGTCACGTCCTTGCGGGCCTCAACCACCTCATCAAGGTAGCAGATCGCACCTTCGCGGACCGCGCGGGTCAGGGGGCCATCGACCCACACGGTCTCGCCACCCTTCAGCAGATAGCGCCCGATCAGGTCGGCAGCGGCCAAATCGTCGTGGCAGGCCACGGTATAAAGCGGACGACCCAGACGGGCGGCCATATGGGCCACGAAGCGGGTCTTGCCGCAGCCTGTCGGCCCCTTCAGTAGTACCGGCAGGTCGTTGTTGTAAGCAGCGGTGAACACATCGCATTCATCGCTTTGGGGCAGGTAGAAGGGGGCGTTCGCCGCCCCCTCATTCATTTTTATGGAGCCATCCATATCCATTACTCCGCTGTGACGTGGTCAGGATCGTTTTCCAGACGGTCGCGTTCGATCGGGCCGGGTTCAACCATCTCTTTCCGGGGCACCCAGATCGAGTAGATGAACAGCAGCGCACCGAGGACAACGACGACACCCGAACCAAGACGCATCCAGTAGAAGATCGCGATCTGGTCTTGCACGTCCATGAAATAGTCACCAACCACACGTTGCATGTGCGTCTGCACGGTACCGCCGAAGGTCAGCACGAAGGTCATGAAGACCATGCCGCTGGTCATCAGCCAGAACGAACCCATGTTCAGCACCTGGTTGTACGGATCACGGTTTTTCAGGATCGGCATTGCATAGCTGAAGATCGCCAAGTTGAGGCAGACGTAGGCACCGTAGAAGGCCAAGTGACCGTGTGCTGCGGTGATCTGCGTACCGTGGGTATAGTAGTTCACCCCGTGCAGCGTGTGCAGGAAGCCCCAGACACCGGCACCGAAGAAGGCGAGCGTGGCACAGCCCAGCGACCACAGCAGCGCGGCCTTGTTGGGGTGGTCACGACGGCCCTTCCAGACCATG
This sequence comes from Ruegeria sp. CG11, assembly GCF_056537245.1. NCBI lineage: Bacteria > Pseudomonadati > Pseudomonadota > Alphaproteobacteria > Rhodobacterales > Roseobacteraceae > Ruegeria > Ruegeria sp. CG11. The sequence goes on from NZ_JBQFRE010000002.1 coordinate 541,762, forward strand.
ACGAAGGCAAAGGCCATCATCGCGAAGAACGGGATCACTTCGAGGCTCGAGAAGATCGAACCGATCCACTGCCAGTACGCAGGCGTACCAATCCAGTAGTAGTGGTGACCTGTCCCGAGGATGCCCGAGAACAGAGCGGCGGCGACGATGACATAGAGCCATTTTTCGACGACCTCACGGTCCACACCGGTCAGCTTCAGCATCAGGTAGGCCAGGATCGAGGCCATGATCAGTTCCCAGACGCCTTCGACCCACAGGTGGACAACATACCACCAGTATTGTTTGTCCAGAGCCAGGTTGCCCGGGTTGTAGAAGGCGAACAGGAACAGCAGCGCCAGACCCCACAGCCCCAACAGAAGGATGTTGGTGATGGCGGTCTTCTTGCCCTTCAGAACGGTCATCGACACGTTGTAAAGGAAGATCAGCGCGGCCACGACGATGCCCGCCTTGACCCATTTGGGCTGTTCAAGGAACTCGCGGCCTTCTTTACCCAGCAGCCAGTTGCCTTCGAACAGGTTGAAGACATAGGTCACAACCACGCCCAAAGTACCGACCACAAGAATGATCAGCTGTAGATAGGCCAGCTTGGGCGAGTGGATCTCGCGCTCGGATTCTTCCGGGATCAGGAAGTAAGCCGCACCGAAGAAGCCCAGGATCAGCCAGACGATCAGCGAGTTGGTGTGCAGCATCCGCACGATGTTGAACGGCAGAAGCTCACTCAGGAAGTTTGGGAACACATAGATCAGACCGGCCAGAAGACCGCCGATCACCTGGATCGCAAACAGGGCCATTGCCACCGCAAAGTAGGCGTAGGCGATTTTTTGGGATTCGTATTTCATTTCTCCGTTCCCTTTCTCAGCCTGCCTCGTTGGGCGGCCAGCCCTGAGCGTCGATATTGTCCGTCCAGATCAGGAAGTTGGTCAGGTCGCGGAGTTCTTCGTCGCTGAGGTTGAATTGCGGCATCTGCCGACGACCGGGAATGCCGGTCGGCTGCGCCTCCATCCAGCCTTTAAGGGATTCAAAGGCCGATTCCGGGTCGTCGAGGACGCCCCAGCGAGTCATGACGTTCGCGACTTCGGGAGCAAAGTAGGCCCCTTCACCCAAGATCGTATGACAGTTGATACAGGCGTGTTTTTCCCAGACATGTTTGCCCCGGACCACACTTTCATCGAGTTTTGCCGAGTTCTCGGAATTCACGATATACCAGTGCGAATGGGCCGACAGGGCCAGAAAGATGAGGATAAAGAACAGTGACCCGCCATAAAATATGTTGCGGGCCATGCTCTTGGTCATGACTTCTCGCATTGCGCTCTCCTTTGCGCAGATTAGCTTGTCTGATCAACATGGCGGTTGGGCCATGGTGTCTCCTTAACGAAAGTCAAGACTGGCCGAAGTAATTAAAATTCATCCCGCCCGGCCCGTGCGCGGGCCTGTCAGGGCGGGCCACATGGCGATCAGGTACAGCGCAAAGGCACAGACCCACAGTCCGTCAGACAACAGCATCGCCACCATGTAGCCAGCGTTCAGCTCGGCCCCGACCCAACGCGACAGGGCAGCCACTGCCATCAGCCCATAGGCAACAACCATTGGGGCCGGAGCGATCAGCGCTCGGCCGCTGTGGCCCAGCGCAGCGCGGCTCATAACCGCCAGGGTCATGCCGCCCACGCATCCGATACCCAGAACGTGCAGAGCGGCGACCTCATTGCCCAGGCCCAGCACCGACAGACCCCAGAGAATCAAACCCAGCGCCAACATCCCAAGCCCCAGATGAAGGGCCAGCAGAATCGGCTGCCGTGCCGCCCAACGCGCGCGCCAGCGGGACATGCGCAGAACCTGCACCGCGCCCAGTGCAAGCGCCCCCACTCCGGCCACCGGCCCGGCACCAAACACCAGGGCGGTCAGCGGCAGAATCAGGGCCAGAATCATGCCCGCCTTATCCAGGGCAGCGACCGACACCGGCCAGTCCGCCTCGGGGACGCCCTCGCGTTTCATGGCATTGCGGGTAAAGGCCGGCGTGATTCGCCCACCCAGGATGGCGATCATCGCGCACAAGCTCAGCAATCCTGCACGCAACCCGGTTTGCAGCGTGTCGGCCGTGAGCCCCATCCATTCTAGATGAGTCAGCATGTCTGCGACCCAGATCAGACTGAGCAACAGCAGGAAAATCATGTTCTGCGGCTTCGGACGACGAATCAGCTGGGTCAGGATTTTGGCTGCCAGAACAGGCACAAAGGCCAGATCGACCACCGCAACGAACACCGGCGGCAGCATCCCGGAAAACCACATGGCCATCCGCCCCGCCAGCCACAGCCCGGCTGCCAGAGTGATAAAGCGTGCTCGGGCTTCGGGGGCTCCGGTCCAATTGGGCACAGCCGTGAGAAAAAACCCGCCCAGCGCAGCGGTGGCATAGCCAAAGATCATCTCGTGCGCGTGCCACATCTGAGGCGTCACGCCATAATTAGGCGCCATGTAAGGCACCGCCAGCCACAGTCCCCAGACCAGCCCCACAAACAGGCCGTAGAGGCCCGCGGACAGAAAGAATACACGGAACCCCTCACCAAGAACACGGGTGACGATTGCGGGCATGGCTGCTCTCCTTGACGGTTTTGCAACTCGTAGCAGCGCGACCGAACCGGCGACTTAACCAAAATCAAAACACCGAAAACATGCCCCTAAGACTCAGATTTTCCCGAGGTTTTTTTGGCGTTTTTTTCCGGCTGGCTCTCGAATTGCGCCCCCCGTGTTGACTTTCGTCAAGGAGTGGCCCCGCGCAATGTCTCACCCTAAGAGATGCCTCACCACGCAAATGGAGAGTGATCATGTCACTTGGAATCAGCTACAACAAAACTGGCCGCGCCTTTGGGGCCGGTTTGGCGATGCTGCTGGGCAGCGTCGCTGCACCAGCCTTCGCCGAAGAGCCAACCCTCAGCGAGGAAGCGTTTGAATCATCCAAACAGCTTTATTTCGAACAATGCGCAGGCTGTCACGGCGTTCTGCGCAAAGGCGCCACAGGCAAGAGTCTTGAACCACATTGGAAGAAAACCGCAGCCGACGGCACCGTGACCGAAGGCGGAACCCTTGCACTCGGGCAGGAACGTCTCGAGAAAATCATCGCATGGGGTACCGAAGGCGGTATGAACAACTTCTCGGACATCATGACCGAGCAGGAAATCAAGGATATGGCGACCTACATCCAGATGGAGGCTCCCAAGCCGCCTGAGATGTCGCTGGAGCAGATGAAAGAGACCCGCAAGGTCTATGTCGAAGAAGCCGACTACCCGACCGAGCCGCTTCACGGCCGCAACTGGGAAAACTTCTTCGTCGTCATCGAACGTGATGTGGGTAAAGTGGCCGTTATCGACGGTGACACCAAAGAAGTGCTGACACACATCCCGACTGGTTACGCCGTGCACGTTCTGAAAGCATCGGAACACCACAGCATTACCGAGCCGGAACACCCAGGCCGCTTCTGGTACACCATGGGCCGCGACGGCAAGATGACCAAGATCGACCTCTGGCAAAAGCCTGAGAATATGTTGGTTTCGGAAGTCAAAATTGCTTATGACGCGCGTGACGTGGCCGTTTCCGGCGACGGCAAATACGTCATCGGTGGTGGTTACTGGCCGCCGCACTTCGCAATCGTTGACGCCCAGACAATGGAACCGGTCAAGGTTGTTTCGACCCGCGGCGTGAACGTGGACGGCGACTATGTGGAAGAGGCTCGCGTGGCCGCAATCTACACAACGCCGAACGAGCCGACCTGGATCGTCGCGATCAAGGAATTGGGCCAACTGTGGCAGGTTGATTATACTGACCTGGACAACCTGCGGATCGACAAGATCGACTCGGCCAAGTTCCTGCACGACGGGTTCTTTGACCCGACTGGCCGGTACTTCCAAATCGCCGCAAACGCGTCGAACAAGATGGTTGTTGTCGATACCCAAACCCACAAGCTGGAAGCGATGATCGACACGGCCGCGTTGCCGCACCCCGGTCCGGGCGCCAACTGGGTCGACCCGAATTGCGGTCCGGTCGCTGGCACAACCCACCTTGGTGTCGGTACCGTGACTGTTTGGGGCAACGATCCTGAGAATCGTCCGGATGATGCCTGGAAGGTCTGCTACGAAGTGGAAACAGACGGCCCCGGCCTGTTTGTTCGGACCCACCCGAACTCGGACTACATCTGGGCGGACCAGACCAAGCACCCCGAGCCTGAAATTCAGCAATCGGTGCAGGTCATCTCGAAAGAGACCGGCGAGATCGTGAAAACCATCCAGATCACCGAAGACGAAGGCAGCGCTGCCGTTCACTTCGAGTTCAACGCGGATGGTACCGAGGTCTGGGTCTCCAAGTGGAACCTGTCGGACTCGAAAGAGCCCAACGGTCAGATCGTGATCTTCGACGCCAAAACGCTGGAAGAGATCGGTCGCATTGAAGGGCTGTATGCCCCGACCGGCAAGTTCAACGTCTACAACCGCTCGAACCACGTCACCTGACGGGATCGCAGGAACCATCGGAAAGGGCGGGCCCCTCGCCCGCCCTTTCCTCGTTTGACCTTTCAGCCAAACTCACCGGCCTGCCACCCAAGGCCAGACAAGACAGCCAAAACGGAGCCCGGATATGACTTCCGAACCGGAAAAGAAAAAACCGATCTGGCGCCGGTATTTCCTATGGGGAATGCCCGTGGCCGGCATTGCCGCAGCCTTTGTCGCCGGCATCGTCTTCTGGGGCGGATTCAACACCGCCATGGAAGCCACCAACACCAAGGATTTCTGTATCTCGTGCCACGAGATGCGCGATTTCGTTTACGAGGAATACACTGGCACGATCCACGACGTGAACCGTTCCGGTGTGGGCGCGGTCTGTTCCGACTGCCACGTGCCCAAGGACTGGACCCACAAGATCATCCGCAAGATCAAGGCGTCCAAAGAGCTGTATGGCAAGATGGTCGGCACCATCAACACCCGCGAAAAGTTCGAGGCCAAACGCGTACACCTGGCCATGAACGAATGGGAGCGAATGAAGAAAACCGATTCGCGCGAGTGCCGCAACTGTCACGACTTCGAATCGATGATGCCGGAATTCCAGAGACCCCGTGCACGTCAGCAGCACCTGAACGCGATGGAAATCGGCCAGACCTGTATCGACTGCCACAAAGGTATTGCGCACTCGGATGCGCGCGACCGGGCCGACGAAGAGTATCTGGAAGAGCTAGAAGCGCCGAATCCGGCCTTCATCCGTCCGATCCCGCCGGAATATCTGGCCAGCCTGGCCAAGATCGAGGCGCAGGAAGCTGCTGAAGCCGAGGCCGAACAAGCCGCCAAGAAAGCGCAGCAAGAGGCCGTTCAGGCCCAGATCGCAGCCGCTGTTGACGCAGCCGTTGCCGAAGAGCGTGCCAAGGCAAACGGAGAAGAGACCGCAGCGCCTGCCGGCGGTGGTGGCGGCGATGTCCCAGGCAACGTCGACTGGAACGCCGTGGCCAGCGCGGATCTGAAACTGTTCTACCCCGGTCAGGCTTCGTTTGAATGGGTGCAGAACGGCAAGTTCCACGGTGGGGCCCGTCCGTTGACAAAAGGCGGCGATCAGTGCTCGACCTGTCACGCCAAGGAACTGGACACGATCGGCAACAAGATTGTCGCCGGTGGTGATCTGGAGCCGACGCCGATCCCAGGAAAACGTGGTGTGATCGACGCTACCGTTCAGGCCGCACATGACGACGAGAACCTGTATATCCGCATGCAATGGCCGGATGCAGGCCACAACCCGGCACCGTTCGTGGACGGTGGCAAGATGGACCCCGACAACCAGATCAAGGTTGCCATGATGATCACCGGTACCGGTATCGAGATGGGCGAACAGGTGGGTTGCTGGGCTTCGTGCCACGCCGACAACTCGTATATGCCCTTTGATCCGGGCGCGGAGGCGATTGCCGCCAATGGTGACGTCTCGGGTCGTCTGGCCGCTCAGGACACGGTGACCAAATACATCAGCGAAAGCCGCACCGAAGTTGATACCAAAGGCCGCCGCGGCAAGCCGATGGGTGGTTGGGATAAACTGCATACCGCCGAGCAGATCGAGCAGTATCTGGCCGACGGTACCTATCTTGACCTGATGCGTGTCTATGCGGACGGCAGCGCCACCAACGGCTATCTGCTGGAACAGCGCGTGGTCAATGACGGCGAAATCGCCGCCTCGGCCGAGCTGTCCGGGGGCATGTGGACGGTGGTCTTCAGCCGCCCGCTGAACTCTGGCGCGCCCGGTGATGTGCCACTGGAGGCTGGCAAGACCTACACGGTCGGCTTTGCCATCCACGACGACTTTGCCGCCGCGCGGTTCCACCATGTGACGTTGAACACCAGCCTTGCGTTGGATGACGACTCAGCTAACATCAACGTGGTAAAGCAATAAACGAGGGGGCCGGGTGATCCGGCCCCTTCCCCTTTGGAAAGGAGACATGGACGATGAAACCCCACCGCCTTCTTCCCGCGCTGCTGCTTATGGCTGCGCCCGCCTGGGCCGATGAAACCGTCGGTATCTGCGCCGAGGCCGAAGAGCGTTATGTCGAACAGTTCGGCCAGCCTTCTTCCGCCGTCGAGGACGCCGAGGTGGTGCTGATGTACAAATATAATTTCTGCCCCGGCGAGTTGACGGTAAAGGCAGGCACCACCGTGCGCTGGGTGAACGTGGACAAACGCACCAGCCATTCGGTCCTTCTGAAAGACGGCAGCGAACCCGAAAGCGACCGGTTGTTCCCCGAAGAATCGGTCGACATGACCTTCCTCACACCCGGCCCTCAGGAATACCTGTGCGGACCGCATTGGGAAACGCAGAACATGATCGGCATGATCACTGTCGAACCCTGAGCCGAGGCAATAATACAGGCAAGATCAAAGGAGCGCGGGCGCAAATCCCGCGCTCCTTAACTTATGTCAAGGAGGTTGGTTTAGGATTGCGCCAACTTGCCCTCATGACACGCCCGGTCCCCCCAGCAACGTCCCCTATTCGCGCGTGGAAGCTGCCGGAAGGTCCGGGTTCCGAAGACATTCAGAACAAGCGAGTTAGCACATGAGCGGTAAGGTTTTTCTGATTGGCGCCGGCCCCGGCGACCCCGAGCTGATGACCCTGCGCGCCCTGCGTATGCTGCAAGAGGCCGACGTGGTCGTCTATGACCGGCTGGTTTCGGACGGAATCCTCGCCCTGCACGCCGACGGTGCGCGGCTGATCCCGGTGGGCAAAGCCCCCAAATGCCACACCGTACCGCAGGACCGTATCAACGAAATCCTGAAGGAAGAGGCGCTGGCCGGTCACACCGTAGCACGGTTGAAAGGCGGCGATCCGATGATCTTTGGCCGCGGTTCGGAAGAGGCCGCCTACCTGATGGCCCACGGTGTCGCCGTTGAATACGCGCCGGGCATCACGGCAGCACAAGGGGCGTCCTGTTCGACCGGCGTGCCACTGACCCATCGCGGGCTGGCGACCTCGGTGCAATACGTCACCGGCCACCGGCAGGCCGACAAGGTGCTGGACCTGGACTGGAAACGGTTGGCCGATCCCGATTCGACTCTGGTGGTCTATATGGGTGTGGCCAATATCGGCCAGATCGCCGTGGGCTTGATGACCGAGAACCTGCCCGGATCGACCCCCGTTCTGGCCGTGGGCAAAGCCACCACACCGGATGAAAGCCGCATGGTATCGCGCCTTGATCGGTTGGCAGCCGATGTCCGTAAAGCCGACCTGAAAGCGCCAACACTATTCATCATCGGCAAGGTGGTATCGCTTTATGCGGAACGGCCGCTGGCGGATCTGCTGGAACAGGCTCATGGCTAAGCTTGGTCATAAGGGCCTGAGGCAGCGCCCGGCCCCGGCGGGGTGCCAGACGCCTTCCCGGGGGGTGGGTCGGGCGCGGCCTCGCAAGTCGGCCCAGCGACCGGGCTGGGCGGCGCACGCCGTGCTGACAACCGCCGTCGTTCTGGCCACGTCCGCCTTTGCCACCGACGCGCTTGATCCCAACGCTCTGAAACGACTTGTCCATCAGGATTGCGGCTCGTGTCACGGGCTGTCGCTGAAAGGTGGCCTTGGCCCTGACCTGCGATCTGAGTCGCTGGAACACTATGATCCCGACGTCCTGACCGGGGTCATCCTTGACGGCATTCCCGACACCGCGATGCCCCCTTGGCGGCCTCTGATCAGCGAAGAAGAGGCCGAATGGATCGCCCGTTACCTGCTGGAACAGGAGGCACAATGAAACATCTCGTCCTCGGCCTTGCAGCCGCACTGATGATGACAACGGCACACGCCGAACCGACCGCAACCGGAGACCTGGGCCTGGTGATCGAACGCGCCAAAGGCTCGGTCCTGCTGGTGGACCAATCCGACCGGGCCGCGCTGGCGCGGATTGAGGGGCTGGGCGATCTGTCCCACGCCTCGCTGGTCTATTCGCCGGATGAACGCTTTGCCTATGTGTTCGGGCGCGATGGCGGCCTGACCAAAGTCGATATCGTCACCCGCCAGATCGTGAACCGCGTCGTGCAGGCAGGCAACGCCATCGGCGGTGCGATCTCGGACGATGGCAAACTGGTCGCCGTGTCGAACTATGAACCCGGCGGCGTACGTGTCTTTGATGCGGACACGCTCGAAATGGTGGCTGACATCCCCACCGACAGCAAAACCATCGGTCTGGTCGATGCGCCGGGCCGTCGCTTCGTGTTCACCATGTGGGACACGGGCGAGACCTGGATCGCCGATTTTGCCAAGGGCGACCCCGAGATCACTAAAATCACCGACATGGGTAAAAACCCCTATGACGCGCTGATCACCGCCAATGGTCGCACCTATATCACCGGCCTGTTCGGTGAGGATGGTCTGACCGCGCTGGACCTGTGGGCCGACAACCCTGAACCGATCCGTGTACTGCCCGATTACGGGCGCGGACAGGAAGAAATGCCGGTTTACAAGATGCCCCATCTGGAAGGCTGGGCGCTGACCGGGCGCGAATTTGTCCTGCCCGCCGTTGGCCATCACGAGGTTCTGTGGATCGACTCTGACACCCTGACCGAAACCGGGCGCACCAAGACGCATGGCCAGCCGGTCTTTGCCATGGCGCGGCCAGACGGGCGTCAGGTTTGGGTGAATTTCGCCCATCCGCTGAATGACACGATTCAGGTGATCGACAGCGTCAGCAAAGAGATCATCCACGAGTTCAAGCCCGGCCCCGCTGTGTTGCACATGGAGTTCACCCCGCGCGGGCATGAGGTCTGGCTCAGCGTGCGCGATGCTAACAAAGTCATGGTCTATGACACCCAGACCTTTGAAAAACTGCGCGAAATCGATGCGGACAGCCCCTCGGGCATTTTCTTTACCGCGCGTGCGCACAGAACAGGGCTGTGACCGATGGATCATATTACCGACCCGATCGACCGTCGCCTGCTGGATGAGTTCCAGCGCGATTTCCCCATCACCGACCGCCCGTTTCAGGTTCTGGGCACTGCGCTGGGCCTGGATGAGACCGAGGTCATCGACCGCCTGAACCGGATGCGCGCAACCGGCCGGATCACGCGCGTTGGCGCGACGATTGCCCCCGGCGCGGTTTCGGCCAGCACTCTGGCCGCCGTCGCCGCACCCGACGAGCGGCTGGAAGAGGTCGCCGCGATGATCGACGCGGAACCCGGCGTGAATCACAATTACCAGCGCGAGGATGACTGGAATCTGTGGTTCGTCGCCACCGGTCCGGACCGCGCTCATGTGAACGACACGCTGGCGCGGATCAGTCACCGTACCGGGCTGCGAGTGCTGGATCTGCGGCTGGTCCGTCCATTCAACGTCGATCTCGGGTTCCGCATGTCGGGTAATACACGCAACGTGCCCGGACCCCGCAAGGTGGACCGCTCGGCCATGCGGGAAGGGGACCGCCCATTGCTGCAAGCGCTCAGCTCGGGCCTGCCGCTGGTCACCGAGCCTTATGCTGAACTGGCGCAGTCGCTGGTTCGATCGACGTCTGACGTGATGGCGCGGATCAAGGCACTGCACGATGCGGGCATCATCTCGCGCCTGGGCGTCATCGTTCGGCACCGGGCACTTGGCTGGTCGGCCAATGCTATGGTGGTTTGGGAAATGCCCGCCGATCAGGTAGGCACTGCCGGCCCGGCCCTTGCCGCGCATCCCGGCGTAACCCTGTGTTATGAGCGGAACCCGGTCGAAGACGTTTGGCCCTATCGCCTCTATTCCATGATCCACGCCCGGTCACGCAATGAAGCGTTGGAGACCCTTTCGGGTGCCACCGCCCTGCCGGAACTGGCTGGCGCCCGTCACAAGGTGCTGTTCTCGACCCGCTGCTTCAAACAGACCGGCGCACTTATCCAAGCCAGAGAGGCCGCCGCATGACGCTGGATGAAACCGACCGCGCAATCCTCAACCGGATGCAGGACGATCTGCCGCTGACCACGCATCCCTATGCGACGATTGCCACCGAACTGGGCATATCGGAAAGCGAGCTACTGAGCCGCCTCACACGCATGAAAGACGAGCGGGTAATCACCCGCTTTGGCCCGTTTTTCGACGCGGCCGCTATGGGTGGCGCGTTCTGCCTGTGTGCTATGGCCGTTCCGCCCGAGAATTTCGAAACCGTCCTGACCAAAGTCAATGCGCATCCGGAGGTTGCCCATAATTATGAACGCACGCATCGGCTGAACATGTGGTTCGTTCTGGCAACCGAAACCCCCGAGGGGATCGAGGCCACGGCCGATGCCATCGAACGGGAAACGGGGATCGAGGTTCTTTGTTTTCCCAAACTGCAGGAATTTTTCATCGGCTTCCGGGTGGCGGCATGATCGACGCGAAAGACAGAGAGATTATCGAGGCGCTGCAAGGCGGCCTGCCCCTTGTGCCTGCGCCCTACACGCAGGTGGCCGTAGATATGGGCATGGACGAAGACGAGTTGCTGCTTCGCTTGGCCGACCTGAAATCGCGCGGCGTAATCCGCCGTATTGCTGCTGCACCCAATCACTACAAACTGGGCATGACCTCGAACGGCATGACCGTCTGGGATGTCGCAGACGACCGCGTAACCGAACTGGGCACCCGGATCGGCGCACTACCTTTTGTGACCCACTGCTATGAACGCCCCCGCGCCCTGCCCGACTGGCCCTATAACCTGTTTGCCATGGTCCACGGCACAGACCGCGACGAGGTCGAAGAAAAGCGCGCCCAGATCACTACCATTCTTGGTGATGCCTGCCGGGCGAAAGATATCCTCTATTCCACGCGCATCCTGAAAAAAACCGGGCTGCGCCTGAAAACGAAAGGCTGAGACATGTTCCGCCTGACTGAATACATGCATCAACTCGTCACCCCCACCCCGGTGCGCAAACGCCGCCCCGGTCCGGTGAAACCGGTGGTGATCTGGAACCTGACGCGACGCTGCAACCTGAAATGCCGCCATTGCTACACCGTTTCGGCGGATGTTGCGTTCCCGGGCGAGCTCAACCACGAGCAAGCCATGGTAACCCTTGAGGATCTGGGCCAGTTTCGCGTCCCGGCCCTGATCCTCTCGGGTGGGGAACCGCTGGACCGGTTCGATTTCTTCGATATCGCCAAACGCGCCCGTGATCTGGTGCCCATGCTGGCGCTGTCGACCAACGGTACGCGGATTCACGACGAAACCGCCGACATGATCGCCGATGTCGGATTCAACTATGTCGGCATCTCGCTGGACGGGATCGGCGCCACGAATGACTGGTTCCGCGGCGTCGAGGGCGCATTTGCCGACGCCCTGCGCGGTGTGCGCGAATGCAAGAAGCGCGGCATCAAGGTGGGCCTGCGGTTCTGCCTGACCGAGGGCACACAACACCACCTGCCCGACCTGCTGCAGCTGTGCGATGACGAGGGTGTCGACAAGTTCTACCTGTCTCACCTTGTTTACGCCGGGCGCGGCGACAAGAACCGGGGCGAGGATGCCGAGCATATGCGCACCCGCAACGGGCTCGACCTGTTGCTGGACCGCGCGTGGGAGGCCGCCTCGGGCGGGCGCCCGCTGGACATCGTGACCGGCAACAATGACGCCGATGCCGGGTATTTCCTGAACTGGGTGCGCGCGCGCTTTGATGCCGACAAGGCCGTCCATGTGCGCGAACATCTTGCCGCGTGGGGTGGCAACTCCAGCGGTTTGGGTGTGGCCAATATCGACAATCTTGGTCGCGTTCATCCCGACACCTATTGGTCCGACTACACGGTCGGCAATGTGAAGACCAAACCGTTTTCCGAGCTTTGGACCAGCGATGATCCGATGCTCGCCATGCTGCGCACCCGCCCGCGCCCGCTCAAGGGGCGCTGCGGGGCTTGTCAGCTCAAGGACGTCTGCGGCGGCAATACCCGGATTCGGGCTTTGCAGCTGACCGGCGACCCCTGGGCCGAAGATCCGGCCTGTTATCTGACAAATCAAGAAATCGGCGTCGAAGATGCGGGCGAGCGCCTGCAGGTGACGCCGTTCCGAGGAAAAAGCCATGACCCGGCGCATCAGTTCTTTTGACACTCTGAAAATCGGCACGTTTTGTTCGCTGCTGCTGGCGGGCACCGCATGGGCCGACGCTCCAGCCAACTATGCCGAACACTGCGCCTCCTGCCACGGCGAAAACCGTCTGGGCGGCGTTGGCCCTGCGCTGATCCCCGAAACGCTGAAACGGATGCGCGGCCCGCGCGTGGCCGCCGTGATCGCCGAAGGGCGCACGGCCACGCAGATGCCCGCCTTTTCCCACGAACTCGACGCGGTGCAGATCGAGGAACTGGCCGGTTGGCTGAAATCCCCACTGGAAACCGAGCCCGAATGGGGCGAGGCCGATATCATGGCCAGCCGCACTTTGGACGAAGACTATGTCCTGGTGGACGCCCCTATCTGGGACAGCGACCCGATGAATATCACGCTGGCGGTTGAGACCGGCGATCACCATGTTAGCGTTTTGGACGGCGACACGTTCGAGGTTCTGGACCGGTTCGAGACCCCCTTTGCGGTGCATGGCGGACCCAAGTTCAGCCCCGATGGCCGCTATGTGTTCATTATGTCCCGCGATGGTTGGGTCCAGAAGTACGACGTCTGGGCGCTAAAACAGGTGGGCCGCGTGCGCGCGGGCCTGAACAGCCGCAACATTGCCATGTCTGGCGACGGAAAATGGGTTGCCGTGGCGAACTACCTGCCCAACAGCCTGACCCTGCTGTCGACCGAGGACCTCTCGGTTGCCAAGGTCGTCGAGGTCAAGAGCAAGAAGGGCGTCCCCAGCCGTGTCTCGGCCGTGTATCAGGCCCCACCGCGCGAAAGCTTCGTTCTGGCGCTAAAAGACGTGCCCGAGATCTGGGAGGTCTTTTACGGCGCCAACCCACCCCAATCCGGCCTTGGTCACGACTTCCGCATCGAGGGTCAATTCAAGAACCCCGACCCTTTCCCGGTGCGCAAGATCACCACGCCCGACTATCTGGACGATTTCTTCTTCGACCAGAGCTATGAATACGTCATGGGCGCCTCGCGCGATGGCAAGGGCGGTCAGGTGATCGATCTGGTCATCGGCCACAAAGTTGCTGATCTGGACCTGCCGGGCATGCCGCATCTGGGCTCGGGCATCACGTGGCAGCGCGGTGATACAACCGTAATGGCCACGCCGCACCTGACTGATGGCACCGTGTCGGTGATCGATATGGAAACCTGGGAAACGGTCAAGCGGATCAAGACCGAAGGACCGGGATTCTTCATGCGCAGCCATGAAAATTCGCCCTACGTTTGGGCCGATGTGTTCTTTGGACCGAACAAGGATGCGATGCATGTGATCGACAAGCAAAGTCTTGAGATCGTTAAGACATTGCGCCCGGCTCCGGGTAAGACAGTTGCGCATGTGGAGTTCACCAAAGACGGCAGCCACGCGCTGGTTTCGATCTGGGAAGATGACGGCGCGGTAATCGTCTATAATGCGCAGACGCTGGAAGAGGTCCGCCGCCTGCCGATGCGCAAACCATCTGGAAAATACAATGTCTGGAACAAAATCACCTTCTCGGAAGGAACCAGCCACTGAAGGCAAATGGCCGGTCTGGAAACTGGCCATTCTGCTTTATCCGGCGACGGCGCTGACCGTGGCCATCAACTTGTTTCTGGCTGGCCTGATCGCCAACAGCGCCGGCTACGGCATAATCGAGCCGGTCACAGCAATCTTGTGGTCGATCCCTCTGGGCGTGCCTGCATCCTGGCTTGCCGGGCGCTGGGTACGCGGCCTGATGGATGAAGCTGACGGTTGAACCAAGGCTTTAGTGCTTTGTGATTTAACCGAAAATCGCCCAAGATTAATTTTTGGGCAGATTGAAAACAAATGACATAAGTCAAGTATCGAATCGAGCGACGGCACTAGGACTCAGGAAAGATTGCCGAGTTGGATTCTCCATGCCCGCCCTCAACCCTCTGCACATGTCAGCTGTTTGCGCGTCCCGCGCAGCTTGTGCACTAGCGGGCATCTTCCTTCTGCTGTTGCAGCTGCTTGGCCCGGCGCTGGCGAGTCCCGGGGAAAGCATGTGGGTGGAGATCTGCTCGGAGGCAGGGGCGGTCTGGGTTCAGGTAGACCTTGAAGAGGACACAACGGACCCAACCGCGCCCTGTCCGAAATGCGCCGATTGCGCCTTGTGCGCGGTCACCTCAGCGGCCCCGGTGCCGGACCTGCCCGTGTTGCAACGGGAAGGTCTTATTCACGCCGCACAATGCGAAAACCGCGATCTGGTCAATATCTACAGCGTAAAACGACTGTGGCCCGAAACCCGGGGACCACCGCGCGCGACCCAAGAAGAATCTGAACGCGCCCTGCGCGCGTCCATGGCGTCCACCCAAGTAATCGGAGGTGCGCCGTGGTCGTAAGTCGCGCAATCCAGTTCCTGCTGGCCCTTACCCTGTCCTGCCTGATGGCGATCAGCGCCCATGCCGACAGCCTCGCCAGCTTCCTGCCTGACATTGAGCCCGCCGATCTGGCCCCAGGTGCCGATGCCTTTGGTCCGGTGCGGGATGACGTCCCCGTCGCCCCTGTGTTGAAGGGCGGGGAAACCATCGCCTGGGCTTTCCTGACATCCGATTTCGTGGGCACCACCGGCTATTCCGGCAAACCCATCCACGTGGTCGCCGCCATCGACGACGATGCGGTGCTGACCGGGGTGAAGCTGGTTAAACACTCGGAACCCATCGTTCTGATCGGCATCCCCAATTCCCGAATGGTCGAACTGACCGAAGGCTACACCGGCCTCGACCTCAAGCACGAGGCCGCAACGGGTGGTGAAGGGCATGACCTCGACATCATCTCAGGCGCGACGGTCACGATCATGGTGATCGACGACAGCCTCGTGCGCGGCGGCATCAAGGTCTCCCGCGCGCTGGGTCTGGGCGGGTTGTCCCCGCTGCAGGCCGACGGGCCGAAACGCGAAGTCGATATGGCCAAGAATGCGGTCTACGACTGGACCACCCTCTCGGGTGACGGTTCGATACGGCGGCTGACGCTGGATGTCGGCCAGGTCAACGCCGCGTTTGAGGCCACCGGCGATCAGCGCGCCATCAAACGCCCCGAAAAGGGTGAGCCGGACGACACCTTTATCGACATGCACGTGGCGCTGGTCTCGGTGCCGTCGATCGGGAAATCCCTGCTGGGTGAGGCCGAATACAAGAACCTGACCAATTGGCTGGACGAAGGCGAACAGGCCATTCTGGTGCTGGGGCGCGGGGCCTACAGCTTCAAGGGCTCGGGCTATGTCCGCGGTGGCATTTTCGACCGGATTCAACTGATCCAGGGCGACAGCTCGGTGCGCTTCTTCGACAAGCAACAGCGCCGTCTGGGTCGGGTCGCAGCATCTGATGCGCCCAGCTTTACCGAGCTTGATATCTTCAAGATCCCCGCCGGTGCCGGGTTTGAGCCGACTGAACCGTTCCGCCTGCAACTGCTGGTGCAACGGGCCGTAGGTGCAGTCGAGAAAACCTTCCTGACCTTCGATTTGGGCTACAAGCTGCCGGATCAGTACCTGTTGCCGGTCACCGCCCCCGCAGTCGTCGATGACGCCACCGGAGAGGCCGCCGCAAAGGCCGCGCTGTGGCAGCGCATCTGGAAAGACCGCACCGTCGAGATTGCCGTTCTGGGCGTCATGCTGCTGGTGCTGACCGCCACGTTCTTCTTCCAGTTCCACGCGACGATGAATGCGCGGGTCTTTTACTGGTTCCGCATCGGATATCTGACGATGACCCTGTTCTTCATCGGCTGGTATGCCAACGCGCAGCTGAGCGTGGTGAACCTGATGGCGCTGGCGGGCAGCCTGCGCACCGGATTTAGCTGGGACGCCTTCCTGCTGGATCCGCTGGTCTTTATCCAATGGTTCGCCGTGGCCGCCGCCCTACTGTTCTGGGGACGCGGGGCCTATTGCGGCTGGCTCTGCCCGTTCGGCGCGCTGCAGGAACTGACCAACAAGATCGCGCGGGCGCTGAAGGTGCCGCAATGGACCCTGCCCTGGGGTCTGAACGAACGGCTTTGGCCTGCGAAATACATGATCTTCCTCGTGCTCTTCGGCATCAGCTTCGTGTCGATCCCGCTGGCCGAGAAGTATGCCGAGATCGAGCCGTTCAAGACAGCGATCATCCTGAAATTCATGCGCGACTGGCCGTTTGTGGTCTTTGCGTTGCTCCTGCTGGGGATCGGGCTGTTCATTGAACGGTTCTACTGCCGCTATCTCTGCCCGCTGGGCGGAGCGCTGGCGATCCCTGCCCGTATCCGCATGTTCGACTGGCTGCGCCGCTACAAAGAGTGCGGCGCCCCCTGTCAGACCTGCGCCAACGAATGCCCCGTTCAGGCAATCCACCCCACTGGTGAGATCAACCCGAACGAGTGCGTCACCTGCCTGCATTGTCAGGTGCTCTACCAGTCCGAGGACAAATGTCCCGTCGTTATCCGCCAGCTTAAACGGCGGGCCAAGACAGGGTCGGTCAACATCAAGACCCCCCTCGGGCAACCACCGGCGAACCATCCGAACGCCAAACCGCAATCTGTTTCCTAAAAAGGAGGAACGATCATGTCGGACAACGAAAACAAACTGAACATCACCCGCCGCGGGATGCTGGGGGCCACCGCCACCGGTGCCGTGCTGGCCGGGACCGGTCTGGGCTCGACCCTGATGACCGCCCGCGAAGCAAGCGCCGCCGCCAAATACAACCTCGAACCCGGTGAGCTGGATGAATATTACGGCTTCTGGTCCTCGGGTCAGACCGGCGAGCTGCGCATCCTGGGCTTCCCGTCCATGCGCGAACTGATGCGGGTGCCGGTGTTCAACCGCTGCTCGGCCACCGGCTGGGGTCAGACCAATGAATCGCTGAAGATCATGACCGATGGTCTGCTGCCGGAAACCAAGGAATTCCTGGCCAAGCGCGGCCTGAAAACCTATGACAACGGCGACCTGCACCACCCGCACATGTCGTTCACCGACGGCACCTATGACGGCCGTTACCTGTTCATGAACGACAAGGCCAACACCCGCGTCGCTCGTGTGCGCTGTGACGTGATGAAATGCGACAAGATCACTGAGATCCCCAACGCCAAGGCGATCCACGGTCTGCGTCCGCAGAAATTCCCGCGCACCGGTTATGTCTTTGCCAATGGTGAAGATGAAACACCGCTGGTCAATGACGGCACAGTGCTGGACGATCCGTCGCAATACGTGAACATCTTCACCGCGCTGGACGGTGACACGATGGAAGTGGCATGGCAGGTGATCGTGTCGGGCAACCTCGACAACACCGACTGCGACTATCAGGGCAAGTACGCCTACTCGACCTCGTACAACTCGGAAATGGGTATGAATCTGGCCGAGATGACCGAGAACGAGCTGGACCACGTTGTTGTCTTCAACCTGGCCGAGATCGAAAAAGGCATCGAAGCCGGCGACTATCAGGAGCTGAAAGGCGTCAAGGTTCTGGACGGCCGTAAGGGTCAGAACAAGAAATACACCCGTTACATCCCGATCCCGAACTCGCCGCACGGCATCAACACCGCGCCGGACGGCAAGCACGTCTGCATCAACGGTAAGCTGTCGCCGACTGTCTCGATCATGGATGTGACCAAGCTGGACGCCCTGTTCGAAAGCGACGCCGATCCGCGGTCGTGCATCGTGGGTGAGCCGCAGCTGGGTCTTGGCCCGCTTCACACCGCCTATGACGGCCAGGGCAACGCGTTCACCACACTGTTCCTGGACAGCCAGGTTGTGAAGTGGAACATCGACAAGGCGATCAAGGCCTATAACGGTGAAGACGTCGATCCGATCATCTCGAAGGTCGACGTGCATTATCAGCCGGGCCACAACTCGACCTCGATGGGTGAAACCAAAGACGCTGACGGCAAGTGGCTGATTTCGATGAACAAGTTCTCGAAAGACCGCTTCCTGAACGTCGGCCCACTGAAGCCCGAGAACGAGCAGTTGATCGACATCTCGTCCGACGAGATGAAAGTGGTCCACGATGGCCCGACCTTTGCCGAGCCGCATGACTCGATCATCGTTCGCTCCGACATCGTCAACCCGGTCAACGTCTGGGACCGCAACGACGTCACATGGGAAGACGCCCGCAAACAGGCCGAAGCCGACGGCATCGATCTGGAAGAAGGCGCCGAAGAGCCCATCCGTGACGGCAACAAGGTGCGCGTCTACATGACCTCGCAGGCACCGACCTTCAGCCTTGAGAAGTTCACGGTCAAACAGGGCGACGAGGTGACGGTCTACATCACCAACCTCGACGACGTGGATGACGTGACACACGGCTTCTGCCTGGGCAACTACGGCATCGCGATGGAGATTGGGCCGATGGCCACCGCCTCGGTCACCTTCACCGCTGACCGTCCGGGCGTGCACTGGTTCTACTGCCAGTGGTTCTGCCACGCGCTGCACATGGAAATGCGCGGCCGGATGCTGGTCGAGCCGCAGGGAGCATAACCCATGCGTTGGTCCCTGCTCATACCGCTCCTGCTCGGCTCGCCCCTTTGGGCGGCGGACTGGGATGTGCCCAACCGGGCGGGGGCCATCAATGAAATACTGGCGCAGGCGGCGGATGGAGACACCCTCCGCCTGAGCCCGGGTGTTTACACCGAAACCCTGGTTCTGGACCGGCCCGTCACCATCGACGGGCAGGGCCAGGCCACCATCGACGGACAAGGCAACGGCAGCGTCATTACCGTGACCGGACCGGGCGTGACTGTGCGCGGACTGACGGTGATCGGCTCCGGCTCAAGCCATGACGGGATCGACAGTGGCATCCAGCTGACCAAAACGGCCAAAGCGCCCGTGGTCGAGGATAACGTGTTGCTGGGCAATCTATATGGCGTCGACATTCACGGGGCCAAGGACAGCATCGTGCGCGGCAACCGGATCGAAGGCCGGTTGGACCAGCGGATGAATGACCGTGGCAATGGTGTTTATGTCTGGAACGCGCCGGGTGCGGTGGTTGATGGCAATGACATCCGGTACGGGCGCGACGGTATATTTGTGAACTCGTCGAAGAAGAATACCTTCACCAACAACCTGTTCCGCGATCTGCGTTTCGCCGTGCATTACATGTATGCCGACGACTCGGTCGTCAGCGACAACGTCTCGATCGGCAATGATCTGGGCTATGCGGTCATGTTCACGACCAATGTAACCGTGGCCAACAACGTCTCGATCGGTGACCGCGAGCATGGCGTGATGCTGAATTATGCCAACAAGAGCACCATCACAGGCAACGTGGTGAAAGGTGCGAAAGAAAAATGCACCTTCCTCTATAATTCCAACAAGAACGAATTCACTGATAACTGGTTCCAGGGTTGTGGTATCGGTATCCACTTTACTGCTGGTTCCGAGCGCAACCGGATCGTCGGAAACGCCTTTGTCGGCAACCGGACGCAAGTGAAATACGTCTCGACCAAATGGGTCGAGTGGTCCGAAGACGGGCGCGGTAACTACTGGTCCGATTTCGCCGCCTATGATGTGGATGGCAACGGCGTGGCAGATGCCCCCTATCGCCCCAATGACAGTATGGACCATGTGCTGTGGACCCAACCCGCAGCCAAATTGTTGCTCGGCTCGCCTGCCGTGCAACTGGTGCGCTGGTCGCAATCGGCCTTCCCGGCACTGCTGCCGGGGGGCGTGATGGACAGCAATCCCTTGATGCAAGCCCCTGAACCCCAAGCAATGAAAAAGGTGCCTCATGACGGATAAGGCCCTGTCAATCGAACATGTTTTCAAGGACCGAGGGAAAACCCGCGTTCTTGACGATATCAACCTGTCTCTTGCCCCCGGTCAGCGCGTGGCGCTGCTGGGCCATAACGGCGCGGGCAAGTCGACCCTGATCAAATCCATTCTCGGCCTGACGCCCATCCACAGCGGCGCCATCCGGATCGGCGATACCACCCCCGGCACGGCACAAGCCCGACGGGATACCGCCTATCTGCCCGAGGCGGTGTCATTCCACCCGGCCCTGACCGGGCGCGAGCAACTGACCCTGTTCGCAAAGCTGTCCGGAGCCAAAGCCGATGTGCCCGGCCTGCTGGACCGTGTTGGCCTCAGCGATGCGTTGGACCGGCGGATCGGAACCTATTCCAAGGGGATGCGGCAACGTCTGGGTCTGGCGCAAGTGTTGCTGGGCCAGCCGAAAGTGGCGTTGTTGGACGAGCCGACCTCGGGGCTGGACCCGATTTCCCGGCAAGATCTCTATGCTATCATCGACGAGTTGGCCGCACAGGGCACCGCCGTCCTGATCGCCTCGCACGCCCTGACCGAGGTCGAGGCCCGCACCGACCGCATTGCCATCATGCGCAAGGGCCGGATGGTCGCCGACGACACGCTGAGCAACCTGTCGGCGCTGGCCGGTCTGCCGATCCGCCTGCGCGTACGCGCCAGCGTCAACGCGGATGCAGTGGCCGCCGAGTTGGGTGGCAACCGGATCAACGGGGCGTCCGTGGAGCTGCTCTGCACCCCTGATGACAAGATGGAGGCGCTGCGCCGGATCGCCGGGTTGGGCGATGCCGTGGCGGATGTGGAGATGACCCCACCCAAGCTGGAAGACCTCTATCGCCACTACGCTCAGGAGGAGATGCAATGACCCGCTTCCTCGCCATCACCCGCACCGAGATGCTGATCCTGCGCCGCAACCGCTGGCTGCTGGTGGCCACGCTGATCATGGTGCTGTTCGCCTTGGCGCTGACCTTCGCAGGCAGTGCACCGACTGGCACTCTGGGCGTCGACATGCTGAC
This sequence comes from Ruegeria sp. CG11, assembly GCF_056537245.1. Classification (NCBI taxonomy): domain Bacteria; kingdom Pseudomonadati; phylum Pseudomonadota; class Alphaproteobacteria; order Rhodobacterales; family Roseobacteraceae; genus Ruegeria; species Ruegeria sp. CG11. The sequence continues at coordinate 563,025 of NZ_JBQFRE010000002.1, forward strand.
CGTCTCGGTGGCCTCGATGACCACCTTGTCGGTCTACCTTGCGCCCTTGCTCGCGCTGATGATTGCCTTCGACGCCATTGCCGGCGACGTGGACCGGGGCAGCCTGTCGCTGCTGCTGTCCTATCCCGCCGGGCGCGGAGAAATCCTGTTGGGCAAGTTCACTGCGCACCTTGCCGCACTGGCTTTTGCCATGACCGTCGGTTTCGGCACCGCAGGCGCAGTCGCTGCCTTCTTTGGTGGCGCAGGGCCGGAAAGCCTGATGGCGCTGGTCCGCCTTATCCTCACGTCCATCCTGCTGGGCGCCGTATTTCTGGCGCTGGGTTACCTGCTGTCCGCCCTGGCAAAGGGGGCTACGGCGGCGGCAGGTCTGTCGGCCGGGCTCTGGCTGGTTTTTGTCGTCCTTTATGATCTGGGCTTGTTGGGAGCCGTCGTCATGGACAAGGACGGCACCTTCACCCAATCCGTCTTTCCATGGGTGATGGTAGCCAACCCGGCCGACGCATTTCGTCTGTGGAACATCGCGGCAACAGAAGGCGTCGCCATGGCGTCCGGCATGACCGGCGCCGCGCAGGCCCTGCCCAACTGGGCCGCACCCGCTTCCCTGCTGATCTGGCCGGTGCTGGGCTTTGCCCTTGCTCGCCTCGCATTCCGGAGGGTCGAGCCATGAAACGTCTCGCCCTAATCGCTCTGGTCGCTCTGACCGCCTGCAAGGAAGAAGTTGCCGAAGCTCCCGACCCGATTGATCTGACCCCGGATGCGCTCAGCTATTTCTGTCAGATGAACATTGCCGAACATGGCGGGCCAAAGGGGCAGATTCATCTGGAAGGGTATCCCGCGCCGCTGTTCTTTGCACAGGTACGCGACATGGTGGCTTATCTGAAAAGCCCCGAACGCGACGCCGAGATCACCGCCGTGTACGTCAGTGACATGGGAATTGCCCCAAACTGGCGGCAACCCGGCATATCCAACTGGATCGCCGCGGATGGTGCTACCTTCGTTGTCGGCTCTAACGTTGCCGGCGGCATGGGCGCGCCCGAGGTTGTCCCCTTCGCCGATCCCGCCGCGGCCGATGTCTTTATCACCCAATATGGCGGCGCACAGATGCCGCTGTCCGACATTCCCGCTGCCGAGGTTCTTGGCCCTGTCGATCTGGACCTGAAACTGGAGACCCCCTCATGATCCCCCTCTCCCGCCGCCGGTTCCTGACCATATCTGCTGCCTGTGCGGCCTTTCCAGCCGGTGCAAAACCTGCCCCGGCGGTCCATTGGCGCGGGGTCGCGCTGGGGGCCGAGGCCAGTTTGCGGCTGGAGGGGCTGACCGACGCCCAAGCCGCGCCGATCATCGCCGCGGTTGAGGCCGAGATGGACCGGCTGGAGAACATCTTCAGCCTGTACCGGCCCCAATCTGAACTCAGTCGCCTGAACAGCAACGGGCACCTGTCCGGCCCCGCACCCGAACTCTTGAACGTTCTCAGCCTGTGCACGGCGCTGCACGATGCGACGAACGGAGCTTTCGACCCCACGATTCAGCCGCTCTGGTCCGCGCTTGCGAGCGGTGCGAGCCGCGACAAGATCGACGCGGCCCGACGCTCTGTCGGTTGGGCAGGCGTGACCGTTCAGGCGGACGTGATCCGTCTGCCCCAACCCGGCGTTTCCGCACTGACCCTGAACGGTATCGCGCAAGGTGCAATTACCGACCGTATCAGTGCACTGCTAAAGGGGCATGGCCTGCAGAACGTGCTGGTGAACATGGGGGAAATCGCAGCCCTGGGGCAACGCGCAGACGGGCTGGCCTGGCAAGTCGGACTGGCCGGGCACGGAGGTCAGGTCCAAAAAACCATCGAATTGCGGGACCGAGCGGTCGCAACGTCGGACGCGTGCAGCTTCATGCTGACAGGTGATCAAGGACACATCCTGAACCCTGCCGGCGGTTCGCGCCCAGCAAATATCGTGTCAGTTTCAGCCGCCAGCGCAGCCATTGCCGACGGGTTGTCCACAGCATTGTGCGCCCTGCCGAAGACAGGAATTGAAACAGCACTCAGATCCTTTCCCGACGCACGGCTGGAAATGCATATCTGATCATAAGAATTAGCTCTGCCCGCAGATCGCGCCATGAGCGTGCCCCAAAACAACGGAGCCAGAACAAGGGCTTGCCAACGGTTAACGAGGTAAGCCTTTGATCGCGCCGTCTCTACGAAAAAGGTAGGTGGCGGAGACGAAGGGATTCGAACCCTCGAGACGGTTTCCCGCCTACTCCCTTAGCAGGGGAGCGCCTTCGACCACTCGGCCACGTCTCCGCCGACGGGTATATCCTTGCAAACACCGGAAATACAAGGCCATTTCTGAACAGTTTGGCAGTTTTCTTTGAAACCCCAGAACTTCTTGAAATCGCACCAAATAGAGCCGTTTTGCACCGAATTCGGGCAATATCCTGTAAACCGATTTCAACAGCACAGACCCGCAACAGGTTTCAGATTCGCGAAACGCCCGTCGTGCCACTTCCCCAAGTTCAGCATCTGATGACGGTGGTGCCCCGGAGCCCTACCTTGGACCGTCAGTTTTTCAAAAGGTCGATGACCAACCGTCCCTGGGTCGTTTCCCAAAAGCCTTCCCGGCCAAGAACCCAATACCCGAAATCCGACCGCGCGTGGTGGGTCGACATGGGAACGAGACTCTTCCCGTCGATCAGGTCCTGAATGATCCCCGTCCACCCAAGCGCCACCCCAGCCCCGGTCAGGGCCAGATGCAGCGCCATTCCGTGATCGTTAACCACGACACGGTTGTCGGACAGACGCCAATCGTCCTGGGAGCGATCCAGCCATGCCTCCCAACTCAGCCAGCGCCGTTCCGGGTCTTCCTGTTCGATCAACGGAATGTTGGACACATCAATGCTGCCATCCGGTTGCCGGTATCGTTCGATCAGGCTGGGGGACGCGACGGGGCAAACGGTTTCGTCAATCAGCTTTCGGGCCTCAAATCCCGGCCAGTGGCCCTGACCGAAGAGTATCCAGCAATCTGCCGGTTCCGGAAACAGGTCCGCGTCTTTGACCAGAGTGATCACCTTCACCTGAACACCCAACCGTTCCGACAGTTCGGGCAGGCGCGAAGACAACCAGTAGGTTCCGATCCCTGGATAGGTTGCGATTGTGAATATCCCATCGCCGCTTTTCGCCCGAATCCGGGCAGCCGTCGTTCGAATGCTTCGAAAAGCCCGTGAAACTGTGTCGTACAGCTCACTCGCGTCCGGGGTCGGGGCCAGACGACCGTGGGATTTTTCAAACAGAACGATACCCAGATCCTGCTCAAGCTGTTTGATCTGATAGCTAATTGCCGGCTGCTGCACATTCAGTGCCTTGGCGGCCAGCGTGAAACTGCCATGCCAGTAGGCCTCTTCGAATGCCCTCAGGCCCTTGAGTGTCGGCAGACTGTCCGTCATTGAAAAATTCAATCTCGTGCTCAGAATTTTCCACATATTGTAAAGGAAAAAACTGGTTTAAACAGTCGTAAATATTCAGACACCGGAAATTGGGAGGTTCTGCTTGTCTACCGATATCGAAAAAATTTTGAATGTGGCGCGTGAACATGCGGCCACTGAAGTTGCCCCGAATGTTGACGCCTGGAACCAATCAGGGGTTTGGCCCCGCGCTGCGTCGGACAAGGCAGGGGCTGAAGGTCTAACGGGTCTCTATGCGCCCAAGGAATATGGCGGTCAGGGGCTTTCCCTTGGCGACGGCATCCGGGTTTACGAGGAACTGGGAACCGCCGACGGGGCCTATGCTTTTGCGCTGTCGATGCACAATATCTGCACCTTCGCCGGATGCGGCTATGGCACCGAAGCCTTCAAGGAACAGTGGGCGCGCGACCTGACATCCGGCCGGAAACTTGCGAATTTCGCGTTGACGGAACCGCAGTCGGGCTCTGACGCGACCAACATGTACAGCCGCGCCGTGATCAACTCGGACGGAACATGGACCATCAACGGCGCGAAAGCCTGGGTCAGCCTTGCGGGTGAGGCGGATATCTATTTCACCGTGGTGAAGACAACCGACCAACCCGGGCATCAGGATATGGCGATGATCGCCATCCCTGCCGACGCTCCAGGCCTGAGCTTCGGGCCCCGCTATGAGACACCCAGCTACACCTTCCTGCCTCTGTCCGAGATGTACATGAAGGACGTCGTCGTTTCGGAGGACAACATCATCCTGCCGATCGGTCAGGGCTTGCAGGGGTCGTTGATGGCGATTGACATCGCCCGTGTTTCGATTGCGTCGGGTTGCTGCGGATTGATGCAGGCCGCGCTGGACACGGCGCTGAGCTATTCCAAGAACCGCAAGATGTTTGGTGGCAAAAACCTGGATCTGGACGGCATTCAATGGATGCTGGGCGATGTGGCCACCGAGCTGGAGGCCTCGCGCCTGTTGTACCGGGCGGCGGCAAATGCGCTTGGAACGCCCGAAGGCCCCGTGATGGCTGCGCACGCCAAACGGTTTGTCCCGGATGCGGCAGTCAAAGCGGCCAACACCTGTACACAGGTTCTTGGGGGGATGGGGTTGCTCAAACCCTACGGCTTGGACCGCCTGTCGCGGCTCAGCCAGATGCTGCGTATCGTTGATGGCACCACGGAAATCAGCCGGGTCGTGATTGGGCGCAGTTTGGCGAAACGGGCTAAAACCTTGCCAGACCTGCCTGTTCCGAAGGGTTTCGGAGAAACCTGAGCCAAGTCACGCTGGTCTGTTTGGGAGGGTTGACCATGCAAAAGCACTTTGAAGCGATGGAAAAGACAGCGGCCAACCATGTGCCGCTGTCCCCGCTGTCATTCCTGAACCGCGCGGACGCCCTGCACGGGCACCGTACGGCCGTGATCTACGGGGACGTTCGGCGCGATTGGGCCGAGGTTGTCCGGCGTGCACGCGCGGTTGCGCGTGGGTTGGCTGAAATGGGCATCACCAAGGGCGACACAGTTTCCGTTCTCTGCCCCAACATTCCCGAACTGTTCGAACTCCATTTCGCGGTGCCCCTGTCCGGTGCCGTTCTGAACACGCTGAACACTCGGCTGGAGCCTGAGACGATTGCCTATATCCTGGATCACGCCGACACCAGACTGGTGATTGTTGACCGTGAGCTGGTGCCGCTTTTGGCCAAGGCTTTTGCCCTGCTGGGTCGTGAGATTCCGGTTGTGGAAATCGCCGACCCCAATGCGGCGGGTGGAGAAAGCCTTGGTGGGCGGGACTATTCCGAACTTCTGAACAAAGGCGAACACGATGGTTCGGCTCTGCCCAATGACGAATGGGATGCAATTGCGCTGAACTACACTTCGGGCACGTCCGGGCGTCCGAAAGGTGTGGTGTATCACCATCGCGGCGCCTACTTGATGGCGCTTGGCACGGTGGCAGCGTGGCAGATGCCCAGTTATCCGGTCTACCTGTCTGTTGTGCCGATGTTCCACTGCAACGGCTGGGGGCACCCGTGGGTGATGGCCCTGCAAGGCGGCACCATAGTGTTCACCCGCGTACCCGCCGCGGACAAGATCATGGCTGCCATTCGTGATCATGGCGTGACTCATTTGGGTGCGGCACCAATTGTGCTGCAAATGCTGGCAGAACTGGACGAAAGCGGGACCGAGCCCTTTGACCCGGTCATCAAGGTAATGACCGCAGGCGCACCGCCGCCGCCTTCGGTACTTGAGAAGACCAAGGCGATGGGGCTGGATGTCATGCAGGTCTATGGCCTGACCGAAACCTACGGCCATATCTCTCAATGCCTGTGGCAAGAGGCATGGGACGCCGAAAGCCCAGCCGAACAAGCTCGTCTGCAAGCGCAACAGGGCATTGCCTTTCCCATGGTCGAATCCGTTTCGGTCGTTGACCGCGACAGCGGGGAAACCGTCCCCCGGGATGGCGAAACGCAGGGCGAGATCGCCATTCGCGGCAATACGGTCATGAAGGGCTATTACAAGGACCCCGATGCCACGGCCGAGGCTTTTGACAACGGGCGTTTCTGGTCCGGCGACGCCGCCGTGGTCAATCCGGACGGCTACATGCAGATCCGGGACCGGTTGAAGGACGTCATCATCTCGGGCGGCGAAAACATCTCATCGGTCGAGGTCGAGGCCGTTCTCTACCGCCATCCGGCCGTACAGGCCGCTGCGGTCGTGGCCAAACCCGACCCCAAATGGGGCGAAGTGCCCTGTGCCTTTGTCGAGTTGCGCCCCGGGCAAGAGGCAAACACTGACGAAATCATAGCGTTTTGCAGGGAGCATCTGGCAGGGTTCAAGGCCCCCAAGGCCGTGGCGTTCATGGACCTGCCCAAGACATCGACCGGGAAAATTCAGAAGTTCCAACTCAGGGACAAGATGAAAACGACAGAGACCTGAAAAGTCCGACCACCACGCAGAAAACCAACGAAGCACTCAGCAAGAGCGTTGCCAAAGATTCTTGGCTCGGTATCCTGCAGCGCCGGTCGGAGGGCGCATCGATAGCGCCCTCCCCTCTGCCCGTAACCTACTGACCCCGGAGCCTGACCATGCCTGTCGAAACGTTTGATTACATCGTCATTGGTGCGGGCACCGCTGGCTGCCTGCTGGCCAATCGCCTCAGCAAAGATCCGTCCAAACGGGTGCTGTTGCTGGAAGCCGGTAAAAAGGACAGCTACCCGTGGATTCATATCCCGGTCGGGTATCTGTACTGCATCGGTAATCCGCGCACCGATTGGCTTTATCACACCGAACCTGACAAAGGTCTGAACGGCCGCGCGCTGCTCTATCCACGCGGCAAGACGCTAGGCGGGTGTTCCTCGATCAATGGCATGATCTACATGCGGGGTCAGGCGCGGGATTACGACAATTGGGCCAAGCTGAGCGGTGAAGAGGGCTGGAGCTGGGAAAACTCGGTCCCGGACTTCAAAGCCCACGAAAACCACTACAAGCTGGACAACGGGGCCGATCCGGTAACCGGCGACAACAGCCGGTTCTCGGACCTGCACGGGCATGGCGGCGAATGGCGCGTGGAAAAGCAGCGCCTGCGTTGGGATGTGCTGGACTCGTTCGCCGAAGCCGCGAATGAGGCCGGTATCGAATCCACCGACGATTTCAACGCGGGCGACAACGCCGGAGTTGGTTATTTCGATGTGAACCAGAAATCGGGCTGGCGCTGGAGCACCGCGAAAGGCTTCTTGCGCCCCGCGAAAGAGCGTCAGAACCTGACCATCTGGACCGAAGCGCAGGTCGAACGCCTGACCTTCGACACCGCCCCCGATGGCGCAACCCGCTGTTCCGGCGCGGTTGTGCGCCGCGCGGGGCAGCCGGTGACCGTGAACGCCTCGGCCGAGGTCATTCTGTCTGCCGGAGCCATCAATTCGCCGCAGATTCTACAGCTGTCGGGTATCGGCAACGGCGCGTTCCTGAAATCCCACGGCATAGACGTGGTGCTGGACGCACCCGCCGTCGGAGAAAACCTGCAAGACCACCTGCAAATTCGCGCCGTGTTCAAGGTGGACGGGGCCAAGACTCTGAACACGTTGGCCAACAACCTTGTCGGCAAGGCCAAGATCGGCCTGCAATATGCGCTGCAACGGTCGGGTCCCATGAGCATGTCGCCGAGCCAGTTGGGTGCTTTTACCCGCTCCGACCCAAGCCGGCCCCATGCCAACCTGGAATACCACGTGCAGCCGCTGAGCCTGGAGGCATTCGGTGAAGACCTGCACGATTTTCCAGCCATCACCGTCAGCGTCTGTAACCTGAACCCGACCAGCCGCGGCCATGTGCGCATCCGGTCGAACAAATACACCGACGCGCCGATGATTGCGCCCAACTACCTGGACACGGACGAAGACCGCAAGGTCGCCGCCGACAGTCTGCGACAGGTGCGTGAGATCATGTCCAGACCGGCAATGCAGAAATACAATCCGCAGGAATGGAAACCGGGTGTTCAGTTCCAGACCGATGAGGAACTGGCCAAACTGGCCGGTGACATTGCCACCACCATCTTCCACCCCGTGGGCACCGCAAAGATGGGGCGCGAGGATGATCCAACCGCAGTGGTCGATCCCTATTTGAAGGTCAAGGGCATCAAGGGGCTGCGCGTGGTCGATGCCAGCATCATGCCCGAGATCACCAGCGGCAACACCAACGCTCCGACCCTGATGATCGCGGAAAAAGCCGCGCGATGGATTCAGGAAGGTCGATAGCCCAAACAACACAATGGCCCAAGCGGTCCTAGGTCTTTGTCACCAGATCGGCAGCCAAGGGGTAAGGCAGCATCCGTTTACCCGAGCATCGACACGCAGCGCATAGAAAACTTGCCATACACGTAGGTTTTAAGGCATATTTGTATGGATTTAATAAATTCAAATTCATGTAATTGAATTCTTTGAGGCAAAACCGAGCGCGGGCGCAAAACGCCCGAAACCATCTGTGGGGGAAGGAAGCTGGTTTTGTTCTGGTTGAGATCGTTACTTGTTATTTGCTTTGTTTTGCTAGTGCCGTCGCAGGTTTTAGCTGAAATCGGAAAAGTCATAGGCGTCAAACAGGGCGCACAGGTCACACGCGCGGGAAAAACCCAGCCGTTGCGGGTTGGTATGGGGGTTGCCTCTGGTGATTCCATTTCAACCGACCGCAGCGGCGTGGTTCAGCTTGTTTTCGTTGACGAAACCAAGATTGCCATCGGCCCGAATGCGCGCATGATGCTGGACGTGACAATGCTGCGCGGCAACCGAAAGGCCAAGAATTTCGCGGTTCAGGCATTGGGTGGCAGTTTTCGTTTTATCTCTGGCAAGAGCAAAAAGCGCGCCTATTCCATCAACACGCCGACCGCGACCATGGCCGTGCGGGGTACAACCTTCGACCTTTGGGTCGTTCCCGGCACTCAAAGCGCCATGCTGGTTCTGCAAGGTCGCGTAGAAATGTGCGGCCAGAGCGGCAATTGCCGCGAAGCCGGGCGACAGTGCAGCCTGCTGGCAACGACGCAGACTGGCAACATCGGGCGCTCCGCAGATCAGGAAAGCTATGACAAGGCACTGGAAATCGGGTTCCCGTTCGTTCAGTCGCAGGAACAGTTGTTAACGCCCTTGCAGATAGATTTCCGAGGATGCGGAACGGATACCCCGCCGCCGCAACGGTCCGAGGCGCGGGAAACCAGTCGTGAGCGCAGCGAGCAAAGCGCCGCAGCCTCGGAAACGCGCAGTGAATCCCCTTCCGTAGGTAACGGGAATGGCGGTAACATCGGTAGCAATACCGGCAACAGCAATGGTAGCGGCGGCAATATTGGTGCCAGCAGCGGCAGCGGGGATGGGCGCGGCGGCTCGATCGGTGGCGGTACGGGCAGCGGCGGCCCGGGCAGCGGTGGCACAATCGGCGGCGGCGGCACCGGCGGATTCGGGGGCACTCCTGGCGGCGGAGGCGCTGGCGGGAATGGCGGTAACAGCGGCGGCTAAAGACACATGGGCGCCGCTAGATGAGACCAGTTCAAGCGATGTCGTGGCGACACCCGCATTGTCGGGGCTGACCACGGCATCCGGAGGCTAACGTGACCGGAAAGCCCAGGGAAAGAACGGGGCGACGACGAGCCTTTCAGCTTGTGGGGCTCGGCCTGATCCTGTTTGGATGCTTTATCAGGGTTCTCGACCCTTACCCGGTGAGGATGACGCGGCTAATCTATTTTGACCTGCTGCAACGCATTTCGCCGCGGGAGTACAACCCCGACCTTCCCGTGCGCGTCGTGGATATCGACGAACAGTCGCTGGCAAACTGGGGACAATGGCCCTGGCCCAGAACCCTGCTTGCGCAGATGGTCAAAAACCTGGGCGAATACGGCGCCGCCTCCATCGCCTTTGACATGCTGTTTGTCGAACCCGACAGATTCTCTCCCGCGCGTCTGCTGAACGACCCCGCTTTGGCCGGTGTAGTTTCGGTGGACCATCAAGCCTCGAAACTGGACAACGACGTGCTGTTCGCATTGGAAGTCGCCAACTGGCCGGTGGTTCTGGGCGCCGCGGCCCGGCAATCCGGCGATGGCAGGGCCATCACACCCCACGCCGGCATCATAGAAATCGGGGAAGCGCCAACTGCGGGTCTGGTCTCGGTCCCACATTGGACGCCCCCTGCCCCACCGCTGGATCGCAGCGCGGCGGGCATCGGAGGGGTCAATGTTTCACCTCTGGGTGGCATGGGCATCATACGCCGCGTTCCCGTCCTGTGGGGCGGCCCGGACGGGGCACTGCCCGGGTTGGGGATCGAGGCGCTCAGGGTCGCACTGGGCGAGCCCGTCATCATCGCCGAAGGTACGCCGGACGAAGCGGGTATCATGCTGGCGGTCGAGATTGGAGAGTTTCGCCTTCCAACCACGGAAAACGGCGAAATCTGGGTCCGGTACAGGCGCGACAATCCGGATTTGTACCTGTCGGCGGACGAAATCATGCAGGAACCGGACAACCCCGCCCTGCGCGCCGAAATCGAGGGGCGGATCATCCTGGTCGGCACCTCAGCTGCGGGGCTGTTCGACATGCATCAGACGGCGCTGGGTGAATCCGTACCGGGCGTGTCGATACACGCGCAAGTCCTGGAACAGATCCTGACCGGTGAAATGATGAGCCGCTCGGATGTAACCGCAGCCCTTGAACTGCTGTCGTTCGTTACTTTGGGCATCGTGGTCATTGCTGTCATGGCCCGGTTCGGCGCGGTGGCCTCGTTCGTAGCCGGAGGTGCCTCGGCAGCAGTAGTCCTCAGCATTAGCTGGCTGGCATTCCAGAACCAGCTGATCCTGTTCGATGTCACCTTTCCGTTGATGGGAGGTATGGCCAATTTCGGCCTTCTCGCAGGATATCTGTTCATTTCGACCGAGCGTGAAAAGCGCGTGATCCGGCAGATCTTTTCGCACTATGTCGCGCCCGAAATCCTGGATGAGATGGAGGGGGCAGGTCATCAGCTGCAACTGGGTGGTGAAACGCAGGAAATCACCGTTATGTTCTCTGATATCCGGGGCTTTACCCCACTGTCCGAGTCGGTGTCGGCCACGGATCTTGTAACCCTACTGAACCAGTTGTTTTCACAGATCGGAGATCAGATCCTGCTGGAACGGGGCACCATCGACAAGTTCATCGGCGATGCGGTGATGGCCTTCTGGAATGCGCCGCTGCCGGTCGAGAACCACCCCCGTCGCGCAGCACAGGCGGCACTTCTGATGCGGCAGGCGCTGGTCGATTTCAATGCCTCGGACGTCATGAAGGGACGGCCACCGATCGCCCTGGCCACGGGTTGTGCCACCGGCCGGGCCTGCGTCGGCAATATCGGGTCCAAACGCCGGTTCAATTACACCGTGATTGGGGATGTGGTGAACGTCGCCGCGCGGATCGAACAAGGCTGCCGCCATGTCGATTATGACATTCTGGTGTCCTGTTCGGTTTACGAGAAAACACGGCAAGACATGGCCATGCTAGAGGCCGGGTTTGTCGATCTTAAAGGACGAACCGATCTTGAGCCTGTATTTGTTCTGGTCGGCGACAGAACCATGCTGAATACGCCCGCGTTTCAGAGGCTGGAAGCAACCCACAAGGTTCTGATCGAGGCCATTCGGGATCGTAAGCCATCGGATCAGATCGAAATGATCTGTGAGGATTGCATAGCACAGGCACGTCAAATCGAACCCGGTCTGCTGAATTTCTACGGCGCGCTGTCCGGCCGAGCGGCAGACTTCAGGTCGGATTTTCAATCCAGCCAACTGATTTTCAGCCATCACGATCGCGAACCTACACCAACGGCCTGAGGCGTACGAACAGGCCACCAAGCTGGCGCATCTGGCACGGCGCGCCCGGACCGCCAAGGCCGGGGCGCGTTCTTGCTGTCAATTTTGCCCTGTTCACCAGTTCCGTTTCCCGGCGACCGTCATAATTCGGACGGCGCGCAGGATTCCAGATAGCGCCGAACGGTTTCGGCCATACCGAATGTCAGCGCATCGCAGAACAGGGCATGGCCGATCGAGACCTCAGAGATCGACGGAATGCGGGTGATCAACTTGCGTGTGCCGCTGACCGTAAGATCGTGCCCCGCGTTGACCATCAAGCCCTGCGCCTCGGCTGCGGCCGTGGCGTCGGCCAGGCGGTCAAGTTCTCTTTCTTCGGCGACCGGATCGCTATACGCACCGCCGAAGGGGCCAGTATAGAACTCGACTCGGTCCGTCCCTGTCTGGGCTGCATGGGCCATTTGAGCCGCCTCAGGGTCGCTGAACAGCGACAGGCGATGGCCGTGTTTCTTAAGTCCGGCAACCACCTCTGCAAGCATCTCGCCCTGCGCGTCGAAATCCCAGCCATGGTCACTTGTCGCCTGCGCCGGATCATCCGGCACAAGTGTCACCTGATCCGCCCGAACCTCGTGAACAAGCGCCAGAAACCGCGGGTCGGGATAACCTTCAACATTCAGTTCCCGATCCGGAAACTCGGCATCAAGCAAAGCGCGCAGCGCCCGCACATCGCCGGGCCGGGTGTGGCGTTCATCCGGCCGAGGGTGCACCGTCACACCTGCAGCACCCGCCGCAAGGGCGATCCGACCCAGGTCCACCACATCCGGCCACGGGTGCTCTCGCCGGTTTCGAAGCAAGGCGGCGACGTTCAGGTTTACCGAAAGGTCTGTCATAGGCCCACCTTACAACTGAAAGGATTGAACGTGCTCGGGCAGTGGCACGCCATCGATGTTCCTCGGATCGGGAATCGGGTCGCCGACCGTGGTGTGGACGGGAATGACCCCGGCCCAAATTGGTAAGTCGTAATCTTCTTCCTCGTCCTTGGGTCCGCCGGTGCGGATCTTGGCGCTGCCTTCGGAAATCTCCATGCCCAACACCATGGTCGCCTTCAGATCTTGCGCGTGATCCGGCCGCAGGGTTTCATAACGGCCCGGAAACAGGCCGTCCACAAACCGGCCGAGCTTTTCCAGTTTCTCCGCAGGGTCTTCGATCTTGAAAGCCGACCCGAACAGCGTGACTGAGCGTGAATTGACCGAATGGTGCATCCCCGATCGGGCCAGCACAAAGCCATCAAGGATTGCTACGGACAAGCACACCTGCGCGTCGCGCGCGTTGCGCAGGGCACGGCTGGCGGAGGAGCCATGCCAATAGACGTGGTTGCCTTCGCGCCATTGCAGGGTTGGGGTGACAAAGGGCTTGCCATCAACCACGTAGCCCACGCTGCACATGGGCTGCGCATCCAAAATCTGGTTGATTGTAGCGCGATCGAAATGCCCCCGCTCATGCGATCTGCGCAGGCGCGTTCTGTCGGTGATATCCAGTGTCTCGTTCATAGTCATAGCTCGGGTTTGTTCTTGCTATGACCGTAATGCCCGGATATTGGATGTTAGCAAATGTCCAATTTTGAAACTTTTTCTAAGGCCAATTTGCACCGCGACCTGTTCGCGATCTCGCTGGATACGTCGCTTAAGGCGTCATTGCAGGCCCAGTTGCTGGATGCGTTGCGGTCCATTGTCTCAAAATCTCCGGATCTGGTCGGCGCGCGACTGCCTGCCAGCCGGACCTTGGCGTCCGAGCTTTCGATCTCGCGCACGACGGTTCAGGCGGTCTATGATCAGATGATCAGCGAGGGGTATCTGATCACCCAGCAGGGCAGCGGCACTTTCGTCGCCAGCGAAATCACCCATCTGTCGCAGCCGCAGCCGATCCAGCGTCCGGCCGGTCCAGTGACCGAGGAATGGCGTCCCTTTCAAACCGGGTTGCCTGATCAAACCCTGCTGCCCCACCGGCAATGGGCGCGCCATCTTGAACGGGCATGGCGCAACCCGACGCCCGAATTATTAACCCGCCCGGACCCGCTGGGCTGGTATCCGCTGCGCGAGGCGATCTCGGACCACCTGACCGCGTGGCGCCACCTGTCCTGTGATCCCGGTCAGGTGGTGATCACCTCGGGCGCGCGCGAAGCTTTCGAGGTGGTTTTCCACGGCCAGCTTGGCGCCGGCAATCAGATCGCGGTTGAGGACCCCTGCTGGCCCAAACTGCACACGATCCTTGCCGACACGGGCAACAGCGCCCACCCCGTCCGCATCGATCAGGACGGGCTGGATGTGGCCCGCATTCCGCAAGGCGCACATGCCACGATCGTCACCCCTTCGCGGCATTATCCCACGGGGGCGAGCCTGCCCCTGTCCCGCCGGGTTGCCCTGCTGGATTGGGCGCGGAATACCGATGCGCTGGTGATCGAAGACGATTATGACAGCGAGTTCCGGTACCGCGGACAACCCTTGCCCTCGCTCTCGGGGTTGGACCGTCTGAACAACACGATTTACCTCGGCAGCTTTTCGAAGCTGGTCAGCCCAGCGCTGAGGATCGGCTACATGGTTGTTCCCAAAAGGTTTTTACCCAACACGCTGGCTTATCTTGGCCGTGTCGGTCCCCGCGCCTCACTGATCCCACAGCCCGCATTGGCGGCGTTCATGAACAGCGGTGAGTTTGCCATGCACCTGCGGCGGATGCGGCGTGTCTATGCCCGGCGGCAGAGCCAGCTGCTGGATACTCTGTCCCCGGTCGCGAACCTGCTGGACCTTCAGCCCGACGCGTCCGGAATGCACTTGTGCCTGTCACCAAAAGCACCGCTGGTTGACCGCATGTCCGATCTTGAGATCAGCAAACGGGCCGAGCAACACGGCCTGCGCGTCAGCGCCTTGTCCGCGCACTGCGTATTGCCTGAGAAACTGCAGGGGCTGTTGCTTGGATACGCGGCCTTTGACGAGGATACGCTCTCGGACGCAGCAGAGCAGTTGATCACCATCCTGCGCGCTCAAGCCTGAGCTGTCGTTCAAAGCTGTCCCCGAGACCGGCCAAGTTTTTGCCACCTTCACCGAACATCGTGATATCATGAAAACAAGATATATATTTTCGTAAATTGGATTCGCGGTGTCTGTGAGGGGGAGGTTCACATGCTTCGACTGTCTTTCTGTTTGTTTTCTTTGGCAACCCTGCCGGTAAGCGCGCTTGCGGACGCAGTTCCCAGCAAGGAAGCCGCCGAGGGGACCTTTGCCGAGCGGCCGTTCTCGCCCTATGCCAACCGGTCCTTCCCCGAACGTCCACTGTGGGGGGATACCCATCTGCACACCGGGCTGTCCTTGGATGCTGGTGCGTTTGGCAACACTTTGCTGCCGGACGACGCCTGGCGATTTGCCAAAGGGGAACAAGTCATCTCCTCGACCGGCCAACCTGTCAGGCTGGCCCGACCGCTGGACTGGATGGTGCTGACCGATCACACCGACCTGATGGGCTTTGCCCCCGATCTTCAGGCCGGCAATCCCGGCATTCTGGCTCAGCCAAAGGGTTTGGAATGGTATGAAGGCTACAAAGCCGGTGGCGAAGACGCGGCCAAGGCGGCGTTTGATATCATCACCAACTTCTCGCAAATGACCCTGCCCGAGCTTCTGCTGGAATCCTACAGCCCCGGCGCGGATGCCTTTGCTTTCACATGGGAACAGATTGTCATGGCGGCTGAACGCCACAACGATCCGGGCAATTTCACCGCCTTCATCGGGTTCGAATGGACCTCGGTCCCCAAGGGGTTCAACCTGCACCGCAACGTGATGCTGCGGGATGGCCCGATCCGGGCACTGCAGATGGTGCCACCGGTGACGCAACCGCCCTACGGGGATACTGACCCAAAAGCGCTTTATGCCTGGCTTGAGGAATACCAGTCCAAAACAGGCGGTCGCGCCGTTGCTTTTGCCCATAACGGCAACCTGTCGAACGGTTGGATGTTCCCGACCGAAGACACCTATCACGGCGGCAAGGTTGACGAGGAATACGTGCAGAACCGCGCCAAGTGGGAGCCTCACTACGAGGTTACGCAAATCAAGGGCGATGGCGAGGCGCACCCGTTCCTCAGCCCCGAAGATCCGTTTGCCGATTATGAGAACTGGGATGTCGGCAACCTCGATATCACCGAGTTGAAAACCGAAGACATGCTGGCCGGAGAATACGCGCGCGAGGCCCTGAAGCGCGGTCTGGCATTGGAAGAAAAGTTCGGTGTGAACCCCTATAAATTCGGGATGGGCGGCGCGACCGACAGCCATACGTCGCTGGCCACTGCGGAGGAGGAGAACTATTTCGGCAAATCCGTCAGCGCGGAGCCTTCGGCCACGCGGGTGCTGCACCCGTTCGTACAAAGCGATCTGGGCGCGTTTGAAGGCCACACGCTGGTTGCGTCGGGATACACCGCCGTTTGGGCGGCCGAGAACACGCGCGCGGCCATCTTCGATGCGTTCAAGCGCCGGGAAACCTATGCGACCACCGGCCCCCGGATTGGCCTGCGGTTCTTTGGCGGCTGGGATTTCACCGAAGAAGACCTGCTGACTCGGCTGGTTGCCGATGTCGGCTATACCAAAGGCGTCCCGATGGGCAGCGATCTGCGCCCGCGCGAAGGAGATGGCGCCCCGAGTTTCCTGATCGGTGCCCTGCGTGACCCGATTGGCGCGAATCTGGACCGGGTTCAGGTGGTCAAGGGCTGGCTGGATGCAGACGGCGCGCTGCAGGAGAAAGTCTACAACGTCGTCTGGTCCGATGACCGGGCACTGGGCGGTGATGGCACCCTGCCCGAGGTTGGCAATACCGTGGATCTGGACACCGCAAGCTGGAGCAACACGATCGGCGCATCCGAACTTGTCACGGTTTGGACCGACCCGGATTTCAACCCTAATGAGCGTGCCTTTTACTATGTTCGGGTTCTTGAAATCCCTACCCCGCGCTGGGTGCTGTATGACAAACTACGATTTGGTGTCGATCTGCCGGAAGAGGCGCAACTGACCCATCAGGAGCGCGCCTATTCCTCGCCGATCTGGTACACCCCCGGCTAAACCGCCAACAGGCCATATGTGAGGTCAAGATATCAGACCACTGTGTTGAACAGCCCTCGGCCAGGCCGCTACGGGTTGCCCCAAAACGCGAAAGTGGGCTTTTTCCCCGGTGATCCGGTCGAGTTCAAATCGCCGTCGTGATAAAAAGCCCCCAAAACGAGGCCCCAAGAACCAAGCCGGGGAATATCCACCAGCCCGCGACACACGTCGCATCGTTAACCGATGCAAGATCAGGATCGGCCAAACCTCTGCGCTGGCTGCGTTCAAATTCGGAGAGGTCCGACCACCTCTTCCCGCGAACGCCCAGAATTTTTAACGCGCCAATTGCCGGGGCCTCGAACTCGGCGCCCAAAAGGCAACTGTCGTCATTTTCGGACCTGGCGATAATCAGTGCCCCGTTACTTTTCGATTTTCTCATTTTCATATCAATGGAAAGGACTGGGAAAATTTCTTGGTCAAAGCAGTTAGAGGCGCTGCCTTGAAGTTTTCAGCGGCGCACCAGCCTCAATTCTACTGGCGCGCCGTAAAGCGGCTTCAAGTGCCTGCGCGGGGTTAGAACCGCCACTCATAGGACGCCCACGCGGCCTGTGTGGAAACGTCGGCGCCAATGGTCGACCTTGCCTCAAGGCGTAGATTTCCGCCGTGATCAAAGGCTTTCTCGTAGCTCAGACCAATTTCGCCAAACGTGTCTGTGCCACTGCCCCCGGACGCCAGCGCAAGTGTGTTGCCAAAGATTGCAACATCGACCACCGAGGGCGCGTCGGCATCCCGATGAACTGCTGCCAATGATGCAGACAGGCTGCCGCCCCCCATCGCCGTCGAGTATGCCCCGCCAATCCGCGTTTCGCTGAAGGTGACGGTTCTTTCCCCCACGGTGGCGTTGGCCGAGCTGCCCGTCTCGGTATAGCCATCGATATTTTGCTCACCATACAGAAAGCTGGCCCGCGGTGTCAGGGTTGCGCCGTTGTCCAAGCCGAAATCCCGTTCTGCCGCCACCAGAGCGGTGATCATGTCGCTGGAATAATCGGCATCCGTAGGGGTCGCGCCAGACTGCGTGTCGTCGTGGTCCAGATCGCCATAGCCCAGACCAAAGCTCAGATCGGCAAATCCAAAGTTCTGGGCAACGATACCGCTGATAAACACACCAGAGGTATCAAAGGACGACGCGGCAAAAGTGCCGTTATTCTTGAGATAGCTGGCCCCGAACCCGTATCGCAGCCCGGTTCCAAGATCACGGGTCACACCAGCACTGACGCTCCACATGTTGGACGAAAGGGATGCGGAACTACCGCTGGCGGTTCCATCGCTTTGGCTGCCACTGATCAGGAAATAAGGCCGGAACCCTTCGATGGGGCCGGTACCTTTGGTGCTCAGCACGACACGATCACCGCTGGTATTGCCACCTTCGGCGCTGTCCAGTTGGCGCGCCAGATCATAGGTCAACCCGGCAATCTCGAACGCCTGATTGGTGTTCGGTTGCACTTCGGTCGCGTCGAATGAGGCATAGACGGGCGTAGCCCCGCCTTCACCATCGACAAACCACCCCTGCGAGGCCGAGGTGACCGCGGTGGTGAAGGTCCCACTTGTCACGTCCTCATCCTGAAAGTGATAGACGACCCGTCCGCCCACATGCGTCAGGTTGACGTCGTGGTCGCTGACCCGAATGGTACCGTCGATATCTGCCGTGGTTTCAACATTCAGCGTGCCGCCCCCATCGCCCAAAAACACGGCATAGCTTTCGCCAGAGGACGCGACAGAGATATCGCCAGTGATGTTGGCCGTTCCCCGTACCGTTTCAATATACAGCCCATAGGCCACGGTCTCTGGGCTGGTCGGACCAACTTCAACCGGGCCACTGTCTGTCACCTCAGCGCCGGTCGCCGTGACATTAATCGTGCCGCTATGTTTCACTTCTGCGCCGGTCGACAATTCGTCCATGCTCAGGCCATAGGCCCGAACCGAGGCATCTCCTTTGGCCGAAACCCTGATGTTGCCGCTATTCTCCAGAAAGCCGCCATTGTCCGACGCGACAACGCCGAAGGCTAGTGCATTGGAAACACCGGTCGTGTTGGCTGTGACCGTCACGGCACCGCTGTTGACGTAAGAGCCTGCGGTAAAGATGTCATCGGTATTGATGCCCTGAGCAAGGACCTCGTATCCACCATCTGCGTCCAGCGTCACCGTGATATCGCCCGAATTCTGAAGGTCCCCCATGACATGAGAGGTGCGGATGCCCTCAGCGTTGACGAAAAAGTTGCCTTGCGTCGCCATCGAGACCTGGACTGCACCGGAATTCGAAACTGAGCCCGTATCGGACACAGTGCCCAGCTCTATGCCGTATGCCTGGGCATAGAAGCCGGGGCCGTTCTGCCCCGAGACCACAATGTTACCGGTGTTCGCGAACGCCCCGTTTACGACGTCACCGCTGATACCAGACGCCGATGCCCCGATGGCTTCGGCAGCCTCGGTGGCGACAGAAATAGTGCCCGAATTTGAGAACGTGCCGCCCGCTTCCAGCGTGTCCATTTGGATTCCGGCAGCGTAGACCGAAGACGATCCGCTATTTTTGGCGCTGACAACAATGCTGCCCGAATTTGCAAAGCTCCCGCTGATATCGTTGAAGACTTCTATGCCTGCAGCATAGGCCGACGTCGTTCCGGCAGCCTGAACCGAGATTGCACCCGCGTTGTCGAAAGAACCGGAGACATCGTAAACTTGGATTCCGTCCGCTTGCGCGTATTCGCCCTGGGCATTTACCGAAATCGCCCCCGTATTTGTAACCTGCCCCGTGACATCGGTGATGCTGACACCGTGAGCCACTGCGGAAGTGAAGCCAGTCGCCTGCACCACAATGCTGCCGCTGTTTTCGAATGTTCCGGAAATGCCGTGTGTTTTGATCCCTTCGGCGAAGGCAGACGAGGTTGCATTTACGGCAACGGTCAAATTGCCGGAATTGCTGAACTGGCCGGAAACGCTACCGATATCGATACCCTGTACCGATGCCCGGGTCGCGTTTGTGGCGTTGATCTCAATGCTGCCCGAGTTTTGAAGCTGCCCCACGACATCCGCGGCAGAAATACCCTCGACCCGCACATCGGACCCATTGCTTTGGATGGAAATCGACCCACTGTTGCTGACGGAGCCCGCGATATGGGACAGGCGCATACCGTCCACCTCGATGCTGGACCCTTGCGCGTTGATGCTGATCGTCCCCGAATTGGTGAGGCTCCCTTCAACACTACGCGCTTCGATACCGTAGATGGTAGCATGGTCATTGGCTGTCACCGTCAAGGTCAGAGCCCCCGAATTGTTCAGCTGCCCATCTATGTTTTGGGTGACAATGCCATAGGCCTCTCCGGTCGAGGCGTTCTGAGCGCTGGCGACAATCGCGCCAGAGTTGTTCAGGGCTCCTGATGCCGCGATTTCCTGCACGACAATACCCTGCGCGTCCGGGCTGCGCCCTGTGGCCATAATCGTCATGTCACCGGAATTGCTCAGGGTTCCGCTCAGATCACCGGCCTCAATGCCTGTCGCAGACCCACCCGCAGTCGAAAGTGCTGTGACTGCGAGCGCGCCCGAATTGACAACGCTTCCACTCACGTCTTCAACCTGAATGCCGGTCGCAGTCGCCCGGTCGCTTGTATCCACGTCTACGTCAATTGTGCCAGAATTGGAGACGGAGCCAAAGATGTTGCCCGTCAAAATGCCGTAGGC
Organism: Ruegeria sp. CG11; assembly: GCF_056537245.1. NCBI lineage: Bacteria > Pseudomonadati > Pseudomonadota > Alphaproteobacteria > Rhodobacterales > Roseobacteraceae > Ruegeria > Ruegeria sp. CG11. The sequence goes on from NZ_JBQFRE010000002.1 coordinate 583,566, forward strand.
CGTTCCGAAGGTCAGCGCCGAGTTAGCGATGTTGATCGTGCCCGAGTTCTGAATCGACCCCAGCACCTGACCCTGCACCTGAATGCCCCGAAGGTGGGCGCTATCACCTGCTGACGCGCCCATCGTGATCGTGCCCGAATTCAGGATCGCGCCCGACAGGTCCGTACTGATGTTGATCCCCGCGCGTGTCCGGTTGATCCCCTCTGCTGAGGACAACTGACCGGCGTTGGTCAGGGTGCTTGTGTAATCCGGAAGAGCGAACACAACCAGACCCGGCCCGGGAAGAGGGTTCACATCGATCGATCCGGTGCCCGTGATGGTCAGGTCCTCGTCCACAACACTGACGAACGGAGTGCTCCGCGCGCTATCGATCACCTCGGCATGTCCCGAGGCGGCCGAAACGGCCACTAACGACACCGAGCCCAGCAAGAGCGAGGGCGCAATACTCGCTACTCTACCTTTCCACTTAGTCAAACGCCCCCCGCGCGCGAACGCACGAACTCTTTGCTCGGTCTGCATGTAATTCTGCCCCATCTGGCTGGTCTCCGTTCCCCGGATCCGCAAGGTTGTTTCCCTTGCGTCACCCACTCGATGCGCCATGTGTTGGCACACCCATGAACGGGGTTAAAAGAGCGATAAAAGGCGGAAATGTGGCTAAACCGACGGTTTAGAACTTTGGTTTATGCAATTCGGTCAGGGGTTTATTCAACTATGAGACTTCCCGGCCCCGGTTAGGGAAAAGGCGCAATGTCTGGCCACCGCGCCTTGTGCGTCCAGTTGCCTTCAGGCCACCGACCCGCCATCTGTCAGGTCCTCAAGAAGCGCGCTGAGCAGTTGCGTTTTGCCGCCATAGCCCGACTTCTTGTAGATCGCGTTGGTCTGCGCCTTGATGGTGCCTTCCTTGGCGTTACGAATCTCGGCCATTTCGGCGGTCGAACAGCCCTTGATCAAAAGTCGGGTCACGTCACGCTCTGCATCCGAGAAGGACCATTTCTCGAAATAGGCGTTCAACAGATCCTCGAACGCGCTCGAAGCGCGCGCAACCTTGTCCTCCAGCGTCTCCTGATACCGGCGCATTTTCAGAACTTCGATGCCCAGCACCATGATTGCACCAAACAGGGACAACATGATCAGAACTTCCCAGACGTGAATATCATCCCATTCATCAATCCAGGCCACTCCCATGGCTTCGCCAATGTCTTCGAACAACATGACGCAGGCACAGAAGAGTGAGGCAAAGAAAGAAAAGGTCAGGCGTTTTTTGGAGGGCATAGGTGTTCTCGCTGCTTATTTGGTGGCTATTGCCCGCCCGATCCACAGCAAACCAGCAACCGCGTCAAGGCCTTCAGGCAGGATTGCGTATGGCATCTTCGCCCCAGGTATCGACGGCCAGCTGAGCAATAGCGGAACAATCGTGGCGATGGCTCGGGGCGATACGGCCGAGGCCTCTGGTATCCGCGTCCTAAACATCAACGGCAGCTTTAGAAATAGCAGTGCGATCACCGTAACGGCTCAAGGGCAGAATTCAGCAACAGCGCGAGGAACCGAAACCGATGATATCGCCGGTTCGTTTGACAACACAAGCGATACTGCTCGACAACAAAATGCGTACATCTTGACCTGCCATTGAAGCAGAGTTCTCATCTTTGCTGGAGATCTGGATTGCTCCAACGGTGGCGGCTAGTAGATAACCCAAAAAGTGGAACCAACTCCAAGTGCGGGCGACCGCTCTGCAGCCCTGCGCCTATTTCCGCTGCCAAAAGGAGGTTTACTTTGGGTGCCTTCCGATTTCGAACGTCCACCTAATTTCTGGTCCAACTATGATGGTTGGGTCAGGTTTTTTTGACGTTCGTCAGGATGTCAGGCGACACATAGTTTTTCCATTCACGCTTAGCTAAAGCGTTTATTTTGAATAATTTTCCCTTTGCTTCGCGCATAAGCTTTGCCATTTGCGACCCAAAGGATCTTCCATCGTGTCGACCGAATTCTACGAAAGTTTCCATTCGCCTAAAATGCGGAAAACAACGAGAGAGAACCCAAAGAAGAAATCGCTTTAAGGAAGCGTTGTTATCCTTCTTGAACCGACTGCCTCCGCCACTACTGCAGTTGCAATATATCCGGAACGCATAGCTTTCTTTTTGCCGGCATTTTATCCGCACCATCCGATCGTTTCAGTCGTTTCAGACCGTCTTTGACCTTGACCTTCGGCTTAGCTAGCGGGCCCTTTAGACCATTAATGCATTACGTTAACGGAATATATGATCCGGTGCTTTTCTGAAACTGAATGATCTCGGTCGTACAACTGACATCTCTCGCTGATTTGGTCGAAAAGCGAAGAAACTATAAAAAGACTTCCGTTCGCTTTGTGCTGTAGCCCCTATTTAAAAACAGCAGGTTAGAAGCGAGTTATACTTGCCTTGAAGGCACACGTTCCGTGAGCTTCGACAACGGCGACTCGGCGCGCCACCCAAACTATTGGCACTCGGATTCGTTCGATTTCACACATCTATCAAATTACTGTTATATATGAATTCTTCAAACGACGAGGACACAATGAACTCGCTAACTAGAATAACACGTGGGATAGGCGTCGCTTTCAAGGACGGTAGAGTGAAAGGCCTTCTTGCCTTCACAGTCGGAATGATTTTATGGGCCTCGGTCTTTTACCACTTTGTCGAAGGTTGGAGTTGGCTCGACTCAATCTACTTTTCTGTAGTGACGATTTCGACCGTAGGGTTTGGTGACTTCTCACCTGAAACCGCGGCAGGGAAGATATTCACAATGGTTTACATCATTGTAGGCCTCGGTGTTTTCGTGACCGCGGCGACCACAGTGGCAGATACGATCTTGTCCCAAGACGGCGAAAAAGCAGACCAATAGATCACACTCAATTTAGCCAAACCGAGTTCCTGCACAGGCATTAGTTTGCCTGGGCATCTCAAGCCGCGTCCCGGATTCATTCGTGTCTTCAAGCTGGTAGACGATCGCATAAAACTCAAAAAAATACACATATTATGTTTTTTGAGTGTATCATTCAAAAAAACACGTATGGAGGGATGGAATGGAAAAGACTCAGGACGCGAAGATTGTCGATCTAGCGATACGGTTGCTCTTTCTCGGACTATTCCTCTACAGCGCCCTGGTCATGGTGGCCCCGCTTGCAAGCGTAGTCATCTGGGCAACGATCCTCTGCGTTGCGCTTTATCCGTTATTTGATTGGCTGCAATCCAAGCTGGGAGGGCGAAAGAAGTTTGCGGCGACGATCTTGGTTTTGTTGGGCCTTGTGCTGACGCTGGGGCCAGTCGCGACGGCGGTATCCGGCGCCGCAGAACTTGGGTCCGATTTTGCGGAGCAAGCCGACAAGGGTGAGTTGAAAATCCCACCGGCGCCGGAGAGCCTAAAGGAATTGCCGTTGGTTGGGAACAAAATTGCTGAAGTCTGGGGCATGTTCGAGCGGAATCTGGATGGTGCGCTTGCAAAATACGGCGCGCAAATCCTTGAGATCACCAAATCGCTCTTCGGAAAGGTGTTGGGCATCGGTATCGGGCTTCTCGGCCTTGCTCTGTCCGTATTGATCATGGGGGCTTTATTCAGCCCCGGACCAAGTTTGGTTCAGGGTCTTCAGCGCTTTGCCAACCGTGTCTTCGCACCGCGCGGCGGTGAATTCGTGACACTGGCAGGCGCAACGATCCGGAACGTGACAAAAGGCGTAATCGGCGTAGCAGCCATTCAGGCAGTTTTCGTTTGGATACTGTTGGCTTTGTTTGGGATTTCTTCGGCTGCCACGCTGGCATTTATCTGCCTGATACTATCGATTATCCAAATCGGGCCTGGATTGGTTCTCATACCGGTTATTATCTACGCGTGGAGTTCCATGTCTGGCGGAACTGCTTTGATCTTCACCATACTGGCCGTTCCAGTTATGATAATGGACAGTTTCCTAAGACCTGTGTTCATCTCAAAAGGCCTTGAGACTCCCATGTTGGTCATCCTCATCGGCGTTCTCGGAGGTATGATGGCATACGGTTTGATCGGCGTCTTTATGGGGCCGGTTCTCTTCGCTGTCTTTTATGAGCTGTTCAAGGTTTGGATTGATACCTCGCCTGAAGCCGAGGGCGCTGTTGAAGGTGCGACGAAATGAGGAAGACGATATGGACAACCCTGGCTGTCATTCTGATTTTTCTTGTTTGGTATTTGGTCGCTGATCGAAAAACGCCATTTACCGGGAACGCCAGAGTAAAAGCGGTGGCCACCCAAATCGTGCCTCAGGTAACCGGAACGGTAACGGAAGTTCTGGTAGAAAACGGCCAAGTTGTTTCGGCAGGTGATGTTCTGGTTCGAATAGATTCCAGACCCTACGAAATCGAACGCTCCAAGGCGAAAGCGGATCTTGAAGCGGCAACCCAGGAGGTAGGCGCGTCTTCGGCAGAGGTGAGTGCTGCGCAAGCCAAACTGGCGCGAGCCCAGAGTGACCTCGACACAATGCGCATTCAGACAGAGCGCGTATTTGCGCTCGAAAAAAAAGGGTTAATTGCCATCTCAAAGGCCGATGATGCACGAGGACAACTGGCAGAGTCTGAGGCTAATTATGAGAATGCCAAAGCGGATCTTGAAAAGGCAAAGCAGAGGTTGGGTGACGACGGGATTGAAAATCCGAAAATCCAGCGCGCACTGGCGGCCTTGGCAGATGCGGAGCTGAACCTTGAGTGGACTGAACTGCGCGCACCGGCGACGGGTGTCATATCCAATCTGTTGATCGCCCCCGGAACGTATGCGCGGTCCGGACAGGACCTTTTGACGTTTCTGGATGCAACAGACGTTTGGATCGAGGCGTATTTTACCGAGAATAACCTCGGTCGGGCTGCAGTAGGATCTCCTGTTGATGTGGTGCTGGACATGCATCCCGGCCAGATTGTTCCGGGCGTCATAGAGAGTTTCAGCGCGGCTGTATCTCTGAGCGGTGGAGATGAACCCGGCCAACTGGCCAGCCCGCCAAGCACCAAAGGATTTCTGCGTGAACCTGAGCGATTTCCTGTACGGATCGTGTTGCCGGGCTACGAAGCCGGAAGCGCCGACGACGATCTGCGCTTCCAACTCAACGGTCAGGCCGATGTGATCATGTATCTGAGCGACAATTCCCTGCTGAATGTGGTCGGTCGGACCTATATCCGTTTGGTTTCAATTCTATCCTATGCGTACTGAGGATCGAAACTCAGTTATTCGCCTGGCACTGGGGGTTACTGGGGTATTCGCCCTGGGCCTATTTCTGGGGTGGCCACTTGCTGTCGTAGGAGCAGTATTCTCCGCCCTGTTTCTTCAGGCACCCGCTGCATTACCCTTGGCAGCATTTGCAAAGCTCTTTGTCTTTTCTATTGGGCTGATGTTCATTTCATTCCTTCTGTCTTCAGTTTTCGCGCCTTATCCCGTGGTCTTTCTCATTCTTGTGGCCATTGGGATTATTTTGTCCTTCATGTGGTCCGTTTCAGGTGCAGGTGTCCTGCCCGGTGTCATAGCCCTCATGGGGGCATTGATGATCCCGAACCTGGTGTTGCAGTCTCAAGACTTGGCTTTGGTGCTTGTGTTTTGGATTCCTATGAATCTGCTTTTCGCCGGGTTCGTATCGACACTGATGTTCGTTCTAATACCCGCTGAACCTCAAACGGCGCCCCAAAAGAAGGCCGCAACGTCGCCGGACTTCGACCCCCATCGTCGCATAGTCAGGATGTCGCTTGTCACAGTTCCGTTTGCTATGGCGTTCTTTGTTTCCGGTGCATCTGCGTTACTGGTTCTGTTTTTTGTCGCCCTGCTGAGCCAGCAACTTGCCGCGATGCCTGCCGCCGGAAAAGCCGTTGCAAAAGCAATGCTAACGGCAAACCTTCTTGGGGCGGCAGTATCCATCGCTTGTTACGAAATAAACGTAATAGCTCCGGTTATTCTCACCCCTATTCTGCTGTGTTTTTTCTTTTGCCTGACACTCGGAGCCCTTGGAAAATCTCAAGTCCCGCTCGCCGCCGCCGCCGGATCTGCTATTACAACTGCTCTGATTGTATATGGCGGGTCGGTTGCGCCGTTTTCAGACGAGGCTGACGTCAAGAGCATCACTCGCGTTTTGCAAGTTGCTAGCGCCGCTTTTTTTGTAATCATCGCATATGTCGTGGTGGATGAATTCTGGCCTGAAAAAGAACGCCAGGTGTCTCAATGAAGTTAACTGCTACAAGGCTTGGCACTCCAACCAGCAGAGTTTCCAGTTTGACTACTTCTACTTAGAATAATTGCACCGAAAAATGGCACTCGCCAATCATGAGACCGTCAACTGTCAAAAGTACGCAACAGAACCCCACTCATCGGCACGTGGTTTGCCGTGGGACTTTGGGAAACAGGGCTACAGACGCACCATCTGCGCATGGCTTAGCCAGAGAAGATCAGACATGTCACCGCTCGTTCTTCGAACGATGAATCACGTCGAAAAGCGGATATCCATGGGTCCCGAACTTAGTTTTCAAACGCCGCATCAAAACCCCAGATTTGCCGCAGATAACCTAAAGTCGTTTCAGACGCCTTTTTGTTCAAAGGCACACCATTGCGCACGGAGTGATTTAGCCTGAGGTGACGATCGCCCATCAAGTCCACGTCAACAATCTGAATATCGGGATCGTGTTCCGAAACGTCGAAACTGTGCGCCAGGGTATCGCGCACCTGGTGATAACCGCGCTCGTCATGAATTGCGTCGACTGTGTAGAAAGGTTTCCCCTCGTCATCGGTCAGCGAAAACATGCGGAAACGGCGCATGACATTGGGGCTGAGGAACTGCTGAACGAAACTCTCGTCGCGATAGTTGGCCCAGGCATCCTTCAATATTTCCCGCCACGCGCGGCTGCCCGCTATATCCGGAAACCATTCCCGGTCCTCCTCGGTCGGGTCGGTGCAGATGCGCTGAATATCCTGCATCATCGCGAAACCCAGCGCATAAGGGTTGATCCCCATCGCATTCGGAGCGTCAAAATCGGGCTGCGTCAGCACGTTGGTATGGCTGTGCAAGATTTCGAGCATTGCGCCGTCCGTCAGCAGACCGGCGCTGTGCAACTGATTGGTGATGTAATAGTGGACGAAGCAGGCGCATCCTTCGTTCATCACTTTGGTCTGGCGCTGCGGATAGAAATACTGAGCTATGTTGCGGACGATGCGCAGAACTTCACGCTGCCAAGACTCCAGTACCGGGCTGTGACGTTCAACGAAATAAAGCAGGTTTTCTTCCGGCAGCCCCATTTCGCGCTTGCGTTTCCGCGCCTCTTCATCGGTCTTCGACGATTGCGTGGGATGGTCGAAGGCGTCCCACAGGTAATGTACCGCCCGTTCCTCTTCGATGCGCCGCTCACGCTGCCGGGTTCTCTCATCCGCGAGCGACGAGTGTGGCGGACGCCGGTGCCGGAAAACGCTCGACGGCATGAGCGCGTGGGCCGCGTCGAGTAAATGTTCAACCTCACGTTCCCCGTGCTGTTCCTCGCATTGGGCTATGAAACCGCGCGCGTAGTCGAGGTAGTCGAGAATACCTTGCGCATCGCTCCACTGGCGAAACAGGTGATTGTTCTTGAAGAAATGATTGTGCCCGAAGGCCGCATGGGCAATCACAAGAACCTGAAGCGCCATCGTGTTGTCTTCGAGACAGTACGAGATACAGGGATCGGAATTGATCACGATCTCATAGGCAAGACCGTTTGCGCCTTTGCTATAGGCTTTCTCTTCGTGAACGAACCGCTTCCCAAATGACCAGTGCCGATACATGAGCGGCATCCCGGTCGACGAATACGCATCCAGCATTTGCTGATACGAGATGATTTCGATCTGGTTCGGATAGACGTCAAGTTCGAGGTCGTCGATCGCCACACGCTCGATCGCGTCATAGCTGCGTTGGATGGTATCGAAATCCCACTCTGCACTTTCAAACAGCGGTTGCTTTGCTTTGGCCCTGTCAGCCATTGGAAACTCCGTTCGTCTTGCGCGCAAACAGCTCGTGCAGAACCGGGTAGATGTCGCTGGCGCGCGCGATCCGTTTCATGGCGAAGTTTGGCCAGGCCTCTGCGACCTGCCGGTACGAGCGCCACAGTTCCATACCGTTATCTTCGCTGTTCATCAGATTGGCTTCGGTCTCTTCGACGATTTCCGTGTAGGCGAAGTACTGGCAGCACTTCATCAGCTCGCTGTTCAACAGGTCGGCGCACAGTTGCGAATCTCCGCTGAAATTCTCACCATCTGATGCTTGCGCGGCATAAATGTTCCACGATGAGGGCGGATAGCGGGCATCGATTATCTTCTTCATCTCGTTGAGCGCACTGCTCACCACCGTGCCGCCGGTTTGGCGAGAGTGAAAAAAGGTATCCTCATCGACTTCCGCCGCGACCTGGGTGTGGCGGATGAAGACAAGTTCGATCTTGTCGTAGCGTTGCTTGAGGAAAAGATGCAGCAGGACGAAGAACTGCTTGGCAAGGCTCTTCTCGCGCTCGCCCATTGAGGCCGACACGTCCATCAGACAGAACATCACCGCATTCGAGGCCGGCTCGGGACGCATCTCGAAATACTTGTAACGCACATCCAGCGGATCAATGTAGGGAACGATCTGACGTCGCCGCAGCATTTTGTCGAGCTGTTCACGCAGCTGCTGCCATTCCGCTCGTCGCGCCGCATCTGGTTTGTCCAGCGCCTCCAGCTCTTCGACCTGTTGCGTGAGAGCCTGTATCTCGGCGTTTGTCGGACGCCGCATTGCAAGTCGTCGCCCGAAAGCATTGCGCATGGTTCGCGACACACTGAGGTTGGCGGGCGTCCCGGCGGCGGTATAGCCCATGCGATGCGGTTTCGAGATGGTAACTTCTTTCAGGCTACGCTTGACCATGTCGGGCAGTTCGAGATCCTCGAAGAACAGGGAAAGAAACTCGTCCCGCGACAGAACGAACATGAACTCGTCCTCGCCCTCCCCATCGGGCGCCCCTTCACGTCCACCTTGCCCGCTCTGACCTGCTGGAGGTTTCTTAAGGCGGTCCCCTGCCTTGAACTTCTTGTTTCCAGTCAGAACCCGATGTCTGGAACCGCCCTTGCTGTCATGCTGAAAATGCGGTTCTGAGATCCCGTCTGACGGGACCGAGATGTTTTCCTGCTGGCCGACATCAGCGATTTTCCGGCGCCGGACACTTTCGTCTACCGCTTCTTTGACGGCAGAGCGAACCCGGCGCAGAAATCGCCTGCGGTTCCCAAGATTCTTATCTTTGGGGTTTAGCCTTCGGTCGATGAAATGGGCCATTTGAGCATAGACTCCTCATCCTGCCTTGTTGACCCGCATGTACCATTCAACCAAGCGCCTGACCTGTCGGCGCGTGTAACCACGACCGATCATGCGATCGATGAACTCGTTATGCTTGGCTTCAGTTTCTTTATCCCGCTTGGCACCAAAACTGATGACCGGCAGCAGATCCTGAATCTGACCGAACATGCGCTTTTCGATGACCCTTCTCAACTTTTCATATTTGCGCCAATCAGGGTTACGACCGCGGTTGTTGGCCCGCGCGCGCAGCACGAACTTGACCACTTCGTTCCGGAAATCCTTAGGGTTGGAAATTCCAGCCGGTTTTTCAATCTTTTCAAGCTCCTGTTCCAGAACGCTGCGATTGAGGATCTGGCCGGTATCCGGATCCTTGAAGTCCTGATCTTCGATCCAGGCATCAGCAAACGCGATGTATCTGTCGAAAAGGTTCTGACCAAAGTCAGAATAGGATTCCAGATAGGCTTTTTGGATCTCGTTACCGATGAATTCCGCGTAGCGTGGCGACAGGTCGTCCTTCATGAAAGACAGGTACCGGCTTTCGACCTCGTCAGGGAATTGTTCGCGTTTCACCGCCTGTTCCAGAACATAGAGCAGATGAACCGGATCGGCACCGACTTCTTCGGTGTCGTGGTTGAAAGTCTCGGACAGTACTTTGAACGCAAAGCGCGTGGATGTGCCGGTCATCCCTTCGTCCACCCCGGCCGCATCCCGGTATTCCTGCACTGACCGCGCTTTTGGGTCGGTGTCCTTCAGCGTCTCACCGTCATAGACGCGGAGCTTGGAAAATGTCGGCGAGTTTTCATGTTCTTTCAACCGTGTCAGAACGCTGAACTGGCTCAGGATGGACAGCGTTTCTGGTGCACATGGGGATTCGCCCAGACTGCTTTCCTCAAGCAACTTCTCGTAAATCCGGGTCTCATCCGAGGCACGTAGGCAATAGGGAACCTTGACCAGACTAATCCGGTCCAGGAATGCCTCGTTGTTCTTGTTGTTTTTGAACTGCTGCCATTCCGCTTCGTTCGAATGTGCAACGATGATACCCTGGAAGGGGAAGGCACCGATGTTCTCTGTGCCCGCATAAGACCCCTCTTGCGTGGCGGTCAGCAGGGGGTGCAGCACCTTGATCGGCGCCTTGAACATCTCGACGAATTCCATCAACCCCTGCGTGGTGCGGTTCAGAGCACCGGAATAGGAATAAGCGTCCGGGTCGTTTTGGCTGAATTCCTCCAGCTTGCGTATGTCGAGCTTGCCGACAAGCGAAGAAATATCCTGGTTGTTTTCATCGCCCGGTTCAGTCTTCGCAACGCAAATCTGGCGCAGCTTCGACGGATAGAGTTTGACGACCGAAAATTTGGAAATATCGCCGTCGAACTCTTGTAAACGCTTGACGGCCCAAGGCGAAATCAGACCGTTCAACAGCCGTTTAGGGATGTTGTACTTGTTCTCCAACAGATCCCCCATCCGTGCACGGTCAAATAGACCAAGCGGAGATTCGAAGATTGGGCTGATCTCGTCACCTGCCTGCAGGACATAGATCGGCTGCCGCTCCATCAGGTTTTTGAGGATCTCGGCGAGCGTTGACTTACCTCCGCCGACCGGACCCAAAAGATAAAGGATTTGCTTACGTTCCTCGAGACCCTGGCTGGCATGGCGGAAAAAGCCGACGATACGCTCGATGGTTTCCTCGACGCCAAATATGTCCTGGAAGGGTTTGTATCGCTTAATTGTTCTGTTAAGAAATATGCGACTGAGCCGAGCCTCCTGACTGGTATCGATAAGGTCTGGCTCGCCAATCGCGGCGACCATCCGCTCGGCGGCGGTAGCCCGCATAGTCGGATCTTCACGACATTCCAGCAAGTAGTCCTGCAATGTCATTTCGATGAGCTTTGTCCGCCCATACTCTTCTGCAAACTGCTCGAAAATCTCCATCTCAAAAATTCCTCTAGGTTTCGTACTCCTTCGTCCCAGCGCGCTAAGTTCATCCTAGTGTACCACAAATTTGGTCCGTAATTGTTTAATTTCTAATCACAATTTGTTTCCCGTCCGTTGCTCTGCTGAAACTTGTACTCCTAAAAGCCTGCAAAACCCGCCACTACGCGACCTTTTTTGCCGCTTGGGGCGTGCCGACACTCTACCCTCGATTTGGCTTTGCCCTAGCCGATGAGTCCAATGCGCGACCTTAAGGTGCCGTCATTCTCAAGATAGCTGGCGCCAAATCCATAACGCAGCCCGCGGCCCAGTTCGCGGGTAAGGCCCGCACTGACGCTCCACATGTTTGACGAAAGCGATACGGAACTGCCACTTGCCGCACCGTCGCTTTGGCTGCCGCTGACAAGGAAATTGGGCCGGAGCACATCAATGGCACCGCTTCGTTGGGGAAATGGCAGCCGTTCAAAGAGACCATACTAAGACCAGTCCCAGAACTACTTGCGCGAAACAAATGTCAGAGCAGGCTGCCCTGTCAATCTGAACCAAAAGTTTGCGTCGCACCCATTTTGTCAGCGAGTAATTCGTTTTCAAACAAAGCCAAGAGGAACTGCCCCGCGCCGCTCAATACCCTCTCGCCGGATCGCAGATATTTTCCAACACAGCGCCCTCAAGATACCTGTTGAGGTTTTCTGCGAAGAACGCGGCGGAAACAGATTTCCAGCCTGCCGCAGCATCCGCATGGTGCGGAGAGATCACAACGCCGGGCAACTCCCAGAATGGCGAGTCTTTTGACAAAGGTTCGGTTCGGAAGACATCGAGATACGCGCCTGCAATCCGTTGCTCGCGCAGGGCGGAACACAATGCCTCCTCGTCCACTTGCGCACCTCGCGCCGTATTGACGAGCCGCGCGCTGGGTTTCATCCGGTTTAGAAATTCGGCATCGACGAGGTTTTGCGTTTCATCGGTGTTCGGAACATGAATGCAAACAAAATCCGCACGCGGCAGGGCGTCGAACACCTCTGACATTGCAATCTGTTCATCGACATCTTCACAGGGCCGCGTTGAACGGCGCGCACCGATCACATGGGCACCGAACATACGCAAACGTCGCGAGACCAAGGCTCCGATGCCACCAAGGCCGATAACCAATATCGTTTGCATCGACAGGCTTTGCCATGGTTGCTTTTCCCAGACATGTTGTTTTTGCTGCTCGAAATAGGTCGGGAAGCCGAAGTTCATCATCAGGATCGCGCCGGCAACGGTTTCGGCCATGAAGCGGCTGGAAACACCTGCGCTGTTGGTGACGGTGGTTTGATCTGGATTCCAATTGTCGAGATGGTCGATCCCCGCCCCGCCGTTGTGCATCCATTTCACCGAAGGATAACCGAGCGCAACCGCATGGCTTAACGCCGGATACCGCCCGCCGTGCAACCCGAACACGACCTCGGGCTGCACCCGCGATAGCGCGTCAGAAACCGATTCTCCCTCGTTGCAGGTTTCAAACTCGCACGCGTCAAAGCGCTCGCGGAGGTTTGGCAGATAGGGCTGGACACTGTCGTCAATGATCAGAACACGCTTTGCCTTGTTCATGTGCCTAAACCTCCCCTGTCATCACTGCGCCAATCGCTATCGCAGTGGCCGCACGCACCGGATCGACGACAATTGCGCCCGTTGCTTCCTGGAGGCGCGAAAGATGCCGCGACATGCCGGCACAGGCCGTGATCAACACATCGGCACCGTCTTCATCACGCAACTGGCGCGCAACTTTTACAATTGCATCAAAAGCTTCTGCTTTTTCCGTTTCAGCCACGTTGAAGCCAAGCGGACGGTCTCCCGCGCACAGCGACCTAAGCCCACGCAGGGCCATATCTCGCGCATGTCGGCGCACAGACCAATCAGAAACAGAGATAACGCCAAACCGGTTTCCAAGCGTAAGCGCCGTCGCGACAGCCGCCTCGCCGATGCCGATCACCGGCCGATCGGTCAGCGCGCGCGCGGCCTCCAGTCCCGGATCGCTATAGCAGGCGATGACAAAGGCGTCGGCTTCTTTGTCTTGCGCGATCTGCTCTGCAACCAGCGGCGCGACGTTTTCAATGTCTTCGTCGCTTGCGATACCAGCCGGCCCCTCGCGAAAAGTGACACAACCGATCCGGATGCCGCTTTGCCGCGCAAAGGGCGCGAGCGCTTCCGCCATCCGGTCGGTAATATCTTGAGTGGAATTCGGATTAATAATGCGAAGCAAAGCCACCTTTAGAAAACCTCCGCGCCGAAGTTCCAGGTCGGGTCAAGCTCGGGGGTTCGTGTTCCCGGATAGCCGGTGAAATCGGGGCGATCACGGTGAATGAACTTGCCTCTGCCCAGTTCAGCGACCAGTTCACAGTTCTCGATCACAAGTTCACCACGCGACATCACAGTCACCGGCCAACCTGTAACCTCCCGACCTTCGAACGGGGTGTAATCCATATTGTCGTGCTGGTTCTCAACTGTGATCCGGCGTTTCTCGTTCGGGTCCCAAATTGCGATATCCGCGTCCGCACCGATAGCGATGGTGCCCTTGCGCGGGTGCATACCGTAGATTTTTGCGGCATTCGTCGCGCTAAGTGCCACAAACTGGTTCAACGTGATCCGCCCGCCATTCACACCTTCGGAGAACAGTAAAGGCAGACGCGCAGCAATGCCTGGCATGCCGTTTGCGATCTGTTTGAAGGTCGCATCCGGCCCTTTCGCCAGCTTACCTGTGTCGTCAAACCGGTATGGCGCATGGTCGGACGACACAACGGAGAATGTTCCGGCCTGCACATGCCGCCAGAGCGCTTCCTGTGTGGCTGTGTCGCGTAGAGGCGGTGAACACATGAACTTTGCCCCCTCCATTCCTGGACGATCCAGATCCTCTTTCGTCAGGAACAGATATTGCGGGCAGGTCTCGCCAAAAATCTTCGCGCCTTGCAGACGGGCGTCCGCCACAAGCTTCGCACCTTCGGGCGTAGAGACATGTACAATCAGGAGCGGCGCATCAAGGAACCGTGCCAATGTGATCGCACGGTTGATCGCCTCGATTTCCGCCGCTGCCGGATGGCTGATCGCGTGATAGCGCGGCGCGGTGTTACCGCCTTCGACAAGCCGGTCGGAAATCCATTTGATAATGCCGGAGTTCTCGGCGTGAACCATGGTCATTGCGCCATGTTTCTTGCCAACTTCCAGCACGTCGAGAAACTGGCTGTCATCGATCTTGGTCAGATCATAGGTCATGAACACCTTGAACGATGTTACCCCCCGTGCGAAGGCTTGTGGCAGCTCTTCTTTCAGCACCTTCTCGGTCGGGTCCGAGACAATCAGGTGATACCCATAGTCGATTACGGAAGACCCTTCGGCACGGCTGTCATAAAGCTCGAGTGTTTCGGTTACGCCCATTCCGCGATGCTGCGCCGCGAAGGGCACAAAGCTCGAATTGCCCCCGTAGGCCGCCGAGATCGATCCACTACGGTAGTCGTCGGATGTCATTCCGCCGGTGGAGCTTTCCTGAGCGATATGGCAATGCGCCTCGATCCCACCCGGCAGCACAAGCTTGCCCGTTGCGTCGATCACACGTTTAGCGTCACCGAGATGGTGTCCGATTGCAACAATCTGTTCGTCGCGAATAGCAACATCAGCCTCGAACGTATCACTCGCTGTGGCGATTGTGCCGCCGGTAATTACTGTGTCGAATTGAGACATGATAGTTTTAATCCTCGTGTTCAGTTCATTAGGACGCTGGGCAGCCAAAGACTAATGGCAGGGAAGGCAATGAGCAGGCTCAGCACTGCCAGATCGCACAGCAGGAAGGGAAAACACCCCTTATAGATTTGCTCAAGCGATATGCGCATATCTTTGGGAACAGCGCCTTTTATCGCGAATACACTCAACCCTACGGGAGGCGTGATCGCACCGATCTCGGTGAGTTTCAGAGCGATAACGCCGAACCAGATCGGATCGTAGCCAATGCTCTGCAATACGGGCAGCACGATAGGCAGGGTCAGTGCATAGATACCGACGGGCACCATGATCATCCCCAGCAGGAAGAAAATCACCATGATCCCGAGCAGGATCGCAAAGGGCGGAAGGCTCGCGTCGGCAAGCCACATTGTAATCTCTGCTGGCAACCCTGTTACGGCCAGCACGCGACTGTAGAACAGCGCACCGACGTTGATCAGAAACAGCATCGCCGTGATGTTCGCCGCTTCGCGCATGGAATTTGTCACATCCGAAACTTTGGTAAAGGACTTCAGATACCAAGCAAAAAACAGCGAGACCAACGCCCCAGCAGCCGCAGATTCGGTTGGTGTGAATACACCGGAATAGAGGCCACCAAGCACAACGAAAGCAATGGTCAGAACCGGCCACATGCGCCCGACCTCACGCCGTCTACTGCCCTTACGCATTTCCGCGTTCGCTTTGAGCGCAGGCGCCAAAGCCGGATTGCGCTTGACCATAATGACGATCAAAACGGCATAAGCCACTGCAGTTAGCAGACCAGGCAGGATACCCGCCGCAAAAAGCTTGCCGATCGATTGTTGGGTAAAGAGCGCATAGATGATCATCATCATCGACGGCGGAATCATCGAGGCAAAGGTACCAGCCGAAGCGATCACACCGACAGACAGGGATTTGTCATAGCCGAGGCGGTTCATTTCAGGCAGCGCCATCCGGCCAAAGATCGCGGTCGTCGCAATCGATGAGCCGGAAATCGAGCCGAACACACCGCAGCTAAAGCAGGTGGCGATCATCAACGAGCCCGGAAGACGATGGGCAAGAGCATGCACCCCATCATAGGCGCGTTTGGCAAGCCCGCCGTTCGAGGCAAAGGCGCCCATCAGGATAAAGAGGGGAATTGCCACCCATGTCGGTGTTGCGATCGAGAAATAAGAGACCTGTCCAAGCAGAGAAACCGAACTGTCTAAGCCGAGCAACAGGGCAGAAACGATGAACCCACTGAGTAGAAAGGCCAGTCCGATCTGCAACCCGATTGACATCAGGATCAGGAGCAAAAGGACGCAGAGTGTTCCGGCAATTATAAAATCCATCTAGTTGTCCTTTCTTGACAGACGCACAAGTGAAAAGACCACATCACTCGTAGTCAGCGAGATGCTCGAGATCATTCTGTTTGGACGGTTTGACGCTGTTCAGGATGGCCTGAGCCAGAAACACGGCCAGCCCCAGCACCATGACAAACTTGGTTGGCCATGTTGGAATCTGAACCGCTCCGGCAATAGCCTCTTTTTGGACGTAGGCTTTTTCCGCATTCTTGAATACCGCGAAAAGCAAAATGCAAATTGTCACTACCGCTAAGAGCTGGGAGAACTGCAGCAGCCTGCGCCGCGCGCCTTCAGAGAGCGCATTCGTGACAAATTCGAGGCGCACATGCTCGTTATATTCCTCGCAGCGCGCAAAGCCCAAATAGATCACGATCATCATCACGAACACCGAAACCTGGGCCATATCCTGAAGCGGCCAACCAAAGAGGCGCGCGACGAAATCCGCGACAAGAATCAACATCATCGCGATCAATAGCCAGCCGGTAAACCCCGACAACGCGGCGTTAATTGCAGATAAAAATCGTTGCATGGGGGGACTCCTGGCTGTTTCAAGTGCCCGCTCTCGCAAGAGCGGGCGCTCCGTGAGTTACTATTTCAGCTTCAGTTATCGCGCCATTGCTTCGGCATGAAGCTCGCGCATCTTGGCCATAACTTCTTCTGCGTTTTCAAGGCCGACAGCTTTAGCGTCCTTGATCCATGCTTCCTGCAAGGCAGTCAGCTTGGAAGGGTCCGACCATTTTGCGATATCGTCATCCGAAAGCTCGACAACGGAATAGCCAGCTTCGACCTGCGCGTTGTAAATTTCGTCGAAGGCCGCATTGTAGACGTCGGCAAACTGTTGTTCGGCGTAACGGGATGCTTCGATCACTTGCTGACGGGTCTCTTCGGACAGTCCGTCAAAGGTATCCTTGTTCATGAAGTGCACGAAGGGTGTCGCATACCAGAGCTTCTTGGAGATCAGGATATTGCTGGCAACCTCGTCGAATTTCATCAGATGCATACCGTCATAGTTAGCGAACACACCGTCAATCGTGCCGATTTGCAACGCTACATAGACATCACCCCAAGGAACCGACACCGGATTTGCACCGGCCGCTTCAAGATATCGTAGCAGCCACTTGCCGCCTGCGCGCCACTTGTCGCCATTAATCCCGTCGATTCCCGACATTTCCTTCTTGCCGAAAAACGCACCAGGCAGGCCAGCCGTCACAACAAGCGGCACAACACCGGCGTCTGTCAGCTCGTTCTTGAGAGCAGGAATCTGCTCGTAGGCTTGGTGGTACAGCCATGCCTGATCCTCGAAATTCTCAGGCCCTGTTGGGAACATCGAAAAGACAGTATGCGCTACCATTCGGTTGGGATAGTGGCCCGGGAAAGCGAAACCCACCTGCGCAACATTGTCCCCTACGCCGCCGAGAACTTCCTTGGGGCCAAGCAACGTCCCGCCAAAGAAGGCGCGAACCTTGACGTCGCCATCGGTACGTTTCTCGATTTCTGGCAACCAAACGTCACGAACGAAATCGGTACGCATACCACCGGTGGCGTCGTGATCCGAATATTTCAGTGTTTGGCTCTGTGCAGACAATGTGGTTGCAGCAAAGAACGTTCCCGCCACAATGCATCTACCGATATGTGTGATGCTTCCCATTATTTTACTCCTTATTGTGTCCCTGTTGTTGGTGAGAATTATTGTTTTTCGGCCTCTTAGATGTCGTCTGGAACTTCAACGCCGGTTTGGCTGCTGATGATGCCATAGTGTTCGATACGTCTGTGCTTGGCGTAGTTGAACACTGTCTCTTTCCCCATTTTTGCGAGGTCAAGATCACATGTCGCGACGATCAACTCGTCTTCGACTGTTGACGCCTGAGCGATAATTTCGCCCGACGGCTGAACGATGCAGGAACCGCCGATCAGCATACATCCGTCCTCAATGCCTGCTTTTGCGACGCCAACCACAAAGGTAGAGTTCTGGTAGGCGCCAGCTTGCAAGGTCAAATGGTTGTGGAACATACGGAGGTGGTTCGGCTCCGGTGCGGCTGTGTTACGGTCGGGAGTGTTGTAGCCGAACATTGTCAGTTCAACGCCTTTCAGCGACATGACGCGATAGGTTTCGGGCCAGCGCCGGTCATTGCACAGACCCATCCCCATGATGCCCCCTTTGCAGCGCCATACCGGCCAGCCCAGATCGCCGGGTTCGAAGTAGCGTTTTTCGAGGTGCTGCCAGGGTCGGCCCTCGTCAAGATCAGCATGACCCGGCAAGTGGATCTTGCGGTATTTGCCGATGATCTTTCCCTTATCGACCAAGATCGCCGTGTTGTAGTGATGACCGTCTGGGGTCAGCTCACAGTATCCAAGGTAAAAAGCGATATCAGCCTCTGCTGCGGCGTCAAAAAGCGGGCGGACGGCATCATTTGGCATCTCGCGCTCGAAATGATGATCCATCTTGGTGATGTCTTCTTCATAGTAGCGCGGGAAAAAGGTGCTGAGTGCCATTTCGGGGAAAACCACCAGCCCACATCCGCGGGATTTGGCTTCGCGTAGCAGCTCGACCATACGGGCAACAGCGCTTTCACGAGATTCACTCGGTTGGATCGGTCCAAGCTGGGCACCACCAACGATCAACTTACGGCTCATTATGTTGTCTCCTTGACTAGATCGCCTGACCCTTGACCAGAGCCACGACAAATTTTTTGCCAAACGTCTGTTTTATCCAGGTTTTTTAAATAGTTGAGAAACCAAATCGGCATCAACGTTGCCGCCGGAACAGATGATAATTGCGGTTTTTCCCGCAAGCGGAATGCGGCCCTCAAGGGCTGCGGTGAGGGCAACAGCGCCACCTGGTTCGACCAGAACCTTGGCTTCCTCGAGCGCAAAACGCATTCCGCGTTTCACCTCGTCATCCGTAACCGTTACCGCCGCCTCAAGGCGTTCGCGGTTCACCTTGAACGGCAGCTCAGCAGGGATCGGCGCAAGCAATGCATCACAGATCGACCGAGCGGTCCGGTCTTCGATTTCAAGCCGTTTTCCTGCCGCAAGGGAGCGTTCGGTATCGTTGAACCCCGTCGGTTCGACGGCATAGAGCCGGGTCTTTGCGGAGATGGCATCCAACACCGTGGCGCAGCCCGCGCTCAGCCCTCCGCCGCCACAGGGTGTCAGCAACACATCAGGGCACAGCCCCAAGCGTTGAAGATCCTGAACCGCTTCCAGAGCAACCGTGCCCTGCCCGGCAATGATCGCCGGATCATCACCGGGCGGAACAATCACCCCACCCCGCTCTGCACAGATTTCCGCAGCAATCAGTTCGCGCGATTCTGTGCTGCGGTCGTAGAACCGGATGGTCGCACCGGCGGCTTCTGCTCTGGCGATTTTCGATTTCGGCGCGCCTTGTGGCATGACAATCGTGGCTTGCTGGCCGAACAACCGTGCGGCGGTCGCAATGGCCTGACCGTGGTTGCCAGTAGAATAGGCAATGACCGATTTTATGCCCTCGTCGTTCAGTTGCGACAGGCGGTTGACCGCTCCGCGAAACTTGAAGGCACCGGTGCGTTGCAAGCTCTCGAATTTGAGAAACACTCGCCCGCCTGTACGTTCGTTCAGGGCATGACATTCCACCAGCGGCGTGCGGAGCGCGATGCCTTCGAGCCGATTGGCGGCACGCAGGACATCGGAAAATGTTGGTGGTGTCATGGAGCCGGCATGCAGCTCGGTGTCAACGATCATGGATCAGGTTCCTATTGTTAAGGGAGAAACAAGGCGCTCTAGCGTGGCGATCACGGATAGCGGCGTGATGCGCCCTGTGGCGGGGTTTTCAACAGTTTCGATGTTTTCCATCGAAATCTCGAAACGGGTCACCTCAGATTCAACAAGCACGTTGTGGGTGTTCCGTTGCAACGCCGGGTCCGCCCACACCTCGTACTCTGTGTTCTCCGGCCCCCATCCGGCCATCGAGAGCGCAACGGCAACGTTCACGTTCGCAGGAAACTTCTGGGCTGCGTCGGAAACTGTACCCGCATAAAGCCGCAGTGGCTCTTTTAGTGCGCTAAGGTCGAGCCCAGCCTCAACGACGAAGGGTGCGTTTGCCAAACTGGCCGGCGGTTTGCGGGTCCGCATAACAACGCGACCAGAGCCGCTTTTCGCCGCTGCGCGCACCGCGTCCAGCCCTGCAATGGCACCGGAGGCACCGATGATCTTTGCCCCTGTTTCAGCGGCGCGGCCAACGAGATGTTTGTTCAGAAGCATCTGCGTCATCGACACGACAATCAGCGTCCGCCCGTTGCGAACGGCCGGGTCCGCCAACTCTGCAAACTGCGCCGGCGGCAAGGCTTCGACGAGCACTTCCGCGTGTTCGGCGAGTTCAGCGAGAGGTACGGCCAACGGTGGGGTGCTAAAACCACCCGTCAATTGCTTCACTTTTTCAGTCGAGGATGAGGCGACCGCAGAAAGCTTCAGGCCGGGAACTCCGCTGTCCAACCAGCGGGCCACCGGCATTCCGATGGCACCCAAGCCAGCAATACCAACGTTTAGACAGTCTGCGTTTTCTTGCACTACACGGCCCTCTTTGGGAAATCGTTCACAAAGAAGACTTAGATATGGGAAAGAAAAACTTCATATGATAAATTTGCTATAAAAATAACGGAAAGTTATATTATGAAGTTGCGCCACCTTGAAGTTATCCATGCGGTCATAACGCACGGAGGGGTCGTCGCTGCCGCAGATGCGCTTTCGGTAACGCAACCGGCCATCAGCAAGATGCTCCACGCCGCAGAAACAGATTTGGGCCTGACGCTGTTTGAAAAAGTCGGGCGGCGCCTGGTTCCGACCGAAGAGACCGAACAACTGTTTGAGGAGATCGATCCGATCCTCACCTCCTTCAAATCCGTGCAGGACCGCATCGTCGATCTGCGCGAGGGGCGCTTGGGTATCCTGCGCCTTGCGGCAACACCCGGCCTTGCTGATTCCATCGTGCCCGAAACCCTCGAAAAAGTTCTGAGCATGCGGTCAGGCATAAAAATCTCACTGGATATCCGGCGCCGCGAGAACATTCTCAAGATGGTTCGCTCCAACGTTGCGGAACTTGGCTTGGGGCCGAATTCAACGGACGCTCCCGATATCATATCCACACCAATCGACAGTGGCCGCATCATCTGTGTGTGTCGGCCTGACCATCCGTTGGCGACGAAAGGCGTAGTGGGGCCAAAGGATTTTTCCGACCAGCGCATCATCATGATGACCCGCGGGTCACCCTTGCATACGTTGATCGCATCTGCCTTTGACGCGGCAGGCCAACCGCTCGAATGGGCGGTTGAAACGCCTTATAGCGCCAATGCCAGCACGCTGGTAAAAGCAGGGCTTGGGGTCGGGTTGGTCGACAGCTACGTCACCCCGCAAATCTTGTACCACGGGCTCATCATCGTTCCCTTCGAGCCGGTGCTGACCGTGAATGCCTATCTCTATCGAGCGCGCTACCGGACGCTGAGCAAACTTGCAAAGGTCTTTCACGACACGCTCACCCGACAAACCTAAACCCCGCTGCAACTCCGCGCGCCAAACCGGCTTGATCCAGCCGCCAAAACGCCCTCAAAACACCAAAAGGGCGAGGATTTTCACCCTCGCCCCAATGTTTCCCGCGGTATTGCTGCATCCCCCAGCAGACGCACGGGATACATTCGGCACGGTCATTACAGACCGGGCGCGTCAGATCGCGGCGACCAATTGCACCTCGACAGGCGCATTTCCCGGAAGCGTGGCAACGCCAATCGCGGCACGCGCCCCGACCCCATCAGGGCCGAGCACCTCTTGCAGGTGCAATGACGCAAAATCGGCCAGTTTGGCGTGCGCGGTGAAGCCGGTTTCTGCGGCGATAAACACCGTCAGGCTCACAACGCAACCTAGATTCTCACCTTCTCTCAACTGGCTTCTCACCGCAGCCAGCGCGTTCTCGCACGCCAGAACGACCGCCTCTCGGTAGTCCTCAAGCGCCGCATCCGCGCGCACAGGGCCGGTGGCCATCAGCTTGCCATTCACCCGTGGTGTCATGCCAGAGCTATAGATGGTCGCCCCATGACGCT
The DNA here is from genome assembly GCF_056537245.1 of Ruegeria sp. CG11. Taxonomy (NCBI): domain Bacteria; kingdom Pseudomonadati; phylum Pseudomonadota; class Alphaproteobacteria; order Rhodobacterales; family Roseobacteraceae; genus Ruegeria; species Ruegeria sp. CG11. The sequence continues at coordinate 605,948 of NZ_JBQFRE010000002.1, forward strand.
TTGCCGGAATATAGTGCCCCTGAGGTATGGGGAGAGCCTGTGTCACGCGCGGTATCTTTCGATCAAGGTCGCCATACGCTCAAGCGCGGCCACCGAAGCCTTGTGATCCTGCGAGAAGTTGAACCGAACGCTGTCCGCAGTATGCGGGCTGAACTCGGTTCCCGGCGTTACTGTAACACCGGCCTGAAGGCGCAGAATCTTGACAAAATCCGCGCTATCAACCGAAAGCTTCGGCAAGCGGGGGAACAGGTAGCTTCCTGCTCGTGGCGTCCGCGCGACGACACCGTCAACACCGCGCAGGATTTCGAGAAGGTCGTCGCGGATTGCCTGATGGCGGCGGATGCGTTCGTCCATCCAGCCCTCCGGCTCGTCAAACCAGCCGCGCAGTACGGATTGGGAATACCCAGCGGCCCGCAGACTAACGATGGCCTGAAGTTTCTCCATTCTCGCAATGATTTTTGCCGAGCCGAACGCAACCCCCAAACGGAAACCCGACAAGGATTCGGTCTTGGACGGTCCCATGATCGTCAGCACGTTTTCAGGGTTCGGGCAGGACGCCCTCAAATGGGTGTATTCCACGCCACTGTACCGTAGACGGGAGTAAAGTTGATCCACGATCACAAACACACCGTAGCGATCGGCCAGATCGGCAATCTGGCGGATTTCCTCGGCGGAGTAGATTACACCAGCAGGGTTGTTGGGGTTGGAGAAGAGGAAGAGTTTCACGCCAGCCTTGAACGCGTCCTCAAGCTCTCCGAGATCCAGCCCGGCCTCGTCGCCGGAAGCCTCGGTGTAGTTTATTTGCACGGGAACAATCTCGCCTTCAAAGAACTCCACCAGCTTCCGGTTTGCGAAGTAATCTGGCTGAACGATCGCCACCTTTTCACCGCGTGTCACTGTCGACGCAATCGCGAGGAACAACGCGCCTTGAGTACCGGGTGTGATGATCAGCCCATCCGCTGCATTGACCGGTGCTCCGGTGAAATCTGCCAGACGTGGCGCGAGCAATTCCCGAATGCCAATATCGCCACGATATTCGGTATAGGCCTGAACACCGCCGGCTTTGTAGCCTGCCTCAAACAGCTCGAAAGCGCCGGGAGTCGGCTCGTGCGCATCCACATCACCATGTGAAAAATCTATCGGCTGCCCTTCAAGAACATCCCCGAGCATCACTTCTTCAATTCCGGCAGCGGCTTGGCGAACCTCTTGCCCCGGTGCGTTATCGGTCCCCAACTTGTTGAATTTACCTTCGATTGACATCGCATACTCCTGAAAGCGAATTGGCGCGAAGCCCATCTGCCTCGCGTATCGAGCTCCTATCTACGCTTAGATTAACCCCAAAAAAAGTTTGCTACACGTATCTTAAAAAGATAGAAAATCTATCTTATGGATACGCGATTTCTGGAGTCCTTCGTTGCCATTGCCGAATGCGGATCGATTGCCGAGGCCGCCCGCCGCTTCAATCTCACCCCCGCCGCGATGTCCCAAAGGCTCCGCGCGCTCGAAACGGAATTGGGCCACAAGCTGATACGGCGCGCTGGCCGGACCGTGCGTCCGACCGCTTCTGGACTGGCCGTTTTGCGCCACGCGCCTTCGGTGCTCGGAAGCATTGAAGATCTGCGCTCAATCGCGGCCGACGGAGAACCGGCAGGACGCTTGCGGATCGGGGCAACGGCCACCGCTTTGTCAGGGATACTGCCTGATGCCGTCGCCCGTCTGGGCGCCTCCTATCCAAAAATCGAGTTCTTCCTGCAACCCGGGTCATCCGCAACGCTGTACCAGGGCGTGCTTGACGGCGAATTGGATGCCGCCGTCATTGTGCACCCGCATTTTGCGATTCCGAAATCTCTGAACTGGCTGACAATCAGGGAGGAGTTCATGCTGCTGATTGCAGCGCATGGCATCGACATCACCGACCCGAACGCCGCCATCATGTCACATCCGTTTATCCGCTATGACCGCAATCAATGGGGCGGCCAGATCGTCGAGCGCTATCTTCAGCGGCACCATTTGAAGGTACAAGAATGGCTCGAACTCGACGCGCTGGATGCCATCGCCTCGATGGTCAATCAGGGGCTCGGCGTGGCGATCGTACCGGATTGGGCGCCGCCATGGCCAGAGGGGTTAACGCTTCAAAAGCACAAGCTGACAGATTGTGAAATTCGCGAGACCGGGGTTCTTTGGTCATCCTCCAGCACCCGAAGTGCGGCAATCAACGCTTTCGTCAGCATCTGCTCCGCTTCAAGAGGCGGCGCTTCAAGGTAAACCTAGAAAACGCTCGTGGTGTCTTGGCAGAGAGCGCCCGGAACAATTTGACTCACAAAAGATACAAAAAGCGCGCTTCGCCGCTGTAATCGAGAGGCTCCCTGACGACAGCACACCGTAATTTCGAGCGTAGATACCGTTGCGCGCTCCGCTAAGCGTGCCGGTCGTGGCCACCGTCCCATCGCCGCCGCCATAAACGACGGTTCGAAGCGCGTCATTGGACCTCGAAATGGTTGTTGACTCATTGTTGTCGGTAAAGGTCACGCCCGAGTTACTAAACAGATCAATGGCGTTATGGGAATTGAAAGGCTCAATGCCAAAGCCCGGCGTCGTTTCTACAGTTATGGACGCGCCGTTGATGATTGTCACACTGATGTCGTTGATCGGATCAGCCGGCCGGAACACAAATAAATGCTGGGGATATGCCATAGTAGGCAGGCTATCGTACAAGCTAAGGTTTAGCGCGCGTGGAAGTCTCACAACTCACTGCGTGAGTTTGCAAAACACTTCTCCATTCGCACGGCGTTTGCCGCCCGAGTCCTAGATACCTATGGGTTTGCCTATAGCGAGACTCTGGCTCACCGGTATCGTTCGGACGAGTTGTTGCCACAAATAGCGGATGAACAAGGGATATCACAAAAGCTCCTCGTCAAGTTGATCGAGGCAACTGGAACAAAGGTATCTAAAGGCCGAAGACGCCCAATGTACGACGAAGAAAAAATCTCACTTCGGTACGCAGAAGTTAAGTCCGTGCGCAGAATTCAACTAGAATTTGGTATGTCATGGGCCACCGCAAACAAGGTCTTAAAAGAACTAGGCCTCAAATAGACGGGTACACCTTCATCAGCGCTCGCGCGAATTCCAGTAGAAAGGTGGGGCGGAGAGCTGACCTTCACTGCGGGTGCAAAGAGGTGATGCCGTCGAGGCGAAGCGGACGTTCAGCCTTAGTTATAGCAGCCAATTTGAGTGGGCTACTCAAAGGTCGCGCATTGTCGATATTTCGTGACATCAGTTGGACTGCGAGCAGGAGGGTCCTATGCAGCGCCGACTTGCCGCGATCAAGGCTGCCGATGTCGTTGGTTACTCGCCGTTGATGGGCGGCGATGAAGCGGGGGTTTTGTCCGCCCTCAAAGCGTTGCGTTCCTATATTTTAGCGCTGCGATCGACAGACATCACTAGCGCATAGTCAAGTTGATGGGGGATGGCTCCCTTGTCGAATTTGCTTCGGTCGTCGATGCCGTAAACTGCGGTATCGAAGTTCAGAGTGCATTGGCTAAGGGTACTCCGACCCTCGCCGATGGGTCGCGGCTGCAACTTCGGATTGGGATAAACCTCGGTGATATCATGATCGCCGATGGGGATCTGTATGGTGACAGGGTGAATATAGCCTCTCGCATTGAAAGTCTGGCTGACCCTGGTGGTGTCGCGGTATCTGAGAGTGTCGCTTGCCAGGCAATCGGTAAGGTGGATACCGAAATTGAAGACCTCGGTCTGCACAGTCTTAAGAACATTGCTGAACCGGTTCGGGTTTTCCGGGTTCTTCCTGAAGGAGCTTCAGCCCCCGGACAGCGATCAAACAGGTGCCCATTGTTGGCCAGTGCATTGGTGCTGGTTGGATTGTGTGCGCGGGCCTATTGACGTGGTGGATAGGCATTGATCGCATGTCGCCCGACGCCAAGAATTTTGATGAAACGACTCTGTTTACGGAACCGACCGGCCCGACGATTGCCATCCTTCCATTTCAAAACCTCAACAACACTGATGCTCGCGATTTGTTGGCGATAGGCATTGGCGAAGACATCATCGTTGAACTGGGAAACTATCAGGACCTTAATGTTCTTTCGCGTCAATCTACCCATGCCGTTGATACGACAGAAAGTGACCCACGCAGTATCGGGCAAACATTCGGAGCGGACTATGTGCTGGAAGGCTCGGTTCGGCAGGTTGCAGATCGCCTGCGCGTGACGGCACTGCTGATTGAAACATCATCGGGTTTTCAAGTCTGGTCGGACACGTATGATGAAAGTCTCACGACATCAAATATTCTCGATGTTCAATTGCACATTACCGACAAAGTTGCCTCCGCAGTCGGGGATTCTGGTGGGGCGATAAAGCGTATTCATGCAGGGCGCGCGCGTGCAAAACCGCCTGAACACCTTTCGTCTTACGAATGTTCCTTGCTGCGTGTTGGTTTTCTGAACCGACGAGATATGCAAGAGCGCGTCCGAGGCTGTATCTTGAGGGTTGTCCAGGAAGAACCCGATTATTGGCGCGGTTGGGCACAATTGGCCGAAGCACTGCTGACTGATGTGAAGCTTTTCACCGGGCTTTACCCGGGGACAGAGGAAGAGAAAACACAACGCGCTGAAGAGTCTGCGCGGAAGGCGGTGTCGCTGACCCCGTATTCTGCGCGCGCTCACTTCCTTCTGGCGCTTGTGCTTCAGATTCAACGTGATCTTGACGGGTTCTTCTCGTCTGCCGAAACGGCGCTGGCATTGGGGACAGATCGTTATTTGCAAGGGCATATCGGCTATGAGTTCATTTGGTCCGGGCGTTTGGATTTGGGCGCTGCTCTTGTCGAGAACGCAATTGCGCTTGACCCAAATGCAACAGACCCAAACTGGTATCAGGCGCTCGCCGAGTATCATTTCCTGAACGGAGATTATGAAACAGCACTGAGCAGCTATCGTAAGGGGGCACAGCCGGATATTTGGTGATCGGTTTCCATCAAGGTAGCGATTTTAGCCGAGCTTGGCCCCCGCGACGCCTCAATTGCCGCGCGGAACAGGCTTAAAAATACTCGGCCGGGGATAAAGATCGCGGACATTGTCTGGATGTACCGGCGCTTTGCGCGGCCGGAAGAACATATACTGCATTTCGTCAAAGCCTACAGGGCGGTGGACATGCTCTATCAGAACTTCAACCTGCCGCAACTTCGAGACAATTTCTTCTGGCTTGGGTCGCTTGTTTGCCATTCTAGGTCCTCCGTTTCCTAATCTTAACGGTGGAACCATTCAATTGGGGAGGCTCAGCACCCCGGATAGCGTCAGATAATTCCAGCGTGAATCCGGGATGTTTGCTATCCAAACGCCGGATAAGTACAATTCACTACAACTGGCAACACCTTTTCAAAAAGTTCATTCAAACCTCACTTAGGGGCTTCGCCAAAGTACCCCCCCCAAAAAAGCGATCATTGCCAACAACACACAAACCAGTATCCCAATTACCAACAGTGCTCCGCTTCCTCTGGCGAAATATCCCAACGAGATTAGGCCAGCCACGAAGATGCCAACTAAAAAGTACAGTACTGTATTGTCCAACTTAACCCCCGCATGAGCCGTCTAAATACAAAAACTACTTGCTCCGCAAAAACCGATCTAAAGGCCGTTTGAAAGGCGACGTCAAACGGCTTTCAGTGATTGTCGAATGCCATGCACTGTGGCGAACAAGACCGGGACCAGGATCATTGTGAGCATCGTACCCACCGTCAAGCCACCCATGATCGTGATGGCCAATCCCACCCAAAATACGTCCGGCAGCAGCGGTATGACGCCCAGAACTGTTGTTGCTGCAGCCAGCACAACGGGGCGAAGCCTAGAAGCTCCGGCATTCAAAACCGCATCGTAATCCGGTTGACCTTCGGCCAAGTTGTCATTGATCTGATCGATCAAAACGATCGCATTTTTGATCATCATACCTGCCAGGCTCATACCTCCAAGCAGCGCGACAAATCCAAATGGCGTATTCGTCAGCAGTAAGCTTGGAACAATGCCAATTAGGACGAACGGTACCGTAAGGAAAATGACCAGCGGTCTGCGGTATGAGTTGAATAGCCCGACAACGATAAGTGCCATGATCGAAAACGCAGGTATCATGCCCGGTATCAAGGACGCTTGCGCAGACACGGTGTCCTCGTACTCTCCGCCCCATTCCATGCTGTAGCCGGGCGGGAGGTCAGCCTCCAAAGCTTCAAAGTCGGCAAGAACTGCTGCGCGATAGCTTGGCAGCGTTACACTGTCGATCGGATTGGCCTGGACGGTCAGAACCCGGCGCCGGTCGCGGCGATTGATCGTGGGGTCTTCTGGCTGGACATTCACGCTGCGAACAACCTGCGCCAAGGGGACAGGCTCCGTTGAAAACGGGGACTGCAATTGCAGCAGTTCAAAGTTGTCAACGGCGGCGACATCTTCCGCGCCGGGCCGGACGATGATTGGCAGCAACTCATCACCTTCGCGGTAGAGGCCGACCGAGCGCCCGTCAAAAGCACGTTTCGTCGTGTTGCCAAGATCTTCATAGGTGATGCCGGTCCACCGCGCTCGGTCCTGATCATAATCGGGGACGGTTTTCAGAACGCGATTGCGCCAATCGGTACGCGCCACCTTGGTCCATTGGTGCTGATCCAGGATCGCAACGGCTCGGTCGCCAATTTCGCGCAAGGTCTCAGGATCGGCATCTGCTGGGCCGATGATGCGGTTCTCGAACGCCCAGGTATTGCTGGGGCCCACACCGAATTGGCGCGTGAAAGACGTCGCCTCGGGCATATTGGCCGATATCCACAGCGAGATCTCTTTGGTCATCTCGGGAATGTCGCGGTAATCCTCGACGTTCACTATGACTTGCGCGTAGGACGGGTTTGTTCCTTCCGGGTCGACGGGCAAGTAGAAACGCGGCGGGCCAGCCCCGATGAAGCTGGCGATACCCGTTACCCGGTCGTCCATCTCCACTTGCTCTTCGATCCGCGTGATCGCCTGGGATACGGCTTCGATCCGGGTCCCCTCGGGTGCGTAGTAGTCGATCATGTATTTGGTCATCGACGACGTCGGGAAGAACAGCTGTGTGACAGAGCCAAAGCCAACCCCGGCAATGACCAGAGCGCCCACGGCCACTCCGATCGTCAGGTAACGAGCACGGATCGCGGCAGCCAAAAAGCGGCGGTAGACGGCGTAGAAGCCGGTGTCGAAGGTCTCGCTGGCCCCGCCCTTTGGCTCTGGCAGCATGGCAACGCACTGCAGCGGCGTGACCGTCATAGACAACAACCAACTGACCAGCAGCGCAATCCCAACAACCGAGAAGAGCGTCCGACAGTATTCTCCGGCGCTCTCAACGGACGCGAAGATCGGGTAGAACGCCATGACCGCAACGAACGTGGCCCCAAGCAGTGACATGGCCGGGCGCGTGGCGGCATCGATTGCAGCTTTCGCGCGATCCATACCTTGCGACATCCGAACCATAGCGCCATCGGCAACGACGATTGAGTTGTCGACCATCATGCCAAGCGCGATGATCAACGCGCCCAAGGACATGCGCTGCAGGTCTATGCCCAATGCTGCCAATGGGATGAAGGTGGTAAGGATCGTCAGGATCAGTCCGCTGCCGATGATGATCCCCATGCGAACACCCATCGCCAGAGTCAAAACGACCAGAACGATCGCGACGGCTTGCCCAAGGCTGACCAGAAAACTGCTGACGGCGAGGTTCACGTCATCGGACTGCCAATGAACCCGTTCGACCTCGATGCCCACCGGCAGGCCTGCGATCAGTTCAGATACTCTCGCGTCTACGGCCTCGCCAACGCTGACGACATTGACGCCGGACTGAAAGGATATCGCCAAGCCAATAGACGGAAGACCGTTATAGCGCATCATCGTCGTCGGTGGATCGGCGTAACCTTCCTTGACCTCAACGACTTCACCAAGCCGCAGCAGTTCGGGTCCACGTGCCTGACCACTTTGGGCCTGATCCAGACCACTTGGACGTACAACCAGATCCGCGATGTCCGTTGGACTGGTGAAGGTACCGCTTGGCGCAATGCGCATACGGTAGTCACCGATATTCACGCGCCCGGCATCCACAATCGCGTTCTGGGTCTGCAACGTGTTGAGAATAGTCTGAGCTGAAACGCCTAGAGCCGCCAGAGCTTCTTCGCGCGTTTCCAGATAGATGACCCTGTCGCGCTCACCCCACAGATCGACGCGTCCTACACCGTCGATCAAAGAAAGCTCGCGCTTGAAGTCCTCGGCGAAACTGTCAAGTTCCTGAGCCGAAAACCCATCAGAGGTCATCGCCAAAAGAAGACCGAAGACATCACCGAAATCATCATTGATGGCAGGACGGCCTGCGCCCGGAGGCAGGTCTGTTTCAACGTCCCTGACTTTGCGGCGCAGCGTATCCCAGATTTGCGGCAGTTCATCGGACCAATAGTTCGGGCGAATCTCGACTTTGATGGTCGAAAGCCCGGCCCTGCTTTCGCTCGAGATGTAGTCGATTTCTTTGATCTCTTGCAGCTTAAGTTCAATCCGTTCCGTGACCTCCTGCTCAACTTCTTCAGGACTGGCCCCCGGATAGGGAGTGGTCACGACCGCTGTTTTGATGGTAAATTCGGGGTCTTCCAGCTGTCCAAGGCTGAAGAACGCTGAAATGCCGCCCAATGTGAGCATGGTAACCGTGAACCAAATGAACTTGGCATTGCGGATGGAGAAAGCCGCGAGACCCATTATTCCGTATCCTCAGAAAGTAGCGAAACCTTCTGACCCTCTCGCAAAGAGTTCGCTCCGGCAGTGACAACCACGTCGCCGAACTCCAGCCCCCCGCTGACCGCCACCCCTTGCGATCTGGGTGTGCCAAGCGCAACCTTCCGCGCGGTCACGGTTTCCGAGCCGGTGTCAAAGACCCAGACATGGGGATCGGTTTCCCCTTCGGGCACGAAAACCGCGCTGGCAGGAACCATGATCGCATCAAATGGCTCGTGCCCTTCCTTTGGCTGACCACGGACGCGCCCTGCCATGCCCGGTAGAACAAGAGCATCTTCCGGTTGTTCCATAATCAGCGTGACGGGGAAGGTTCGGGTCGTTGCCGAAGCCTCTGATCCGATTTCACTGATTTCGGCCGGTAAAACCACGTCCCCTAACGCATCAAAAGTGACGGTAATGTCCTCGACATGTGGGATCAGGGCGATGTAGCGCTCGGGGATATCGATCACTACTTCGATGTGCTCGGCATCCAGAATGCGCAGCACCGGAGTCTGCGCTGCGACTTCTTCAAAGTCCTCTATGTACTTTGCCACCACGCGGCCATCGAACGGTGCCGCCAAGCTTGTATAGGTCAAGTCCAGAGTGGCCCGGTCCAGTGCGCCTTGAACAGAATTGATTGCCGCCTGAGCTGATGTTTCGCCTGCGACAAACCGGTCGAGTGTCGCCTGAGCCGCGACATCTTTCTCAACCAATGAACGTTGGCGATCCGTTTGGAGTTTGGCATTGTCGAACGTCGCCTGAGCACTTTCAAGTTCTGCAGTAAGTCGATCAACCTCAGCCTGGTACGGGGCGGGATCCAAGGCAGCAACAACATCACCCTTCGCCACCAGGTCGCCAACCTGAACGTCCACACCGACAACATTGCCCGGAACGCGAAAAGCCAGAGACACCTCGCGCGCGGCTTTGGCTGTTCCGACAAAGTAGCGGTCATGCAAACTGGACAGGTCGGAAATCTCGGTTGCCCTGACGGGACGGACGATCGCTTCGGCTGTTTCCTCTTCCTTCTCCCAGCAACCCACAAGCAACAAGAAGGCAAATAACCAAACAGATAATCTCTTCATTTTTCCCCTCCGGTGCCGGTCGTTTTTTTTGCAGTCTCCGTGTACGTGGCCCAACCAACCATAATGGCGCAAAAAGCTTTTTGAATTGTATGCACTTATCAAACAAAGTCAAAAAACGGAATCTGTTTAGGGCTGGTAAAGAGAATCCCGACCACATTTCGTCAAATTACCATCGCTTTAGGTTGGCAAGGCAACTTCGCAGTACGATGCAACCTCAAAATTACTGTTTGTCTTTTGGGTGCGATTGGAGACTGTTCTTCGAATTTTGTTGCGGCGACGGGCTTTGTTGCACAAACCGGGGTTTGAGCACAGTTCCCGTTTCCCCAGACAAACCTATCCTACGGACACTGTGACGAGTATCATACTAGAGTGTCACCATTGTTAAGTCCTTTTACTGCAGCTTTTTAGGACCAGTAAAAGTCCCTCGCAGCAAGGTACGCATCATTTAGTAGTCACCAATTGTCAGGGATGCGGTTCAATACAAGGTGGAGAAGGAAATTTTTGAAGGAGGGGAAAGTGCTTCTAGAAAAGTGTGGATACGTTGCCGCGACAGCCATGTTTCTGGCATTGGCAGGATGCGACGCTATTAGGCAAACCGGAGACCTTGACCCTAGCGGATTTCTAACACCGGATGTTTACGCCAAGCTTGAGCAACCCGGCGATCCGTTGAGAGCGGGCTTAAGCTATATCAACCCAGACTTCGACGCCTCCGGCTACGACAAGCTCTTGCTCGACCCCATCGTTTCGTTCACCGACCAGTCGAGTGGCGGCAACTTGAACGCACAGGACTCGCAAGCGCTAAGCAACCATTTTTATTCATTGATCGCCAGTGAACTCAGTCAGGACCTTAAACTGGTTACTTCGCCGGGGCCAAACACGTTGCGGTTCAAGCTTGCAATTATCAAGGCTACCAAAAAGAACGTGACTATGGACACAATCTCCACGGTTGTACCCGTAGCTCATATCGCAACTAGAGCAGCCGACTATGTTACAGACAAACCGGTGTTCAACGGCCAGCTTAAGATCGAATTCGAGATGCGCGACTCCTTGAGCCGCGAACTTTTGGGAGCAGGTATTGATTCCCGCGTTGGCGGCAAAGTTCTAACCCAAGATCAGTTCGACGCTTGGTCAGACGTCAATATGGCGATGAACATATACGCGCAAGGTATGCGTTACCGCCTTTGCTTGCTTCGCCAGATGCCGAACTGCAAGCCGCCGACGCTGAGGTAACTGGAGGGCATGCCAAATTGTAGATCGACGTCCTTGTAAACTGTTTGCCGTTTGAGATGACGACAATTTCACTATGGTGCGCAAACAATAGGTTTGGATTGACGGGCGCGCGGCTTCCGACGTTGGTTTTCAGCGTGCAGGTATTTCCTGTGTAGAGCCGATTACAATCACTCCAAACGTATGCGATGAAAATTAGAAAGTGCCTGGCGGGTCTTTGAGCAATGCCGACAAGGCCGGCAATTGAATATTAGGCGAACGGCACTTTCCGCTCGCCCTCCAAGACCAGATCTGACCCTCGACTGCTTCGATTAATAACGCCAAGCAAGTTCAGTCATCTTCTTGGTTTAAATGTTGATTTTCTCCAAATCTTTTGAGGAGGTTCACTTTATATGTTCCGATTTCTTTAATTCTCGATGCAGGTTACCCTAATCATGGCGCGTCGTTGGCCTGCGGCGATGCGACGGTTTGGACCAAAAGGGAAAGGAGCGGTCAAATGGACCCGGTATTTCTTTCGGTCGCCTTTGTGTTGGGTTTTTCCGCGCGTCAGGTGGGTCTTCCACCACTGGTTGGTTTTCTGGCCGCAGGTTTCGTTCTCAAGGGCGTGGGATTTGAAAGTACGCCATTTCTGGGCCAGTTCGCCGACCTTGGTGTTATTTTGCTTCTCTTCTCAATCGGCCTAAAGCTTAAGATCGAGACCTTGCTCCGACCAGAAGTCTGGGCAGGCGCCAGCATTCATATGGCCGTAATCGTTGGGTTTTTCGGGTTCGTTATCTTCCTGATCTCGATAGCAGGAGTTCGCCTCTTTACCGATCTTACTCTTGCGACGTGCGGGCTGGTGGCATTTGCGCTCAGCTTTTCCAGCACAGTCTTCGCCGTTAAAACTTTCGAAGAAAAAGGCGAGATGCAGTCTTTGCATGGTCGAGTGGCCATCGGCATTTTAATCGTGCAGGACGTTATCGCGGTTGTCTTCATCACTGTTTCGACCGGCCAGGTGCCGTCAATATGGGCGCTGGCTCTATTCGGACTTTTCCTGCTGCGCCCCTTTTTGTTCTTTATTATGGATCGTTGCGAGCACGGCGAACTGGTACCTTTATTCGGATTGGTCGCCGCCCTCGTCCTGGGAGCCGCGGCCTTCGACCTGGTAGGACTCAAACCGGATCTGGGCGCACTTGTCCTTGGGGTTCTGTTGGCAAAACATGCTCGGGCAGGTGAGATCTCAGACTCACTGCTAAGCTTTAAAGACATTTTGCTGATAGGTTTTTTTCTCAACGTGGGTTTGACTGGAACTCTTAGTCTCCAAGCCTTGCTTGTGGCGCTGCTATTCGTCTTTCTGCTGCCAATCAAGATAACGCTTTTCTTCTTCTTGCTGACCCGCTTCCGCTTACGCGCACGCAGCTCTTCTCTGTCTGCTTTGGGTCTTGCCACCTATAGTGAATTTGGCCTTATCGTAGGTGCCATAGGCGTATCAAACGGATGGCTTTCCCCAGATTGGTTGGCAGTTTTAGCGGTCGCTTTGGCTATCACATTTGTGCTCGGGTCGCCGGTCAACACCATGGCCCACGATCTCTATGCCCGCTTTCATGAAAGCCTGACCCCTTGGGAAAGTACCGAACGTCACCCAGATGATCAGCCCATTCATGTTGGCGACGCTCGAATTGCCGTCCTCGGGATGGGAAGAGTGGGAACAGGTGCCTACGACTATTTGTGTAAGCACTATGGTGACGTCGTCGTCGGCTTGGAGAGCAATCCAGACACTGCCAATCTCCATCAAAAGGCTGGCCGCAATGTAATCTTGGGTGACGCCACCGATTCCGACTTTTGGGAGCGGGTTCAGTCGGGTGGGGTTCGTCTTGTTCTTTTAACTTTGCCGGAGTTGGCCGCCAATCTCGATATGATCCGCCGCCTTTCCGATAGCCCTTATACTGGAAAAATTACAGCAGTGGCGCGTTATCAGGACGAAATCGAAACACTAAAGCAGGCGGGTTCAAATCTCGTCGTCGACAGCTTCTCTGAAGCCGGGGCAGGATTTGCTGCGCGCGTCAAAGCGCAATACTCATCCGAATTGGCTAAGGTTGGGGTGACCGAGGTACGGTGACACGAGTTTATTTGGTATATCCACTTCTTAGTTTGGGAAAAACTCCCAGAGTGGGGAACTTCCCTCTTAGCAGGGCTGCCGCGCCGTTGCGCTCGCTTTATGAGCAATGGCATTGCCCTTGCTGTGCTGGATTTTAGATAGCATTGGTGAGCAGCCTCATCTGACTGGTCCAACGTGATTGTTAGTGCATGATCGGCCTGTGATCCATCGGGATGATGGTTTCCGGTGCCGGAGGGCGATAGCCCAGTGCACTGTGTGGCCGCTTTGTGTTGCAGTGTTTCCTCCATTCTTCGATGGCCGTAAATAACCCAAAACCGCCTTTTTTCCCGTCCGGTTGCCAGAATCGCAGTCTTAGGTGATCCTTCAAGAAATCGAAGGATCGCAATATGTTTAGGTTTCTATTAATTGCTTTCGGTATGAGCGTATCTACTGCCGGGTTCGCGCAAGTGGAATCTGAGGGCGTCGCCGCAGAAGAAGATACGTCGGCGATTTCGGCCAGCCTTCTGACTGACGCAGAGTTGCAGACCCTGGTCGCCCCTGTGGCTCTTTACCCTGACACGCTGCTCATACAGATATTTGTCGCGGCTACACAACCATTGGAGATTGTAAAAGCCGAACGGTATTTGCTGGATAACGCCGACCGCGACCCTGCTGAGCTTGAGCTGGAAATCGAAGCAATGGGCTGGGATCCTTCTGTTAGTGTTTTGGCGACAGCGTTCCCCGAAGTCGTTGGTCAGATGGCCACCCACATCGATTGGACCGAGACCGTCGGCACCGCCATGCTGGCCCAGTCCGATGATGTGATGGATGCGGTGCAGGTAATGCGGGACCAGGCGATTGACAGCGGGGCTCTTGTTTCAGGGCCCGAGCAAACTGTCGAAGTGTCTGACGACGAAACAGTCGTAATCACACCGACTGAACCCGAAACAGTATACGTCCCGCAATACAACCCGGAGACAGTTTATACTGGCCCGTCTGCTGGAGATGTTGTGGGCGCGGCATTGCTGACTTTTGGAACTGTGGCCCTGATCGACGAGATTTTTGACGATGACGACGATTGGTATGACTACTGGGGATGCCGAAATTGTGGTGGTTGGGGCGGGGGTCCGATCTACCGAAACCCGGACATCGACATAGACGTCGATGGCAATGTCAACATCGGCAATGACATAGATTTAGGCGACCGAACTGATATCGGCTGGAACCCCGATCCTGATCGTCAAAAGGAAGCCCGGGATAAGATCGCAGATCACAAAAGACCTGAAGGTGGACGTGGCGACATGCCGGTCAACCGTCCCGAGGGTCGCACGGATGAACTGCGTGCTAAGTTGAGCCGCGAGTCTGGTGCCGCTGACATCAGCCGGGACCGTGCCACGGCAGCAGTTGCAGCTGGCGCCGGGGCCGTCGCTGGAGGAGCTCTTGCGAACCGGGGCAGCGGGAACAAGTCTTTGCCACAGGTGAACCGTGGCAACGCCGATCGGGACAAGGCTGTTGCAAAACAACAGGCGATTGATCGCACCAAACGTCCGGATGCAACGAAAAAACCAGTCGCACAAAGACCGCAGGCCGCCAAAAAGCCCCAGGCGAAGAAAGCGGCGTCGACGCAGCGCAAGCCCACGGCGTCCAAAGGGCAGGCGATGAAGAAAAATGCGTCCGGCAGCAGAACTAAAAGCGCGTCCAAGCGTGGACACGCCGCCAAAGGCAAGCGGAGACGGTAAGATGCGTAGATTAGTATATTCAGTTTTATTGCTTGCCGCGACAACAAGCCCGGCGCTCTCTGAAGGAGCCCGATTTGATACGCCGCAAATGGCACTGGACGCTTTTGTAGATGCGTTGAAGGTTAATGATCAGAGCAAGCTGCTCGAAATTTTCGGGCCCGAAGCCGAGGATTTAGTTGGAACGGGTGACCCAGCGGAAGACCAAGAAAGAAGGCAGGAAGTGCTTGGTATGTACGCTGAGGGGTATCGCTTTCAGCCCGAGGATAAAGGGGTTGTACTTCTTCTGGGTGAAGACAGTTGGCCCTTCCCGATCCCAATTCTACGAATGGAAGATGGCTGGCGCTTTGACCTGGAAGCCGGAATCGAGGAACTCTCTGCCAGAGAGATTGGGTTGAATGAGTTGGAAGTGATCGAACTGCTTGAGGCTTATGTTGACCTACAAGCGGCTTTCCGGCTGGTGGATCACAACGGTGACGGCGTTATGGAATTCGCCCAAGCGATCATTTCTGATCCAGGAAAGCGAAACGGACTATTCTGGCCAGATGACGATAGTTTCGTTGGTGCAGCGCTTGCCCGAGCCGCCGCTTCCGGGTGGAGCGACGGTGAGGTCGACTATGAAGCCGAGCCATTTTTAGGGTACTACTACACGATTTTGCATGGTCAGGGACCGAATGCACCCGGGGGTGCCTACTCCTACTTTGTCGGTGATCGCTTCGTCGCGGGACATGCATTGCTCGCAGTGCCTTCAGATTATGGACAAACTGGTATCCACTCCTTTCTGGTTGGCGAAAACGGTATAGTTTACGAGGCAGATTTTGGCTCGGAAACACTTAATATTGCAGCAGAAATCTCTACTTACGACCCCGACACTAATTGGTCACCAGTCGAGTAATATTTGATTGATAGCGATGCACAGGTTCTGCGCTTTGGCAAGGCCACTTGTCGTGGTGCGTGTCACAAGTTTCAGTTCAATTGTTTACGTGTACCCGATTAGGTTTAGCGAGGATCGGTCTTGTAACGCGCATTGCGCCACGAGCAAATTGACAATCCTTCGATTTAGTCCATTCTTCTGCCTTCACATGTTTTGACAGAATGACGGAAAAGGCTCGCGATGTGTGAATTCGGCCTAGCCTCGATCTTGCACTCGCAGCGAAGGTTCAGACTGACGGGCTGCGGCGCAGCGACAATTACTATTGGTCAACGGCGGCTCTGGGCCGCCCACAAGGGCGGCCCGGATCGTCAGATTTCAATTGCCTCTGCAATCGCGAGTGCGTCTTCCAGCTCCACCCCGAGATACCGGACCGTGCTGTCCATTTTTGTGTGGCCAAGCAATAGCTGAACTTCGCGCAAATTGCCTGTCTTTTTGTATATCTGCGTGACCTTGCTGCGCCGCATCGAATGCGTGCCGTATGCGCTCGCCTCTAAACCAATCGACGTGACCCAATCTCGGACAATCCGTGCATATTGGCGGGTCGAGATGTGAAGACGCTCATGGAAACGGCCTGTCCACAGGTACTCTGAGCCGACCATGAGCTCATCCTCCATCCACTTTTCAACAGATGCTCGCGTTCCTTCGGAGATTTCGAAGCGCATTGGTTTCTGCGTTTTGCTTTGCAGAATGGAAGCGCGTTCTTTGATCTGGCCCGACGCCATCACATCGACGACTTTCATCTTCACCAGATCACAGCCGCTGAGCTTGTTGTCGATCGCCATGTTGAACAGTGCAAGGTCGCGATGGCTCCCGGCTAATTCAAGCCGGACGCAGATTGTCCAGACATGCTTTGGTTTCAGTGGTCGCTTCTGACCGACGATGCGGCTCTTGTTCCAAGCTGGGCGAAGCGCGCGAATGGCAGGTAAGTTTGGTGTTTCCATGGCTGATCCTCCGATCCGCCAAGCCCTCCCACAGCTACAACCCGACGTTGACAGATCATCATATCAAGAGATGCTGCGTTGCATCCGACGTCCGAAGAGCGCCCGAAAAACCGAATGCTGCGGACGGGATGAATGGGTGGACTGCCGACACTTCTGCTGCTCGGTGCGGTGGAGACCATCTTCTGTTTTGGTGTGGAATGAAGTCTGTCAGGTTCAGCCAAACTTGATATATGTCGGATCTCAAGCGAGGTAGACCGCAACTTCGCGATGCGACGAGTCGCAAAACTTTTTTGGGCTGCATACCAACCCCGGTGAAATGAGGGACAGATTGGTTTTTGATAGAAACGTTCCGCTTCGATCAAGAAGTATCGCCATCAATGAGTTCAATGACCGTCAGACAGAGATAAACGAGCACTTTTGGTCGTTCGTCGTCATGACTGAAAATGCTCGTTATCTTGCCAGAAAAGCGAAGGAGTCTGATTCAGAGACTTTGACGGCAACCATTTTCCAAGCCGGTGGGCCGAACATTTCTCGGATTCCAAATACTGTTGATGAGTGGTTGACGGCCAATGATGCGCTCGGAAATTGGCTTCGGCTGTCGGCCCTTGTCTCGGCAGTGGCCTTCCACGAGGCATACATGAGCAGGATTTGTCGAACCGCTCTGATGTCAGACCCCTTGTGCCGCTTTGGGGCATCTCGTGAGCTAGATGGAATTGCCCTTCTCAAACGTGGCGTAGAGATTGACTACGAAGCAGATCAGAAATTGCTCACTCGAGATGCTTGGGGTAGACGAGAGGCCCATTTTAAGCGCATCTTCGGCGCTACTAACACCTCCGAAATGTTTCCGATTTCAGAGCTCGAGAAGATGAGAAAACTTCGGAATCAATTCGCCCACGGTTTCGGCCGTTCCCTTGATGTGCCCGACCCCTCGGATTTGCATGATCGTGTCTCCGGAAGGATTTCTCAGGTCAAGCTTCTGTATTTCTTAAATATTCTATCAAGTTCAGCGAGCGCCATTGATCGCTACCTAATGCCTAAATTCATAGGGTCGTTTGAGATACTCCATATGTACCACCACTGGAAGACCACCAACGTTTCGAATACTTCCGCTCGCGACTTTAAGAAGCACCTAATCGCAAACGGTTTTCCGGAAGCAAATGTCCCCTACTGCGAAAAAATGATCTCTTTCTACGGAAATGTGTGAGGGGCTAAGCGAACGTCAATAATTTGCAGGTTGTTGCTGTTCGTAGCGATCTTTTGATGGTCTGCTTTGTCCGCATACCGGACGTTCCGCACCGCTGACCATTTTCAGAACTGTGCGGGTGTGATGCCCAACGATGTCGTTAAGGCCAATCGTGCCGCCAAGATGCGAGAATTGGACGCGCAACTAGCGGGGCTGTTTGTCACCCGTGCGGCAATTTCAGACGTTTCTGCGGACAGTTTTAGTGATTTTTGGAAAATCACTCCAACGTTTTGGCTCGGCTCGTTGCAGAGCATACTACCCCACTCGAAGAACGGCTTGCCATGGCGCGCGGGAAGTATCGGTTGTCTTGATAGGCCACACAACTGCCGTTCGCTGCATGTGCGGATAGGGCGGTACTTAATGTCAGCTTTTGGCTGGGTTTGCCAAACATAAGGCATCGCAGGTCCGAGAATACCATTGGCCATCACGTACCCCGCAGTATCGTTGGCGTGCCAAGGTACGATCACGTTAAACGGGCTCATCGCCCTTGCAATATGGGCGATTTCGGCGGCGTGAACCGCATCGGATTGGAGGTGACCATTACGCGCGCCAGCGCGGTTTCCGTTGTCTGCTTGCTCATTGCGTCGAACGCAGGGTAGCCTTGGGCGTCGACGTCCAAAGCTGAGATAATTTTTGCGTTCACCTTTGTCTTTGCACCAATCGACGCCGGTATCTTGTCAGTTTTGATGTCAATGTCTGAAGTCTTAAGCGACGATTGCTCGTCCCGCTGCGTAGCTCTCGGTCTTTTGCTGCGGAGCGCCCTCGCGAGGATTCCCTGCAGGCTCGCGTTGTCGGGATCGAGGCGCAATGCAGCCTTGGCTACAGCCAATGCGTCATCGGCCAGATCAAGCTTCAAAAGCGTACGCCCAAACAGGGAAAAGAGTTTCGCCACGTCCATGGATTTGTTTAGCAACCCGGTGCCGGCCTTTTCCGCCTCGCCCGTGTTCTTTTGCCCGGCTACCAGCGCACGCCCCAGTCTGAGCCATATCTTTAGCGAATTTGGTCGGCGCTCCAATAGTTTTACGAACTCCCGGTAGGCAGTACCGTTGTAGCCCTGTCTCGCGGCAATTACCCCGTGCATGTAGCGCACACGTGGATCGTTCGGCTCAGCATTCACGATTTGCGCAAACCCGCGCTGTGCCGCCGCCAGATCTCCGGCGTTATAGAGTGCTTTGGAACGCTTCAACACATAACGCAGACAACGCCGATCAAGCTTGTCGCCAAGATTTTTACCGCTTTGCGTAATCAGCAGCAGCGACCGGATTTTTGCGTCCTTTGATCCGAAAGAGTACTTGTAAGGCTCGTCGCCGCGAAGGAAATCATATTTTTTGAAGCCCTGCGAAATGGCGTGTCTAATGGCGTAGGAATGAAGGACCAAACCCGGCGGCGGGCCTTTGAAGGCCGTGTCGCGCGCACCGATATAGAAATTATAAGCCATGCCTTTCCGGTCGACCAATATGCTGAACACACAAATCGGACGGTCTTCATACCAAAGCATTGGCATGAACAACGTATTTGTCGCCCAAGCTGTTCTGAGCATTCTGCGCTGGGTTTTCAGAATGGCGTTCAACCGGTCGCCTTTGCGCTCACCCCATTTATCAGTCCATAGCCGGATAAGAGTTTCAATATCCCGGTCAAACGTTTCGCTGGTTGTGTGCGTAAAACGATACGCGTCCGAGGCTTCTACCTGACGCAGAAAGCGCCGGATCTTTTGGCGGGTGTTTTTGCTGACTCTTTGACTAAGAAACTCGTCCCAATCTCCTGGAAGCATCGTATGGGGGCATACCCCGTTATTGACGCCGTCGGGTTCGACCATTTTCAGGTGCTTCAGCTCGAGGATTTCACCCGAGAAAGCCCTGAGGAACAGATTAAGCCGTTTGTAGGAGGTCGGGAGGTTGAGAAGACGGAGGCGCCGCCAGTTCATCTCTTGCAGTTTTTGAGCAAGTGCGGGTATGGCAGTCTCTTCAGATTCAGGTCGGCAGATTAGGCCGTTATAATCCGAAACGTAGTTTCCAGTCAGATAAATCTCATTATAGAACCCGCCGGAATCGTGCTTAGTAGCCAGCCGAACCGGAAGAAAGGCTACATATCCTGGTTCGCCATGAGGCGCCCGGACAGCAAGAACAAAGCTACCGGCACCAGCGCTTTCCGCAGTTCCGAAAAGCCATTCAAATGACAGGAAATAATTGGCCTCGGGATCTGCCTGATATACCGCGTTCCATTGTGAACGCAGCTCAATGATTGCAGTTCGCCCCTCAATTAAATCTACTCGCACAACACCACTCTCTAACACAAAGTACTCAAAAAAACTGACAAGCAGTATATCAGCTTATTCCAAAAAATCTATTCTTGCGGATTTCTGCCCGAAGCATTGCCAAGCTGTTGAGTGGCGATAAGGAAGTGTCGTGGAAGACTGCCTTCAGGCACCCGTTTCAGCCGCATAGTTTAGTCAGAGATCAAAGGCATCCGATCGAACGTGCCAGGAGACAAGGTGAGATCGCGTTTGGCTTCCGCAATCTCCAATCGAGTTCAGAACGCTTTGACGTGGTTAGGCATCAGTGGTCTCCTTAGCCCATAATCCGCCCTTTGTGTATGCAGGTGGACAGGTAGCCCTTTAACAAGTTCCTGTGCTCAATGTCTGGCTATATGGTTTCTCAATGCGCTACACGAGCAGAGACCTGCAGCGTAATTGATAGCAGCATTAGGCACACTGGGCTCTTTGAAGCATTTCGCAGAGAATGACAGCAGTCAGCCCAAGTGTGCCTTCAGGACATGGACAGTTCAGTCTCATGGTGAAAAGCGCCTTGCTCGTTGCCACACCCATGTATCTCATTAGCGGCAATCAGGCGAAGTTCAGGATGAGAACGATGAAGTTGGTTTTTTGCTGGTATGCGGTTTTGTTGCCGGAGCGGCTATGGTGTTACCTCCCAGCTTGAGATGCGATATCGCAACCCACTGCTTCAGCCCAAGCCAATGCGAAGTCACCTGTGGGGAACTTAAAGTTGCATTAAACCCTTTACCTTCACGCACTTCGAACACTCACGTAGTGATGTATAAGGACTCATCGCGACTTTTACAGGGACTTGTGCGAATAGGCTCTGTTGCGCGTTACCACAGTTTTATTCGCCTCCTTTTGCCTCCACAGTGCTTCCAGTTGTATTGGCGGGATGCAAAAAGCCTCGCGGTTTGCGAGGCTAAGCGTTTGATATTTGGCTGTTATTTTTGGTTGCGGGAGCAGGATTTGAACCTGCGACCTTCAGGTTATGAGCCTGACGAGCTACCGGGCTGCTCCATCCCGCGACACTTTGCGTTGG